>UQLW01000005.1 GCA_900542005.1 uncultured Eubacteriales bacterium
GGGTACCCACGGCGTGCGCCGCCCGGGCGGAGCGGCGCTGAACAGCGGGCAGGTCGGCAGCCTGCGGGCGGCGCAGTGGATTGCGGCGCACCCGGCGCCGCTGCCGGCGTGGGGCGATGAGCTACAGGCGCAGGCGGAAGCGCTGGAGGCCCGGACGCAGGGCTTCCTGCGGGAGGGCGGGGAACCGCCGGCCGCCTGCTGGCGGCGGCTGAAGGCGCGGATGGAGGGCATGGGCCATGTGCGGAGCCTTGAAAGCGCCCGGGAAATTGCCCAAGCCGCCGGAGAGGAGCTTGGCAGCCTGGAGCAGGTCATGACGGTCCGGAGCCTGCCCGAGCTGGAGGCCGCCTTTGCCGTAGAGGATCTCCTGACGGTGCAGCAGGCCATGGCGGTTTCCGTTCAGCGCTACATTGAAGCGGGGGGCGGGAGCCGCGGTTCCGCCCTGATCGCAGATGGGGAGGGCGCGCTGGCGCTGCCGCAGCTGCGCTGCCGGGCTGCCGGCCGCGCCCTGGAGGGCCAGGTTCAGCAGGTATGCCTCCGGCAGGGGAAGGTGGAGTGCCGCTTCCGGGCAGTGCTGCCGCTGCCCCAGGAGGAAAGCTGGTTTGAAACGGCCTGGGCCCAGTTCCAGTCGGGGGAAATCTACCGGTAAGCGCCGGCGGTGTGGTATAATGGAAGAGCCTATCCCGCCGCTGGCGGTCCGCCGCCGGGCAGGACAAGCGAACACCATTAAAGGGAGGACATGATGCAGCAATCCATCTATACCCTCGCGGCCACCGGCTTCCGGTATGTGGCGGTGCTGATTATGGCGCTTATTTTTCTCAATATATTCCGTTCCTCGATGCAGGATGCCCGCCGCCGGCGGCAGGGCGCCGGTGGGCTGCCGCAGATTTATGTAGGGGTGCTGGAGATCCGCGACGAGAACCGGAAAAGCCTGAAATTCGGCATCTTGCAGGACTGTATGGTGGGGCGGTCCAACCGCTGTGATATTGCGCTGAAGGACAAGACCATGGCGCCGGTGCATGCCCACATCTTTTTGCAGGGCGGGCAGCTCTATATCATGCCCATGTCCAGAAAACCGGTCAAGGTTAACGGGCAGCGTGTACGCAGCCGCACGCCCATCAACGAGGGGGACAGCCTGATGATGGGGCTGACCCGGGGCAGTGTGCGGCTGCTGCAGCAGGAGGTGGATCATGGGAAGCATCGGTAAGCGCAGCGGAATGCTGATGAGTCTGGTAGCCATCCTGGAGATCGTCAGCTTTGGGCTGCTGTCCATCCGCGGAGAGGGTATCGACTACGACGCCTTTATTGTGCTGGGGCTCAGCCTGCTCCTTTTGTTCCTGCAGTATTGGGTTCTCCCGCAGTTCTTCCGCCATGCGGACCGGTATGTCATGGTCATCGTTAACCTGCTGATGGCTGTCGGGTTAATCTTCCAGTACCGCCTGAGCTCCTCGACGGCCTATAAGCAGGTGATCTGCTGCGCCGCTGGCCTTATCGCCATGATTATCATGATGCAGCTGATTCTGAAGGATGTGTTCAAACGCCGGTATATTTACCTGTATATGGTTTTTGGCATCATCCTGGTGGCGGTCACCCTGGTGCTGGGCCGGGTCATCGGCGGGGCCAAGAACTGGCTGAGCCTGACGGAGACGCTGTCCATCCAGCCCTCGGAGTTCGCCAAGGTGGTGCTGGTGGTGGTGCTGGCCCTGTGGCTTCGGGAAAATCATACCTTCCGGCAGCTGATTCCCATGTTCGTCTATGTGTTTCTCTGCGTATGCCTCCTGGTGCTGGCCAAGGACCTGGGCGCGGCCCTCCTCTACTTCGGCACCTTTTTGATGATGCTGTTCGTGGCCACCTCCAGCCTGTTCTATGTAACGGCGGGCCTGGGCGCGCTGGCGGTGGGCGGCGTGGCCAGCTATCATCTCTTTGATCACGTCAAGACCCGCGTTTCCGTGTGGCAGAACCCCTGGAGCCAGGCTAACGACGGCGGATATCAGATTGTGCAGGGGCTGATGGCGATCGTGTCCGGCGGCATGTTCGGCACGGGCCTGGGCCTGGGCAGCCCCAAATCGATCCCCGCCTACCGGACGGACTACATTTTTGCCGTTGTGTGCGAGGAGATGGGCGTGCTGGCGGGTATCCTGCTGATTGGCTTTTATGTGATGCTGGTGGTGCGGGGCGCGATTATCGCCCGGCGGGCGGTGAACGCCTACCATGCGCTGCTGGCGCTGGGCAGCACGGTCCTTATCGCCCTGCAAAGCTTCATCATTATCGGCGGCGTCATCAAGCTTATTCCGCTGACGGGCATCACGCTGCCGCTGGTCAGCTACGGCGGCAGCTCCATGGTGGCGACCTTTATGCTGATCGGCATTTTGCAGGCTGTATCCGAGGCCAGCGGCCGGGAGGCGGAGGCCCATCTTGAGGAGGAAGGCGGAGAGGAGGACGCATGAAGGAGCTGAGGAAGAACATCAAGTATTTGCTGGGCGTGATGGTGGTCTGCTTTGTCCTGCTCACCGGATATCTGGTATACGATGCGGTGATCTGGGGGAACCGCTGGCTGAACAGCCCCTATAATCCCCGGCTGCAGCAGCAGAGGGCCACGGTGACGCCGGGCGACATCTATGACCGTACCGGCGAGCTTATCGTCAGCACCAACGATGCCGGAAAGCGCACCTACCTGGACAACAAATCCCAGCGGTACGCCATGTGCCACATCATCGGCGACACCAAGGGCCTCTGCGCCACCGGGGTGGAAAGCACCTATGCCGCTACCCTGCTGGGCTATAACGCCAGCTTTTTGAACACCATGAAGCAATTCCTGGAGCAGACGCCGGTCAAGGGCAACGACGTAACCCTGACGGCCGATGAATCGCTTTGCACCACAGCCTATAAGGCGCTGGACGGGGCGCGGGGCGCTGTGATCCTGATGAATTATAAAACCGGGGAGATTCTTGCCCTGACGAGTACGCCCGGCTTTGACCCGAAGAACATGGACGACGCCGACCTGTCCTCCGAGTCGTCGGTGCTGGTGAACCGGGCGATCCAGGGGCGCTATGTCCCGGGTTCGATCTTCAAGGTGGTCACGCTGACGGCGGCGCTGAACAACGGAATCAATGAAAACTGGAACTATACCTGCGACGGCTCCCTGGCGTTGGACGGCGATACCATCACCTGCCCGTCGGAGCATGGGGAGCAGGACCTGGAGGAGGCCTTTGCCAACAGCTGTAACTGTGCCTTCGCCCAACTGGGCGTGGAGCTGGGCGCAGAAAAGCTGGTCAGTACGGCGCAGAGCATGGGCTTTTATAAGGAAACGATGTATAAGGACTTCACCCTGTACGCCAGCAAGCTGGGCATTACGGCCAGCAGCCGGGAATCAGAGGTGGGATGGGCGGCGATTGGCCAGGATAAGGATACGGTAACCCCCATGCAGATGTGCATGATTGCCGGCGGCGTCGCCAACGGCGGCGTGGTCAAGGAGCCGCGATTGGTCAAATCGTCGGCTCTGGACGTGAGCAACCTGACCAGCGCCCTGCAGGACAGCCGCATCATGTCGGCTGAGGTAGCCGGCCAGGTGAAGGATATGATGCGCGCCGTGGTGGAGGATGGCACGGGCAGCCGGGCCGCGGTAGAGGGGGTAACGGTTTGCGGCAAGACGGGCACCGCCGAGGTGGGCGGCTCCCAGAAGGCTCATGCCTGGTTTATGGGATTCATCGAGGAGGCGGAGCACCCGCTGGCCATTACCGTTATCGTGGAAAACGGAGGCTCCGGCGGCCGCGTGGCCGCGCCCATCGCCAAGACAGTGCTTGAAAAGGCCGTAAAGGCAGGATACTAGCAGACCGCGGGCAGCGGGAAACAAAAAAGGAGGAAACAGGGATGGACTTGATGCAAGCGACGCAGCTAACGGAAAAAATTCGAGAAAACGTAGCTAAGGTGATCGTCGGACAGCGCCAGGCGATGGATCTGATGCTGGCCGCGCTGCTGGCCAGGGGGCATGTGCTGCTGGAGGATGTGCCCGGCACAGGGAAAACCGTGCTGGCCAAGGCGCTGGCACGGTCCATACAGGGCGATTTCAGCCGCATTCAATTCACGCCGGATATCCTGCCCATGGACATCACCGGCGCCAGCGTGTACAACCAGCGGGACATGACCTTTGATTTCAAAAAGGGGCCGGCCTTTTGCCATATCCTTCTGGCGGATGAGATCAACCGCGCCACACCCCGCACGCAGTCGGCCCTTCTGGAATGTATGGAGGAGCGCCAGATTACTTCTGACGGCATAACCTATCCGCTGGAGGCGCCCTTTATGGTCATCGCCACCCAGAACCCGGTGGAGACGCAGGGCACCTTCCCGCTGCCGGAGGCGCAGCTGGACCGCTTCCTGATTAAGACGAAGATGGGCTATCTGCCCACCGACGACGCCGTGGCGGTGCTGGACCGCTTTATCGACAATGACCCGCTGGCCCAGCTTGCGCCGGTGGCTACCGCGCAGCAGATCGCCCAGGCGCAGGATGCGGTGACCAAGGTCATGGTGAGCGCGCCGGTGCGGCGTTATATCGTGGATCTGGTGGAAAAGACGCGCCAGCTGCCGGACGTGGCCCTAGGCGTGAGCCCCCGGGGTTCCCTGGCCCTTTTGCGGGCTTCCCAAAGCTGGGCGGTCCTAAAGGGGCGGGATTATGTGCTGCCGGACGATGTCAAGGATATGGCAGGGCCGGTGCTGGGCCACCGTATTCTTTGCCGCAATGCCTTCGACGGCGGGGACATGGCTGCACGGGTCATGGGCACGCTGCTGGCACAGGTGCCCGTGCCGACGGAGCCGGAGGAAGAGGCATGAACGTCTTCTGGCTGCTCGTCATTGCCTGCGCAGCCGTTTTGATCCAGATGGCGGTCTTCCGCGCCGCCGGGCAGAAGGGGATCACCTATGTCCGCTATTTCAGCGCTAGCCGTGCCCAGGTGGGGGAGAAGCTGGAGCTGGTGGAGGACATTACCGCCCGCCGGTTCGTCCCCGTGCCATGGCTGCGGGTGGAATCCCGGATTCCGTCGGCGCTGGCCTTTACTGCGCAGAAGGATCTGAATATCGAGGATGAATTCTATCACCGGTCCATCTTTACGCTTATGCCCTTCCGGCACATCCGGCGGCGCTACCAGGTAACCTGCACCCATCGCGGGCTGTACGATCTCACCTCGGTCACGCTGACAAGCGGCGACCTGCTGGGGCTGTATTCGGCCCACAGGACCCTTTCCCTGGATGCAAAGCTGCTGGTCTATCCTCAGCTGAAAAGCTTTTCCGCCCTTGAACTCCCCTCCCGGCAGTGGCAGGGCGACGTAGCCGTGCGGCGGTGGATCCAGCCGGATCTCTTCCTGGTCAATGGGATACGGGAATACCGGATGGGCGATAACCGGCGCGATATCCACGCCGGAGCGACCGCCCGCACCGGGGTGCTGCAGGTGAAAACCCACGACTATACGGCTTCGCCGCGCATGCTGATTGTGCTGAACGCCCAGATGGACGAGGATCAATGGGGCGTATTGACCTTTCAGGAGCGGGAATCGCTGGAGGACGCGGTTTCCCTGGCGGCTACCATGGTGGCCTGGTGCCGGAAGGAGCGGGTGGCCTGCGGCTTTGCCAGCAACGGGCAGCTGCAGGGCGCGGAGAAGGAGGAAATCTATCTGGGCCCGCAGAGCGCGCCGCAGCACTATAACGACTGCATGGAGCTGGTTGCCCGAATCATCATGCAGCGGCGAATCAGCTTTCATAGCTATATGGAGCGCCTGGCCCGGCTGCTGCCCCTTGATCCGGTGGACGTTGTGGTGCTGTCCTGCTACTGGAGCGAGGGCCTGGAGGCGGCGGCCGCAACCCTGCGGGGCATGGGCCATGCCGTATACCATTACCCCATCGCCCGAAAGGAGGCGGCCCATGATCGCGTCGTGTAAAAAGCTGCTGATCCCCCTGTGCCATGGCTTTATCCTGCTGCCGCTGGCGGCCATCGCCGCCGGCTCTCCGGGGACGGGCCCGCTGGCGCTGCTTTTGGCGGTGCTGTGCGGCCTGGGCCTGGTGGGTTGGCTGGCCGACCTGCTTCTGCCCAGGCAGTGGCCGGTATGGATCGGCATCCTTCTGATGATGGCGCTGGGCCTCGGCGC
Organism: uncultured Eubacteriales bacterium; assembly: GCA_900542005.1. Lineage (GTDB taxonomy): Bacteria > Bacillota > Clostridia > Christensenellales > UMGS416 > Parachristensenella. Next base: position 6,132 of record UQLW01000005.1, read on the forward strand.
GGGTTTTGCCTTTTTGCCGCAGGTGTTTTTCGGCATCGTGGGGCAAGAGCCGCAGGGCTGGACGGCGCCTCTGCTGGGCCTTCTGTCCGGCGCGGCTATGGCCTGGAGCCAGCTGGAGTGCCGGCGCGGCCTGCCGGCAGGCTTGGAGCCCTATAAGCTGGGGGTCGGCCTTGCGCTGTATATCTTGACCTACTTTTCCTACCGTGCCACGGGGCTCTATACGGCGCAGGACAAAAGCGATCTTGTGCAGCCCATCTTCCTGTATGGCGTGATGTGGCTGATCCTGTCCCTGCTCATCATCAATTTTCAGTTCGTAACCCGGATGGCCGCCACCAAGAACCAGCCGGATGTGCCCAAGCCGGTGCGCACCTTTAACCTTACGCTGATCCTTGGCCTGCTCGGGATCATTCTCTTTCTCTCCAGCCTGGGCTTTCTGCGCAATCTGTTCAGCCGGTTTTTCCTGTGGCTGATGGAGCGCTTCACAGGCGGCGGGGGATCGGCTCCCGCCGCCCCGCTGCCAAGCTTCCAGCCGGATATTCCCACGGGGGAGGGGTTTCGCTTTACCGTACCCGAGGCGCCCGAATGGGTACGCCAGCTGGAAAATGTGCTGATCCCGATGCTGACCATCGCGCTGGGGCTTGCGGCGCTGGGGCTGCTCTGCTATAAGCTCCGGTCGCTTTTCCGGCAGTTCAAGGGATGGATCCGGCAAAAGATGAGCCGCTGGCAGACGGCGGAGGGCTATGTGCAGGAGGAGGAAAGCCTGATGAGCTGGGCGCAGCTGAAGCGGGAGCTGGGCGAACGTATCCGGCGGCGCAGGCCCAGGCCGCGGCCCAAGCTGGAGGATCAGCCGGATGACCGGGCCAAGGTCCGCTGGCTTTTCTGCCGGCTGCGGGAGCAGCTCAGGCGGAAACGGCGCTTCGACAGCACGCAGACGCCGAGGGAGCTGGCGGAGGCGCGCTTTGCCCAGGATCCCAGGGTGCAGCGGCTTCTGGAGGATTATAACGAGGCCCGCTACAGCGCCCATCCTGTGGAGCCCGAATCAGTGGCCGCAGGGCTGGAGGCGCTGCGGAGAATGCGCTAGCAGGAGGACAAATTGAAGCAGAAGCTGGAAAACCTGATTGCAACGCTGCCGGATCATCCGGGCGTATACCTGATGAAGGATGCCGAGGGGACGGTGATCTATGTAGGGAAGGCCGTTTCCCTGAAAAACCGGGTCAGGCAGTATTTCCGCGGCCGGCACCCGGGGCAGCCCAAGGTAGACGCCATGGTGGAGCATATCGAAAGCTTCGATTATGTGCTGGTGGACAGCGAGCTGGAGGCCTTCATCCTGGAGTGCAATCTCATTAAGCAATACCGTCCCCATTACAACATTATGCTGCGGGACGACAAGCACTACCCCTATATCCGGGTGGATATGGAGCAGGCCTATCCGCGGCTGGAGATCGCCCGGCAGATGAAGAAGGACAAGGCCCGCTATTTCGGGCCCTACTTCTCCGCCCGGGCTGTCCGCCAGGCGCTGGAGGCGGTGGGAAAGGCGTTCCCCCTGCGCACCTGCCGGCGGGATCTGCCGGCCCGGGCGGGCAAGGAGCGTCCCTGCCTCAACGCCCACATGGGCACCTGCCTGGCGCCCTGCACCGGAAAGGTGGATGAGCAGGAATATAAAGCGCTGGTGCGCCAGGCCTGCCGGTTCCTGGAGGGCCATGGCGAGGAAGTGGTAAGCGAGCTCAGGCGGAATATGCAGGAGGCTTCGGCAGCGCTGCAGTTTGAGAAGGCGGCGCTGTACCGCGACCGGCTGATGGCGGTGGAGCGGGTGCTTTCCAGCCAGCAGAAGGCGATTATCACAAGCCGCGAGGACTGGGACATCCTGGGGTTCTATCAGCAGGACGGCCGCGTGCAGATCCAGCTTCTGGTGATCCGGGGCGGCTTTCTCAACGGCAGCGAAACCTTCAGCCTGGAGGAAAACCTGGAGGAGGGGCCTGAGCAGCTGATCCGGGGCTTCCTGCGGGATTATTATGCCTCGGCCAAGGTGATTCCCCAGTGGATCCTGACCCCCTATATGCCCGATGACGGCGAAGCGCTGGAGCAATGGCTGACCGAGCTGCGGCAGGGAAGAGTCTACCTGCACAAGCCGGAACGGGGCGAGAAACGCAAGCTGGTGGATATGGCCTGCGAGAACGCGCGGCAGAGCATGGAGCGCGAGGTGATCGCCCAGCAGCGGGAATGGGAGCGCACCGGCGGGGCGGCCATCGACCTGGCCCGGGCGCTGGGCCTTGAAAAGGCGCCCCATCGGATCGAGTGCTACGACATCTCCAACATCCAGGGTACCAACTCGGTGGCTTCCATGGTGGTGATGCTGGACGGCAAGGCGGCGCCCAAGGAATACCGGCGGTTTAAGATCAAAACGGTGGAAGGCGCCAACGATTTCGCCAGCATGCGCGAGGTGCTGAGCCGCCGGTTTGCCCATGGCCTGGAGGAGCGAAAGAGTCTGGGCGGCGAAGCGAAGGAGGGGAAATTCAACCGCTTCCCCGATCTTGTCATCATCGACGGTGGCCCTGAGCAGCTGGCCTTTGCCCGGGAGGCCATGGAGGCGGCCGGCGTGGGGGATATCCCCGCGGTGGGCCTGGCCAAACGGGAGGAATGGCTCTATAAGGTGGGCGAGGAGGAGCCGGTGAAGCTGCCCAAGACGGCGCCGGCCCTGCACATGGTGCAGCGCATCCGCGACGAGGCCCACCGCTTTGCCATCACCTACCACCGCTCGCTGCGGGGGCATAAGGCGCTGCTGACCCAGCTGGATCAGATTCCCGGCGTCGGCCCGGCCCGGCGCAAGGCGCTTTTGAAGGCGTACCCCGTCCAGGCGATGATGAAGCAGGCGACGGTGGAGGAGCTGATGCAGGTGCCGGGGATTACAGAAAAAATCGCCCGCCAGGTATACGAATTGATGCATTCCTCCTCTAGCCAGGAGGGGAAAACTTCAGTATAATAAGAGGTAGCTATATCTGTCGAAGGGGGTCAAAATGGCGCGGCTAAAGCTAAAACAGTTTGCCCAGGATCTGGGGCTTGCCATTTTGTATGACGGCGGGCGGGAGGAGGTGGAGATCACCACCGCCAGTGTGAACCGTCCGGGCCTGCAGCTGTCGGGCTATCTGCATTATTTCGCCACCGAGCGGGTGCAGATTATCGGCAAGGTGGAGATGACCTACATTCTGGAGCATATTCCCGAGGCCTCCATGCAGGATGTGATGGAGGACATGTTCTCCGCGCCCATCCCCTGCGTGATCGTGTGCAGGGGGCTGGAGGTGCCCGAAGCGCTGCTGGCAGCGGCTAAACGCCATAAGCGTCCGATCCTGACCAGCGAGGCGGTAACGACCAAGGTGATTCTGGACGTCATTACCTACCTGGAAGCGGAGCTTTCCCCGCGGATAACCCGGCATGGCGTGCTGGTGGACGTCAATGGCGTTGGCATGCTGCTGACCGGCGAATCGGGCATCGGCAAGAGCGAGACGGCCCTGGAGCTAGTCAAGCGCGGGCACCGCTTGGTGGCCGATGATGTGGTGGAAATCAGCCGCGTTGCCCGGGACCAGCTGGTGGGCACCTCGCCGGAGTCCATCCGCCATTTCATGGAGCTGCGGGGTATCGGGATCATTGACGTGCGGCAAATGTACGGTATCGGCTCGGTCCTGATCTCCAAGACGATCGATATGGTGGTGGAGCTGGAGATATGGGACAACGAAAAGATGTACGACCGCCTGGGCCTGGAGGAGGAGTATATGACGCTCCTGGGCGTCAAGCTGCCCTATCTTGTGGTGCCGGTGCGCACAGGGCGGAACCTGGGCATTATCCTGGAGGTTGCGGCCAGCAACCAGCAGCTTAAAGCATTGGGCTATAATGCGGCGAAGGAGCTGGAAAAGCGCTTTTCGCAGCTGATGCCTTAAGGATAGAGGAGGAAGAGCATGTATTATGTAGGCGTTGATCTGGGCGGGACCAACATTGCGGCCGGCGTGGTGACCGAATCGGGCGAGCTGCTCCACCAGGACAGCTGCCCCACAGGCGTGGGACGCCCCTATGAGCAGATTATCGGCGATATGGGCGCGCTGGTGAACAAGGTGATCCGCGACAGCGGCTGCACGGTGAAGGACGTGAAGGCGGTCGGTATCGGCTCTCCCGGCGCGGCTGATTGCAAGGCCGGCGAAATCGTGTTTGCCAATAACCTGAGCTGGAACCATGTCCCGATCTGTGCGGAGCTGAAAAAGCATGTTGACCTTCCGGTATTCGTCGATAACGACGCCAACGTCGCCGCGCTGGCTGAAACGGTGGCGGGCTGCGCCAAGGGCCGCAGCGATGTGATCCTGCTGACGCTGGGTACGGGCGTCGGAGGCGGCATTGTCCTGAACGGCCGCATCCTGGGCGGCGTCCATCATGTGGGCGCAGAGATTGGCCATATGATCGTGGAGGTGCAGGGGGAGCAGTGCTCCTGCGGCAACCGGGGCTGCTTCGAGCGGTATACCTCTGCGACGGCCCTGATCCGCGAAGGGCGCAAATGCATCATTGCCCACCCGGACAGCCGCATCACCCTGAAAACCGGCGGCGACCTGGATAAGGTTACGGCAAAGATCGTATTGGATTCGGCCAAGGAGGGCGATATTTTTGCCCTGGAGATTTTTGAACGCTTTATCCATTATTTGGCCATGGGGATCGTATCGCTCATTAACCTCTTTGATCCCGAGGTCATTGCCATCGGCGGCGGCGTGGCCAAGGCCGGGGACTTTTTGATGGAAGCCCTGCTGCCTGAGGTGAAGAAGCATATCTTCTATAAGGACCTGCCCTACGCTGATATTATGCTTTCGCCCATGGGCAATGAAGCCGGCATCATCGGCGCGGCTATGATGGGCGCGGGCAACCTATAACCCTCATCCAAAAGGAAGCGGCCAAACCGGCCGCTTTTTCATTGGGTAAATGGCAAAAAGCCTGCAGGAGATTCGAGGGATATGGAAAAGGTATTGTTGGATACGGATATTGGCGGGGATATTGACGACGCGGTATGTCTTGCCTACCTGCTGAAGGAGCCGCGATGCGCGCTGATGGGCATTACGACGGTCTGCGGCGAGTCTGAAAAGCGGGCTGCGGTAGCCGATGCGATATGCCGGGCTGCGGGGCGGGATATCCCGATTGTGGCGGGACTTGATACGGCGCTTCAGCCAATCCCGCTGTACCCCACGCCGGAGGGCGCCGGGGCGCTGGTGGACTGGCCCCACCGGCAGTATACAAGGGGAGACGCAGCGGCCTTCCTCTATGGGAAGATTGCGGAAAACCCCCATGAAGTCATCCTGATAGCCATCGGCAATATGACGAATGTGGCGGCGCTGTTCCAGGCTTATCCCGACGCGCCGGGCCTGCTGAAGGGGCTCTATGTGATGAACGGCTATTTTGGACAAGCGCCCCTGCCGGAGCCTTGGTATAACTGGAACGCCTGGGCGGATCCCCTGGCGTCAAAGCGGGTGTTTGCCGCTCATGTGGCCCTTCACCGGGCGATTCCCCTGGAGGTGACGGATCAGCTGACGATTGAATCCAGCCGGGCGGGTGCGCTGCTGCAGGCCGATAGCGACCTTATCCGGGCTGTTTTCGCCTTCGGTAACGCATGGCTGGAGAGCTCTGGCAAGCTGACGCTGCACGATCCGCTGGCGGCTGTCTGCGCGTTCTATCCGGAGCTTTGCCGCTTTGAGCGCGGCTTTGTACGGGTTGAGACAGAACGGGAGGATAATATGGGCGGTACAGCCTTCAGCGCAGCCCCAGCAGGCAATGTCGAGATTGCAAGGGATGTGGACCGGGCAGCCTTTTACCGTATCCTGAACGATACGCTTCACAATGGGGAAGCCGGCCGGCGCTAGAGGGCGGAGACGGAAGCCGGGCATTGAGGCAAGGGGCGGGGGAGCAATGGGCTCTCCCGCCCTTCGTGCTACCGGTATATCCGCCTTAATCAGGATGCTTTAGAGAGGCGCTGGCTTTCCGAGGGATGAAGGAGGGGGCGAAGGCATAGGCTATCCCGGGAGGGATTGCCATGTCGTCGAATAAAATCCTGCTGCGGGTCATCTGCCTGCTGTGCGCCGCGGCTCTGGCGGCGGCGGGCTGGGCGCTGCTGCCGGAACGCCGGGAGCCGCAGAGCCCGGCCCAGGCCGAGGAACAGAAACGTGCGGAAGCCTTTCGGGGCACCATCACCGTATGGCATATCAGCCAGTGGCGTACAGGGGGCGTCAACGCTTCTGCGCTGCTGTCTGCGGTGCTGGACCAGATGGAGGGCCGTAACCCCGGCGTGTATTTCACCCTGGAAACCCTGGAGCCCCAACAGGCATGCCAAAGGATGGCCCAGGGGGAAACGCCGGATATCCTCTCCTTTCCCGGCGGCATTCCACTGCCAGCCCAGGAGGCGTGGCAAACGCTTTCCTGCGAGCGCCTGCTGCCCTGTTACCAGGATTATCTGGGCGGGGAGGGCTGCTTCCTGCCCTGGATGGCCAGCGACGCCAGGGTGATGATCCGGGATACAAGCCTTGCGGCGCAAAAGCTAAGCGCGCCCGGAAACGACTGGACACTGCAGGATATGATCGACCTGGCAACAGGCCTGACCTACCAGACCAAGGGGAAAAACAGCCAGACCCTGTATGGGATCGCCGCGTCCCAGGGGCGGTGGCCGGCGTTGACGGCCTGGGGGATTGCTGAGGAGGCCATCCTGCCGGGAGAATTCAGCGAACGGGAGGCATGGAACCAGCTGGTGGAGGGGAATGTAAGCATGCTTCTGGCCGGGCCATGGGAGGAGATGACGCTGGCCTGGCGCCAGCAGGAGGATCGGGGGCCACAGCTGACGGTGGTGGATTGGCCCCAGGAGCTTCCGCGGCTGCGCAGCGTGCAGTGGATCGGCGCCAAGCAGAGCGGCGACGCCCAAAAGGACGAAATATGCCGGAAAACAGTGGAGCAGCTGCTTTCGCCTTCCTCTCAGAAAAAGGTGCTGACCCAGGCCAAATGCCTGCCAAGCATCGCCCTGGAGCCGGATGAGCTGGGCGACGCTGCAGCGCCGGTCACGCAGGGCAGCGTGCTGTACGCGCTGCCGAACCGCGAAGTGCTGACGCAGGGCGTATGGGGGCAGGCGGATGGCTGGCCTGTGGATCAGGGCGTCTATTTGTGGAAACCCTAGCCGGGAATTGGTTGTCAGCCGCGGGGAAAACATGTACAATAGACATAATGAATCAATATGGGAGATCGGGATGAGCATAGAAGCATACGAAAACCGCCTGCGCGGCCTGCCGGTCGACGGGGCCAGGCTCCTGAAGCATGAGCCTATGGCGAGGCATACAACCTTCCGCATCGGCGGGCCGGCGGATCTGTTCCTTTCCGTGGCCACAGAACAGGAAGCGGCTGCGGCCTGCGCCTGGGCGCAGGAGGAAGGCGTGGCTATCACGGTGATCGGCAATGGAAGCAACCTGTTGGTAGCGGACAACGGGATCCGGGGCCTTGTGCTGTGCCTGGGCCGGGATTTTCAGCGGATATGGGCGGAAGAAGGGCTGCTGTGCGCCCAGGCCGGGGCTTCGCTCAAGGCGGTGGCCCAGCGCGCCCTGCTGGATGGCCTCGCCGGCCTGGAGGCTGTTTCCGGGATCCCCGGCAACGTGGGCGGCGCAATCTGCATGAATGCCGGCGCCTATGGCGGGATGGTATCCCAGCATCTGGAATGGGTGCGTATGCTGGATCCGCATACAGGCGAGATCCGGCGCTATACCCGGCAGCAGATGGACTTTGGCTACCGAACCAGCCTGGCGATGGCCCGGGGGATGGTGGTGCTGTCCGCCGCTTGGCGCCTTTCGCCAGACGAACCGGAGGCGATCCGGGCCCGGATGGAGGAATACACCCGCCGGCGCAGGGAAAAGCAGCCGCTGAGTTACCCCTCGGCCGGCAGCGTGTTCAAGCGGCCGGAGGGATATTTTGCCGGCAAGCTGATCGAGGATGCGGGCCTGAAGGGGTATTCAGTCGGCCAGGCGCAGGTTTCAGACCTGCATGCGGGCTTTATCATCAATAAGGGCGGCGCAACGGCCCGGGATGTGGTAGCCTTAATTGAGCACATTCAGCGGGTGGTTCGGGAAAGATATGGCGTCGAACTGGAACCGGAAATTCGCCGGATCGGGGAATAGGAGAAGAGCATGCGCGTTGTAATACTGACTGGCATGTCCGGCGCGGGCAAGTCCCATGCGCTGAATTGCTTCGAGGATATGGGGTATTTTTGCGTGGACAACCTGCCGCCGGACCTGATCCGTACCTTTATCCAGCTTTATGCCCAGCGGATGCGGGGCGGCAGCGGCGAGGAGGGACGGATCGCAATCAATGTGGACATCCGGGGCGGCGCGTTTTTTGCCTCGGTCTTTGAGGCGCTGCGGAACCTGGATGAGGCCAATATCCGATATGAGGTGCTCTATCTGGACGCCGACGACGCGACCTTGATCAAGCGGTACAAGGAAAGCCGGCGTATGCATCCGGTAGAGGGCGCCTCGCTGAAGGAATCCATTGACCATGAACGCAGGATGCTGAATCAGCTGCGGGAGCGCGCTGATCAGGTCATCAATACCTCCAACCTGAAGGCCAGCGTCTTGAAGAAGCGCCTGCAGGAGCTGTATAATCCCAGCGACGCGCAGCGGCCCTTTCCCGTCTCGGTGGTTTCCTTTGGCTTCAAATATGGCATCCCCAACGACGCGGATCTGGTTCTGGACGCGCGCTTTATTAATAATCCCTATTATGTGGAATCGCTCAAGACCCACTCAGGGCTGGAAGCGCCGGTGCGCGACTATGTGATGAGCTTCCCGGAAACGCGCGTGTTCCTCGATAAGCTCTTTGACCTGCTGGACTTTTTGATTCCCCAGTATATCCGCGAGGGCAAGCCCCAGCTGGTCATTGGCATCGGATGCACAGGCGGGATGCACCGCTCGGTGGCGATCGCCCAGCGGCTGGCCGACGGCCTTCGGGACAGGGGCTATGCAATCCATGTGGAGCATCGCGACCTGAAGCAGGAGGCCGCGCGATGAAGCCCCGCTGGGCGCGGCTGAAGAACTCCGGCATTTTGCGCTGGATGCGCCCAGGGACAGGGATGAAACGGCTGGCGGCGCTGACCGCGGCGGGATTTGCGCTGGCCTTAACGGCGGCCTGCCTGCTGTGGGCGCAGGTTTCGCCGGAGTCGCTGCGCCGCTTCCGGGGCTCGGTTATGCTGATGGCCCTGGGCGTGCTGGTTTTCCTCGCCGGAGTGGGCGCGCTGGTGGCGAAGCTATGGCAAACGCGGAAACAGAGCGGTATGGTCACAGCCCGGTGGAAGGATGAAATATTCCGCAAAAAGATGCTGGATCACGGCCCCAGGATTGTGGCGATCGGCGGCGGTTCGGGCATGTCCACGCTGCTGCGGGGACTAAAAACCCTATCGAGCAACCTGACGGCCGTGGTTACTGTGGCCGATAACGGCGGGAATTCAGGCCAGCTGCGGGAGGACCTGGGCGTGCTGCCGCCGGGCGATATCCGCAACTGCATCATCGCCCTCTCCCAGGTAGAGCCGGTGATGGAACGGCTGATGCAATACCGATTCCCGGAAGGAACGCTGCAGGGTCAATGCCTGGGTAACCTTCTATTGGTCGCCACCGGCGATATATCCGGCGGCTTCCTGGAGGGGATCCGGACGCTGGACGACGTGCTTGCGGTCACCGGGCAGGTGCTGCCGGTAAGCCTGGAAAACCTGTCGCTGAACGGCATCATGAGCGGCGGGCAGCTGGTTCAGGGGGAATCGAACCTGGGCCGTGCCCAGGCGGAGGTGGGCGGCCGCATTCATCGCGTATGGCTGGAGCCGGGCGGCGCCCAGCCGCTGCCAGAGGTTCTGGACGCCATCCGCCAGGCGGATATTATCGTAATCGGCCCGGGCAGCCTCTATACTTCGCTGCTGCCGAATCTTTTGATCGATGGGGTATGCTCGGCCGTCAAGCGCAGCCGGGCGGTGAAGTTTTATGTGGCGAATATCATGACGCAGCCGGGGGAAACCCAGGGCTACACCCTGCAGGACCATCTCAAGGCTATTTGGGACCATTGCGGCAGGGGGCTGATCGATATCGCCCTGGTGAACCGGGCCGGCAGGATTCCGGAGGATATCCTGGCGCACTACCGTGCCGACGGCGCCGAATGCGTGGAATATGACCTCCACAGCGCCGAAGATGAGGGGATCGAGCTGATCGAAGCGGACCTGGCTGAATACAAAAATGGCAAGATCCGGCACCAGAGCGACCTTCTTGCGCTGAAGATCATGGAGCTTTATTCCAAACGTCGCCGCAGATAATTTGATGCGCTGAAGGCCCATGGTTTATGTTATAATATCACTATCCACATAAGGAGGGATTGGCATATCCTTTTCGCTGCGAACCAAGGAGGAGCTGGCCAAGCTCCCGCTGCACCGGGGCTGCTGCCAGCGGGCTGAGCTGACGGCGCTGGCCAGGCTTTCGGGGACCATCGAGCTGCTTTCAGGGGGCAAGCTCCAGCTGCGCTTTGATACGGAAAGCAGCGTCATCGCATGGCGCATCTTTGAGCTGGTCCGGCAGCTTTACCATTTTGGCTGCGAGGTGCAGATGCGGGAGGGGCAGAGGCTCTATAAGCACAACAGCTACCGTGTCCGGGTGCTGGATACGGATATCGCCCGCCAGATGCTGGACGATGTAGGGATCCTGCTGGCCGATCAGGAGATCGGGCAGCCGCAGCCCCTGGATCAGCTGTTGGAAGCCGACTGCTGCCGGCGTGCCTTTCTGCGGGGCGCCTTCCTGGCGGCGGGTTCGCTGTCCGACCCGGCCAGGGCCTACCACCTGGAAATTGTAGCCCGGGACGAGGCGCTGGCGCGGCTGATGGAGCGGCTGATGTGCGGATATGATATGGCGGCCCATACGATCAGCCGGAAGGAGTCCAACGTTGTCTATCTGAAGGATAGCGAAAACATTGTCGACCTGCTGAATCTGATGGGCGCTACCCGCGCGCTGCTTGAGATGGAGAATATCCGGGTGGAGAAGAGCGTCCGCAACAATGTCAACCGCGCCATCAACTGCGAGACGGCCAACCTCGACAAGACCATGAGCGCCGCCGCCCGCCAATATGAAGCCATTCAGACCATCGAGCGCATGGGCAAGTTCAAGACGCTGAGCCCGCAGCTGCGTCAGGTGGCCGAGGCGAGGCTGGAAAATCCGCAGGCAACCCTTCAGCAAATTGCCGACATGCTGCCCCAGGTAAGTAAATCGGGCGTCAATCACCGGCTGCGGAAGCTGGTAGATATAGCCAACGATCTTCGAGGACAGAGGGGAGAATCAAAATGATCCGAAAAACAATCGTCGTAAAGAATGATCAGGGTGACGCGTCCAAACTGGCTTCCCGACTGGTGCAAAGAGCCGGCAAGTTTACATCCTTTCTCTGGATTGAGGAAGGGGCCAAGCGTGTAAACGCCAAATCCATCATGGGCGTGTTGTCCATGCATTTGGTTAAGGGGTCGCGCTTCGATCTGATCTGTACCGGCGACGATGAGGAAAAGGCGGCCCAGGTGCTGGAAGAATTTTTCACAACAGGCGAATAGCCGGAAAATCGCATGACAAAAAACCGCCGGAGTATTCCAGCGGTTTTTTCATCAAGGGAGGGAAAGGATGACCCCGTTTACCCATCTGCATGTACATACGCAATATAGCCTTTTGGACGGCGCCGCGCGCATCGACGAGCTATTGGACAAATGCAAACAGGACGGCATGGACAGCCTGGCGATCACCGATCACGGCGTCATGTATGGCGTGGTGGATTTTTATAAAGCAGCCAAGGCCAGGGGGATCCGGCCGGTTATCGGCTGCGAGGTATATGTGGCCCCGCGCAGCCGCCGGGATATGCAGGCCCAGGACCGCGAGGCGGCGCACCTGGTGCTGCTCTGTGAAAATGAAGAAGGCTACCTGAACCTGATCAAACTGGTATCCATGGGCTTTACGGAAGGGTTTTATTACCGGCCCAGGATCGACTACCCGCTTTTGGAGCAGCACAGCGGCGGGTTGATCGCCCTGTCGGCCTGCCTTTCGGGCGACATCCCCAAGCTCATCCTCCAGGGACGCTATGACGAGGCGAAGGCGCTGGCCCTGCGGATGAAGGGCATCTTCGGCCCTGACCGGTATTATCTGGAGATGCAGGACCATGGCATCCCGGAGCAAAGGCAGGTCAATTCGGAGCTGCTGCGCCTGTCGAAGGAGACGGGAATCGGCCTTGTAGCCACCAACGACGTGCACTATGTGCGCCAGGAGGACGCCCAGGCCCAGGATATCCTGCTCTGCATCCAGACCGGCAAGACCGTGGACGACCAGGACCGTATGTCCATGACCGGCGATCAGTTCTATTTGAAATCGCCGGAAGAGATGGAGGCGCTGTTCGGCTGGTGCCCCGAGGCGCTGGCCAATACGGCGGCGATTGCCGCGCGCTGCCAGGTGGATTTTGAATTCGGCCATCTGCACCTGCCGGACTTCCCCACGCCGGGCAATGAGGATCACGCCCAATACTTCCGCCGCCTCTGCTATGAGGGGCTGGCCCGGCGCTATGATCCGGTTACGCCTGAAATCCGCCAGCGGATGGAATACGAGATCACCACCATCGAGCATATGGGCTATGTGGACTATTTCCTCATCGTATGGGATTTTATCCGCTTTGCCCGGTCGAAGAATATCGAGGTAGGGCCGGGCCGCGGCAGCGGCGCAGGGTCCATCTGCGCCTATGCGCTGGCGATTACCGAGGTGGATCCGATCCGGTACAGCCTGCTTTTTGAGCGCTTTTTGAACCCCGACCGGATCTCCATGCCGGATATTGATATCGACTTTTGCTATGAACGCCGGGGTGAGGTGATCGACTATGTCATTGAAAAGTATGGGGCCGACCATGTAGCGCAGATTATCACCTTCGGCACCATGGCGGCGCGGGCCGTGATCCGGGATGTAGGGCGCGCGCTGAACATGGGCTATGGCGAGGTGGACGCAATCGCCAAAATGGTGCCCAACGAGCTCAATATCACGCTGCAGAAGGCGCTGGAGAAAAGCAGCGATCTCCGCGAGAAAATAGCGGAGGATCCGGCGGCCGCCCGGCTGATGGAGCTGGCCCGGAAGCTGGAGGGGCTGCCCCGCCATGCCTCTACCCATGCCGCGGGCGTTGTGATCTCACAGAAGCCGCTGACAGAATACCTGCCCCTGGCCCGGAACGGGCAGGTAACCACTACCCAATTCCCCATGACCACGGTGGAGGAGCTGGGGCTTTTGAAGATGGACTTCCTGGGCCTGCGAACGCTGACGGTGATCCGCGACGCGGTGGACATGGTAAACGCCTCCACCGGCGAGCAGGTGGATATTCGGGCGCTGGATTTCGAGGATCCGGCCGTCTATGGGATCATTTCTGAAGGGGATACCGACGGCATATTCCAGCTGGAGGGCCAGGGTATGCGCAACTTCCTGCGGGAGCTCAAGCCTGACCGGTTTGAGGATATCATCGCCGGCATCTCGCTGTACCGCCCGGGCCCCATGGAGTACATTCCCAAATACATCCGGGGTAAAAACCATCCCGACCAGGTGGTCTATGACCATCCCCTGATGGAACGCTCGCTGGCGGTGACCTATGGCTGCATGGTTTACCAGGAGCAGGTGATGCAGATCGTGCGGGATCTGGCCGGTTATTCCCTGGCGCGAAGCGACCTGGTCCGCAAGGCCATGTCCAAGAAAAAGCACGACGTCATGGTCAAAGAACGGGAGATCTTCGTGCATGGCCTGGTGGAGGACGGCCAGGTGACGATCCCCGGCTGCGTCCGCAACGGCGTGCCGGAGGCCACGGCCAACAAGATCTTCGACGATATGATGGATTTCGCCAGTTACGCCTTTAACAAATCTCATGCGGCAGCCTATGCGGTCGTCGCTTACCGTACCGCATGGCTGAAGGTACACCACCCGGTAGAGTTTATGGCCGCCACGCTCAACTCCGTGATGGGCAATACGCCGAAGGTCGCGCTGTATGTGGCCTATTGCCGCAAGCACGGTGCCCAGCTGCTGCCGCCTCATATCAACCGCTCGGGCGTGCGCTTCACCGTGGAAGCGGGCAACGTCCGCTTTGGCCTGGCCGCCGTGCGCAACGTGGGAGAGCAGGCTGTCAGGGCCATCCTGCAGCAGCGGGAGGAAAAGGGGCCTTATCAGGACCTGTTCGATTTTCTGGAGCGCGTCCCGGCAGACGCGGTCAATAAGCGTTTGGTTGAAAGCCTGATCAAAGCCGGCGCCTTTGACGGTATGGGCGCAAGCCGGGCTCAGTACCTGCAGATCTATGAGCAGGCCATGGACAGCGCGGCCCAGCAGGCAAAGCATAACCTGGCCGGGCAGCTCTCCCTCTTTGATATGGGCGGCGGCTCCGAGGATTTTAAGCCGCGTCCGGACCTGCCGCGGGTGGAGGAGCTGCCCCAGCGGGCGCTATTGGCCATGGAAAAGGAGATGACCGGTATCTATATCAGCGGCCACCCCCTGGACGATTACCGCCAGCAGCTGGAGGGCTTCCCCATCAATTCGCTGCAATTTGCCCAGGACGAGAGCGAGAGGGAGCTGCACGACGGCCAAAACGTAACGCTGGCGGGGATCATTACAGAGCTGACCACCAAAACCACCCGGAGCAACGACACCATGGCCTTTATTACGGTGGACGATCTGTATGGGTCGGTGGAGGCGCTGCTGTTTCCCGCCACCTTCAAGCGCTGCCGCTCCATTCTCCGGCAGGATGAGCTGGTGATTCTCCAGGGACGGGCCAGCTTCCGGGAGGGAGAGGACGGCAAGCTTGTGGTGCAGAACGTCCAGCTTTTGCAAAAGCGCCAGGAGGTGGACAAGCTTTACCTGAAACAGGCCGCAGATACGCCGGAGTTTGTGATGGAAGCGGTCAGAGGCGCGCTGCACGGCTCGCCCGGCGGGGTTCCGGTCTACCTTTTTGAGGCGGCCACCGGCAAAAAATTCCTGATGGGGAAGGATCTATGGGTGAACGCTACGCCAAGCCTGCTGGAAGAGCTGCGGAGCCTGCTGGGCGCGGATTGTGTGAAGGTAGCGATGCGCGAATCGGTATAAATGGAGGAATACCCCCTGGAAGAAGCTGAGAAGATATGGTATACTGATTCAGTACGCTATACTGGCCAAGAATAGGATGTTGGCCGGAATAGCGAAAAAGAGGATTTGTTCCACGAAGGAGAGGTTCCATGAAAACAATCGGTATTCTGACTAGCGGCGGCGACGCTCCGGGCATGAACGCGATGATCTGGGCGGCGGTCAAAGCCTGCAACAGCCGTGGTATGAAGGTATATGGCATTAAAAACGGCTTCCAGGGCCTGCTGGATAAAGAGGTATTCGAGCTGACGCCCGAGTCGGTCGAGGGGATTCTGGACCTGGGCGGCACCAAGCTGGGCACGGCCCGCTGCCAGGCCATGTATTCGGAGGAAGGGCGCGATGAAGCGGCCCAGGCCGTCCGGGAATGGGGCATGGAGGGGATCATTGTCGGCGGCGGCGACGGCTCCTTTATGGGCGCGCGCTGCCTGTCGGAGCGTGGCATCCCCACGGTGGGCATCCCCTGCACCATTGACAACGACCTGGGCTATACCGATAATACCATCGGCTTTGACACGGCCTGCAATACGGCCACCGACGCCATCATGAAGGTGCGCGACACCATGATGAGCCATAACCGCGTGGCGGTGGTCGAGGTGATGGGCCGCCACTGCGGCGACATCGCCCTGACGGTGGGCCTGGTCGCCGGCGCGGATTATATCCTGATTCCCGAGATCCAGTATGAAACCCAGTTTGATTTTGAAAAGCTGGCCAAGCACCTGAAAACGCTGAAGGATCAAAAGCAGCGTTCCGGCCTCGTTGTCATCGCCGAAGGCGTGGAGTACGATGTGAAAATGCGGGCCTATGTGCTGCGCGACCGGCTCAAGGAGGCCACGGACCTGGATATTAAGGTTTCCGTGCTGGGCCACATGCAGCGCGGCGGCTATCCCACCGTGCGCGACCGCCGCTATGCCATGCAGATGACGGATCGCGCCGTGCAGCTGCTGTATCGCAACATCGGCAACCGTGTGGTGGGCATCAAGAATAACCGCATCATTGACATGGACATTATGGAAGCGGCGGAAATCAAAAAGACCCTGAACGTGGATCTCTATAATCTGGCGCTGAATCTTGGCAGTTCCAAATAAAAGCGCAGGGGAGCCGGGCTTGTCCCGGCTTCTTTTGTATGGGGTGTAGCATGAAGATGGAAAAAAATCGGGAGCTGGACGTGCTGGTGGAGGACCTTTCGCCCCAGGCCCAGGGCGTGGCGAAGGCTGATGGCTTTGTGGTCTTTGTGCCCGGCGCCCTGCCGGGGGAGCGTTGGCGCGTTAAAATCATCAAGGTGACGGCGCAGTATGCCGTCGGGCGGCCCCTGAAGCGGCTGGGCAAGCCTTGGGCGCACCGGGTGGAACCGCCCTGCCCGCTGGCTGCGGCCTGCGGCGGCTGCCAGCTGCAGCATATCGAGTATTCCCAGCAGCTCCGGCTGAAAGAAAGGATGCTGGTTGACTGCCTGACGCGCATCGCGGGGCTTAAGGAGCCGCCGGTGCGCCCAATTGTGGGCATGGAAGCGCCGTGGCGTTACCGGAACAAGGGGCTTTTTCCCTTTGCTGGGGGGCCCCAGGGCCCCTCGGCCGGCCTGTTTGCCGAGCGGAGCCATCGGGTGGTGGCCGCCGGGGATTGCCTGATCCAGAACGAGGACGCCGTGGCGGTTATGCGGGAAACGGTGGCCTGGGCGCGGGAGAAGGGCGTCGAGGCCTATGACGAGATGCGCCACGAGGGGGTGCTGCGCCATGTGATGGGCCGGACCACGACGCTGGGCGAAACGATGGCGGTCATCGTGACGCGTACCCGGCAGCTGCCCCATGCCCAGTCGCTGGTGGATCGGCTGCGGCGGAACATCCCCGGCCTTGTCAGCGTCTATCATAATATCAACGAGCAGCGCACCAACGTGGCTCTGGGCCCGGAAAACCGGCTGGTTTGGGGCCTGCCCGCCCTGCGGGAGCGGCTGGGCCCGGTGTCCTTCATGCTCTCGCCCCAGTCGTTCTTCCAGGTGAACCCCCTGCAAACGGTGAAGCTCTACGACCTGGCCGCCGAGGCTGCCGCCCTGCAGCCCGGGCAGGTGCTCTATGACGCTTACTGCGGCGTGGGCACGATCGGCCAGTATTTGGCCTATGGCAAGGATGTCAGCCTCTATGGCGTCGAGGCGGTGGAGCAGGCGGTGGCCGATGCGCGGGATAACGCGGCGCGCAACGGGCTGGAAAAGGCGCAGTATGAAGCCGGCGCGGCGGAGGAGGTCTTTCCCCGCTGGGCCGCCTTGGGCCTGCGGCCCGACGTGGTGGTGGTCGACCCGCCCCGCAAGGGCTGCCATCCCGCCTTTCTGGAGGCCCTGTGCGGCGCCGGTGCCTCCCGGATCGTATACGTTTCCTGCAACCCCGCCACCCTGGCCCGGGACGTAGCCCGGATCATGGAGGGCGGCTACCGCCTCGCATGGGCGCGCCCGGTGGACATGTTCCCCCATACGGCGGGGGTAGAGACGGTGGCCTTGCTTTCCAAGGGAGAAACCGGCTCGAAGAAAGTGCGGGTGGAGTTTTCTCTGGAGGGCATGGATATGTCGGGGTTCCAGAAGGATGCCACATACGGCAAGATCAAAGAACGTGTGTTGCAACAGACCGGTTTGAAAGTTTCTTCACTGTATATCGCTCAGGTTAAGCAGAAACATGGAATCATTGAGCGGGAAAACTACAATAAACCGAAGTCTGAAAAGTCCAAGCAGCCGAAATGCCCGCCGGAAAAGGAAGCGGCGATTACAGAGGCATTGAAGTTCTTTGGGATGATATAAGCCTTCTTGTGGCAAAGGGGATTGCGAGAACGGGCAAAACTATTTGCTACAATTTCAATATGGACATCGCTTGCGTGGAGCTGCATTTTGCGGATGGCGGGATGATTTCCGTTGACACTCATATACCCATGTTGAAAATTTCACACTTTCGTGATATAATAAACAGCAGTAAACAAGGAGGTGTGAATGATGGCTGTATCATATAAAAAACTACTTCATATGTTGATCGATAAAGATATGTCTATTGCGGAATTGCAGCGGCAAGCCGGATACAGCGCAAACATCTCCACCCGGTTGCGAAATGACACCTACATCTCTCTGGAATCTGTAGAGAAAATTTGTCGTGTGTTGAACTGCAAAATGGATGAGATTATAGAGTTTATCCCAGAAGATGGAGGAGCGAACAGTGGCTAGAACAGCTAAAAAGAAAATAGAAGAGGTTTCATTGGAAACCGTATTGTGGAACTGCCGAGTAGCTCTACGAGGCGTTGGTAGTACCGATAAAAATCGTGATGCTGTCATCGGACTATGCTTTTTGAAGTTTGCCGGTGACAAGTTTGAAAAGCGCCGTGCAGAGTTGATTGCTCAGTATGGTAATATTCCTGCATTTTTGGAAAAAGCCTCGTTCTACAATGCGGTCAATGTGTTCTACCTCAAGGAGACTGCTCGTTGGTCCTATATCGTAAAGAATGCCGGCGCTAATGATATTGCTGTTATCCTTGACCAGGCTATGGCTGATATTGAGGAAAGTAATCCATCTCTAAAAGGAGCTCTTTCTCTCAATCTATATGCTACCCTCGGTGCGCCCAAGGAAAAAATAAAACAGCTTATTGATGAGGTCAACAAAATCGATGAATCCCGTTTCCATGAAGAAGATCTCATTGGCCGTGTGTATGAATACTTCCTTCAAGTCTATGCCGCTTCCGGTACCAAGGAAGACG
Organism: uncultured Eubacteriales bacterium; assembly: GCA_900542005.1. Classification (GTDB taxonomy): domain Bacteria; phylum Bacillota; class Clostridia; order Christensenellales; family UMGS416; genus Parachristensenella. Next base: position 25,028 of record UQLW01000005.1, read on the forward strand.
GTGAATTTTATACCCCGGCTTGTATTGTCCAGTTGATTGCCGAAATGATTGAGCCTTACAGTGGCGTGGTCTATGATCCCTGTTGCGGTTCCGGCGGTATGTTTGTACAGTCGCATAAGTTTGTGGAAAGCCATCACGGAAATCGTAAAAACATCTCTGTCATCGGACAGGAGAGCGTACAAGAAACATGGCGTCTGTGCAAAATGAATTTGGCCATCCGTGGAATTTCCCATAATCTTGGTGAGAAGAGCGCTTCCACCTTTACCGAAGATCTTCACAAGGACAAGAAAGTCGATTTCATTATGGCTAACCCGCCTTTCAACCTTAAAGGATGGCGTGGCGAAGACCAGTTGCTTGATGACCCCCGTTGGCAGGGGTATGGTGTACCACGTGTGTCAAATGCAAACTATGCATGGATTTTACATATGATTTCCAAGCTGGATGTCAACCACGGTATTGCCGGATTCCTTCTGGCAAATGGCGCTTTGAACGATCCGGATGAATATGAAATCCGCAAACGGCTTCTGTTGAATGATAAGATTGAGGCTATTATCGTTCTGCCCCGTGATATGTTCTATACTACTGATATTTCTGTCACTCTGTGGATTGTGAATATGAATAAGAAAGCCGGTATGGTCAACGGACGACAAGTGCGTGATCGCCGTGGTGAAGTCCTGTTTATGGATCTGCGCCGTTGGGATCAGAACATTGAAGAAATTGTCATCGACAAGGGCAAAAAGAAGAAAAAGACCGTTTTGACCGATGCACAGATCCAGGAGGTAAAACGCATTTATAATACGTGGCAGAGTACAGACCAGGCCCTCTATGCTGATGTGGCGGAATTGTGCCGGTCTGTAAAAATTCTGAAAAAAGACAAACGGAATCCCGATGATATTACTATCGAGGATAAAGACTTTTCTCTTGCCCCGAGCAAGTATATCGAATTCATTGACCATGATCTGGATATCGACTATGCTAAAGAAATGGCTCGGATTCAGGATGAAATGCGTCTGCTGATGGTATCTGAGGAACTGTCACAATCCATGCTGAAAGATGCGTTCAGGGGGATTGGCTATGGCATTGATTAAGTATAAATTAGGCGTTCTTATAACACAGTCCGAACTAAGGAACTCTGACAATGCCTATACTGTCGAATCTGTTGTCGGTTTATCCACACAAAAGCAACCTATAAAAACGAAAGCGGATATGAATGGTGTTTCTCTAACATCATATAAACTTATGCCGCCGCATTACTTTGCGTATGTTCCCGACACATCTAGGCGTGGCGATAAAATTTCGCTTGCGCTTAATACAACAGCGGAGACATTTTTGGTTTCCTCTATTTCAGTCGTATTCAGTGTGAGCCGAAGTGACATTCTCCTTACCGACTATTTGTTTATGTATTTCAATCGCCCGGAGTTTGACCGTTATTCCCGATTTAATTCTTGGGGATCAGCACGTGAAACGTTTGACTGGAGTGAAATGTGTGACATTGATATCGAACTCCCCCCAATCGAAATTCAGCAAAAGTATGTGGATATTTACAATGCCATGCTTGCCAATCAGCGGGACTATGAGAACGGGTTGGAGGATTTGAAGCTGGCGTGTTTTGCAATGGCAGACCATTTCAAGCATATCAAAAGGAAGATGCCTGTTTGTGAGCTGCTTGAAGAGGTTGATGTGCGTAACAGTGAGGGAGTGTGCGATAGCGCTCAAGGAATCAATATCACAAAACAGTTTATGCCCTCTGTGGCAAGCAGTTCAGATTTGTTGAACTATAAACTTGTCTATAACAATCAGTTTGCTTATAGCGCTATGCAGACAGGGCGTGATGAATGTATCCGAATTGCATTATACAATGGAGATAAACCTATCGCAGTATCCCCGGCATACTCCGTTCTGAAAAAGAAAACTGACATAGTCCTTGAAGAGTACATTCAAATGTGGTTTTCTCGCCCAGAAAGTGACCGCTTGGGATGGTTTATGAGCGATGCCAGTGTTCGTGCAAATTTGGATTTGCCACGGTTCTATGAAATTGAAGTTCCTGTGCCAGATTTGGATGAACAGATGTCGCTAGTAAATATCTATAATGCATATGCTTTGCGTAGAGAAATCAATGAGCAGTTAAAAGCGCAGATTAGGGGACTATGCCCTATTCTGATTAGAGGGTCATTGGAGGAAGGAGGGCAAAAATAATGCTCTTTTCTGAAAGATATAACGATTTGATTGAATTTGGAAACGGAGAATCAAAAGATTACATTTGTGGTGAAATCGAGTATTCTGTAAAAGAGAAAATAGCTTCTGTGATGCACGAATTTGCGGAGCCGACCATCATCTATCCAAATCGATATGACAGCTATGAAGAGAGAACTACTGCTCTTCATCTTGCGGTTCAAGCATTTAATGACGCAAAAGGAGTGCCCTATATTTCGCTAACACATAATGTTTTTGATGGTCCCGCGTATAACCCTTTAGCATCCGCTTTTACACCATTTTTGTTTGATGTTATAGAATTACAGTATAAAGAGCTGTCCGATGGAGAAAAGACTGAATTCCAATCTGAGATAAACAGCGTCTTTGATAGCAACAATATCTCTTGGTTACTACATGACGGACGGATGGTTAAGGTAGATTCGCAGCAGTTTGAGCAGGATTTGAAGCAAAAAGCATTGGCGCAGATGCACGAACTCACTGATGCTGCACCCGTATTCCAGTCGGCTTATGATGAACTGATAAAGGCGATCGAGTTTTTCCAGAAAGGTAACTATGCCGAGGCAATATCAAATGCGGGAAAGAGCTATGAAAGTGTCATGAAAGTTGTGCTACAGGTTGACCGTGGCAATGCAGATAAACTGACCAAAGATATCGTTGGTCGTGGCTGCTTAAACCTGCCTGAAAGTATGACAAGCGAGGGCTTCAGGGAAAAAGTGCTTATGTCTTTACCCTATATTCGCAATAATTCTACTGCTTCTCATGGAGCAGGGAGGAGTACGGCTGAAATATCCAAAAACATGGCTAATCTTGCCATCAATCTTGCTTCGGCTCTGGATTCTTATTTGATTGATGTGTTCAAGGAGCAAGTATAAAGAAGGAGGCAAACACGTGGACTATACATTCGTGAAAGGACAATTCACCGAAGCACAGATGGAATCTGCCATTATCACTTTGTTTGAGCAACAGGGCTATAACTATGTCCACGGTGAGAGCATCCATAGAACCTATGAAGATATCCTGCTTTTGGATGATCTTCACTCCTTCCTTTTATCCCGTTATACGAAAGATGGTTTGAGTGAAGTTGAACTTCAGAAAATCATAAATAGACTCTCCTTGATTCAGGCAAGTCCTCTCTACAGCGGAAATAAAGAGACATTCTGGTTGGTGAACGAGGGTTTTGATTTGCAAAGAGACGATACCAGTAAGGTAGCTCTCCATGTGGATTATATTGATTTTGATGAGCCCGGCAACAATATCTTCAAAGTGGTAAACCAGTATTCTGTGCAGGGAGAGCGTCTGCGCCGTCCCGACCTTTTAGTGTTCATCAACGGCATCCCTATTGCCATTTGCGAATTTAAGTCGGCTATCAATGAGGACACCACGGTTTATGATGCCTGGGAGCAAATTACTATTCGGTACAATCGGGACATTCCAAAGCTGATGAAATACTGCTTTTTATCTGTCATCAGCGATGGGGCTAATACAAAAATGGGTAGCATTTTTACGCCTTATGCGTATTACTACGCCTGGAACAAAGCAAACGATCGGGACAAGGTTTCCAACGGAATCAGTTCTCTGTTTACTATGATCGCCGGTGCTTTTGCCAAAGACCGTATTATCCAGTTGCTTCGAGATTTTGTGTTTTACCCGGATGACAGTAAAAAGAGCGAAGCAATCGTATGCCGCTATCCTCAGTTTTTTGCAGCCGAGAAAATGTTTGCGAACATCAAACAGCACCTCCGTCCTGTCGGCGATGGCAAGGGTGGTACATACTTTGGTGCGACTGGCTGTGGTAAGACCTATACCATGCTGTTTCTATCTCGCATGATTGCATTGCGTGACCCGGATACTTTCAATAATCCGACCATTGTCATCATTGTTGATCGTGAAGACTTGGACACCCAGACGGCTGAATTGTTTGCCACAGCAAAGAAGTACTTACACGAAAGCGATGTGCGGAGTATCGAATCTCGTGCAGATATGGAAAAAACGCTCAGAGACAGACCGAGCGGCGGTGTCTACATTACCTCTATTCAAAAGTTCTGTGAAAAGACAGGGCTGCTGTCTGACCGCAGCAATATCATTTGTATTTCTGACGAGGCACATAGAACCCAGACAGGCGTTGGTGCCAAGCTAAAAAAGACCGATAAGGGTGTATTTACTACATATGGCTTTGCAAAATACCTGCGAGACGGTTTCCCTAATGCTACTTACTGTGGATTCACAGGCACTCCAGTGGATGAGACCATTGCTGTGTTCGGTGATGTAGTAGATAGTTATACTATGAAAGAATCCAGCGATGATGGTATTACCGTTCGCATTGCCTATGAGCCTCGCTTGGCTCGTGTGATTCTGTCCGATGAACAGGCAAAGCAGATTCAGAAATACTATGACCGCTGTGCAGAGCAAGGCTCTACAGAGGAACAAATTGAGGAGAGCCAGCGGGCAATGGCTCAGATGAAGGCTATCCTTGGTCATCCAGATCGGCTGAAAAAGCTGGCTGCAGATATGGTTCTCCATTATGAGGCTCTTTGTGCTGAAAAGCCGGAAATTGTGCAAAAGGCAATGATTGTGTGTGCAGATCGTGCAGTTGCTTTCCGCCTGCTCCAGGAGGTTTTGGCTATCCGCCCTGAATGGGGAGAAAAACACCGAGCAGAGGATGAGTCCACTCTGGCAAAAGAACAGCTTGATAAGCTGATGCCGCTACCGAAAATCAACTTGGTTGCAACGCAGGGCGCTAATGACGAAAAGCCGTTGTATGATGCCTGTGGCACAAAAGAATATCGTAAAATGCTGGACAAGCAGTTCAAAAACAACGATTCGAACTTTAGAATTGCCATCGTGGTTGATATGTGGATTACCGGCTTCGACGTTCCGTCACTAGCCGTCATGTATATCGATAAACCGCTCCAGAAACACACGCTCATTCAAACAATCTCTCGTGTCAATCGTGTGTTTGATGGAAAGGATAAGGGGCTTGTTGTTGATTATATCGGGATCAAAAATGATATGATGGAAGCTGTCAAAAAATATGGCAGTCCCCAGGAATGTCCTGTTGACGAGCTAAATATCACGCTTGGCATCTTCCGTAATCACCTTGCTATGATTGATGAACTTTTGGTTGGCTTTAATGCGACTAAGTTCTACACTGGGGAACCATTGGAGCGTCTGAATTGCCTAAATAATGCAGCGGAATATGTTCAGAGCAGCAAAGAGATGGAAACCAGGTTTATGGGTCTTTCTCGCCGTTTGAAAAGTGCGTACACGATTTGTTTCCCGTCCGGTGAACTGACAGATATTGAAACTGCCAAAGCGCAGTTCTATTTGGCAATCCGGTCCATCATCTATAAGCAGACAAAAGGTAACGCCCCCGATGCAGAGGTCATGAATCGTGTTGTTGAGGAAATGGTTCGTAATGCTATTTCTTGCACGGGTATTGAAAATATCGTTGACGAGAATAAGTATGTTGACCTGTTCAGCGATGAATTTTTGGCGGAGCTAGATACGGTTAAGTTGCCAATCACAAAGTTTAATGCTTTGTTGAAATTGCTGCGCAAAGCCATCAGTAGTTATGGACGCACAAACAAGGTGAAAGCCCAGGAGTTTGATGAACGGCTGAGAAATGTAGTAGATGCCTACAACAACCGAGATAAACTGGTGTTTACCAGCGAAGTTGTTGCTGATTTCGTGAATGACCTTTCTGACCAGCTGTTGAAAATTCTTCGTGACCTCCAGGATGATAAAACCTCTTTTGAAAAGATGGGTATTTCCTTTGAGGAAAAGGCATTTTACGATATTTTAGTGAAAGTACGTGATGAGCACGGATTCCCTTATGCTGACGAGAAGTGCCTTGTTTTAGCCAAGAAAATCAAAGAGTTGGTCGATGATAAATCTCAATTCGCAGATTGGGCTACCCGGGATGATATCAAAAATCAGTTAAACATGGATTTGACGGTGCTTCTATATCAAAACGGTTATCCGCCGGAATGGGATGAGGAAGTCTTTCAGAAGGTTATGGAACAGGCTGAGAACTTCAAAAAATATATGGAGTAATTTAGGGTATCAAGGGATGCCGTTAGAGGAAAATCTCTTTGACTCTGGGTCATCCAATAGGGGTGAGCAGCATCCCTGTTGGCAAGGGATTTCAAAGGGGAATAGCGCTCTCCTTTGTCTGGGGTGTTCAGAGGGGATAGAGTTCCCCTTTGACCGGAAGAATCCAAATAAAACGGCGGTTTCGTGGCACACGACTTTCCTTGGAAAGTCTAGTGTGTTATACCTTTGCTCCCGTCTGATGTCGGAAAGGGGCTGCCTCCAGGTTGATTCGCTTCATCGGAGCGGCCTTGTCCCTTCGGAGAATGAGCACAGAAAGAGAGCAGGCTGAAATACTGAAACCGGTGAAGAAAGGCAATCCATGAATATCGAAAACAATATCCTGAAGCATTATCTGCGCAACTGCTATTTTATCAATGGGACGGCCTATGCGGGCAAGTCCACCATGTGCGCCATGCTGGCGCAGCGCTATGATATGATCCACTGCCAGGAGAACTATAATCTGGACCTTATCCTGTCGGTTGCCGATCCTGGGCGGCAGCCCAACGTTTGCTATATGAATACCATGCCCTCCTGGCAGCACTTCGTATCCCGGACGCCGGAGGAATATGAGGCGTGGGTGGACGGCAACAGCCGGGAGCTGGCTGGCTTTGAGGTCGCGGAGCTCATTCGGATATCCTCGGAGCGCAAGGTCATCGTGGATACCAATATCCCCTGCGAGCTGCTGTGGCAGCTGTCCGATTACGATCATGTGGCCATCATGCTTTCCCCACAGGCCATGTCTGCGGAGCGCTTTTTTGACCGGCCCGACCCGGAAAAGCAGTTTCTGCTTTCCGTGATCCAAAGCTGCCCGGATCCGGAGGCCGCGCTGAGGAATTTCCAAGCCTGCATCGCGCGGGTCAACAGCCCGGAGCGGTACAGGGCCTTTGCCCAAAGCGGATTCTTCACCCTAACCCGGGAGGATAGCGGCACAGATACCCGGGAAGAGATGCTGTCGGCCCTGGCGGCGCACTTTAATTTGCCCTAGGCAATGGCGGAAAATGGGGTGCGGAGGGCGCTTTTTTGCTGGCTGTATCCGACTCCGGGGTGGCAGAAGGGCGGTTTTGCTGATATAATAGGATGGTTATTTCCGGGAGCAGCGAAAAAGGCCCCCGGAGAAAACCGATCATTTATACGGGAGGACGGGGATTTTGGAACAAATCAATCCGCGCAATCGCTTCCTGCGCTGGGTGATGCGGCATCGCTTTGCGCTCCTGGCCTTTTTTGTGCCAATGGTCACGCTGCAGGTAGGCTTTATCGCCCTGCAAATTTTCCCCTTTGGGAAAAATACGATCCTGACCATCGATATGTATCATCAATATGCGCCCTTCTTTTCGCTGCTGCGGGAGAAGCTGGTTACAGGCGGCAGCCTTTTTTACAGCTGGGATTCCGGAGCGGGCACCAACTTCTGGGGCCTGATCGGCTATTACCTGGCAAGCCCGCTGAATGTGATCGTGGCGCTCTTTCCCCGCAGCATGCTGACCGAGGCGATGGCCCTTATCACCCTCATCAAGACCGGTTTTATGGGCCTGACCTTCTATTGGTTCCTGAAGGGGGTATTTCATAAGGACGGCCTGTCCAATATCATCTTTGGCACCATGTACGCGCTGTGCAATTACATGGTGGCTTATTCCTGGAATATCATGTGGATGGACTGCCTGGCCCTGTTGCCCCTGGTGATGCTGGGCTTGGAGCGTATGCTTCGCGGCGGGCGGCCGTGGCTGTACTGCCTTTCGCTGGGGCTGGCCATCGTGTCTAATTTCTATATTTCCTTCATGGTGGCCGTCTATGCGGTGCTGTATTTCTTTGCCCATCTTTTCATCCAGAAGGACAGCCCCGACCGCGCACTGTTCTGGAAAAAGGTAGGCCGCTTTACGCTCTATTCGCTGCTGGCGGGCGGGCTGAGCGCCTTTATGTCCGTGCCCACCTATATCGCGCTGCAGGGGATCGCTTCGCTGGGCTACGGGCCGCCTCAGTGGGACGCATCGCTCTTTAAGATGGGCGAGCTGATTGCCAACCATCTGTCCTTTATCGAGCCTTCGGTGATGAGCGGGCTGCCTAACGTGGCCTGCGGCACCCTGGCGCTGATGATGGTGCCGGTATACTGGACCGGGAAGGCGCCGCTTCGGGAGAAGATTGCCGCTACGGCGATCCTCGGCGTGATTTTCGTCTGCTTCCAGGCCAGCTATCCCAACTATGCGATGCATGGCATGCGTTATCCCAATTCGCTGAATCACCGTTTTGCCTTTTTGTATTGCTTTACCCTGGTGGTCATGGCCTGGCGCGGCTTTACGCAGATCGAAAAGCGGCAGGGCAAGATCCTGGGCTGGCTCTTTGCCGGGATGCTGGCGGTTATCATTGCCGCCCAGTCCAAGGACGATTCCCAGGTTACGATGGTCATTGCCTACGCCAATATCCTGGTGGTGGTGGGCTATCTGGGCATCCTGGCGCTGTACCGGGCCGGTAAATTGCCCCAGGCGGCAGCCTATACGCTGGTATTGTTCCTCGTATGCACGGAGCTTGTGGTGCAGTGGCCCATGTACCGGGCGGTGGCCAGCCGTGAGACCGATTATGTCCAGCACGACGCCATCAGCGAGGTGATGAACCAGGTGGAGTCCCTGGATGGCGATACTTACCGGGTGGAAAAGCTGGAGCCCTATTGGACCAGCAACGACTGCGCCTGGTTCGGGTATAAGGGGATCTGCCAGTTCAACTCCATGGCCTATGGCGGCATGGCCAAGGCCATGCGCCAGCTGGGCCTGTCCAATAACGGGCTGAACTCCTTCTTCCAGGACAGCTCCCTGCCCACGCTGAACGCCATCCTGGGCGTGCGCTACCTGGTGAACAATGCGGAGCTGGAGTCGGGCACCTTGTATGAATACGTCACGGAGATCGACGGCTATAAGGTTTATCGAAACCCCTATGCGCTGTCGCTGGGCTATCTGGTCAGCGGCGATATCAAGAGCTGGAGCGTGGATAACAACAACGCCTTTACTGTACAGAACCAGTTCATTGAAAAGGCCACCGGGCTGGAGGGGCCGCTTACCGCGCTGCGCACCCATAATTATGCTTCTCAGATGGTGGATATCCGCAACAGCGGCCTGACCAACGAGTGGTTGGGCGGGTATTATTTCGACCGCACCGACGATTCCAACGGCCTTGTAACCTTCGATATAGAAAACGACGCGCTCCAGCCGGTATTTCTCTACATCCGCACCAAGAATTCCCAGGAGGTCAGCAAGATTACCGTAACCCTGCCCGACGGCGAAAGCCGCGAGATCACCTATGGGGAAAACCATGTGGTCGCGCTGGGAGAATGCCCGGCGGGAGAAATCACCGTTGAGATGACGCTGGACAAGAGCGATACTGGATACTTCATGGCTTCGGCCTGCACGGTGGATCAGGCGGCGATGGAAGCGGCCTTCGGCCAGCTGAGCCAAGGCCAGTGGCAGATCGATACCTTTAAGGATACCTATATATCCGGCGCCATTGAAGCGGAGAAGAATGGCGTGATGTTCCTATCCATACCCTATGACGCGGGCTGGACGGTGAAGGTGGATGGGCAGAAGGTGGAAACCATGCCGCTGGGGGATGGATTCATGGGTATCGAGCTGGAGGCCGGAAGCCACCAGGTGGAGATGAGCTATTGCCCCACGGGATTTGTTATGGGCCTGATCCTGTCCCTGGTGAGCCTTGCGCTGCTGGCGGTGATGGAGCTGCTGCGTATAAGGCAGCGGCGGCTTCCTGCCCGGACTGGCTTCGTAGCGCATGTTGAGCAGTACCGGACAGAAGGGCCGGAGCCTGCCGCCGACCGCCCGCAGCAAGCGGAAGCAGAAAAGGAGAACGAGGATGAGCCAGCCGATGACAGCCAAACACAAGAGGATGATCAGCATCCTGATCCCGGCATATAACGAGGAAGCGGCGCTGCCGCTTCTGCATGAGCGGCTGGCCGGGGTGATCGATACGCTGGAGGAGTATGCCTTTGAGATCCTGGTGGTGAACGACGGCAGCAGCGACGGCACCCTGGAGGTGCTGCGGAGGCTTCGGGAGCAGGATCCAAGGGTATGCTATGTCAACCTATCCCGCAACTACGGCAAGGAAACGGCCATGACCTGCGGCATGGATTATGCCCGGGGCGACGCGCTGATCATCATGGACGCCGACCTGCAGCATCCTCCGGAAAAGATACCGGAAATGATTCGCTACTGGGAATGCGGCTATGATGACGTGTATGCCAAGCGAATGAGCCGGAAAAATGAATCCAAGCTGAAGGCATGGTGCGCGGAAACCTTCTACCGGCTGCTGCAGCGCTCCACCAAGGTGAATATTTACCCCAATGTGGGCGATTTCCGCCTGCTGGACCGCCGGTGCGTCAACGCCATCCGTCAGCTCCGCGAGAATCAGCGCTATACCAAGGGCATGTACAGCTGGATCGGCTACCATAAGAAGGAGATCCTTTTTGAGGTAGGCGACCGGGTGGCGGGGGAAAGCAAATGGAGCTTCCGCGGGCTGCTGGGGCTGGCGGTGGAGGGCCTGACATCCTTTTCCACGACCCCGCTGCGGCTGGCTGCCTGGCTGGGCGGCGTGGTGTCGGCCTTCGCTTTCCTGTACCTTATCATCATCTTAATCAAAGCCATGGCCGTAGGCGATCCGGTAGCCGGGTATCCCTCTATGATGTGCGTCATCCTTTTTATAGGCGGGATCCAGCTGATTTGCCTGGGTATCATTGGGGAGTACCTGGGACGTGTGTTCAATGAATCCAAACGCCGGCCGCTGTACTTTGTGGATGAGTATAACGGGGTGAAGGAGCGCAACGAGCCCGGGGAAGCCTATTCAAAGGAGCCGAGAAGCCTGTGAAAGCGTGGATAGAAAAGCTGATCCGAAAGCTGCTGACCCGGGAGGTCATTACCTATGTGATCTTTGGCGTGCTGACTACAGCGGTGAATTTTCTGGCCTTTTACCTGCTCAATGATTGGATGCGCATGCACTACCTATGGGCGAATGCGCTGGCGTGGCTGGTGGCGGTGGCCTTTGCCTTTGTCACCAATAAGCAGTTCGTTTTTGAAAGCAAATCCTGGGAGATAAAAAGCACCCTCAGGGAGGCGGCGGGATTTACCGGCGGGCGTATCGTCACCCTGCTGCTGGAGCAGGGCGGACTGCTGCTCTTTGTGGAAGCGATGCATATGAATGAAAACCTGGCCAAGGTCATCCTGGCGGTTGTCGTGGTGATCCTGAACTATGTGTTCAGTAAGCTGTGGGTATTTGTCCGGAAGGATGTTCGATAACAGGGGAGGTATGCGTCATGGAAACGCGGCCCAAGCGAAAGGACTCATTTTTTGGCATGCACTTCGACTTCCATGCCGGCCGGGAGCAGGCGGGCATTGGCGCGCAGCTGGATGAGGACACCCTGGAGCAGCTTATTTCCAGGGTAAAACCCGATTATGTGCAATGCGACACCAAGGGGCATGCCGGCAACAGCAGCTATCCGACGCAGGTGGGATATCCGGCGCCGGACATGCAGGGCGATATCCTCCGCCTGTGGCGAAGGGTGACGGCCAGGCATGGCGTAGCGCTCTATGCCCACCACAGCGGCGTATGGGATAACCGTGCGCTGGAGCATCACCCCGAATGGGCGGCCGTGAATCGAGACGGCGTACCGGACCGGCAGAAGACCTCGGTCTTTGGCCCCTATGCCAGGCAGCTGCTGGTTCCCCAGCTCAAGGAGCTGGCCCTCACCTATGGCCTGGACGGGGCATGGGTAGACGGCGAATGCTGGGCGGTCATGATGGATTACAGCCGATATGCGCTGGAAGCCTGGAAGGAGAAGACGGGCAAGGCGCAGGTGGAGCCCGGGGATGAGGCGGCGTATCTGGAATTTAACCGGCAGGGCTTCCGGGATTATGTGGCCGGCTATATCAACGCGGTTCATGAGGTTGCGCCGGATTTTGAGATTGCCAGCAACTGGATGTATACGAGCTATACGCCGGAAAAGCGGACTGTGCCGGTGGACTTTATCTCCGGGGATTATGCGCCTTCCGACTCCATGTCGGTCTCCCGGGTAGAGGCCCGCTGCGCCATGGGGCAGGACCGACCCTGGGATCTGATGGCATGGGGTTTCACCATCGAGGGTGAAATCCAGGTGACAAAGGAGCTGCGGCAGCTTTGCCAGGAAGCGGCCTCCGTGATCTCGCTGGGCGGGGGATTTCAGGTTTATAACCCGCAGCTTGTCGATTCGGTGCAGCGCTGGGCGATCCCCATGTGGGAAGAGCTGGCGGCCTTCTGCCGGGCACGGCAGGCCCTTTGCCATGGCGCGGCGCCGGTGCCGCAGGCTGCTGTGGTGTTTTCCGAGGCTAACTACTATGCCGATCCCCAACGCATATTCCCCTTTTCCGGGGCAGCCTATCAGGAGGTGGCCAGCCACACCTGCTATCTGCTGGATTGCCAGATCTCCACGGAGATCAAAAAGACCCATCAGCTGGAGGACTCCTTGGGCGCCTATGGGCTGCTGGTACTGCCGGACTGCGAAAAGCTGGAGCCGGAGCTCCTTGAGCGCCTGATTCAGTATGTCAAGGAGGGCGGGAGCCTTCTTGTGAGCGGACCTCATGCCGTGCGGCATTTTGCCGCCCTTACAGGGGTTAAGGCAGGCGAGGTCAAGGAGGATAACCCGGTCTACCTGCCTGTCGGCGGGCGGTTGGCCGGCCTTCGGACCGACTGGGCGCCGCTCTATAGCGAGGGGCGCACACCGGTGATGGTGGGGTATGAAAGAAACGACGACCGGGGTCCGGTATCCAGCGTGGCCTATTCCTTTGAGCTGGGCGAGGGCCGGCTGGTGCTCAGTTCCGTCGCCCTCAAGGACAGCTACCATAGGCAGAAATCGGCGGGAATACGCGATTATGTGGGGCTTCTGGCTCAATCGGCGGGATTTGTCCCATCCTTTACCGTTGAGGGCTCGCATCTGGTGGAGGCGGCGCTGATGAAAAAGGACGGGGACCTGCGGCTGAACCTGACCAACATGGCCGGCGTTCATGAGGATCACCGGTACCGGGGCATCGACGAGATCCCGGCTGTGGGCCCGTTGGCCCTCTCCATCGCTGTCCCGGAGCCGCCCCGTTCGGTGATGCTGATGCCAGAAGGCCGTCCGCTTGCATACAGCTATGAAAATGGTATAATAAGCTGTAGCCTGGATCGGCTTTTGATCCATAGCGTGATCCAGATTAGCTGAGGATAAAGGAGGCCCGCCTGTGGCAAACTGGTTCAACGTACCCAACGCGCTTACGCTGCTGCGGATCGTCATGGTCGGCTTTATGCCGGGACTTTTCCAGGGTGAGCGCTATATCGCCGCCCTGATCCTGTTTCTGGCAGCTGGGGCGACGGATCTTTTAGACGGGTATATCGCCCGCAAATACCACCTGATTACGACCTTCGGCAAGCTGATGGATCCGCTGGCCGATAAGCTTATGCTGGTCGTCACCCTGCTGCTATTTGCGCTGAAGGGATGGACAAGCTGGGTTATCCTGGCCCTTGTGGTGGCCAAGGAGCTGGTCATGGTGGTGGCGAGTGCGCTGTTGTATAAGAAGCATACCGTCGTCTATTCAAACCTGTGGGGAAAGGCGGCCACCTTCCTGTTCACGGTTGCCGTAGTGCTGACCTTTCTGCACGACCGGGTGCATCCGGCGGACAGTATCGCCATGTGGCTCGCCTTTGCCCTGTCCATTGCGGCCATGGGCAGCTATGGCCTGAAGTTTATTGTCCAACGCCGGCAATAGGCATTGACAGCAGACCGGCTTATCGGGTACAATGATTCCACTAAACCATAAAAGGCTGTGAAAAAGAGGAGTACCGGGAAGCAGGCTCCAAGAGAGGCGGGACCGTCGGCTGAAAGCCCTGCCGCGCCTGATCCGGGAAGGTCGCTTTGGAGCCGCCGGGGTGAAGCAAGTAGCCCTGGACGTGCGCTCGCGTTAGGAGCTTGAGGGTGGGCTATGGCCCAAATAAAGGTGGTACCGCGGATATGAAGCTTCCGTCCTTTGGGACGGGGGCTTTTTTTCTTATAAAAATACAAGGAGCAGGAAAAATGCCAAACTATCTGGATACGCTCAAGAGCCCTGGGCTATGGATGGCTGTGGCCGCCGTCATTTTGAATATGGCCTCGAAATCCATCGCCCGGGCCCTGAAGCCCAACGACGAGGACGCCCAGACCCGCGTAACCCTGTGGCTGAAGACGCTGTCGCTTGTCCTGGCGATCGGCGGGTTTATCATCGTAGTTAAGACCTTTTTGTTTTAGGTAAAGGAGGGGTATAATGTCGGCTTTTGAGAACATGGAGAAGGTGTATGACCCTTCCCAGAGCGAACAGCAAACCTATGAGGCATGGGAGGCAGCCGGTTGCTTCCATGCTGAGCCGGATCCGGAAAAGCAGCCCTTTGCCATTGTGATGCCGCCGCCAAACATCACCGGGCAGCTGCACCTGGGGCATGCGCTGGATAACGCCATCCAGGACGCGCTGACCCGCTACAAGCGGATGAAGGGCTACTGCACCCTGTGGCTGCCGGGCACCGATCACGCCTCCATCGCTACGGAGGTGAAGATTATCGAGGCCCTGGCCAAGGAGGGGATCGCCAAGGCAGACCTGGGCCGGGACGGGTTCCTGGAACGTGCCTGGGACTGGAAGCGGCAGTATGGCGGACGGATTGTGCAGCAGCTGAGAAAGCTGGGCTCCTCCTGCGACTGGCAGCGGGAACGCTTTACCATGGACGAGGGATGCTCCAAGGCGGTGCGGGAGGTCTTTGTCCGCCTGTATGAGCGCGGCCTGATCTATCAGGGGAACCGCATCATCACCTGGTGCCCGGAATGCTGCACGGCTATCTCTGACGCTGAGGTGGAATATGAGGAGCAGGCGTCCCATCTGTGGCACCTGCGCTACCCGCTGACCGATGGCAGCGGCTGGATCACCGTGGCCACGACCCGCCCGGAGACCATGCTGGGCGATACGGCGGTGGCGGTGCACCCCGATGACGAGCGCTATAAGGATATGGTCGGCAAGACGCTGCTGCTGCCGCTGATGAACCGCGAGATCCCCATTGTGGCGGACAGCTATGTGGAGAAGGACTTTGGCTCCGGGGCGGTCAAGATTACCCCGGCCCATGACCCCAACGACTATGAGATGGCCCTGCGGCATGATCTGCCGATGATCAACCTTTTGACGGAAAAGGGCGTCTTAAATGAGAATGCCGGCGATTTCTGCGGGCTTACTGCCGCCGAGGGGCGCAAGGCCGTGGTGGAGGCCCTGGATAAGGGCGGCTATCTCGTGCGGATTGAGGATTACAGCCATAACGTGGGCACCTGCTACCGCTGCCATCATACGGTGGAGCCGATGATTTCCAAGCAGTGGTTCGTGAAAATGCAGCCGCTGGCCGATCCGGCCATTGAGGCGGTGCGCTCCGGCGACATTACGTTCGTGCCGGAAAGGTATGCCAAGACCTATTTTAACTGGATGGAGAATATCCGCGATTGGTGCATCTCACGCCAGCTTTGGTGGGGCCATCGTATCCCGGCCTGGTATTGCGACCAGTGCGGTGAAACCATCGTGTCCCGGGAGGATCCGGACCGCTGCCCCCACTGCGGCGGCAGCCTGCGGCAGGACGAGGACGTGCTGGACACCTGGTTCTCCTCGGCCCTGTGGCCCTTCTCCACGCTGGGGTGGCCGGAAGAGACAAAGGAGCTAAAGTATTTCTACCCCACCAGCGTGCTGGCTACCGGATATGACATTATCTTCTTCTGGGTGGCCAGGATGATCTTCTCGGGTCTGGAGCATATGGGGGAGAAGCCCTTTAAGGATGTGCTGATCCACGGCATCGTGCGGGACGCGCAGGGGCGCAAGATGAGCAAGTCGCTGGGCAACGGCATCGATCCGCTGGAGGTGATCGATGAATATGGCGCCGACGCGCTGCGCTTTGCGCTGACCTATGGCACCTCGCCCGGTAACGATATGCGCTATTCCAGCGAAAAGGTGGAGTCGGCCCGTAACTTTGCCAATAAGATATGGAACGCCTCCCGGTTCGTGCTGATGGGCGTGGGCGAGGCCAGCGTGAGCGATTCGCTGGACGGGCTGAAGCTGGAGGCGGTGGATCGCTGGATCCTGACCCGGCTGGCGAAGGTGACCGAAGAGGTCACCGATAACATGGATCACTATGACCTGGGCATGGCCCTTGGAAAGGTCTATGATTTCATCTGGAGCGAGTTCTGCGATTGGTACATTGAATGGGCCAAGACCCGCCTGTACGAGGGGACGGAGGAGCAGAAGCACACCGTGCGCAGCGTGCTGGTCTATGTGCTCAGAGCGTCGCTGAAGCTTTTGCACCCCTTTATGCCCTTTGTCACCGAGAAGATATACGGCTACCTGCCGGGCAGCCAGGGCTTTTTGATGATGCAGCCCTGGCCCGACGAGGCGGCGGCCAACAAGTTCGAGGACGATGAACGGCAGATCGCCCAGGCAATGGATATTATCCGCGCGGTGCGGAATATCCGGGCTGAAATGAAGGTGCCGGTGGGCCGCAAGAGCAGGCTGCTGCTGGTGGCGAAGGAAGAGGCGCATAAGTCCCTGGCCGAGTCTGAAAGCGCCATCTGCCGCCTGGCGTCGGTCACACAGGTGGAATTCATCGGCGATAAGGCCCTGGCGCCCCAGGGCGCCGTCACGGCGGTGTGCGACGCGGCGCAGCTTTTCCTGCCGCTGGAGGATCTGGTGGACATGGAGAAGGAGCGGCAGCGCCTGGCCAAGGAAAAGGCGCGGCTGGAGCAGGAGATCGCCCGCAGCCAGGGCAAGCTGAATAATCCGGGCTTCGTGGGGAAAGCCCCCGCTGCGGTGGTGCAGAAGGAGCAGGAGAACCTGGCGCGGAACCAGGAGAAGCTGGCCCAGCTGGATGCGCAAATGAAAGCGATGGGGTAACGGATCGTCATGAATTATCTTGAAAGCGTTCAGTTTGTGGAAAACGCCAACCTTTTCGGGGCGGAAAAGAAGGGCCTGGCCAATATCCGGGAGCTGCTGGCGCGCCTGGGTGACCCCCAGCTGCGCTTCCAGGCCATCCACGTGGCCGGCACCAACGGCAAGGGTTCAGTCTGCGCGTATCTGGACGCCATGCTGCGCGCCCAGGGGATCCGTACAGGCCTTTTTACCTCGCCGTACCTGGAACGCTTTACCGAGCGGATCCGCATTGACGGCGAAGAGATAAAGGAGGACGCTTTTGCGGAAGTATGCACCAGGGTGAGGGCAGCCGCCGAGGCAATGGTAGCGGAGGGGATGACCCACCCAACCTTCTTTGAACTGGTCACAGCCTGCGGATTTCTGGCCTTTGCCGAGGCAGGGGTGCAGGTGGCGGTGGTGGAGACGGGTATGGGCGGCCGGCTGGATGCGACCAATGTGCTGCTGCCGGCGCTGACGGTGATTACCGCCATCGGGCTGGACCATACCAAGGTGCTGGGGGAGACCGTGGAAGAGATTGCCCGGGAAAAGGCCGGCATCATCAAGCCCGGCGTTCCCGTTGTGATCTATCCTCAGCCCTTTGACGAGGCTTATGTGGAGCTGCTTTGTGCGGCGCGGGATCGGGAAGCTCCGGCGTATGCCGTGCGGGACGCCGCCATCCTGGTGGAATATTCGGGCCTGGAGGGACAGCGCTTTTCCATGAGCTTCCAGGGCTTGGAGCTGGGGCGGTTTGAGACGGCCCTGTTGGGGCGCCATCAGATCCTGAATTGCGCTACGGCGGTTCTCGCCGCGGTGGTGTTCAGCCAGCTGGAGCTTTTGCCCCTGACGCTGCCGGCGATACGGCAGGGGGCCGGCTGCGCGCGCTGGCCGGGCCGGCTGGAAGTCGTCAGCCGGGAGCCGCTGGTGCTGCTGGATGGCGCCCATAACCCACAGGGAGCCGGGCAGCTGGCAGAGGCGCTGGATGCCATTACCCCCAACCATGACGCGGTGTTGGTGGTGGGTGCAGTCCGCACCAAAGACGTGGATCAGGTTGCGCGGATTCTGGCGCCTAAGGTTGGCCATGTGGTGGCGACCGAGCCGCCGATCGGCAAGGCGCTGACAGCCCGGGAGACGGCCGACGCTTTCCGGGCGCAGGGCATACAGCCGATGGTGCAGGAGGATGTACGCGTCGCGGTGGACGCAGCTCTGGCGATCGCCAGGGGAAGAAAATGCCCCTTGGTCGTAGCAGGTTCGCTCTATCTGGTGGGCGCTGTGCGCGGATACCTGTGCGCGTTATGTAGGTCGGAATAATCGGGTATAGGAAAACCCCCTGTGGCCTTGAAGGCCACAGGGGGTTTTTATATCGCCTAAAACGTGCCCCGCTGCCGGGCGGCCTCATAGAAAAGGACGGTCGCGGCGCAGCCTACGTTAAAGGAGGAGGCGTAAGAGGCGGGATCCATGGGGATCGTGGCCAGCACGTCGCAGCCTTCCTTGAAGGCGCGGCACAGGCCGTCGGTTTCGTTGCCGATCATAAAGAGGGTGGGAAGGGTCAGATCCGTGTCCTTCAGGGGCTTCTGCCGGTGGGCGGTGGTGCCCACCGTCTGGAACCCCGGATAGCGCCGGCGCATCTCTTCAATGAAGCCCATGACCGCTTCGCTCTCCGGCGCGCGGATCACCGGCACCTTGAAGAAGGAACCCATGGTGGAGGCGACAACCTCAGGGTCATAGGGATCCACGCCGTGGCCTGTCAGGATGAGCCCGTCAACCCCAAGGGCGTCGCAGGAGCGCAGGATGGTTCCCAGGTTCCCCTTGTTGGAAGGACGGTCAAAGAGCGCCAGCAGAGGCGGGTCGCCGCAGACGAGCTGCGAGAAGCTATCGGGCCGCATCCGCACCACCGCCATCAGCTCGGAACCATCGGCCTTCCCGCTTAGCTCGTCCATCAATTCGGGGCTTAGCGCATAGTTGACGTCGGTCGGCTGGCTGTGGAGCAGATCCTGAGCCCAGCCTGAAAGCGGACGCTGCGCAGGGTATAGCAGAGAGCTGATGTGCCAGCCGAATTGGACCGCGGCGTTGAGATTGCGGACGCCCTCCACAAAGAATTCGCCATAACGGTAGCGCTTATTCCGGTTGGTTTTCAGCACCTGGAAGCGCTGATAATCGGCGTTCCTGGAGCGGATGGTTCGCGTTTGCACAGGCATGCCTCCCGTATGCTAGAAAATGAGCTTTTCCTCGATAAAGGCGCGCACCTGGTCGAGAGGCACGCGGGTTTGCTGCATGGAATCGCGCTCGCGGATGGTTACGCAGTGGTCCTCCAGCGATTCAAAATCGTAGGTGATGCAGTAGGGCGTGCCCACCTCGTCCTGGCGGCGGTAGCGCTTGCCGATGGAGCCGGTAACGTCAAAGTCAGCGTTGAAGTATTTGGACAGCTCCTGATAGAGGGCCATGGCGGGCTCGGAAAGCTTCTTCTGCAGGGGAAGGACGGCGGCCTTGATGGGCGCCAGGGCAGGATGCAGGTGCAGCACCACACGGCTGTCCGTATCGCTGAGCGCCTCCTCGTCATAGGCGTCGCACAGGAAGGAGAGCACCAGGCGGTCGACGCCGACGGAAGGCTCCACGCAGTAGGGCGTATATTTCTCATTGGTTACAGGATCCATGTATTCCATGCTTTTGCCGGAGTGCCCTGCGTGCTGGCTCAGATCATAGTCGGTGCGGTCCGCTACGCCCCACAGCTCGCCCCAGCCAAAGGGGAACAGATATTCAAAATCCGTCGTGGCTTTGGAATAGAAGGCGAGCTTATCCTTCTCATGGTCGCGCAGGCGCAGGTTCTCCGCCTTCATGCCCAGCGACAGCAGCCAGTCGCGGCAGAAGGAGCGCCAGTACTCAAACCATTCCAGATCCTCGCCGGGCTTGCAGAAAAACTCCAGCTCCATCTGCTCGAATTCACGGACGCGGAAAATAAAGTTGCCAGGCGTGATTTCGTTGCGGAAGGATTTGCCGATCTGCGCGATGCCGAAGGGGATGCGCTTGCGGGTGGTCCGCGCCACATGGTTGAAATTGACGAAAATCCCCTGGGCGGTTTCCGGGCGCAGGTAAATCTCGGCGGCGGAATCCTCATTCACCCCCTGATGGGTCTTGAACATCAGGTTGAACTGGCGGATACCGGTAAAATCTTTCTTTCCGCATACAGGGCAGACGATATCATGCTCGGCAATGTAGGCCTCCAGCTGCTCGTTGCTCCAGCCGTCGCCGGTTTCTGCGCCGCCGGTAAAGTCCTCGATCAGCTTATCGGCGCGGAAGCGCGCCTTGCAGGCCTTGCAATCCATCAGCGGGTCGTTAAAGCCGCCGACATGGCCGGAAGCAACCCATACCTCGCTGTTCATCAGGATGGCGCAGTCCAGTCCCGTATTGTAGGGGCTCTGCTGGACGAACTTCTGCCACCACGCCTTTTTGATGTTGTTCTTGAATTCGACGCCCAGAGGGCCATAGTCCCAGGTATTGGCCAGACCGCCGTAGATCTCGGAGCCGGGGAAGATGAAGCCCCGGTTCTTGCATAGGGCGACCAATTTGTCCATCGTCAATTTTTCCGTCATGAATCAATTCCTCCTTCATGCTTCTTACATTTTGTTTAAGCCGCTGCCGGCCTGGTTGGCAGGATACAAAAAAACGGCCCTGCATCCCCTGTAAAGGGACGAAAGGTCGTTTCGCGGTTCCACCCTTTTTGGCCGCCGGTGCGGCCCGCCTTCATTGATGCGCTCAGAAGGTGCCTTCCGTCAGCGGGCCGCGGCCGGATCCCACCCTTTCCGGCTCTCTTGGCGCGGCTTTTCGCTGCTTACTATTCTTCGTCATAGCGCCTATATCGGTTTGGCTTTCAGTGTATCATACTTTTGCCGCTTGTCAAGAATACCGGGCGGAAATTTTCGGAAATCGGCTGGAAGCTTGCTATTGCTTTGAAAAACCCGTATAATAGTAACATTATGGGGTTAGAGGTTTTCATCCCAATAAAGTGGAAAGCGCGGCAATTTAGGCGCTTTTGCGGAAAGCACGCGAATGCGCGCCAGCAGCGCCGCCCGTTTCAGCCCGGCCGCAGCGCCGGGCTCTTGCTGTGTCAGTATTACCTTGGAGGATAATAGATTCATGAAGAAAAAGACGTTAAAGGTTCTTCCCTTGGGCGGTGTGGACGAGATAGGGAAAAACATGACGGTACTGGAATATGATAACGATATTCTGGTCGTCGACTGCGGATCGGCCTTCCCCGATGAAGAGATGCTGGGGATCGATCTCGTGATACCGGACATTTCCTATCTCGAACGCAACCGTTCCCGGGTGAAGGGCATCCTGCTGACCCATGGTCACGAGGATCATATCGGCGCGCTGCCCTATGTGCTCAAGCAGCTGGACGTGCCGGTCTATGCCACCCGACTGACGCTGGGCCTTGTAGAGGTGAAGCTGGCGGAGGCCGGGGTAACCGGCGCGAAGCTGATTCCCATCAAGCCCCGCGACCATGTCAAGCTTGGCTGCTTTGAGGTGGAGTTCCTGAAGATCAGCCACAGCATCCAGGGCTCGGTAGCCCTGGCCATCCATACGCCCATGGGCGTGGTGTTCATGACCGGCGACTTTAAGGTGGACTATACGCCGGTGGACGGCGAGGTCATGGATTTTGCCCGGATCGCAGCGCTGGGTGAAAAGGGCGTCCTGCTGCTGATGGCCGATAGCACCAATGTCGAGCGTCCGGGCTATACCCTGAGCGAGCGCACGGTGGGAGCCAACCTGGACGAGTTTTTCCGCAACGCCAAGGGGCGCATCATCATCACAACCTTCTCCAGCAATGTCCACCGCATTCAGCAGATTATTGACAACGCCATCCGGTATAACCGTAAGGTCTGCTTTTCCGGCCGCAGCATGGTGCGGGTGGCCGGCGTGGCCATGGAGCTGGGCGAGCTGAATATTGACCCCAAGCATATCGTCGACGCCACGGAGATCAAGAACTTTCCGGATAAAAAGCTGGTGGTCATCACCACGGGCAGCCAGGGCGAGCCCATGAGCGGGCTGATGCGGATGGCCCATCAGACCCATGCGCAGATCAACATTAAAGACGGCGATACCGTTATCCTTTCGGCCACCCCTGTACCGGGCAACGAGAAAATGGTACAGCGGCTGATCAACCAGCTGTTCCGCTGCGGCGCCAATGTCATCTATAACTCCCTGGCGGAGGTCCATGTGTCGGGCCATGCCTGCCAGGAGGAGCTGAAGCTGCTCCATTCGCTGGTCAAGCCCCGGTATTTTGTGCCGGTGCATGGCGAGTACCGCCATCTGAAGCAGCATACCCTGCTGGCTCAGACGCTGGGCATGAAGCCGAAGTTCATGAAAATTCCCCAGTTGGGGCATACCATTGAAATTACCAACAACGGCATGAGCGACGGCGAAGCGGTTCAGGCCGGCGGCGTGCTGGTGGATGGCCTGGGTATCGGCGACGTGGGCACGGTGGTGCTGCGTGACCGGCGCCATCTTTCCCAGGACGGCCTGGTGGTCGTGGTGGTGACGATGGCCTCCGGCGAGGGCGAGCTGCTGGGGATGCCGGAGATCATTTCCAGGGGCTTCATCTATGTAAAGGATAACGATGAACTCATTACGGACGCCAAAAAGGTGGTGGTTGACGTGATCGACCGCCAGCGCAACCTGTCGGGCGGCGACTGGACCAACCTGAAAAACCAGATGCGCACAAGCCTCAACAAGTATTTCTATGAAAAGACCAAGCGCAGCCCCATGATCCTGCCCATTGTGGTGGAGATATAGCGCGGGAACTAATCGCGGCTGCCAAGCGGTCTAAAGGATAAGGGCGGCTCCCTTGCCGGGCTGCCTTTCTGCCGGGGCGGGCCTGGCAGATCCCTTGAAGCGGAGGAACAAACATGAAGCAGCCCAGGCTTACCCCACAGGATGAAAGGGGCAAGAAAGGCAGAATTGTCCACGGTTCGCTGTATGCGCTATGGCGGGTGCTGCGGACGGTGCTGATCTATCTGATAAGCGCGACCATCCTCGTTGTGGGATTTTGGTGCGGCTACCGGTACCTGATGGACAACTATCTCAGCCCGGTAAGCGAAACCGATCATACGCCGGTGGTGGTGGAAATTCCCAAGGGCTCAGGTAAATCGAAGATTGCGGAGCTGCTGGAGGAGCAGGGCGTCATACGGAGCAAGACGGTATTCAAGCTTTATGTCGACGTGCTGGGCTATGCCAGCAAGATGAAGGCCGGCAGCTATGTGCTTAACCCCACCATGAGCTATCGCGATATCCTGGATAAGATCTCAACCGGCGACGGTAAGGGCGAGGTCACGGATTTCATCGTCATCGAGGGCTATAACATTGACGAGATGGCGGAGCGGCTCTATAAGGATAAGCATATCCAGGATGTGGACGCCTTTAAGAAGCTGTGCCAGAGCACCGATGATGTGTCCAATATCAGCATCATCATCGACATGATGGAAAACATTCCCCAGGAGAAGCTTGCACAGCGCAAGTATATCCTGGAGGGCTATCTTTTCCCGGCTAAATATGAAATCTATACGGACGCCTCAGCCAACGATATGATCGAAAAGATGGCGGTCAAGATGAATTCCATCTTTACCCAGGAGCGGATCGCCCGGGCGCAGGAGCTGGATATGACCATCGACGAGGTCATCACCCTGGCCTCTATCATCGAGAAGGAAAGCCGGCCAGAGGATTTCGCCAAGGTATCCGCGGTGTTCCATAACCGGCTGAATCAGGGGATGAAGCTGCAGTCCTGCCCGACGCTGCAATATGCCCTGGGTATCAAGCGCATTGTACTGACGGCGGAGGACATTGCCAGCGATTCGCCCTATAACACCTATAAGTACGAGGGGCTGCCTGCCGGGCCCATCTGCGCTCCCTCGGAGAAGGCGATCGACGCAGCCCTTTATCCGGACGAAACCTTCCTGGAAGATGGGTACCTCTATTTCGTCACCAAGGACCCCAACTCCGGGGAGCTGGAATTCAATATCGACGGGGAAGCCCATGAGGCGGCGGCGGAGAAATACCGTCCGCTATGGGAGGAATGGGACCGGCAGAACGCCCAGCAGGACGGCGCCCAGTAGCCTTGAATCCGATGATCCCGTGCTGTACAATCAGGTATAGCACGGGATTTTTCTATGGAGGGAAAGCGTAATGTCAAGAGTATGCTTTGGAATCATCACCGACCTGCACCGGGAGATCATGCATGACGCGCCGCAGCGGTTGGAGGCCTTCCTCGAGGCCGCCCGGAAGCGAAAGGCCGATTTTATTGTAAGCCTTGGGGATTTCTGCCATTCCCGGGAGGAGCATGAGGATGTACGGGCCATTTGGAACAGCTTTCCCGGCGGCCGCTACCATGTTCTGGGTAACCATGATACCGATGCGTCCGATAAGCTGACCTGGATGCGGTTTTTCGGCCTGCGGCGGGTGTATGATTCCTTTGATTGGGGCGGCTTCCATTTTTGCCTGTTGGATACCAATACCGTCTCGCTGGACGGTATTGATTATGACTATGGGAACCGGAACTATTTCGCCTTCCAGGAATACCGGGAAAACCTTTCGGCCAGCCAGATGAACTGGCTGAAAGCCGACCTGGCGGCAACGAAAAATCCCACGGTCCTCTTCAGCCACGCCAGCCTGGCTGATCCAGCCGTCGGTATCCGTAACCATGGGCAGCTGCGGGCGCTCCTGCTGGAGGCACGCCGGCAGGGGCCGGGCGTGATCGCCGCCTTTAACGGACACAACCATGTGGACGGACACCTTGTGCAGGACGGCGTCCACTATCTGGATGTGAACAGCGCCTCCAACTGCTGGCTGGGCGAGGCGTACGCCTGCGATACCTACGGCCCGCAGGTAGAGCGGGAGCATCCCTGGATCCGCTGCACCGCGCCCTACCGGGAGGCCCTCTTTACCTTTGTGGAGCTGGATAGCCAGGCGCACACCCTGTCCATGTCCGGTATGCAGAGCAGCTTTGTGGGCCCGGCGCCGCAGCAGCGGGGCCACAGGGGGTATTCCAGCCACACCGGCGTGTCCGGCGGGTTCCCGATCCGCCCCTCCATTGAGGAAAGGATTCTGCATTATTAGGCCTTGTCTCCCAGCAGGCGCGAAAAAATGAGGCTTGTCTGCATCATTCGCCATCGTAGGACAATCCACGCCCGGCATAGAGTAACCATGTCGGGAGGTGAAAGCATGCAGATGCTCATGGAAGGGCTGCGCCTTTTCTTTGAACAGATCCCTTTGCTCATCGGATATGTCACCCGGGGCGCCTCGTTCCCCAAGCCCCTGCGCGAGGAGCAGGAACGCGACTGCCTGAAACGGATGGCCGGAGGCGACGAATCGGCCCGGGATTGCCTGATTGAACACAATCTGCGGCTGGTGGCGCATGTAGCCCGCAAATATATCCGCAGCGGCCAGGATATGGACGATCTCATTTCCATCGGCACCATCGGGCTGATCAAGGCGGTTAACACCTATGACGGCCAAAAGGGCAAACCCCTGGTTTCCTATGCCGCGCGCTGCATCGAGAACGAAATCCTCATGGTTCTCCGTTCCGGCAAGAAGCGGCAGAACGATATTTCCCTCCTGGAGCCGATCGGGACGGACAACGAGGGAAACGCACTGACGCTGATGGATGTGCTGGGTACCCAGGCGGACGAGGTGATGGACACCGTGGAAGCGCGTATCCAGCTGGATCATGTGCGCCGGGTGATGGCAGAGCGCCTGGAGGAGCGCGAAGCCCAGGTGCTGGCCGCCCGCTATGGGCTGGGCGGCCAGCCGCCGATGGCCCAGCACGAGGTGGCAAAGCGATTGCATATCTCCAGGAGCTATGTGAGCCGCATTGAAAAAAAGGCGCTGCTTAAGCTTCAGGAAGCGATGCGGATCGACCAGCCCTAGCGGCGGCGCTTCAAAGGGAGCCCGGCAAAGACTAGCCGGGCTCCCTTTGGGCGCTTTTGGCCTGCCGGGGCCTTCCATATCTTACCGGTATATTTCTGCGGCGGACCGTCGTATACTTGTAATGCGAACATATGATCGTATTACGAGGAGGCGGCGTCATGGGGGAGCGAACTGTGCTGCATGTGGATATGAATAATTTCTATGCGTCGGTGGAATGTCTGCACGATCCATCCCTGAGGGGAAAGCCGGTGGCGGTAGGCGGCAGGGCCGAGGAGCGCCACGGGATTATCCTGGCCAAGAACAATGAGGCCAAGGCCTATGGAATTCAGACGGGCGAAGCGCTGTGGCAGGCACGGGAAAAGTGCGGGGAGCTGGTGATCGTTCCGCCCCACTATGACCGCTATATCCGCTTCAGCCGTATGGCGGGGGCGATCTATGGGGAGTATACCGACCGGATCGAGCCCTTTGGGCTGGACGAGGCGTGGCTGGATATCAGCGGCGGAGGGGCGCGGCAAGGCAGCGGGCGCGAGGTGGCCGATGAAATCCGCCGGAGGATCCGGGATGAGCTGGGCATCACTGCGTCGGTGGGCGTATCCTTTAACAAGGTATTCGCAAAGCTGGGCAGCGATATGAAAAAGCCCGACGCAACCACCGTACTCTCCAGGGACAACTACCGGCAACGGGCCTGGCCGCTGCCGGTAGAGGCGCTGCTCTGCGTGGGGGCCGCCACCTGCCGCAAGCTTCACAGCCGGGGAATTTATACCATCGGTCAATTAGCCGCTGCCGACCCCAGGCTTTTGCAGGCCTGGTTTGGTAAATGGGGCCTCACCCTGCACCGCTTTGCCAACGGGCGGGATAGCTCGCCTGTGCGGCCGGCGGGGCAGGAGGCTGCGGTAAAAAGTGTGGGGAATTCCAGCACCACGCCCCGGGACCTGATGGATGAGCGGGATGCCCGGGTCACCTTTGCGGCCCTGGCCGAGAGCGTGGGCGCCCGTTTGAGGGAATACGGCCTGAAGGGCTCTACCGTCCAGATCAGTTTGCGGGATCGTACGCTGGCCGGCTTTGAGCGGCAGATGAGGCTGCAGGCCCCGACGGATCTCTCACGGGAGCTTTTTGAGGCGGCCATGACCCTGCTGCGGCGCCATTATGACTGGAGCCGCCCGCTGCGCAGCGTGGGGCTGCGGGCCTGCGGCCTGGTGCCCTGGGATACGCCGGTACAGCTGAGCTTTTTTGGCGAGGAGGCGCGCCGGCAGCGGGAAGAGCGGCTGGAGCATGCCGTGGACAGCCTGCGCCTGCGGTTTGGGCCAAGCGCCATCCGGAAGGGGACGCTTTATGAGGACACGCTGCTGGGACAGCTCAACGCTAAGGAGGATCATACGATTCACCCAGTCAGCTTCTTTTCGTGAGAGGTGAAGCATGCAAAGCAAGGTATATGTAGCGGTGGTGGCCCGCTATTCGCCGGAGGGAGAGCTCAGGCCCCTGTCGGTGCAATGGGAGGATGGACGCAGCTTTTCGATCGACCGCATTCTGGATGTGCGACGCGCCGCCAGCCTGAAGGCCGGCGGCGCAGGGATACGCTATACGGTTCGCATCGGGCGTCATGAAACCTATCTTTTTCTGGAGGAGGACCGCTGGTTCGTCCAGCGGCGATAGGCCGGTTCAGGCTCTGCCGTCGCAATGGGGCGGAGATCCTGCTCATCCAGGCGCGGCAGATAGTAGCGGGTTTCCCGGGCAATGAGCGGGGAAAGCCCAATCAGGGCAACCAGGTTGGGCAGCGCCATCAGGGCGTTGAGCACGTCCGCCATATCCCAAACAAGACCGAGGCTGATCACAGGGGCTATCGCCAGCACCGCTAGGTACAGGAGGCGGTAGGGGGTGAGCGCCCGCGGCCCCAGCAGGTATTCGGCGCAGCGCTCCCCGTAATAGGACCAGCCCAAAATGGTGGAATAGGCGAAGGTGATGAGCCCCACATTCAGCACCAGCGGGCCAATATAGGGGATTTGCCCAAAGGCCAGAGCGGAGAGCTCACCGCCGTCGGTGATCCCGGACAGATCCATGGCAGGATTTTTCATGATGCTGGCCACCAGGGTCAGGCCCGTCACCAGGCAAAGCACCACCGTATCCCAAAAGGTGCCGGTGGAGGCTACCAAAGCCTGGCGGACCGGATTGCGGCACTGGGCGGCGGCTGCGACAATGGGCGCCGAGCCCATGCCGGACTCATTGGAGAAGAGCCCGCGGGCGATGCCATAGCGGGCTGCGGCAATGATGCCCGAGCCTGCCAGGCCGCCGGCGACGGCGCCGGGCTGAAAGGCCAGGGTTACAATCGCCCTGCAGGCGGCGGGCAGCACGTCGCGGCATTGCCAGAGAATCACCGTGCAGCCCATGACAAAAAAGATGGCCATAAAGGGCACCAGGCGCTCGCAGACCCGGCCAAGCCCTTTGACGCCGCCCAAGATGGCCAGGGCTGCCGTCACAGAGGCCGCCAGCCCGACGCTCCAGGGCTCGATGGAGGGGACAAGCCGGGTAACGGCCTGGGAAAGCGCGTTGACCTGCACGCCGCAGCCGATGCCCAAGGAAGCCAGCGCCCCAAAGAGTGCGAAAAGCAGGGCAAGGCCGCGGCGGTGCAGCCCCCGCTCCAGCGCGTACATTGCGCCGCCCATCATGCGGCCGTCAGCGCTCTTTACCCGGAAACGGACGGCAATCAGCGCTTCGGCGTATTTGGTAGCCATGCCGAAAATGCCGGCCAGCCAGCACCAGAATACTGCGCCCGGGCCGCCCAGGGCAATCGCTGTCCCTACGCCGACGATATTGCCGGTGCCAATGGTGGAGGCAAGGGCTGTAGCCAGGGAGGCAAAGGGGCTGATATCGCCCTCGCCGCCGGGCTCCGGCGTCAGCGACAGGCGGATTGCCGTCAGCACCTTGCGCTGAATAAACCCGGTACGGCAGGTCATATAAAGGTGCGTGATAAAAAGCAGCAGCACCATGGGTATGCCCCAAAGCGCGTGGTTAAGGCGCGAGATAACCGTTTCCAGCAGAGCAAGCAGCTCCATAGCTTCTCCTCTCCCCGCCGCCTTCAGAGGCGGCGTTTCCACTTCAGCCTATGCGCACAGCAGCGGCTCCATGAGGCCAAAGCCAGGATTGTGACGCAGAAAAAATGATGATATACTGAAAAAAACAGCGAAGGAGAATAGGGGGTGCAAACGATCCGGTCTCATGATATTACCCTTTATGGCGGCTATGGCTCCATGAAGCTCGTGCTGCGGCCGCTCAGGGATGACGACCTGCCTTACTTATACCGCTGGAACGCCGACCCGGAGGTGCTTTATTGGACGGAGGGCGGGGAGGCGGGGGCAACGCTTTCTTACAGCCCGGAAGAAGTGCGTGGGATTTACGGCAGCGTATCGCAGGATGCGCTTGTATTTCTCATAGAGGTAGATGGGCGTGCGGTAGGCGAGTGCTGGTTGCAGCCTATGAACCTGCAGGAAATATGCACGCGCTATCCCGAAGGCGTCGATGTACGGCGAATCGACATCATGATCGGCGAAAAAGACTGCTGGAATCGGGGTATCGGTACGCGGGTGATAGCGATGCTGACGGAATACGCCTTTGCCGGGGAGATGACGGACGTGCTGCATTGCCTCTGCGATGACTATAACCTGCGCAGCCGCCGCATATGGGAGAAAAACGGATTTAGCTTGGCAGGCAGCCAGCCGCTGCCTGAAGGCCAGAAGGGAAAAATGCAGCTGCATTACCGCCTGACGAGACGCGAATATATCGCAAACCGGCGCTATCGCGGGCCGGATAAAAAAATCGAACGGCTTCCGGTCAGCAGCCTCTCCCCAAGCCAGCTATATATTAGCGAGGGAAAGCTGCGGCTTTGCCGCGAATGGTTTACCCCCAAATTCTTGGTAGATATGGATCCGATCCTGTACAAACGATTCCAAGGCCTCCGGCTTATCACCGACGGCCATACCCGCGCGGTTATGGCCTATCTGGCCGGGATAGAACAGGTGCCCTGCTGCGTGGATGAGGATGAGCTGGATATGACGGCCTATGCCAAAGACAGGGCATGGTGTATTCAACAGGGCGTTCACACCGTGGGCGATCTGGCCAGCCGTATCGTCTCGGTCAAGGAATATGAGACGCTTTGGCGCAAACGGTGCATGGAGGGATAACGGGCAGAACCGCGACGCAAGGATCTGAAGGCGCTGCGCCCTGCCCGCCGCAGGATCGGCAAGAAATATCAGTATCCTGCATACTCTGAGCCCCCGGGGTCTGATATAATGGATTTGATCCCCAAAGGGAAAATTCGTACGAATGGCGAGGTATATCACCATGGGCAAGACCATCACACTCATTGAGGGCGGCCGTTACGACTACCAGATCCTGGTGGCCAATAACGCTTCCCAGACCACCCGCTGGGCTTGTTTTGAGCTGCAGCGCATCCTGCGGAAGATGACAGGCGTTACCCTGCCCATCAGCCAGGAGCTGGAGGGGGACGAGCACCGGCCCCATATGTATATGACGCGGGGCATCATCGTCGGCAGGCATCCCCGGCTGGAGGCCATTGGCGCGGCGATCGACTGGGAGGCTTTGGGCGACGAAGGCTACCGGCTTACCACCTGCGGCGAGGATATTATCATAGCCGGCAGCGATGTGCGCGGCGCCATGTACGGCGTGTTTTCCCTGCTGGAAAAGTATATGGGCGTACGGTGGTTTACGCCGGACGTGGAGCATGTGCCGGCCCGCTACAAAGTTACCCTGCCGGCTGACCTGGAGGAGACCTTTGTGCCGCAGCTGGAGTACCGCGAGCCGCAGTTCTGGGAGAATTACATCGACGGCGACTGGAACGCCCATACCAAAGGGAACGGTCACTACGACCGCGTAGCCGATTACCAGGGCGGCACCATGAAATACTTCCCCTTTGTCCACTCCTTCAATGCCCTCGTTCCGGTGGAGAAGTATTTCGGCGAGCATCCGGAATACTATTCGCTGGTGGACGGCAAGCGCATCAGCGACCATACGCAGCTATGCCTGACCAACGACGAGGTCTTTGAGATCGCGCTCAAGCAGGTGAAGGAATGGATTAAGGCCCATCCCGAGGCTTCCATTGTATCGGTCAGCCAGAATGACTGGTATAACCCCTGCCAGTGCGAAAAGTGCAAGGCCATCGACGATTATGAGGGAAGCCATGCCGGCACGCTGCTGATGTTTGTCAATAAAATTGCGGCCGCCATTGCCGAGGAGTATCCGCATATCGCCATTGATACGCTGGCCTATCAGTATACCCGCAAGCCGCCCAAGCATATTCGCCCCCTGCCCAATGTGATCATCCGCCTGTGCGATATCGAGTGCTGCTTCTCCCATCCGCTGGAGGAGTGCCAGGCCATCGCGTATCCCTCCGATACCCCGGAGCGCCGGCCGGCCCAGCACTTTTCCGAGGACATCCGCCAGTGGGCGCAGGTCAGCGACCGGCTGTATGTATGGGACTATGTGACCAACTATGCGCATCCTCTGATGCCTTTCCCCAACTTTAAGGTGCTCAAGCCCAATATCCAGTTCCTCATCAAGAATCATGTAAAGGGCCTCTTTGAGGAGGCGGCCTATTGGGGCGGCGGCGGGGCCAGCATGGCCGAGCTCCGCAGCTATGTGATGGCGCAGCTGATGTGGAATCCCGATTATGACGTAGATACGCTGGTGGATGAGTTCCTGGCCGGCGTATTCAAGGGAGCCGCTCCCGCCATGCGCCGCTATTACGACCTGATCCACAGCCATCTGGACGGCGTGCATATGGGCATTTACGAGCCCAAGAGCGACGCCTACCAGAACCCGGAAATCCAAAAGCAGCTGGAAGAGCTCAAGCGCACCTGCAAGACCCAGACCGAGTTCAACGAGCGCAGCAAGGAGCTCAACTCCTTCCGCCTGACGGTGGAGAAGCTGGAATTCCTTACCCAGCCCATGCTGGACGAGGCCCATCGCCTCTTTGACGAGATGGAGCTTCTGGCAGACGATGAGATCGTCCTGCGCCGTGTGCGCCGCGAGCGCCTTGGCCTGCGGTATATTGAGCTGTACCTGGAGGACCCCAAGAGCCCGGAGCACAAGGCCAACGTCGATGCGTTCTTTGCCGACCTGAAGAGCCATGGCATTGACCGCCTGTCGGAGGGACGGCTTCCGGAGCAGAGCTATGAAATGATGGTGCAGGGCATCATGCGCACCTGGGGCTGATTTTCCCCAAACCCAAAGGCTTCCCCCAGGGGAAGCCTTTTTCTAACCGCCCCTTGACGGGCGGCCTCCTGCGGGCTAAAATGGACAAAGCCCATAGCAGTTTGCCGGACGCGCCTCTCCGGCGCATGAAGAATCCGGAACCCTTGCCAGGGGAACCATCATGAGGAGGAAGAAGATGAAAAAGCGTATCGCTGCCCTGATGGGCGCGGCGTTGCTGGCGGCGTCTGCCGCCGGATGCGCCTCACAGCCGAGTTATCCGGACGGCGTCTATTTCGCCGCGGGCGATATGGATGCAGGATCGGGCTATCGCACCATTGTAACGGTGAAGGTATCGGAAAACCGGATTGAATCGGTGGATTGGAATGAGATCCACTATCTGAACGGGGACAAAAAGGCCCTGGGCGACGCCTATGGTATGAAGGGCGCCTCCTCCATCGGGAAGGAATGGTATGAGCAGGCCAAGGCCATTGAGGACGTGCTGGTCAAGCGCGGGCCTGGCATCATTGAATACGACCAGGAAGGCGAGAAAGCGGGCAAGGTAAAAAATGTTTCCGGCGCCTCCATCTCGGTGGCCAATGTATTGCGCGTATTCGATCAAGCCATGGGCAGCCAACCGGTTCCTCAGGGGAGCTATCGGGACGGCGTCTACTTTAAGGCCGCTGAGACAGCCGTGGACGGTTACCGGGATGCGGTGACCCTGGTGGTGGCAAACGGCACGATTGTGCTGGCGAACTGGGATAAGGTCACGGCCGAGCCCGCGCAGGGGGAAGCGCCTACGCTGCGCATGCAGGAGGCTTCGGGTACCTTTGATGCGCAGGCGAAGGACTTCGCCGCCCAGGTGCTGGCAAACCAGGGGACGGTAGAGGCTGTAGATGGCCCTGCGGACATCGCTGGGGCAAAGGCGCTGCTGGACAGCCTGCTGGCCCAGGCCCAGTAAAGCTCTCATCCTGCCAGGTAAACCCCAAAAGATCCGGCTTTCGCCTGGAAAGCCGGATCTTTTTCTGGTTGAGGATTAAGGCTTCTGGATAAGCGGGGCCAGCCCATCGGTCGCGCGATAGCTGCCATCCTGCATCAGAAAGAGCGCCTCCACGTCCTCATACCGCTCAAGCAGCGCCAGCCCATCCTCGGGGCCCAGAATAAAGCAGGCCGTGGATAATCCGTCGGCCAGGGCGGAGGAGCCGGCCACAATGGTCACGGAGGCCAGGCCGTTGTCGGCGGGCCAGCCTGTCTCCGGGTCGATCAGATGATGGTAGCGCCGGCCCTGCAGCGTGAAGCCGCGCTCATAGATACCGGAGGTCACCACGGCCTTGGAGCCCTCAAGCTGCAGGTTCAAAAGCGCCTGAGCGGCGGAGCCCTCAGGATCCCGGATCCCGATGATCCAGGCGTCGCGGCCGGGCTTATTGCCCAGTGTCAGCACGTTGCCGCCCAGGTTCAAAAGCGCGCTTTCGCATCCGGCCTGCCGCAGGGTAGCAGCCAGCTCGTCGGCAATATAGCCCTTGGCAATGGCGCCCAGATCCAGCGCCATGCCCTGGGGCAGCGTAACCGTATCGCCCGAAAGGCTCACCCGGTCATAGCCGATGCATGCAACGGCCTCGGCCAGCGCGTCATCCTCGGGCAGCTGGGGGGAGGGGGACTTGAAATCCCATAGCTCCGTCACCGGGCCGATGGTAATATCCAGCGCCCCCTGGCTCTTTTCGCAGATGTCCAGCGCCTTGGCCAGAAGCTGAGCTGTTTCGGGCTGTACGGCCACCGGTTTGCCCTGGGCGTGGTTAATCCGATATATATCGCTTTCAGCCCGGGTGCGGGAGAGCATATCCTCCAGCTCGTCGATCCGGTCCCAGCATTGTTGCAATATGGCGGCGTCCCGTGTATCATACAGAGTAATGCTGATCATGGTATCCAGGGCAAAGTAGTCGCCGCTGATGGTAGCCTGGCTGCAGCCCCCGGAAAAAAGCGCCAGCAAAAGGAAAATGAGCAGCGCCGGAAGCGTTCGTTTCATGGATATGGCCCCCTTCCCAGGTGATCATTATGCCCTATCAGGAAAAAAATTGCAATGAGGAGCGGCGGATGAAGGACAGACGGTTAGCGCGTGATGGCATGCTGGGAGCAGGCGTCCTGCTGGCGGCGGGTATCCTCTATCTGTTGCTGCGCCAGGGCGCGGGTCCGGGCGCCTGGGCTGTCGTTGAGCAGG
Organism: uncultured Eubacteriales bacterium; assembly: GCA_900542005.1. Taxonomy (GTDB): domain Bacteria; phylum Bacillota; class Clostridia; order Christensenellales; family UMGS416; genus Parachristensenella. The sequence continues at coordinate 59,618 of UQLW01000005.1, forward strand.
ACGGCGTGGAGCTTGTGCGGATGCCGTTGAATCAAGAGGGCAGCTATCTTGTCCAGTCTGAAGCAGGCTGCAACCTGGTGCATACGGGCGAGGGCGCCGTATGGATAGAAGAAGCCGATTGCCCGGATCAGTATTGCGTCCGTCAAGGGGCAATTTCCACGGCGGACGGCCGGATCGTCTGCCTGCCGCACCGGCTGGTGGTGCGCGTGGAGGGCGCGTCCGCCACGGCCGATGGAATGGTTAGGTGAACATGCAAAGAAGAACATATCTGGCGGCAGCGTATGGGCTGCTGGCCGCGCTGGCGCTGCTGCTCTCCTTTTTGGAGACGCTGCTCCCCATGCCCGTGCCGGTTCCGGGAATTAAGCTGGGCCTCGCCAATCTGGTGGTGCTTTTTCTGCTGCTGCATGCGGGCCCGCGGCAGGCGTTAACCCTCTCCCTGAGCCGCGTGCTGCTTTCAGCCCTGCTGTTTTCCGGCTTTTCCGGCTTTGCTTTTTCAGCGTCGGGTGCCCTGCTCTCCTGGCTGGTCATGGCGCTGCTGGTTCGCAGCCGCGCTTTTTCGCCGGTGGGGGTTTCGCTGGCCGGCGGTCTGGCGCATAACCTGGGCCAGCTGGCCATGGCGGCCGCCTATACCCATAGCCCGGGGATCATACCGGCCTATCTGCCGGTTATGATGATCGCCGGGGCGGCCATGGGCATGGTTAACGGCGTGATCGTATCAGGCGCAAACCGGGCGCTGATGGCGAACCCCGTGACAAGACGCGCCCTTCAGGGGCTGCGGGAACCAGGGAAGGGGGGCAAGCAATAGCGCCGTCGGGAAGGAGGCTTTTCCCGTTCCGGAACATATTTACCGCCGCGCCGGCATAGCTTGAACCATAAGAAAAGGGGAGAGCATGATGGCAAAGAAAAAAATGAAAAAGCTAAGGCCGCGTAAACGCGAGGCGGCCCCGGTCAATCTGGCGGATATGGGCCGCTGGGCGGCGATCGGCCTTGGTGCAAGCGTGATAACCGCGCTGCTGCTGTTAGGATTGGCTGCGCTCGTGATGAAGCTGACGGGGGCCGACATGGCGTCGGCGGCCCTCTGGGCGCAGATCTGCAAGGTGCTTTGCGCCATGGCCGGCGCCGTAGTCGCAACCTGGAGCCGGGGTGGATATTTGTGGCTTCGGGGCTTGGGCGTCGGCGCGCTGGGGCTGGCGCTGGTGGGCCTTATTCTGGGGTGGCTGGGCGCGCCGGAAGCTTCCGTGCAGCTTTGGCTGGCGGATATCGGGCTTGGCGCGGCCGCAGGTTTGGGTGCCAGCGTCATAGTATCGCTTTTCAGAAAGTAAAAAGCCCTTGCGATGATGCGAAGAATGCGATATACTGAAAAAGAATCTTTAAGTAAGGGAGAATTTCCATGAAGCATATTCAGGTCATCCAGAAGGGCTGCCTGCAGCAGAGCGCTGCCCACGGCGGCTGTGGCGAGTGTCAGGCTTCCTGCCAGTCCGCTTGCAAAACTTCCTGTACGGTTGCAAACCAGAAGTGTGCCCGTAAAGAGGCCTAATTCAAGACAGGATATAAAGAGGCCCAGGCCTGCCTTTGCAAGATAGGGTAGACCTGGGCCCCTTTCTGGCTGTTTGCATATGGAAGGCGCAAGGGCCTTTGATTGGACGAAGCATATTATATACGAGAAAAGGATACGGAAATGGTACATGTTTTTTCAGTAGACGAGCTGTTTTTGGCGGTGGATGAATGCAGCGGTTCGGTTTACGCCCTGGATGAGCTTTCCGCCCGGGTGATCGAGCGGTATGAAAAGATGGAGGCGGCGGCCATCGTCCGCGAGCTGGCCGGGCAGTTTGACCCCAAGGAGATCCGCGAGGTGATTGAGGAGGTGGACAGGCTGCGGGATCAGCAGATCCTGTTTACCCAATGGAAGCTGGATGAGATTGAGCTGAACAGCCAGAAGGTTGTAAAATCCATGTGCCTGAATGTGGCCCACGACTGCAACCTGCGATGCGCCTACTGCTTTGCGGGGACCGGCGCCTTCCACGGCGGGCGCTGCCTGATGAGCTTTGAGGTGGGCGCCAAGGCGCTGGATTTTCTGGTGGCGCGCTCTGGCAGCCGGGTAAACCTGGAGGTGGACTTCTTCGGCGGGGAGCCGCTGATGAATTGGCAGGTGGTCAAGGATCTGGTGGCCTATGGACGGCAGCTGGAAAAGGCGCACAACAAGAAGATCCACTTCACCATCACAACCAACGGCCTGGCGATGGACGACGAGGTGATCGACTTTATGAACCGCGAAATGGAAAACGTGGTGATCTCCCTGGACGGCCGCCGCCAGGTGCACGACCGCCTGAGGCCGCAGCCCGGCGGAAAGGGCAGCTTTGACGCCATCTTGCCCCGGGCCAAGGCGCTGGTGGAAAAGCGCCGCCCGCTGGGAAAGGATTACTATATCCGGGGGACCTATACCCATTATAATCTGGACTTTACCGAGGACGTCATGGCGCTGAACCGAGAAGGGTTCGATCAGATCTCGGTGGAGCCGGTGGTGACGGATCTGAAAATGCCCTATGCGCTGCAAAAGAGCGACCTGCCGGCGATCCGCGCGGAGTATGAAAAGCTCATGCGGCTTATGGCCCGGGAACGGGCCAAGGGGAATTGGTTCAATTTTTTCCACTTCATGATCGATTTGGGGAATGGCCCCTGCGCCATCAAGCGGCTGACGGGCTGCGGCGCGGGTAACGAGTATGTGGCCGTGTCGCCCCAGGGCGATATTTATCCCTGCCATCAGTTTGTGGGCGAGGAGCAGTTCAAAATGGGCAATGTGCTGGAAGGCACCTTTGACGAGGCGATGCAGGAGCCCTTCCGGGTAAACCATGTGCTGCATAAGGCCAAGTGCAAGGATTGCTGGGCCAAGTTCTACTGCTCGGGCGGCTGTGCAGCCAACGCTTGGCATCAGAATGGGGATATTTCCAAGCCCTATGATATGGAATGCGAAATCGAGCGCAAGCGCGTGGAATGTGCCATCGCCCTGCACTATCTGGAGGAGGGGGCCAAAGGCGAGGATGAAGGAGCCGTATAGCAGGTACGCCCCCGGGACAGAGAGCGCGGCCTTTGTGCATCCTACCGCCGTGATCATGGGGGATGTGACGCTGGAGGAGGGCTGCACCGTTTGGCCGCAGGCTGTGCTTAGGGGCGATGACGGACCCATCCGTGTGGGCGCATGCAGCAACCTTCAGGACGGCGTGGTCCTGCACGGCGGCGTCCAGGTGGGCCGCTATGTGACGGTAGGCCATCGGGCGATCCTGCATGGCTGCCGGGTGGGGGACCGCGCGTTGATCGGTATGGGCTCCATTGTGCTGGACGGCGCCCAAATCGGCGACGGGGCCATCGTTGCCGCCGGGGCGGTCGTCGCTCCGGGGACGCATGTACCGCCGGGCAGCGTGGTTATGGGCGTACCAGGGCGCGTGGTCCGCGCCGCCACTAAGGCAGAGCGCAGTCAGGCGGTGCCACGGGCCAGGGAATATGAGCGGCTGGGCAGGGAATACGCCAATTGCCCGCAGGTTATTGACGAATAGCCCCTGGAAAATTATAATAAACGGATAAGGCAATTAAGGAGGACAGACCATGAGGAGCAAGAAATGGACCATCATAATGGTATCAGCTTTGCTGGTTGTATCCATTGTGCTGGGCCTGGTTGGGGTGTTCGGCGTAGCGGTTGGCCGCTATGACGTGCTCTCCTGGGGGGAGTCCGTGCAGCTGGGACTGGATCTGCGCGGCGGCGTTTATGTGGTATATGACGCCGAGGACGCTGGCGACGGTAATTTTGAATCGCAGATGGCGAGCACCATGGAGGTGCTGCGCAGGCGTCTGGATAACCAAGGCTATACCGAAGCGACCGTAAACCGCCAGGGAACCAACCGCATCCGGGTGGAAATTCCAAACGTAGCGGATCCGAAGGCTGTTTTGGATATCATCGGCAAGCCGGCCCATCTTGAGTTCCGCGAGCCCGACGGTACGGTGATTGCGGAGGGCAAGGACATTGAGCAGTGCGGCTATGAATACCTGCAGGATGCGGGCTATGTCGTTGCCTTTAAGTTTAAGAGCGAAGCGGCCACCGCCTTTTCTGAGGCGTCGTCCCGCCTGGTAGGGCAGAAAATCAGCATCTATCTGGATGATGAGCTCATTTCGGCCCCGGACGTGAAGAGCGCCATTACAAACGGCGAGGGCTATATTGAAGGCGGCTTTACCCTCGACGGCGCCAAGGAACTGGCGATGCTGATTCAGTCCGGCGCGCTGCCGCTGGATCTGGAGCAGACGGAAATCCGCACCATCTCCGCCACGCTGGGCGAGGATGCCCTGACGCGTTCCATCATAGCCGGCCTGATTGGCCTTGGGTTGGTGTACCTGTTCATGCTCGTCGTATACCGCCTGCCGGGCTTGGTGGCCGATGTGGCGCTGACCATTTATATCATTATCGTCATGTACTGCATCTGCCTGATCCCGGGCGTACAGCTTACCCTGCCGGGTATTGCGGGTATTATCCTGGGCATCGGCATGGCGGTGGACGCCAACGTCATTATCTTTGAACGGCTCAAGGAGGAGCTGCGCATCGGCAAGAGCGTGCGCGCGGCAGTGAATACGGCCTTCAAAAAGGCTATGGTTGCGATTCTGGACTCCAATATTACGACCATGATTGCCGCCGTGGTGCTGATTGCCTATGGTACGGGTTCCATCAAGGGCTATGCCTATACGCTGGCGATTTCCATCGTGGCCAGCATGATTACCGCGGTGCTCATTACCCGCATGCTGCTGCAGGCTCTGGTCATATTCGGGGTGGAGAAGCCTTCGCTCTTTGGCCTGTCCAAGCCTAAAGCGGAAAAGAAGGAGCGGGCCTTCTCCGTTACGAAATACGGCCGGTGGTTTGCGCTGCTGCCGGTGGTGGTTATCCTGATCGGCGTGGTTACCGGCTTTACCGGCGGCTTTAACTTCGGCATCGACTTTGCCGGGGGAACGCTCTACACGGTAGACCTCAAGCAGAGCTTTGCGTCCGATGATGTGGTGGATATCGTCCGTCAGACGGTGACCGATACCAAGATGGACGTCCGGGTGTCGGTGTCAGAGGATACGCAGGCTGTCATTCAGATCCAGAACAAGAATGAAAGCGGCGAGGACTACGACGCGCAGATCAAGCAGATCGAGACGGACCTGAAGGCCAAGTATCCGGAGATGGAGGTCGTATCGGAGGACCGTGTCGGCGCTACTGCGGGATCGGAGCTGATCCGCAACGCGATGACGGCGATCGGAATCACCTGCGTGCTGATGCTGATCTACATCTCCTTCCGGTTTGAGTTCCTGAGCGGCGTCGCCGCGGTGATCGCGCTGATTCATGATATGGGCATGATGATCTGTGTGGTCTGTATCCTGAATATTCAGGTCAACAGCTCCTTTGTGGCAGCCGTTTTGACCATCATGGGTTATTCCATCAACAATACCATCGTTGTGTTCGACCGGATTCGTGACAATAACCGGCGCTTTGGTTCGGCGCTGACCCGCCGCGAGATCGTTGACCGGTCCGTACGGGAGACGCTGACGCGTTCCATCAATACGTCCCTGACCACGCTGCTGACCATCCTGTGCGTATATATCCTGGGCGTAACCTCCATCCGCGAGTTCTCGCTGCCGATCATCGTAGGCCTGCTGTTCGGCACCTATTCCTCGGTGCTGCTTTCCGGGCCCTTCTGGGCCTGGTGCCATGGCCTTGTGGACCGGCATAAGGAGAACCGGCGATTGAAGGCTTCCACGGCTCCCAAGCCGGCGAAGGCCAAAAAGAAGTAAGATGAAAGAAGGAGCTTTCGCAGAAGGCTCCTTCTTTTTAGGAGTTTTGCATGATATGCTATGAACCCAGAAGCCGGCGCATGGCTGGAAGGGATGAAACCCGCGCGCTGTCGTCGGCACTCGGCGTGGATCCCTCATTGGCCGAGATCCTGATTCGCCGCGGTTACGATACCCTCCAGGCGGCGGAGCACTTCCTGCATCCCTCGCTGGCGGATCTCGATGACCCGATGAATATCACCGATATGGACAAAGCCGTCGAGCGGATCCGCCGGGCGCTGGATTGCCGGGAGCCGATCGTGGTGTATGGCGATTATGACGCCGACGGGGTCTGCGCTGCCAGCATTCTGCTGGAATATTTGAGAAGCCAGGGCGGATTAGTGGGCTATTATATCCCTGAACGCCACAGGGAAGGGTATGGGCTGAATGAAAGGGCTGTGCGGGACCTGGCTTCCCAGGGCTACCGGCTCATGATTACGGTGGATTGTGGGATTGCCAGCCGGGATGAGGCGGCGCTGGCCACTGCGCTGGGGATGGACGTCATCATTACCGACCACCATGAATGCCCGCCTCAGCTGCCGGAGGCGGTGGCGGTGCTGGACCTGAAGCGCCAGGGCCAGTCGTATCGCTTTCACGAACTATGCGGGGCCGGCCTGGCGGGGCGGCTGGTGGAGGCCCTGGGCGGCCGTGAGGCGATGCTCCGATGCCTGGATCTGATGGCGCTGGCTACGGTGGCGGACCTGGTGCCCCTGGTGGAAGAAAACCGCGCGATTGTAGCGGAGGGCTTGAAGGCAATCTGCCGCGCAGAGCGTCCTGGCCTGCGCGCGTTAATTGAGGCCGCCGGCCCGGTTCCCGACCGGATATCCGCCGGGCAGCTGGCCTTCCAGTTGGGCCCCAGGATCAATGCGGGCGGCCGGATGGACGTATCCAGCAAAAGCGTCGAGCTGATGACCACAGCAGATCATGACATCGCCCAGGCGATTGCCCATGAGCTGGATCAGGACAACACACGCCGTAAAGCAGTCGGCGAGCAGATCGCCCAGCAGGCGCTTTCCCTGACGGCATCCGAGATCGATCTTGCCAGGGAACGGGGTATTGTGCTGTGGAGCGATCATTGGGACAGCGGCGTGCAGGGGATTGTGGCCAGCCGCCTGGTGGAGCAGTACCATCGCCCGGCCATCCTGCTGACCCGGGAGGAGGACCACTATGTGGGTTCCGCCCGAAGTATCCCCGGCGTTCACCTTTATCAGATGCTGGAAGGCTGTAAAGACCTGCTGATCCGTTTTGGAGGCCATGAGATGGCCGCCGGCATGTCGGTTGCGCCTGAAAACCTGGATCGTTTTCGCCGCCGCTTCAACGACCTGCTCCGTGAAAGGACGGATGGCCGCCTCTATTTGCCAAGGCAGAGCTATGACCTGATGCTTGGGGTATCGGCCATAACGGAAACCCTAGCGGAGCAGCTTTCTGCCCTGGCGCCCTACGGCATGGGGAATCCGTCGGTCGTCCTGCGGGTACAGGCGAATATGGAGGATATCCGCCCCATGGGCGCCGATGGCGCGCATTTCCGCTCCAGCCTGGTGGACGAGGGCGGGACATGCCCGGCGGTGGCCTTTCGTATGGCCCCGCCGGTACATACCGGGGATTGCCGGTATGATTTGCTGGTCAGCCCTGGCATCAATGAGTGGAGGGGGCGCCGCAGCCTGCAGTGCCAGATCCACTGCTTTCAGCGGGCGGCAGGCGAGCTGCCGGGCGAGGCGGCTGCGGTTCCTCCGGGGCGGTGGGGGGAGAATGCGCTTTCCCAGCTGCTGCTGGGCAGTATGGAGCCGGACAAGACGGTATGCGAGATACAAAGCGGGGCGATGGATTGGCTTTTGGAGGATCCCTTTGGTACGCTTGTATTGGCCCATACGCCCTATGGCGTTGAGCGCTTGGCAACGCCGCCCGCCCAGCTGCATATTGCCCTAGAGGACGGCAAAGGCGCCGTGGCCTGCCAGAATACTTTGGTTTTAGCGCCCGATTATGAACGCCTGGCCGAGTCCGGATACTGGCGCAGGCTGTTGCTGTTGGATCCGCCCATTTCATGGCGTGCTGCACAAAACCTGGCCGGACGATTGCATTGTGAACAGATCGGTAGTATAATGAAGGATAATCCTTTTGAATACCCTAACCTTTGGCCCCAATTTGGCGAGGACGAGCTGCGGCGCTGCTATGTAGGGCTGCGCAGGATGGCAGCCCAGGGGCGAAGCTTCCGCAGCCGCGAAAATGCATTGGCTTCAGCGGCAGACGCGATGGAACTAAGCCAATGCTGCGCGCGGATCGCTTTGGGCATCTTTTCCGAGCTGGGGTTGGTTCGTTTTGGCGCGGACGCGCCTTTTCTGGCCTTGATTCCAGGAAGAAAGGTGCAGCTTTCTAGCAGCGGGCTTTACGGCCGCGCGGCGGCATATTTCCATCGGTAGCGTTTTGTATCAGGGCGGGTTTTACGAGAAGGGAAGCATCGGGAATATAGCCTGTGAGCAGGAGGTGTTAACTTGAGCGATTTCTTGGATATGGTCCACCGGGACTATGAAAAACTGGATACAGCCTTGATTGAGAAGGCCTACAATTTCGCGGAGAAGGCCCATGGCGGCCAGAACCGTGAATCGGGCGAGCCCTATATCGTGCACCCTGTGGAAGTAGCCAAGATCTTGCTGGGGATGGACATGGACGCCCCGACGGTGGCGGCGGGCCTGCTGCACGATGTGGCTGAGGATACGGAAAACTCGGTTGAGGCGCTGCGGGAGAATTTTGGCGATGAGGTCGCCCAGCTGGTGGATGGCGTGACCAAGCTCTCCCGGATGGAGTTCTTTTCCAAAGAAGAACAGCAGGCGGAAAGCCTGCGAAAAATGCTGCTGGCTATGGCAAAGGATATCCGCGTGGTGCTGATACGCCTGGCCGACCGGCTGCACAATATGCGGACCCTGGGCTATTGCTCGAAGGAAAAGCAGATCCGTATTGCCCATGAGACGCTGGATATCTATGCGCCTCTGGCGCACCGGCTGGGTATATTCAACGTAAAATGGGAGCTGGAGGATCTGTCGCTGTATTATCTGGATCCTGAAGGCTACCATATGCTCAAGGAGCAGGTGGCCATGCACCGCAATGAGCGCGAGGCGGTCATCGAGGACATTATCTCCACGATCCGGACCAAGCTGGAGGAGGCGCAGATCAAAGCCAGCATCGAAGGCCGGCCGAAGCATTTTTACTCCATCTATAAGAAGATGAAGCAGCAGAATAAGTCCTTTGACCAGATCTATGATCTGACGGCGATCCGGATCATCGTCGATACGGTCAACGATTGCTATGCGGTGCTGGGCATCGTCCATACGATCTGGAAGCCGATCCCGGGCCGCTTCAAGGACTATATCGCGATGCCTAAGCCGAACCTGTATCAGTCGCTGCATACAACGCTGATCGGGCGGCAGGGCGTACCCTTTGAGGTGCAGATCCGCACCTGGGAGATGCACCGCACGGCCGAGTTCGGCATCGCCGCCCATTGGAAGTATAAGGAGCAGCGCTCTGACTCCAGCGATATGGATGCGAAGCTCCAGTGGCTCCGTCAGGTGTTGGAGTGGCAGAATGAGACCAGCGATTCGCTGGAATTCATGAATACCCTCAAGGTAGACCTTTTTTCCGATCAGGTCTTTGTCTTTACGCCCAAGGGCAAGGTGGTAGAGCTGCCCCAGGGCGCCAACCCCATTGATTTCGCCTACCGCATTCACAGCGCAATTGGCAACAAGTGCGTAGGGGCAAAGGTGAACGGCCGGATCGTCCAGCTGGATACGCCGCTGAAAACGGGCGATATTGTGGAGATCATTACGGCTAACAACGCACGCGGTCCCAGCCGGGACTGGATCAGCATAGCCAAGACCCCGCAGGCGCGCAGCAAGATCCGCGCGTGGCTGAAAAAGGAACGGCGCGATGAGAACGTTGAAAAGGGCAAAGCCATGCTGGACGCGGCGGCGAAGAAGTTCGCTGTCCCCTTAAGCCAGCTCATGCGGACGGAATGGGTTGAGCCAATCCTGACCCGTCATGGCCTAAGCACCCTGGAGGATCTGTATGCTGCGGTAGGCTATGGCGGCGTTACGACCAATCAGGTGATCTTCCGGCTGTTGGAGGATTACCGCAGCGAGACCCGCACAAGCCAGCAGGAGGAGGAAGCCGAAAAGGCGCTGCATGAGAGCATGCATCCCCAGCCGGGACAGGCGGCCAAAAAGCCCACCGCCAGCCAAGGGATCATCGTAAAAGGCGAGGGCAATATGCTGGTCCGCATGTCACGATGCTGCTCGCCGGTGCCTCCGGATCCCATTGTGGGCTTCATTACCCGGGGGCGCGGCGTGTCCATTCATCGGGCGGACTGTGCCAATTTGCAGGATATTGGCATTGATCCGGCGCGGTTTATCGAAGTAGAATGGGCGCAGGATGCGGAGAGCGCTTACCAGGCCGAGCTGCATCTGGATATGCATGATAAGCCGGGGATGCTGGTGGAGGTTTCCAGCGTGATTTCCAATATGAATATCCATATGCTGGCGATCAATGCCCGGGTGGATAAGAATAATGTGGCGTCTATTACGCTGACGGTGGAGATCCATAACAAGGCGCAGCTGGACAGCCTTATCAAGCAGTTTAAAAAAATGCCCGATATGATACGGGTATATCGCGTTAACGCATAAAGAGCCCCCATCATCGGCAGCAGTCCCATGGGAAAGGAATAAAAAAATCGGAACCGGCGTGTATCTTACGCCGGTTCCGATTCCATTAAGCGCGCCTTTCCTCTGACGGCCTTTCGGTTTTCCCTAAATTTCTCAATCCTTTGGCGAGGTAGTGGCCCACGAATACCCAAAGCCCCATCAGGCAAATGTAATCCAGTAAAAAGAGCCAGGCTGGTTCCTCATAATCCCAAAAGACGAATTCTGATTGCAGAAACAGGTAAGTGGGAAAATCGCGGCTTAAAAATACAGTAGCGCCGTAAGCTGCAATCAGCAGACCGGTCAGCAAGAGAAGCAGCCTGCGGATTTTTGCGGGCTTTGCTCCCCTTGCTTTCCTTTTTGCCAGAGCTAAAAATACATTCCAGTGCAGCCCCAGATGAAGGCTCATCAGAATAAAGCCCCAATAGGCGCCCAGAATATGCAACCTTCTGGCCAGCGCCATTTTTCCGTCAATGGGTAAAAATGCGAATACATGGCGTGACATAACAATACCGCTGTACATCTGTGCCAGCATCGAGATCAGAAGCAGCATATCCACGCAGATTTGAAATACCCGCATAGGGGTAAACCTGCCCTTGAGCAGGTTTTTATACCAGCTTCGGTTTAGAATGTGGTGTACGATAAATAAAGCGAGCATTCCAGCTCCGGCCCACTCGTGGGCTGCTTCGCCCCAAAGCTGGTATCCCATCAAAAGCAACAGGGACAGCGTCATCAGCACATCCACGATAATTTTTGCGATGGCGGTTGGCTTCATCCAGCTAACCTCCTATCCGTTTCCCCAGCCAATAGGCATCCTGCACGAAGCGGGTATGCTTTGTCATCTGCACCGTACCGCATCCAGTGGCCAGAATTTCCCCTTGATTTTGGAAGTTAAGATAGTTGCACAGGGTTTCATAGTGCGCCTTAATATCCCGCATCGTCCAATCGTTGCTGTCCCAGGCGGCAGCAATCAGGACGGTTTTCAGCTTCATGGCTGCCAGCTGCCCATTAAAGCTGTAAAAGCGGTCAATGACGGTTTTCAGCTGCGTGGAAAATCCGAAATAGTAAAGGGGCGTCACAAAAACCGCTGCATCACAGGTCAGCAGCTGTTCTCTTAAAGGCGCCATATCGTCCTTTTGCACACAGGGGCCCGACATCCCACAGGCGCCGCAGCCCAGGCAGGGATGCAGGTCGGCGTGCCCGGCATCAAACACCGCGATCGTATGGCCAGCCTCCTGTGCGCCTCGGATAAAGGCTCCGGCCAGCAGGTTGGAGGAGCCATGTTTATGCGGGCTGCTCTCAATCACCAGAATTTTCATTGCGCGCGCTCCTTACAGTCCCAGGCTTTTTACCCAGGAGGAAACCTCGTCTGCCGAGGCGGAACCGTTCATCCTTTTTCCAGGCAGAACCCTTGCCGCCGGGCAGCTTTTCTGCAGGATTGAAGATGTCTCTCCCATGCCGCTGCCGCCGGAGGTGGCGAAGGGAATCACTGTTTTACCGGAAAGGTCATAGCTTTCCAGGAATGTCTGGATAATGCGGGGCGCTTCATACCACCAGATAGGGAACCCCACGAACACGGTATCATACCGCTCCATATGCTCTACCGGGGCCGCAATCGCAGGACGGGAGCCTTTGTCGTTCATCTCCACGCTGCTGCGGCTGCTTTTGTTGTTCCAGTTCAGATCAGCGCGGGTATAGGGAACGGCGGGGCGGATCTCATACAGGTCTCCGCCTGTGGCCTCTGCCAGTGTCTTTGCCAGCCTTGCCGTTACGCCGCTGGCTGAAAAATAAGCGACTAATGCCTTACCCATGTTTATCCCTCCATATCGTGCATATCAGCCTTTATCGCAAAGCCTTGTATTGCTCATCCGTTACAGCTTCCAGCCATTCGGTAGAAGCGCCTTCTCCGGGCAGCTCCACCGCCAGATGGGTGAACCAACTGTCCTTCGCCGAGCCGTGCCAGTGCTTGACGCCCGAAGGAATCTCCACCGCGTCGCCGGGGTGAAGTTCACATGCTTCCTCGCCCCATTGCTGATACCATCCGCGGCCTTCCGTACACAGCAGGAGCTGGCCGCCTCCTTTATCTGCTTTGTGGATGTGCCAGTTGTTGCGGCAGCCGGGTTCAAAGGTCACATTGGCGATGTTGACGCCGCTTTGGCCTGCCACAGGGTTCAAATAGCTCTGGCCTACAAAATACCGGGCATATGCGTCATTGGGCTGTCCAAGGCCGAACATGCCCCCGTGCCCTTCACTCTCCGCCGTATCCTCCTTCCAGACATCCTTCGCCAGACGGAATACAGCCCAGCCTTTCGGCCATCCAACATAAAACGCAGCATGGGTGATAATGGCCGCGGCCTCTGCTTTCGTCACGCCATGCGCCTTGGCATTTTCCAGATGGTAGATCAGCGAAGAATCGGTGATGCCGGAGGACATCAGCGCCACCATCGTCACGATGCAGCGTGTTTTCAAGTCAATATCCTGGTTATTCCAGTTCTCACCGAACAGGACATCGTCGTTAAAATGGGCAAAATCCGGGGCGAAACCGCCCAGTTGATCCCGGCCTGCTGTCTGCACGATTTTTTCATTCATTTGCGATTCCTCCATTGCTGTAATAGAGGGGAGAAGCGGGTAAAAGCATTGGCTTCTCCCCAGTGTAGTTTAGGCATGGGCTTTTCTTAGCAACCGATGGTCCCTGCATCCGCCTCTTTGGCGAACATCAAGCTATTCCGTTTCTTCTGCTGCCAGCGGCAGAGGCAGCAATCCGAATAGGACTTTTTCATGGCCGCCTTCTCGCCTAAAGATTTAATCCGCATTGATCCCATTGACAGCCAGCCAGCCGCTTACATCCTCCGGCATGCTGCTCCCGCCGGAATAGTGGATGCTGAGGGCTTCTCCCATCGCTGCACCCGGCGCCAGCTTGGCGATGGCTGTCAAACTCTGCCCTAAACGGCCGCCTCCGTGGCTGCAAAATGGGATGATGGTCTTTCCTGTAAAATCATATTCCTCCAGGAAGGAAGCGATCGGCATGGGAATGGACGCCCACCAGTTGGGATATCCCAGAAGAATCGTGTCATATTGCTCCATGTTTTCCACATGCTCCGCCAGCTCCGGCCTGGCCTGTTCATTCTGATCCCGCTGCGCCTCATCCAACACGGTATTATAGTTGTCAGAATAGGGATTTACCAATGTGATTTCAAACAGGTCTGCTCCTGTTTGCCGTTGAATCTCCTCTGCGATGCCCCGGGTATTGCCGCCCCAGGAGAAATAGGCGATCAGGAGGCTTCCGCTTCCATCGGCCGCATCCTTGGCTGCAGCGCCGGATACGGTGCCGGAGCCCGCCGCCACATTGCGCACCAGCCGGATGCCCACGCTGGGGCTCGCCAGCTCCGGCTCCAGCGTGGCCCGGTAAGCGGAACGCATATTTTTTGCGAAGTCATTCCAGCCGCCGCCCCGGTAAACGCGGAGAGAACCGGCGGCTGATCCCGCAGGATCCATCTGTTCTTCTGTTTCATATGCACCGTAGCTGTCCCAGACCCATTCGCTCACATTGCCGTGCATATCGTAAAGCCCGAAGGCATTGGGTTCAAAGCTGCCAACCTCTACGGTGGTTTCACGGTACTCGCCGGGCCGGGTCTCCAGATTCTCCTGCGAAAAGTAATTTCCCTCGATCTCATAGGGGTAATGCCCGTAATAATTAACTTCTTCGGCGCTGGGGGAATTCTGCGTGTTAAAGGGCGTTGTGGTTCCTGCGCGGCAGGCGTATTCCCACTCCGCTTCTGTCGGCAGCCGGTATCCGTCTGCTTCTCTGTTCCAGGTAACATTTGCCCCGTCAATGGTATAGGCCGGCGTCAATCCTTCCTGTTCGCTGCGGGCGTTGCAGTAGGAAGCTGCATCCAGCCAGGAGACGCTTTCGACCGGAAGATTCTCCCCGGAAAAATTGCTTGGATTTTCGCCCATAACTGCCTGATATTCAGCCTGCGTTAATTCATATGGGCTGATATAAAAGGCGCTCACCGTTACCGTGTGCTGCGTTTCATCTTCGCTGCGCCAGGGCTCCGAATCCGGGCTGCCCATCTGAAAGCTGCCGCCTTCGATGAGGACAAATCCTTCTGGAATTGCTTGACGATCCTCCATCGTTTCTGATGATGATGTACCGGGGGCAGGAGGCGGAGCTTCAGATAGGGATGGCGTTTGTTCCTGCCTGCAGGCTGCCAGCGATATAAGCATCAGCAAAGATAGGAAAACAGCTGATAATCGTTTCATGCACAGCCTCCTTAGTCTGCCAGCCCGATCTCAGAAAGCCACTGTGTAACGGCGCCGGCAGGATCGGCGGCTTCCGAGCTGCCCAGGGAAAGCCCTTTGGTCACAGCCGCATCGGGTTCCATGTTCTCAATCGTCCCGATGGTGCCGGAGAACCCGCTGCCGCCGGAGGTAACGAAGGGGGCAAGGGTTTTTCCTGAGAAATCGTATTCATCCAGGAAGGTGTAGAGGATCATCGGCATATCGCCCCACCAGTTGGGGTAGCCCAAATACACCACATCGTACTGATCGAAATTCTTCACGGTTCCTGCTATCGCCGGGCGGGCCTCGTTAGCCTGCTCCTCCTGGGCAACATCCAGCAGGGTATTGTAATCATCGGTATAGGGCTCTGCCGGGGTAATCTCAAAAATATCCGCACCGGTCTGGGCTTGAATTTCATTCGCCACCGATTCAGTATTGCCGGACCAGGAGAAATACACCACCAGCGAAGCGGAAGCCGCCTCCGCTTCCGGCTGAGACTGAGGAGCGCTCTCATCGGTTGTTGGGGGCTCTTGGGGTGTGGTAGAGCTTTCCCTTTCAGAGGTGGGGACTGCTGAAGAAATGCTTTCGGTAGAGCCGCTGTTTCCACAGGCGGAAAGAGCAAATACTATTGTGAGTGTCAACACAAAAGAAAGAAATTTTTTCATTTGACTGGTCTGTCTCCTTTCGTTTGGCCGGCTGCTGCGTAACAGGTATGACCCGCTTGCCGCTCAACCTTTCCTATCCCTTTTCCTTACCTAACGTCATGCACTTTGCGGCGGTGCCGCCGGTTTTCAGATAGCTGTAGCCGGGCATTTCAAATAAGATGGGCTTGAAAACGCCGTAATCAATTCTTCCGGCTTCATTCAGGATGCTTTCCTCTGCATAGGTGTGGTCGATCTTGAGGATGAAATTGTCAAACCCATTGGTTTCATAGTTGCCTTCCACCGAGCATTCCATGGAGAGCTTTGCTTCGTCGATCAGGGGAGCGCCGTTATGGCCAACGCTGTAGCCAAATACTTCGGATTTATCCCTTTTGCTGCCGCTGACACAGCCTACATAGTCTGCTTTGGGCAGCATAGCCTCGTCCACGATATTCACCGAAAGGACCTGCGTATCCCGGATGCCCCGGTTGGTGTAATGGGATTTTGCCAGGCTAACCAGCATGTGATCATGCCCCATGATGCCTACATGCCCTACCAGCACCCAGTTCGGTTTACCGTTTACCGTGGCGCCCACTACCGTCAGCGGCGTGGGGTAGAGGGCCAATATGCTGCCTATATCTTTTTTCATCGCGGTAGTCCTCCTTATGTTATTTCTTTTTGTTGGCTTTTTGAATTTTGTACTTTAAGTAATCCAGCCGGTCTAATTGAGCTTGCTTGAAATGAATTTCATCCAACGTGCTATCCCGGTGCCGGCTGATCATCGCCAGCCGTTCCTGCTCCGTGTTTTCCCCTTCCAGCAGCAGCCGCATGTAGTTTTTTACTTCTTCGTTGGAAAAGCCTGCGTCGTGAAGCGTCATTATGGTACTCAGGCGATGGATGTCCTCGTCATCATACTGCCAAGCGCCCGTCACTTTTTTGACTGCGCCGCATAGCCCCCAGCCTTCGTACGCTTGGAGAATCTCAATGGGGATATTGTAGCGTTCGCTTGCTTCATGGATCGTCATTTTTCACCTCGAAGTTTTACCATACAAAAAATGAAAGGTGTTCCCGCTTGGAACACCTTTATTGTAACGCGTCTTTTTTGTGCATGTAAAATACTTATATTTCATCTCCAGAAATAACCTTTAGGCATTGCAAAGTGAAATCAATAAAGGCTGCTGTTGCGGAGGGAAAAATCGCGTCCTTTTTCCAGACCAAAGCAGTACGCATCTCGATTGCAGGGTAAAGCGGAATAAAGCAAAGGTTTTCATAGGCACAGTTTAGCTGAATGCAAAGTACTGCGCCCATCCCATTTTCCACGAGCATGGCCTCGTTATAGAGAAGGTTCCCTGTCGCTGCAATCTTTACCTTATCACGCGAATCGCCAAACCAGGCGGCAAGCTCTCCCTGAAGGTCGCTGGAAGCCGTTACAAGTGGGATATCTAATAGGTCCTCAACCTGTACCTGCTTCTTTCCGGACAGCTCAGAATCCCTGCGCACAAGCACGCCCCACTTCTCCCTGACGGGCATGGAGACAAATTCATATTTGCGGATGTCCACCGGCTCTCCCATGACGCCCAGATCCAGGTGGCCCCGCTCAATGTAATCCTGGATGTTATCAGCATTTCCGCTATAGATCCGGAACTGCACCAGGGGATGCTTCTTTTGAAAGGCGACCATGATTTTAGCCAATTCTCTGGTGCTGCGAAATTCTCCGCTGCCGATGGCGACTTCGCCTGACAGCTCGGCGTCTTTGTTAATAAAATCCCGTTTGGTTTTGTCCGCAAGGGCAATCAACTCTTGAGCGCGGCGCTTGAGGAGCAACCCATCCTCCGTTAACACGATGTTGTGGTTGCTGCGAGCAAATAGCTTGACGCCCAGCTCCTCCTCTAATTGCATCATCTGACGGGAAAGCGTAGGTTGGCTGATGTGGAGCATCTGGGCAGCCTTCGTGATATTTTCTTCTCTGGCAACAGCCAAAAAATAATTCAATACTCGTAACTCCATAGCAACCCTCTTTTTCGCATGGCTGAGCTTATTTTTTCTTACTATACATAATCTAAATAGTCAAGTCAACGGTCTATAAGGCAATGCGATGCGGTACATATTTACGATTGCAGCAGAGGATAGCTGCTGCAAAGCACTGGCCGGAGGACAAGCTCCAGGATCACCGCCGTCGATGAGGGCCATGTATCCTGCGGGCGTGAGAAGTTGTGAATCAACAAAAGAAAAACTCTATGCGAATAGATTACCCATTCCCATAGAGTTTGCTTGTTTCCCGCTCCCTTGGCCCGGATCAGCGCTTTGCCATCCTTTTTTATGCTTAGTTGCCCTCAAAGCGGGGGATTTTTTTATGTAGTTTTAGTGGATGAACTCCAGGTGCCCAATGTAGGGCAGCTCCTTGCGGCTGCCGGACAGGGCGTTCCGGATACCATACAGAATGAAGAGCAGCACGATGGCCGCAACGGCCAGGGAGACGATCCAGGTAAGGATCGCGCCCAATACCGGTATAAAGCCCAACACCAGCCCCAGAAGCGCCAGTACGATTGAGCAGGCGATTTCCGCCAGGAACAGCACCAGCCCTTGATTGGCATGAAACCGCGCGTCGGCATCGCCGGGCTTAGCCAGAAGACCCACAATAAAGAGCGGTCCGATATAGCTCAGTACGTTGAAGGCCTTGCTATCTCCAGAATTTCCCATCATCATATCCTCCTATCTCTATGAATGCGGCATCGTGTATATGCGGTGCATGAAATATATAAAATTTTGACGTAATTCACTTCGACATCGTTCAATATAAATCCTGCATCTTCGACAGGCTGGCTTGTAAAATAAATGTTAAGTTTTTCGGATGATGAGCGCTCTCTTGCTTTGACCTGCCGAATCAACTATAATAGCCCGGAAGACAGGAAAGGATCGGTTGATACCAATGGAACCAGCGGATCTGGGTAAAATGATCAATCTTGAAGCTATGGGCCTGCATCTGGCTTCTTTTTTGCATATTGTAGGGCTGCCGTTAACCGTGCTGGACGCCCAGGGAGCGCAGGTGCCGGTTCCGGGGCTTGAGTGCCAGCCATGCCTGTATTGCAGCCTGATGCAAAGCTGCGCCCAGGGGAGCGAGCGCTGCCAGCGGTTTCGCAGCCAGGCGGGCGCGCAGGCAGCCCAGCTGGGCGAATGCTATATCGCCCGGTGTCCCGCCGGGTTCATTGAGATCGTCGCGCCGGTCATGTACCGGGACGTTTATCTGGGCCTGGTGAGCTGCGGCCCGGTTATGATGTGGGAATGGGACGAGGTTGCCCTGCGGGAGATCATGAGCCTGACCGAAGACATCCCGGTCAGCCGTGAGGCGCTCCTGGTTGCCAGTCAAAAGGTCGCAGTATATGACTCGAAAAAGGTAAACGCCATCGCCGACCTGCTATTTATGACGGTTTCCCACATTGCCGCCGAGGGACTCATCACCCTGAAATCCCGTAAAGAGCTGACTGCGCAGCAGGCCCAGATCGCCCAGCGTATCTTTGACCGCAAGGAGAACGAGGACCGGCTGAGGGCCCTGGAACCCCAGGGTGAGGCGCTGTTTTATCCGCTGCAGAAGGAATACGAGCTGGTAGGCAAGGTACGGATGGGGGACCGGACCGGCGCGAAGGCGATCCTCAACGACCTGCTGGGCGATATTTTCTTCAACAATGCCGGCGATATGGAGCTGCTCAAGGCGCGCGTGGTGGAGCTTGTGGTAGTCGTATCAAGGGCGGCGGTGGAAAGCGGCGCCAGCCTGGATAAGATGCTGGCCCTGAATAACCAGGTGGTGACACAGATCCATGGCCTGAAGGATTTCGAGGAGCTGTGCAGGGGAGTGGTCAACGTGCTGGATGCGATGATGGATACCCTTTACGATGTGCGCAACATCCGCAACGCGCGTACCATGACCCTGGTTATGGCGTATATCCGCGACCACTACGGGGAAAACCTGACGCTGGACGCTGTCGCAGGGCACGTCTATCTAAGCCCTTATTATATCAGCCATCTGTTTAAGGAGGAGCTGGGGCTGACCTTTGTGGAATATCTCACCCGTGTGCGGATCGAGCAGGCCAAGCACCTGCTGCGTACGACGGGGCTCTCCATTCGGGCAATTGCCAGCCAGGTAGGCTATGATGATCCGGGCTATTTTGCCAAGGTATTCCGGCGGCAATTGCATATTTCGCCTAAGGAGTATCGGGATGGGGGACGGGTGAAGCAAGATTCTCCCATATAGAAGGAGGAAAACCGCAAGATATTACCTTTCTTGGCAGGTTACTGGCTATTTTCAAGAGGGTAGTCATGCTATAATATCGCTAGAATTCATGAGGGAGGATTAGCAAATGGCAACCTATCGCGAAATTGCCGACGGCATCCTGGCTGGTCGTGCAAAGGTCGTAAAGCAGCTGGTGACCGACGCGCTGAACGAGGGTATGGACGCGGAGGAGATTTTGAATCAGGGCCTGATCGTAGGCATGAATGAAGTGGGCGTCCTTTTCAAGAATAACGAAATCTATGTACCCGAGGTTCTGGTAGCGGCCCGCGCCATGTATGGCGCGCTGGATATTCTGAAGCCCATCCTGGCTAAGAAGGATGTAAAGAGCGCCGGCGTGGTAGCGGTCGGTACGGTTCAGGGCGATTTGCACGATATCGGCAAGAACCTTGTCGCTATGATGCTGGAGGGTAATGGCTTCACGGTCGTCGATTTGGGCGTTGACGTAAGCCCCGAGCAGTATGTCGACGCTGTGGTCAATAAGGGCGTACAGATTGTCGCCATGTCGGCGCTGCTGACCACCACCATGCCGATGATGAAGGAAACGGTGGATGCCCTGGTTGCCAATGGCCTGCGCGATAAGGTCAAGATTATGATAGGCGGCGCGCCCGTCACCCAGAGCTTCTGCGATGAGATCGGCGCGGACGGTTATTCTTCCGACGCCGCTTCGGCCGCCGAGCTGGCGAAGCGCCTGATCGCCGAGCTGGAAGGCAAGTAAATTACCGGATTTCGTTCAAACCGCTTTGCGTGTACCCCATGCAAAGCGGTTTTTTTATTGGTTCAATTTTGAACGGACGCCCCGGTATCTGCTGAACTAGACAGAAAAAAGCGGTGAAGAGGATGGATATTTTTTACATATTGGGACTTTTCTTGTTTTGGACCGTGACAAGTATGGATTTTTTTGTATAATGAAGACATGCAATCAATCAGGAATATGAATTGCAGAAGATTTACCTTTGCTTTACAATTGCAGGTTTTGTAATTTACAAGGGCTGAGGAGCATGCTTGTATGAATAAAACACAAATTTACTATCCCAGGACCTTCCGGCGGTTCAAAGCGGATTACAAGAACCAGTGGCTCTTTGTGCTGCTTTGCGTGGCGCCCTGCCTTCTTCTCTTTTTGTTCTTTTACAGCCCCCTTAGCCGCCTGCTGTGCCAGGGTGTCCAGTGGTGCCTGCGGGGCGTATTCGGCGATCAGGCGATTTCGATTGGGTATGGCGAGTATTTGCCGGTATTAGGGGGCGTATATTATCTTGCCGTCCCCAACCAGCTTCCGGGGCCTGCCTTCTGCCTGGTCAACCTGGCGGTAACCCTGGCGCTGCTGGCCCTTTGCTTCACCCGGCGCAATCGGGGAAAGCCGCTGGCTATCTACCTGGCCATCGCGCTGCTTATTCATCTGATTTCCTGTATCTATTTTTTGCTGGCGGCCGATTTTTTCCCTTATACCGCTACCCAGTATTCTGAGCTGTATATGAAGCAGCAGGTGGGGATATGGCTTTCTTTTTTAGCCATTGCGGGCTTTATTACGGGATTTATGAACAATGGGACCCTGCTGTCGCGGTGTGTAACCTTTTTTGGCATTATGGTATATTCCTTTGTCTTTGGCAGCGTGCGATATCTGGTCTTTCTTTTTATCGTATCCAAGGCATCCTCGCTGTATATGCCCAGTATGTTCTTTACGCTGGGACCTTTCTTTGATTTTCTGTATCTTGTCTATTTTTACGGGGTTTTTGTCCGCCACGTCATTACCAGGGTCAATACAGGCGAAAGGAGGTCGGTATGGGAATGGTTCTAGGGATTATGAAGGCATATTTTATCTGCACCGTCATATTGATGCTGCTGTATGCGGTGCGCCATGCCATTTTCTCCTATAATCGGATGTTTGCCCGGCAACGGATGTACTACAGCGATATCTATGACAGCCAGATGCCCTTTGTGACGGTGCTGATTCCCATGCACAACGAGGAGAAGGTGCTGCATTTCTGCCTGGACGCCCTGCTGGCATGCAATTATGACCGGGACCGGTTGGAAATTATCCCGATTAACGACAATTCCTCCGACAAGACGGCGCAGCTGCTGGAGGAATATCACAGCCGCTATCCCTTTATTCGGCCGCTGCACCGCTCCGAGGGGGAGCGGGGAAAGCCGGCGGGCCTGAACGACGCTATGAAGCTGGCGCGGGGGGAAATCATCATCGTGTTCGATGCGGATTACCGTCCGGCCAAAGACCTCCTGACCTCGCTGGCGCTGGCCTTCCAGGATCCGGAGGTCGGGGCTGTCATGGGCCGAGTGATCCCCTATAATGTCGATACCAATATGCTGACGCGGCTGCTGAATCTGGAGCGCTCCGGAGGGTACCAGGCCGATCAGCAGGCGCGCTATAACCTGCGCACCCTGCCGCAGTATGGCGGGACGGTGGGCGGCTTCCGGAAGGAATTCATGGTAAATTCCGGCGGCTTTAATACGCGGGTGCTGGCTGAGGATACGGAGCTTACCTACCGGCTTTATACCCAGGGCTGGAAGGTCATCTATGCCAATAATGCAGAGTGCTATGAGGAGGTTCCGGAAACCTGGGCAGTCCGAGGCAGGCAGGTGCGCCGCTGGTCCAGCGGGCACAACAATGTCATGTTCCGGTATTTTTTCAAGGTTATTTTTTCCCGGCATATGAATCTTCGGGAAAAGCTCGACGGGCTGATGCTGCTTTTGGTCTATGCGGTGCCCTTCCTGCTGGCCCTGGGCCTGGTGGATTCACTCGCCCTGTTCTTCCTGGGAGAGATGAACGTATTCGCCGGTTGGTGGGCGGTCTTCTTTGTCGGCGCCTATAACAGCTATGGGAATTTTGCGCCCTTTTATGAAATCGCTACGGCGCTGATGGTGGACGGCCTTAAATCAGACGCCCGGCTTATGCCGCTTCTGACCTTCAATTTCTATTTCTATATGTGGAATATCGGGCTGGGCTTTATGGATGCGGTTTCCGACCTTTTGACCAAGCGCAAGGTAAAATGGGCAAAAACGGAACGATTTGCTACCGCCAAAAAGGAGACGAAAAAGCTATGACGGTTCTTATGATAGCTGCTATCGCCATTTTTGCCATTATGCTCCTTTTTCCCCTTGTCATGAGCGCGCTCAGTGCCCGGCAGGATCCGGGTAAGGCTTTGGATATCGACCAGAATCGTTCGCGTAATCCACGGTATTTTGGCCTTTCCTTTGCGGCGCTGATGGAGAAAGCCCTGGAACGATACCAGGGGGATGGCTCCATCATGATATCCAAGCAGGAAACCCTGCTCTTAGCCGACACCATGGAGCCGGAAAGCTTTCCGGAGGTCTGCACAAACGTGGTGTATGCCGCGGAAAAAAGCTTCCGCCCGCCAGCCGGCGTAAGCTTTGAGAAAGAGATCTATTGCGCTCAGAATGCATACCTGGATGGAATTTACCAGCTGCGTGCGATCTATGGAAAAAAGTCGGTGATCCTGGGCGAGGGTACCAAGCTCGCGCGATGGGCTGATGCGGAGGGCACCGTCACCTGCTACGATCATTGCGACCTGGGGATCAGCGTCAGCAGCGCGTCAGAGCTTATCATCGGACGCGATTGTACCTTCAGGCGGCTCTATGCTCCGGCAATAAGTCTGGGCTATTCCTTTGATCATGGCGGCGCTCAGCCTAATCAGGCTGCGGCGATGGTGAAGACGGTGCTTCGGGATAACGTGGTCCGCAACATCCGCTATGTGGATGACGATCATACCGACGAGCAGGGGATCTTGGCCGCTACCATCATTTCAAAGCATGCGGTGTCGGTGCTGGAGGGGTTGACCGTTCAAGGCCATATCCGATCCCATAAATCCATTACAATTCACGACGGCGCAACGGTTTGCGGCAACCTGTTTGCCGAAGGAGATATTTACTTGGGGGAAAATGCCCGTGTGCTGGGCAACGTGTTCACCCAGCAGCGGGTAATCACCCAAAACGGCGTGCAGATCGGTCAGTATGGCGAGATCAAATCGGTCATCGCCCGAGACCGCATTTACTTTGGCGCAGATTGCAAGGTATATGGGTATATCAGTTCGGAGACGGAGGCAGTCTGCTGCCCGGACGCAGATTGGCCCCTTCTGGATGAGGAGGAAGAGGCGCGGCTGCTGCAGGAGAGTCTTAAGCGGACGAAGAAAAGCCAGGTACTGCCAGTGACGCAGCGAGCGGTCTTCCGCGATGCGGAAGAATTTGATCAGATGAGCGCGGAGGTATTCCGCAAAAACCCCCATCTGACGGAGGCCATCATTCCGGAAGGCGTTCGCTGCATCCGCGCAAGCTTTTTCTATCAGTGCCCTCAGCTGAAGCGGGTCAGTCTGCCCTCGACGCTGGAAGAGATCGAAGCCTATGCATTCTGGGGCTGTTCGTCCCTCCAAGAGATCAATCTGGGCGAATGCCGGCGCCTAAGACGGATTGGCGAATCGGCCTTTGCAGGCTGCTCTTCGCTGCGGGAGGCGGTGTTGCCGCCATCCATCGCGCAGATCGACAGTGCGGCGTTTATGGACTGCTCCAGCCTGCGCCGGTTAAGCTTTCCGGCTGCCTGTGCGCTTACGGCGCTTCCGGGGCATATTCTGCTGGGGTGCAGCCGCCTGGAGGCGCTTGATCTGCCGGAAGGCCTGACAGCCGTGGGCATGAGCGCATTTTATGGCTGCCAAAGCCTGACGGCGCTTACGCTGCCTGCCAGCGTTACGGCCATCGGCGGCTTTGCCTTTTCAGGCTGCAGCGGCCTGCGGGCTTTGACGATACCAGCCGGGCAACTGACTGCAGAACCCAACCTACTGAAGGGGCTACCGGCGGACACGCGGCTGATCGTGCCTTCAACTGAGGTACGCGAGAAGCTGGAAAATTTGCGTAAGGAGGAATAGATGAATCGAGTAAAGGCCACGCTGGCTGGCTTCGCGTTTCTGGCGGTGATCGTGCTGCTCTGCGCGGCCGCCACGGTTGCTGAGCGCTCCATGGCTGCGAATGCGGCTGTGAAGGAGGCGGAAACAACAACGCCCGCCTATGGAGAGCAGGGGCTGCCCTACGGCCAGGCGCTTTCCTCCGAGATCCTGGATCAGGATGAGGAATACCTTTATTTCAGCGACCGCGTCCTGCAACGGTTTCATTACGACAGGGAGGCGGTAGAGATCACCCGGGCCGCCCTGCAGGCGGCGGTGGATTCCGTACCCGATGGGGTCAATACCTATGTCATGCTTACGCCGCTAAGGATTGTAACAGAGCCGGCGTATGCCGGTTATACCGATGACGTTGCGGTGGCCATTGATGAGATCTATGGAATGCTGGAGGGAGGCGCGGTGACGCTGGACGCGACAGGCGCGCTCATATCCCATGGAGATGAATACGTATTTTTCCGGACGGACGATTCATGGACGGCACTGGGAGCCTATTATGCGGCAGAGGTATTTG
The DNA here is from genome assembly GCA_900542005.1 of uncultured Eubacteriales bacterium. GTDB lineage: Bacteria > Bacillota > Clostridia > Christensenellales > UMGS416 > Parachristensenella. Next base: position 84,790 of record UQLW01000005.1, read on the forward strand.
CCCAGGCCGCAGGCATTGAGCTGATGGGTCTGGATGGATATATGGTGGATCGGATTCGTCCCTATATTGGATCCTTGGGCACACTGGAAAAGGCGCAGATTGATATGGATGAACGGGATTCGGTATTTTATTATATCCATCCTGATAAGAAGAATTGGGAAACCGTTGTGAAGCGTAGGGGAAAGGATGATTATGCAACGATGGAGGTACCCGCTGTAGCGCGATCCCGGCGCGGTACAGATATCTTTATTGGCGGGACATACTCGCATGCAGTACTGCAAGGAGATGCCTCAAATGACAGGACACTGCTGATTGTGGGCGATTCCAGTGCAAAGTTTTTCGCTCCCTGGATGACGCCTTATTATGAAAATGTCTATGTGATCAATACTGCCTGGTACCAGGGCGGGGCCGAGGGCTACCAGGCGCTGTGGTCGGAATATGCCATTACCGACTGTATTTTTCTGGAAAGCGCGGATTCCTTTGGGGACACGGTGGAAAACCAGCGGCTGAAGAAGCTGGGGGGAGGCGAATAGATGGACGTGATTGGGGAGATCATCCGGCTCATCGGTGAACGGCTCCAGGTGGCGGCGCTGCTGGCGCCCTTCCGTCCATATTGGATGATCCTGATGGGCTGCCTTGCCCTTGCCAGCTGTTTTGCCGGGTATAAGGTTTTCCGCGTAGCGGGCGCGGTGGCCGCCTTCTTTCTGACAGCGTTAGGGATAACCTGCTGGATGACGGGGCATGCCAGCCACGGCTCTATGGTTACGGCGCTTTCCATCCTGGGGGTAATCGCCGCCTTTGCCGTCTATTTTCATCCGCCGCTCAGCGCCGGTATCCTCTGCGGCCTATGGGGTTATGCGCTTTCCGGGCTGGCGACGGATATAGGGTGGATACGGCTGCTGATTGCCCTGGCTGCCGCCGCTTGCTCCATCCGATGGTCCGGGCACGTCCTGATTCTCATGAGCGCAATATGGGGGGCCTTTGCGGCGCCGGAGATTCTGGATGGTTGGCTCCCGCTTACAACGGGCCTGCGTTGGCTGCTGAGCGTCCTGTTGGCACTTATGGGCCTGGCGGTACAGTACGGGACGAACCGCCAGGCGGTGCGCCTGCCGGATGCGCTTCTGCGCCTCCGCATGGGCTATTCCGTGAGAAAGGAGGAGCGGCCATGATTTCGGTATACCGTAAAGAGATTAAATATGTCATCTCCCTGACGGACTTTTACCGGGTACAGGAGCGGCTAGCCTGCTTTTTGACACCGGACGCATATAGCGGGCCAGACGGCTACCGGGTGCGGTCCCTGTATTTTGATTCGATCACCGATCGGGATCTGTACGATACGCTTTTTGGGCTAATGGAAAAGCGCAAGATCCGCCTGCGGATCTATTCGCCGCAGGACGAGCGGGTAAAGCTGGAGTATAAATGCAAATCCGGTACGGACGGAGTAAAAAAGACCCTTACGGTTTCCAAGGCCCAGGCGCGGCAAATGATAGCGGGCGATTTCAGTTTTCTGGCCGATGCGGGCGATGAGCTTTCCCGGCAGCTCTACATCCGGCTACTGTCGGGAGGCTACAGCGCGAAGAGCATCGTGGAGTATGCGCGCAGGGCATACCTGTATCCGGCAGGCAATGTGCGGATTACCTTTGACACCCAAACGGCGGGCGGTTGCGTGCCGGGCGCCTTTTTCGATACCCATCCGGCGCTCTTCCCACTTCTTCCTCCGGATGTTGGTGTGCTGGAGGTGAAATACACCGGGCTTTTGCCGGCAATTTTTAAGGAAGTGGTAGCCGGCCTGGACTCCTTGGCCACCTCGAACAGCAAATATGCCCAATCCCGTTTCCTCTACTGAAACACGGCAAATAAAGAAGGAAGGAACCTAAACATGAAAGATTTGATCCTTGAAAGCTTTACCAACCTGAGCTCGCTCGATCTGAACACGATCCTTTTGAACAATTGCGTGACGGTTATCCTTGTGCTGTTCATGATGTTTACCTACCGCATTACATATTCAGGAACGGCCTATAGCCGGAAATTCAACATCTCCCTGGGGATGATGACCATCGTCACGACGCTGATTATGAGCGTGATCAGCAGCAACATCGCCCTTTCCCTGGGCATGGTCGGTGCCCTCTCGATTATCCGCTTCCGTACAGCGGTGAAGGATGTGCGCGACGCTACCTACATCTTCTGGGGAATAGCCGTCGGAATCTGCTGCGGCGTATCCCAGTATATTCTGGCCGCTATAAGCTCGGTGGTTATCTTCCTGTTCCTGGTAGTATTCCGTCAGGTAGGGCCCGACGGTAAGCTGCTGCTGATCGTGCGCAGCGAGCTTGCTGCGCAGAATAAGGCGGAGGCTGCCGTCTTACAGCATTTCGGCAAGGCTGCGCGCCGCCGCATGAAGAACGGCACGCCGGAAATCTGCGAGCTGGTTTATGAGGTCAGCCAGAGCGCCATCAAAAAGGCCGATGAACGGGCGAAGATCGATATCGTTCAAAGGCTTCTGAAGATTGAAGGCGTACAGAACGCCAACCTGGTCGAGCAAACCGACGACATCAGCCGGTAGGGGATGAGAGTATGCGCAAAATCATATGCTGCGTGTTGGCTGTCGCGGGTATGCTTGTTCTGGTTGCAGCTGCCAGCGTGGTGAAGCTGAAGGGCGGCCAGGCGACGGGCATCCCTTCCGGCGAGGACAGCCAGGGGCAGGCTGTCGAAAGCGCTGCAGGCAACCTGCCGATCCTAACAGTCGACACAGCAGGCGCACAGATAGCCAAGGAAACGGCCATTGAGGCGACGCTGTCCGTGATAGACGGCTATGAACAAAATAGCGCCGATGAGGAACCGGTATTCACCTCCGGCATGACCATCAAATACCGCGGTGCTTCTTCGTATGATGTGTTTGATAAGCGTTCCTACCGGATCAAGCTATACCGTGACTCGGGCAAGAGCCTGGAATACCCCCTGCTGGGTATGGGCGAGCACAGCGAATGGGTGCTTTACGGCCCATTCTTGGATCGCTCCCTGGTGCGGAACCGGTTGGTATACGGCTTGGCGCGGGAGATGGCCGTGTGGTCGCCGGATACCCGCTATTGCGAGCTCTATGTGGATGGGGCCTATCAGGGAATTTATCTGGCGGTGGAGCCGGTAACCAACGGCGCTTCACGGCTGAATCTTTATGAGTTTGGGCTCATAACAGGGGAAACAGCCTATTTGCTTAAGCGTGACAGAACCGGCACAGAAGAGCATGTGATTGAAAGCTATGGCACGGTTGCGGGGAAAACGGATAATGAGCTTAGCATTGCCTATCCGGCGGCCTCCAAGCTGACAAGCGCACAGCAAAGGTGGATTGAACAGGATGTAAGCGCCTTTGAGCGCGCGCTTTATTCAGAAGATTTCACCGATGAACAAAAGGGCTATCCGGCCTATATCGATGTGGATTCGTTCGTGGATTATTATCTGATTAACGAGTTAGCGATGATCCCTGACGCCACCCATCTCTCCACCTATGTATATAAGGATATCGGCGGAAAGCTCAAGATGGCCGTATGGGACTTTAACAATGGTTTCAACAATTACCAGTGGACCAATTACCATACGGATGAGTTTTTTCTAGCCGATGGGAACTGGTACGACCAGCTGCTGAAGGATACGGCTTTTGTCGATAAGGTGGTAGCCCGATACAGGCAGCTGCGCCGGCAAGCATGGTCGGATGAGCGATTGCTTGGGCTGATTGACGAGAACGTCGAAAGCCTCGGGGATGCGGTGGACCGCAACTTTGCGCTGTGGGGCTATACCTTCAAGGATAACCTGCTATCGCGGGACGATGAAGGAGAAAGCCGCGATCCCGGCAGCTTTGAGGAGGCGGTTGTCATGCTTAAAAAATGTGTCACGGAGCGTACCGCATTCCTGGATGAACATATCGACGACCTTTATGATATAGGATCCGCTGAAGGAAAGGAAGAACAATGAACCAACGCAAACGGGTAATGACCGTATTTGGCACGAGGCCGGAGGCCATTAAGATGTGTCCGGTAGTGCTGGAGCTGAAAAAGAGAAAGGATGTGGAATGCATCGTATGCGTAACCGGGCAGCACCGTGAGATGCTGGACCAGGTGCTGGAGGCTTTCTCTATCCAGCCTGATTATGATCTTGCCATCATGCAGCAGGGGCAGACGCTGAACGATATTACCAGCCGTATTCTGACGCGGATCGACGGCGTACTGGCAGAGGCGAAGCCGGATATTGTGCTGGTCCATGGCGATACGACGACGGCCTATGCTGCAGCGGTGGCGGCCTTTTACCGTCAGATTCCCGTTGGCCATGTAGAAGCCGGCCTGCGCACCTATCATATTTACTCCCCTTTTCCGGAGGAATTCAACCGTCAGAGCATTGGACTGATCGCGGCCTACCACTTTGCCCCCACCGATGCGGCCAGGGAGCACCTGCTCCGTGAAGGGAAGCCGGAGGATCGTATTTTTGTTACCGGGAATACGGCTATCGACGCGCTTCATACAACGGTACGGCCTGAGCATACGCATCCGGAGCTGGAATGGGCGGAGGGCAGCCGCCTTATACTGATCACCGCGCACCGGCGGGAGAACCTGGGCGAACCTATGCGGCATATGTTCCGGGCGATCCGGCGGGTCCTTCAGTCTCACCCCGATGTGAAAGCCCTCTACCCGATTCATATGAACCCGATCGTACGGGAGACGGCGCGGCAGGAGCTGGCTGGCTGCGAGGCAATCCATATGATTGAACCGATGGACGTGGTGGACTTTCATAATATGATGGCTCACAGCTATTTGATCCTGACCGACAGCGGCGGGATTCAGGAGGAGGCGCCGGCCTTGGGTAAGCCGGTACTGGTGATGCGGGAGCAGACAGAGCGCCCGGAAGGCGTCGAGGCCGGTACCCTTGAGCTGGTCGGCACCGATGAGGAAAGGATCTTTGCGGCCTGCCATCGCCTTTTGACCGATCCCGAGGCTTATGCCCGCATGGCCCGCGCGGTGAACCCCTATGGAGATGGTTTTGCCTCCAAGCGGATAGCCGATGTAGTCGTGGAAAAAACCGTGCAGCAATGAAGAAAAAGAACGGATGGATCGTTGCCGCTGCGCTGATCGTCTTGATAGCTGCAGGCCTTATCGGAGCGCGGGCATACTACGGGTATGTGCAGGGGAAAAAGCTTGCGCTGGCGGAAGAATATCGCTTCTACCGCGCGCTGCGCCAGGAGGAAAGCCGCTGGCTGGCCAGCCAGCAGTTGGATAATGGGGCGATCCCATTCCGGGGAACGGAACAGGGAGAGGCCAGCGTTACGCCCTATTTTTCCGATATTGCAGCGGCTGCTCTGCTGGAGGATCCCGCTTATTTCCAGCAGGTCGCGGCCTATATCCGCTGGCATTTTGAGCATATCAATTCGGCGGAGGAGGATAAAAATGGAATTGCCGGTACGATTTATGACTACACCATCCAGGTGGATCAGGGGTGTGTAACAGGCGAGCGCACGGATCAATCCTACGATTCTATCGATTCCTATGCGGCAACCTTCCTTATGCTGCTGCAGCGCTACCATGAGAGAACCGGCGATTTGACGTTGATCGTGGAATACCAGGAGCAGCTGACGCTTATCATTCAAGCCATGGTGTACAGCTTTGACCAGGACGGCCTTTGCCTGGCAAAGCCCGAGTATCCAATTAAATATCTGATGGATAACAGCGAGGTATACGGCGGCCTGGGGGCGGCGATAGCGCTCCTTGCCACGCTGGAGGACGCCGGCGTTTCCCAGGAAGCGGTGCAGCCGGAAGCGCTGATTGAGCGGCGTGAACGGCTGTCGCGGCAAATAGAGGGCCTGCTTTGGAATGCGCCGGAGCAGCGCTATGAGACTGGGCTGGACCGTCATAATCAGCCGTTACAGTATACTGGCTGGACAACATTCTATCCGGACGCCACCGCACAGCTTTATCCCATCGTTTTCCATGTGATTGATCCCGGGTCGAATCGGGCTGAGCTGCTCTATGGGCGGTTATGCGAAACATACCGCTGGGAGATATTTGAGCATATAGACACCGACGCTTCGAGCTTTTATTGGGGCGTACTGGCCTATACGGCGGCGCTGCAGCGGGACGAGGGGCGGGTGTGGGCCTACATGCAAACCTATCGGACGCGTGTTGCCCCTGACCATGCTTATCCGCTTTATTGCGCCGACGCCGGCTGGGTCATTCTGGCCTGTAAGCATATGGAAGACGATTACGAAGAACAGATGAAAAAGGTAGATCCGCTGAATCTCGTACCGATGGATGAAGCGCTTTTATCCAAGGCCGCCGGGCAATGAAGCCAGGCGGCCTTGAACGCGTCATGGCAGGCCGGCATAGAATACCTTTAGACGATTTGCCCGCTGCTTACGTCTAAGCAAGATGAAAGGAGGCGGAGCCATGACCTCTGATCTATCGGCCTATACGGTTTGCGAGCTTATGGGATTAGTGCGACTTGACATCGCCGTACAGATGCGCTGCGCTCAGCAGCTGGAGACGCTTGCCGCCGAGGTATTTTTGCCGGATGAGCTGGCTTTGGGCCTGCCGGACGAGGAGATCCGGACACTGACCGAATCCCTCCAGGCTGAAGGGGAGTATGGCGGCTTAGGCGGAGCTGTGCCCATGGCCAGCCTTCCGGTGCTTGAGTCCCGTATGCAGGCACGGCTGGAATGGTTTGTGAGCGCGCTGATCCGGGAAGAAATCAAATACCTCATCACGCTGCAGGAGGAAGATGAATTTGCCCAAAGCCTGCTATGGGGAATGCTGGCGCCGCTCAGCCAGCAAAACTGGCGGGACATCGTAATGTCCATGGGATATCTTGCCGCTAAGGGTTGCATTCCGCAGCGGGAGGGCGTATTTTTGCTTTGTTTTGAGGCCGCTTTGGACCGTTATCATGGGGCATATGACATTTGAAGGGGGAAATCCCCCCTTTTTTCTTGACGTAAAGCCGTAAAAAGCCTACAATTAAAATTCACGCATGCATAGGGAGCCAAGGGAAAGGCGTTGTTCCTTTGATTTGGCCGATGCATCATAAAAAGGCCATGAAAGGAAATCCTATGATTTTTGACGAAACCTTATCCCGCCCGCTGAAGCGGGCGATCGATGAAATGGGCTACACCGAGGCCACACCGATCCAAGAAGCAGCCATTCCTGTGATCCGGCGGGGCGCCGATCTGATCGGACAGGCCCAGACGGGAACCGGAAAGACGGCAGCTTTTGCCATTCCGGTGCTGGAAAAGATCGATCCTCTGCTGCCTAAGCCCCAGGCGATGATCCTTAGCCCCACCCGAGAGCTGGCCGTGCAGATTGCGAACGAGGTGGAGAAGCTGGGTCAATATCTATCGGCCAAATCCATGGCAATATTTGGCGGTCAGTCGATCGAGCTGCAGATCCGTACACTCCGCCATGGCGTACAGGTTATCGCCGGGACGCCGGGGCGAATTAAGGATCACCTCAACCGTGGAACCCTCGACGTGGAGCATATTCGTTATGTGGTGCTGGACGAAGCCGATGAAATGCTGGACATGGGCTTTCGGGAGGATATTGAGGCGATACTCGCCTGCCTGCCGCAGCAGCGGCAGACGCTGATGTTTTCTGCCACGCTTCCGCAGGAAATCCTGTCGCTGGCATATCGGTATATGCGCGACCCGGAGCAGGTGAAAATCGCCAATACCGAGGAAAACCTGCCGGATATTGAGCAGCGCTATATGGTTGTGCCGCCGGCATCCCGCAGCGATATTGTGGGGCTTTTATTGGAAAAGCTGGATCCAAAGCTGACGCTGATATTCTGCAACACAAGGCGCCATGTGGATGAGGTAACGGACGCGCTGCTGGCCCGGGGGGTGCGCGCTGCGGCTTTGCACGGTGAGATGCGCCAGATGGAACGGGATACGGTTATGGCCCGCTTCCGGGGTGGCTTGCTGCCTGTGCTGGTGGCGACCGATGTCGCCGCGCGGGGCCTGGATGTGGAGCATGTGGAGCTTGTCATCAACTATGACCTGCCGCGGCAGATGGAAAACTATGTACACCGCATTGGACGAACCGGCCGGGCGGGAAAAAGCGGTAAGGCCGTCTGCTTTGTGACCAACAAAGACTACAGTTATATTCAGCGGCTGCAGCAGTTCACGAAGATTACGATGCAGCGCATGCCGATGCCCAGCCTCTTTGAGTTAGAGCAGCGGCGTGCAAACGTCCTGATCGGACAGGCTGTGGAGGCAAGCGCGCAGGGTATCCCATTGCGCTATGAGAAGTGGGCGCATCAGCTGCTGAAAGCCATGAATGATCAGCCGGCCATCGCCATCGCCTCGCTGATGCAGCTGGCTATGAAGAGCCAGACGGCCGATATTGACCAGTCGCTGCTGGAGCAGGAGCTGCCCTTTGGCCCGGAACGGCCAAGGTCGGCACGGCCAAGCGGTAAGCGCCGTCAGCCATATGACGGGCCAAAGAACACAATGAAGGGAAAACGGGGCGACCGCCGCCGCGGCTATGAGGCGCCCCGAGGCGAAGCGCAGAAAAGGGACGCCAAGAAAGAAGTAAAGCGCGTCTACGGCGAAAAGCAAGGGCCGGACAAAGCGAGAAGGGCGGAGGCAAACGAACCAAGCTATTATGGGGCCGCGGCCCGGCGCAGGGCACAGACAGGCAAGGGGAAGGCCTCTGCAAGATCGGATAAGCGATAGATAGAGCTGGACGCAGCCACTGGAAACCTTATCTGAATGATAAATTTTTTTATGACGAATACTTGACTTTTTTTGGGAACGTGATATGATAGAAGCATCGGTGAAACAATTACAAATTTACAACAAAAATAAAACGGAGGTGCAACATGAAAAAGTTTGTATGTCAGGTCTGTGGCTATGTTTATGTAGGTGACAGCGCGCCTGAGTTCTGCCCGCAGTGCAAGGCCCCGGCTTCCAAGTTTAAGGAAGTGACGGATGAGGCGAAGAACTACGCTGCCGAGCATGTGGTGGGTGTAGCCAAGGGCGTGGATGAGCGCGTAATCGAGGGGCTCCGTCAGAACTTTACCGGCGAGTGCACCGAGGTGGGCATGTATCTGGCCATGGCCCGTGTAGCCCATCGTGAGGGCTATCCGGAGATCGGCATGTACTGGGAAAAGGCCGCCTTTGAAGAGGCTGAGCATGCGGCTAAGTTCGCTGAGCTGCTGGGCGAAGTCGTAACGGATTCCACCAAGAAGAATCTGGAGCTGCGCGTAGAGGCCGAGCATGGCGCTACCGCCGGCAAGACCGAGCTCGCCAAGCTGGCCAAGGAGCTGGGCTATGATGCGATCCATGACACGGTGCATGAAATGGCTCGCGACGAGGCCCGTCATGGCAAGGCCTTTGCCGGATTGCTGGCTCGCTACTTCGGCAAGTAAAATATCCTTATAGCTAATTCAATTACCAGGGCGAACGCTTTTCGCCCTGGTAATTTTACGTTTATCAGGATATCTGCGGATGGCCAGGGGCGTTCCAGGCTTCGAGACGCAACGGCATCAATCCAGAAGCCGCCTGGACAAGGCGCTGCAGAGACGCCGCCAAATGGTCAAAAGCGCCTATGCAGATTTGGGTAGCGCCCGTGCTATACTAAACAAAATAAAGGGAGGTATAGCATGATTCCGAATTTTGATCTGAAGGATAAGGTGTTTGTCATTACGGGGGCTGCCGGTATTCTCTGCTCGGAAATGGCCAGAGAGCTGGCGGAAATGGGCTGCCGGGTTGGCATTCTGGATTTGAGCCAGGAGCGCGCCCAAGCTGTGGCTGACGAAATTAACCAAAATGGCGGAAAGGCCCTTGCCGTTGCCTGCAATGTCCTGGAGCCTACCAGCATCGAAGCAGCGCGGGATCAAATCCTGCAGGCCTTTGGGCGCGTGGATTGCCTGATCAACGGAGCCGGCGGCAACCATCCGCAGGCCTCGGCCAGCGACAGCCTGTCGTTTTTTGATATCCCGGAAGAGGCGATGCGCTTTGTGACCGACCTCAATTTTATGGGTACGCTGATGCCAAGTCAGATATTTGGAAAGGTAATGGCGGAGCAAGGCTTTGGCAATATCATCAACATTGCTTCCATGGCAGGGATTCGGCCGTTGACGCGGGTTGTCGGTTACGGCGCGGCCAAGGCGGCAGTCAGCAACCTTACCCAATGGATGGCCACCTGGTTTGCAGAAAACGTCTCCCCTGACATCCGGGTTAATGCGATTGCGCCGGGATTCCTTATTACCCAGCAGAACTATTATCTGATGGTCGACAAGCAGACGGGCGAGCCCACGCCCCGGGGCGCCCATGTGCTGCAGCAGACGCCCATGAACCGCTATGGCAAGCCAGAGGAGCTGGTGGGAGCGGTTGCATTCCTGGCCAGCCAGGCGGCATCCTTTATTACCGGCGTAGTTTTGCCCATTGACGGCGGTTTCAGCATCTATTCCATATAAGCATAGGAAAATGCGCACAGGAAAGAGGAGATAGAATATGATCCAGTTTGATGAGCTGCCCGAGTCTGAAGGCCAATACCGGGCAGTACAGGTGGCGGCTGGTGGACAGCAGGTTTATCCGGCCTATGCCCGGGTATCGGCTATGCCCTATAATACGGTATGGCCTGGAAGGCAACGGCCGCTGGAGCAGACAGAGGACGCGGGGTTTGTATTGATGCAGGCGGACGAACCCTTTGAAATGACAGTAACCTACGATCATGTAGTCGAGGAAGTCATCGTCCGCCCTTTGTCGAAAGCAATCCCTGTTCAATGCCAGGGGTCTGTGGCCCGCTTTACCCTGCCGGGCCCAGGGCAGTATTCTGTGGAGGCGGACGGCCCCCATCATGCGTTGGCGGTGTTTGTCAATCCTCCGGGCCAGTTCGGCGTCGATCTGGATGATCCTTCGGTCCTCTACTATGGCCCGGGTGTGCATCATGCCGGACAGATCACGCTGAAAAGCGAACAAACGCTATATCTGGAGGCTGGAGCTGTTGTGTATGGCAGCGTGACTGCTATCGGCGCGCAGCATGTGACAATTGCGGGCCACGGGATCCTGGATGGCAGCCTTGAGACGCGGGAAAGTGAAGACTATCTATACCCTGTGGCCACTGCCGGGCCCGGCGGCAGTATGGATGACGGTCAGGCTCATGTGGCATATCTGCATCCGGTTTCGCAGGAGTGTTTACCAGAAGACGCAGCGGGTATGCAGGCGCACCTGAAGGCGCAGCGTGTGCTTCATGGCTGCATTCGCTTTTACCATTGCCGGGATATTCGCGTTCTGGGCGTTACCCTGCGGGATTCAGCCAGCTTTGCGCTCATACCGGCGAACTGCGTGGGAATCCACATCGCTTATGTCAAGACGATCGGCATGTGGCGGTATAATGCGGACGGCATCGATCTGATCAACTCATCCGACGCGCTGATCGAGGATTGCTATCTGCGTAACTTTGATGATTGCATGGTACTCAAGGGCGTGAAGGGCTTTGACCGGCGCAATGTGGCGCGCATTGCTATGCGGCGGCTTACGGTCTGGTGCGATTGGGGCCGCGCCCTGGAGATTGGCGCTGAAACCTGTGCTGACGCCTATCATGATATTTTGTTTGAGGATTGCGACCTTATCCATGGCGCGCACATGATGATGGATATACAAAACGGCGACCGGGCCCGGGTGCATGACGTAATCTTCCGGAATATCCGATGTGAATTCTCCAGCGAGGATATGCCTTGCGTATACCAGAGCGATATGGATGAGCCCTATGAACAGGCGGCCGCCCGCGTAATTCCTGCGACCAGCACAAAGGGCTTCGACCCCGAGCATATGGAATACGGCCTGCTCATGAAAATCCACAACTATTGCGGCGTATTCTCCAAGGATGGAAAAATGGGTGGCGTAAAGGGCGTCCGGTTTGAGCAAATTCAGGTATATCTTCAAAAGGATGCGCCTATGCCCCTGTCCCGCTTTGAGGGCGTTGATCCGGAACACATGACGGAGGATGTGAAGATTATCAATCTCAAGGTCAACGGGAGAAGGTTGACCAGCCTGGAGGAAGCAGGCGTTACCTGTACTGCCCATACCCGGAATATTACAATCCAGTAGCGAGCTGTCATCCCTCTTTGCCCCGCGCCCGGTTCGGCGCGGGGCGTTTTTCTTAAAAAATGGGGCAAAATAACAGACGTGACAAAGGCCGCGCAAAATGATACAATAAACAATACGGATAAAGGGGGAAGCCTTTTCCATAGCGCAGGAAAGGATGTGTTGGTTTGACCCGTATCCCTGAAAAAGCCTGGATCAGATATGCAGCCCCGCTTATTATAGCGATACTGACCTGCATCGGCGTGATTGTGCCGCCGGTGTTGTTGTTATGCGTCTATTTAAGCGTTTATTATGACGCGCGTCTTGGGGGCTGGGCGCAGACTGTTGTTATGGGTGTGGTGCTGGCTCTGGTCGGGGGCTGGATATGGGGCGCCGTAGGGTTCTGCCTGTGGTTGATATGCATCATTCCGGCGGTTGCCGCCCTGCTATTCTTTAAGAAGCGTGCGTGCTTTGCAGACGGGCTGGTTTACAGCTTTGCCGCGGGTTTCGTTGCGCTGGCGCTTTCCCTGCTTCTGCTTTACCTGTTTTACCGGCAGGATCCTTTGACCGTATTGCTGTCAGCCATCGAGCGGCTATTCCGGCAGCAGGGTGCAGGCAGCGCGCTGGTTACCATGGCGGCCGCCCAGCAGGCGCTGTTGGAGTGGTCGATGGATGCTGCTGCAATGGATTTAGCATCGTTTAACCGGTTGATGATGGAAATCATCTCCCTGCCTATTGATCAATTTGTTGCCCGTGTGATGCCCACCTATGAAGGGATCATACGGCTCTATGCGCCAACAGCCGTGATCATCCTGACGGCCCTGGCCGGTACGATGGCGTGGATTTTGCCCGGATTCGCACTGAAGAACCGCTTTTATAGTCAAAAACAGCTGGATCGCTGCATTGTGCCGGCCTCGTTGCCGCCGTCCTTTATCCGCTGGTCGTTGCCGCGTTCCCTGCTGCTGGGCTGTATGCTGGTTATGATTATCGCCTTCTTTACGCAGACAACCAGCAATACGGTATTGGCTTCCGGCATCAACGCGCTGTATTGGATTGCGCAGGCGCTTTTGATGATTCAGGGGTTAGCCTTCGCCGCCTTCTGGCTGCGCTCTAAGAGCGTACCTTTAGGGGCGAGGGTGGCGCTTCTTCTTATTGGCGCGGCGCTGTTGGACACCGCCTTCATGCTGCTGGGTATTGCGGACACATCCTTCCAATTCCGCAGGATGTTTCTGATGCGAGGCCATACGGCGCAAATGCAGGCGTTGATAAACCGCTATAAGGATGACCCCAGAGAGCTGGATATCCATGTTCGGGCCTTTGTGGCAAAGCTTGAACGGGAGCAGGAGGAAGAAGCCTGTATGGAGCGTACGCCGCGCAAAGAGCCGGCTGAAAAGCCCGGACGGGGTACAGGGGATTCATCCGATCCGGAAGATCATGTATAACATCATATCGCACTGGACAGAGGAGGAGTATACCATGAAAGTGATTTTGAACGCTGATGTAAAGGGCACAGGGAAAAAAGGTGAAATTGTCAATGTATCCGATGGATATGCCCGAAACTTCCTGTTCCCGAGGAAGCTGGCGACAGAGGCGACCAGCGCCAATATTACCGCCCAGGAGAACAAGATCAAGGCGCAGCAGCATAAGAAGCAGCAGGAGGAAGAGGAGGCCCGGGTTCTGGCGGCGCAGGTGAAGCAGCTGGAGGTAACGGTGGCTATTCGCGTTGGCGAAGGCGGGAAGGTATTTGGATCGGTCAATACGCAGCAAATTGCCGACGCGCTGAAGGCACAGCATGGCCTGGAGATGGATAAAAAGAAAATTGTCATCAAGGATACCATCAAGGAGCTGGGAGTCCACACCGTGCAGCTAAAGCTATATGCCAATATTGCTGCTGAGTTAAAGGTCAATATCGTCGCTGGAGAGTAGAATGAGCCAGGAACAGATCGGGGCGGCCAGGGTTATGCCCAATAGCCCCAATGCGGAGAAATCCGTCCTGGGCGCTATGATGATTTCACCGGACGCGGTAGCCGCAGCCATCGAGGTGTTAACGGCAGAGGATTTCTATTTTGAGATCCATAAGCGGATCTATGAGGCCATGGTAACGCTTTCGCGCTCAGCCCAGCCGGTGGACTTTGTTACCCTGACAGATCAGCTGGAAAAGGACGGCAACCTGGAAGCGCTGGGCGGCTATGAATATATTACCGAGCTGAACCGCTTCGTGCCGACCGCTGCGCATATTGACGACTATATACGGATCGTTTCAGGAAAAAGCCTGCTGCGCCGGTTAATATCGGCCTGTGCCAAGATTACGGAGGATGCATTTTCCGGGCAAGAAGTTTTTGATGTCCTCCATAATGCCGAACGGGCGATCTTTACGATTTCACAGAACAAGCAAAAGCAGAGCTTTGTATCCATCCAGGAGGCCGTAAACAAAACGTTGGATAAGGTCGACCTCCTGATGCGGGATCCCGATGCCCTGGCGGGGCTGCGTACGGGATTTAACGCCCTGGACAACTGGCTGGGCGGCTTACGCAGCAATGAACTGATCCTGCTGGCTGCCCGGCCATCTATGGGCAAATCAGCCTTCGTACTGAATATCGCCGAGCAGGTGCCTCGAAATAATCCCAATGCCACCGTAGCGATTTTCTCCCTGGAGATGCCCTATGAGGATATTGCGGCCCGTATGCTTTCTTCGATAGGCTATATTCCTCTCCAGAATCTGCGCACAGGACGGATTCAACAGGACCAGGAAATGGACCGGTTGATCCGGGCGGCGGGTACACTCAGCGATACTTCGATTTATATCGATGACACTTCGTCCATTACGGTGATGGAGATGCGCTCCAAATGCCGCAGGCTGAAAATGGAGCGAGGACTTTCGCTCGTCATTATCGATTATTTGCAGCTTATTTCCGGCGCTGGCGGAGGAAAAACGCCGGAAAGCCACCAGCAGGAGGTGGCGGAGATGACGCGGGCTCTGAAGATTATGGCCCGCGAACTGGAAGTGCCCATCATCCTGCTTTCTCAGCTCTCCCGTGGTCCTGACCGGCGGGATCCGCCCAAGCCGATCCTTTCGGATCTGCGTGATTCTGGCGCTATTGAGCAGGATGCGGACGTTGTTATTTTCCTTTACCGGGACGCCTACTATGCCAATATGAAAAAGGATGTTGATCCGGCGACGATTACCAATGAAGCGGAAATTATTATCGCCAAGAACCGGAATGGCCCGACCGGTACGGTAAAGATGATGTGGGACAGCGCCAACGCCTCCTACCGTGATCTGGATGCGCCGCTTGGCGCCTCAAGAGTTCAGCAGTGACATACTAACTAATTTTGCAGAAAGAAGCACCTCCATATGAGGAGGCGCTTCTTTTTTTGACGCCCCCCATAAGAAACAGAGCAAGCGTTCATAGAAAATTCATATTTATTATGTATTGACTACTGACTAAAGGATTGTCTGTATTTGTGCTAACTTATCATTTCTTGCCCAAAGCAAGTATTATATCCGTACATTACAAAATTGAAACCGATTGAACATTCGATTTTACAGAAAATGTGTAAAATCAGTCAGTTTTGCATAAAAAAATTCCTTCCAATTTGGCATATCATTTGATACAATAAAACCAATGATACACGTTTACCGTATTTTGCGGTGAAAGCAAATAAGGGGGAACAAAGTCATGAGAGAGTATAAAGCCAATGAGATTCGTAACATTGCTATGCTTGGCCATGGTGGCAAGGGTAAAACGTCGCTGACCGAAGCGATGATTTTTAATGCCGGGGCTACCGACCGCATGGGGCGTACGACGGATGGCACCTGCGTTACAGACTATGACCCTGAAGAGATTAAGCGTGGCATTTCCATCTCATTGGCATTGGCTTCCATTGAATGGAGAGATGTAAAGATCAATATCCTGGATGTCCCAGGTTACTTTGACATGGTGGGCGAAATGTCCAGTGCGCTGCGGGTGGTCGAGGGGGCTGTGATCGTGCTGAACGCTTCCTCCGGCTGGACGGTTGGCGCAGATAAAGCATGGGATGCCTGCGAGGCAAACGGGGTAGCGAAGCTGATTTATATCAGCCAGCTGGATCGTGAGCATGCGAATTTTATTAAGACCCTGGAACAGATCAAAGCCAAGCATGATACGAAGGTCGCGCCGATCCAGCTGCCGATTATGGACGGCGGCTTTAAGGGATATGTAGATGTACTGAAAAACGTAGCCTATTTGTTTGAGGGAAAGGGCCTGAAGGAATGCCCGGTACCCGGCGATCTGACGGATCAGCTGGAAGAGATTCGCGCAGGGCTGATGGAGTCGGCTGCTTCGGCCAGCGACGAACTCATGGAGAAATATTTCGATGCGGGCGAATTGACCCATGAGGAAATTATCGAGGGCCTGCGCATTGGTATCCGAAGCGGCGAAATCGCGCCGATCCTTTGCGGATCAGCTGTGGAAAACAAGAATATCGTGCCCCTGCTGGATACCATCGTAGAGAATATGCCCACCGCAGCCCAGGCCAAGCCTGTGGAAGCACAGGACCTGAAGACCGGGGAACGCGTCAGCCTGGCTGTTAGCGAGGAAGGACACCTGGCCGCCTTTGTATTCAAGACCATCTCGGATAATTTCGTGGGGAAGATTTCCATGGTTAAGGTAGTTTCGGGCATCCTGACGGCGGATAAAGCCAGTACGGTGAACGCAACGACTGGCAAGCCTGAGAAGCCGAACAATATTTCTACCATGCTGGGCAAGAAACAAATTCCGCTTCCTGTACTGCATGCCGGCGATATCGGCACCATGACTAAGCTGGTAGGCACCAACACCTCGGATACGCTTACCTCCAGCAACCATGGTTATCGTTTTGATCCGATTGTGTTTCCGGAGCCCTGCATCAGCTTTGCTGTGGCCGCCGAGAAGCAGGGCGAGGAGGATAAGGTATTCTCCGGGCTCGCCCGCTTGCAGGAGGAGGATCCCTCCTTCCATGTGGGCAAATCCCCAATGACGGGCGAAACGCTCATTTCTGGACAGGGTGAGCTGCAGCTGGATGTGATCATCAACAAGCTTCAAAGCAAATTCAACGCAAAGGCTGTATTGAGCGACCCGAAAATCCCCTACCGTGAGACGATCCGTAAGGCAGTCAAGGTGCAGGGACGGCATAAGAAGCAATCGGGCGGCCATGGCCAGTTCGGTGATATTTGGGTTGAATTTGAGCCCATCATAGGCTCAGATACCACCTTTGAATTCGTAGATAAAGTGGTGGGCGGCTCCGTTCCCCGGCAGTATATCCCGGCGGTGGAAAAGGGATTGCGTGATTGCATCCAAAAGGGCGTGTTGGCGGGCTATCCTGTGGTCAATCTGAGAGCCTCTTTGGTGGATGGCTCCTATCATCCGGTGGATTCGTCGGAAATGGCCTTTAAGACAGCGGCAAGCTTGGCGTTTAAGAAGGGGTGCGCAGAGGCGAGCCCAGTGCTGCTGGAGCCCATCTGCACCGTACAGGTACTGGTGCCGGAAGAAAATATGGGCGACATTATCGGCGATCTGAACCGCCGCCGCGGGCGGATTCAGGGAATGAATCCCATGGGTGACGGCATGCAGGAGGTGGTTGCAGAGGCGCCGATGGGCGAAATGTTCAAATACGCGACGGATCTTCGATCCATGACGCAGGCACGCGGCTCCTTCACCATGAAGTTTGAGCGGTATGAGGAAATGCCTGCCAATATGGCGCAAAAAGTCATTGAACAGGCGAAAAAGGACATGGTGGACGACGAGTAAATATGGTATGATAAGAGAAAGCTGTTTCATACAGCTTTTTCTTATCTTTTTTATTCGGCAGGGCGCTGCCGGAAGGAGTATGATACTTTGATAAACGGGAATATACAGGGTATTCGCGATGCACAGCTGGACGAGCTGGAAAAGCTCTATGACGCAGATATGGAGCTGCTGCGCCATGAGATTATCTCGGAGCCGGTCATGCGGGTGCTGGCAGATATGACGGGACGGATCAACCGTGAAATATCCGTATATGTGGCGCGGGATGGCATGGTAATGGATGTATCAATTGGTTCCCATGACCGTGTCAGCCTGCCTGATCTGAAGGTGCGGCGAGGCGCGAGAAGATTGAGCGGTATCCGGTGCATCCATACACACCCCGATGGGAATCCCTATCTTTCCTCTGTGGATGAACGAACGTTGCGCCGCATGAAGTTTGACGCCATGGTTTCTGTGGGCTGCGCTGACGGACGGATCACCGGCGTCCATGTTGGTATGCTGACATCGCTGGATGAAAAGGGTGAGTATACCTTCCAAACGCTGGGGCCCTTTGCACCCGACCGTATCCCGCATGAGCGCTTATTGGATGATATCCGCTTTTATGAGGAGGCAATCAGCCGGTCAGCCCAGGTGCTGGCAGGGCAGGCCCAAGCGGAAGAGCGGGCAATCCTGCTGGCTGTTGATTTGGATGGAAGGGGACAGGCGTCTATCGAAGAGCTTGCCCGGTTAGCCGATACGGCTGGGGCCAGCGTGCTGCACATGGAGCTGCAAAAGCGTCCGGCCTTTGACAGCGCCACCTATGTGGGGAAGGGTAAGCTGCAGGAGTTGGCGCTGCTGCGTCAAAGCTTGGACGCCAATCTCATCATATGTGATGATGAGATCACCGGCGCCCAGGCACGCCGGCTGGAGCAGGAGATTGGCTGTAGGGTGATCGATCGCACCCAGTTGATCCTGGACATCTTTGCCCGCCGGGCAACCACCCACGAAGGCAAACTGCAGGTCGAGCTTGCCCAGTATAAATACCTGCTGCCCAGACTGGCCGGCCAGGGCAGCGCGATGTCGCGGCTGGGCGGCGGTATCGGAACCCGCGGACCGGGCGAATCAAAGCTGGAAACAGACCGCAGATACATCCGCCGCAGGATCCGTGATCTGGAAAATGAGGTGGATGAGCTGGAGAAACACCGTCAGGTAATGAGGCGCAGCCGCCGCAGGAATCAGATTCCCGTCATTGCGCTGGTCGGATATACAAACTCCGGCAAAAGTACGCTGCTCAATACCCTATCGGGCGCGCAGGATGCCTTTGCGGAGGACAAGCTCTTTGCTACGCTGGATCCGCTTACCCGGCATATCCACCTTCCGGGTGGCACGGAGGCGCTGGTAGTGGATACGGTGGGCTTTATTCATAAGCTGCCGCATGACCTGGTGGATGCCTTCCATTCGACCCTGGAGGAAGCGTTATATGCCGATCTGTTGGTACATGTGGTCGATGCTTCAGCACCGGACTGCAGGGCGCAGTACGAGGTGGCTGAGCAGGTGCTGAATGCTCTGGGCGCTGGACACAAGAAAAAGCTGATTGCCTTTAACAAGATGGATCGTGATCCCGGCCAGGCACATTTCCTGCCGGACACATCTCCCTGGGTGGATATTTCTGCCTTGCATGATATTGGTTTAGGCGGCTTGAAGGAGCGGATGGAGCAGGAGCTGGCGGAACAGATCCAACCCATTGACTTGCTTATTCCCTATGACAAGGGGAAGTTGCTGGGGGAGCTGCACGATACCTGTAAGGTGCTGGAGCAGCGTTATGAAGAAGACGGTATCCATATCCGGGCAGTGCTTTCCCAGGAAATGGCCCAGGCTGTCAAGGGAAAGCTAAAGAAATAAAGCGGGATAATCCATAAATGAACGTAAAAGCCCTCCGCATCCCTATAGATGCGGAGGGCTTGTTAGTTATGATAAAATAGAAGGGAGGGCGCCTACTGAAAGGTACGGATCAACCCAATGACCTTTCCGGCAATATGGACATCATCTGCGATAATGGGTTCCATAGTGGCGTTCTCAGGCTGTAAGCGAAAGTGGCCATCCTCTTTAAAAAAGCGTTTAACGGTGGCTGTTGTTTCGGTTTCCAGCAGCGCAACCACAATGTCCCCATTATCGGCTGTTTCCTGACGGCGAACCAAGATTAAATCCCCATCCAGGATACCGATGTCGATCATGGATTCACCGGAAACCCGCAAAAGAAAGGTTTCTTCGTGGTGTACAAGGCTTTGCGGCAGAGGAAGATATTCTTCGATGTTTTCCGTGGCAAGGATCGGTTGACCAGCAGCGACATAGCCTACAACGGGCACGGCGGCAACCTTGGATCGGATCTCCGACTCAGGATCCAATACTTCAATAGCTCGGGGCAGGGAAGGATCCCTACGGATTAATCCCTTCTTTTCCAAACGGGCAAGGTAACCATGGGCGGTAGAGGTGGAGCGCAGGCCGACAGATTTACAGATATCGCGTACCGAGGGAGGATAGCCTACTTTATTGATGTGTTCTTTAATATATTCAAAAACCTGCTGCTGCTTCGTGGTTAATTCATCGAATTCACTCATGTCGCTCAACTCCTTTATTGCATTATAGCACAGCCCTGGGAAAAAATAAACAAATGTTCTTGAGAAAGAAGGAAAAACATGAAAAAGGTATGTATTCTGGATGAAAATAAGCTATGTACAGATTGTGGAGAATGCAATCGCTGCGATCTTGATCCCCATAAAATATGTGATAACTGCATGAAATGCATCCAGACCAGCGATGCGGAGTATTGTGAGATTTTGATCGATGATATCAGCAAACCCGATCCGGAGATGACACAAATGCTGCGGCAGATTCTAGGCAAAAAGAAGGATGGAGATGAAAAAAAGACCAACTAATTTGTAGCGTCATCCGATGCGGGAGAAGGTGCTGCAGGGTTTGGCGAAATCTTTTTGGGATGAAGCTCTGTGACTTCAGCGGCCATCTTTCGCTTATCTTCGCTCATATCCGCATAATGCCGCCGTGTTACATTAACGTCTTTATGACCCAGAACATCCGCTACAAGATAGATATCGCCTGTCTTTTGATAGAGGGAAGTGCCAAAGGTACTGCGCAGCTTATGGGGGGTGATATGTTTGACAGGCGCTGCAATATGGGCATACTTTTTGACCAGCATCTGAACAGAACGCTGGGAGATACGCCTGTTTTGAAGCGATAGGAAAAAGGCATCCTCGTGACCGGGGAGCGGCGTCAGGGATTCACGGATGCGGCGGTACGCCTGCAGCGCCGTTAGAACTTCCCTGTTGAAATATAGGATGGCTTCATTGCCGCCTTTGCGGATAATACGAAACCGGCGCTGTGACCAGTCGATGTCGCTTAGATTGATACCGACACATTCGCTTACTCGGATACCGGTCCCCAGCATAAGCGATATTATGGCTACATCGCGTTCGTGGGTGGAAAGAGCATATTGCATTTGGCGGTGCGTCAGCTGATCCGGCTTCTCCAGCGTATCGAACAGCCTTTCGACCTCATCGGTTTCCAGGCGGACGATGGCTTTTTCAGGAATCTTGGGAACCTCAATCAAATCGGCTGGATTCTGCTTGATATACATATGCTTAAACAGAAAGCGGAAGAATACGCGGATTGCGACAAGTTTACGCTTTTTCCCTGAATTACCATTCTGGCGCTGCTTTTCATAACGCATAACCGTTTCGTTGGATCCGGATCTGCTGGTGGCATGAATGACCTGCGTATATGAATTAAGATATTCCAGATACATGTTGATATGTCTTGACTGGATTCGAGCAATATCCTCGACGGTAAATTCTGCTACCGGCTTATCAAAGGAATAGATATTGGTGGCTATGTAGGTGAAAAAGGTCCTAAGATCGTAAGCGTAATTCAGACGTGTCAGGGCTGTTGTGCGCGGCTCGATATCCATAAAAAAGTCAAAGCAGACTTCGGGAAGCTGAACTAATACTTTGCGGATTTTTTCTGTCATATTAGGTGATGCGTTCAATTGTAAGGCCCCCTTTGCATAACACTTCGTAAAACCTGCGTTTTGCGAAGTGTTAAATTCCCTCCTCTACTTGGTTTTTTAAGCGTTCTTGGCCTGTCTGGCGGTCCTTTAGGTATTGCGTGACCTGCGCTCTGGCCAATTGGTCGCAGCGATTGTTATAGGGATTATCCGCATGTCCTTTTACCTTAACCCATTGGATCTGATGTTGGCCAATGGAGAGCAGCAGCTGATTCCAAAGATCCTGATTTTCCACAGGCTGCTTTGAGGCATTACGCCAACCGTTGCGTTGCCAATTCCGAATCCATCCCTTTTGGAAAGCGTTAATCAAATAGGCGCTGTCAGAAAACAGCGTTATGCTGCAGGGTTCCTTTAGCGCCCGCAGGCCCTGAATTGCAGCAAAAATTTCCATCCGGTTATTGGTGGTTTCTTCAGAAAAGCCGCTGAGTTCCTTTTCATACTCACCATATTTCAGCACAACCCCCCAGCCGCCCGGCCCAGGATTATAGGAGCATGCCCCGTCGGTATACATAATAATTTCCTTCATAATGATTCCTTACATTCGCTGTGATTTTTCAAAGCAGGCGGTAACGGCCTCAATAACCGTGGCTATAAATCGATTTTGCTCCAGGGAATACACGGCTTCGATCGTTGTGCCCCCTGGCGTGCATACATCGTCTTTTAGATCGTTTGGCGATTGATGGGTATGCTTGACCATTTCAGCGGCGCCCAATACAGTTTGTACCGCTAATTTGCGGGCGATGGTTTTGGGTAATCCATGCAATACGCCTCCCTGTGTCATGGCGTCGATGAACATGTAAACATAGGCGGGACCGCTGCCACTGATCGCCGTAACGATATCAAATTGAGCTTCACTTAATTCGACAACTTCGCCACATGCCTCGAAAGCTTGTTTGGCTAGGGCATACTCCTCCGGCGTCAGGGTATATTCGGAGGCCATCGCCGACATTGCGGAGGATACTTTTGCCGCAGTGTTGGGCATCACGCGCAGCAAGCGGCTATCAGGCAGAAGGCTGGATAGCTTTGCGTAGCTCCAGCCAGCAATGATGGAAACAACCGCCTTATTCCGCCAACAGGCTGCGGTTTCGTCGATTATCTGCTGCAGCTGATAGGGCTTTACCGCCAGGAAGATCATATCGCAGCTTTTGATCATTTCTTCTGCGGATTCGGTAACGGATAATGCAGGATAGGCTGCTTGAAGCGCCTCCCTGCGGGCTGCATTTATTTCCGCGACTATGATGTTATGGCTGGACGATATTGTACTATGGTTGATCAGGCCGCTCAGTATGGCTTCCGCCATGGTACCTCCGCCTAAAAATCCAATTTTATACATACTTTTTCTCCTGAATCCATGATGTGATTTCATTCAAGCTATATTATACATGATACCCTTGTGTTTTATCAATTGAAAATATCAGACTGGATTTACGACATTCTTCTTGACAGGAGCTGGTTATATCATATATAATAATTAAGTCAGGCACGCTTAGGGGAGTGGCTCAATGGTAGAGCAGCGGTCTCCAAAACCGCGGGTTGCGTGTTCGAATCGCGTCTCCCCTGCCAAACCGCATGAATGATCGCCATAGGCAGATCAGGATGCGGTTTTTTATATTATGAATTTTTCGCTTGCGCCAGTGATACGCATGAAAAGACCTGTCAGCGGATAGTCTATCATTATCAGGAGGCAGGCATGAAAAAAATAGTAATTTGGGAAATTATAGGTGCGATTTGTATTGCAGCTTTTGGCGCATTGCTTCATTTTGCCTATGTATATAGCGGATACAATATCTGGGTTGGCCTTTTTGCTCCGGTGAATGAAAGCGTGTGGGAGCACCTAAAATTGTTATATTTTCCTTCTGTGCTGGCGGTCGGTATTGAATATCTCATCTGGGGAAGAAAAATCGCTGGATACATCTACGCCAAAGCGAAAAGTATACTGCTGGGGCTTACCTGGATGGTTGTGTTCTTCTATACTTACACGGGTATCTTGGGAGCGCATTATTTGTGGTTAGATATCGTGTCTTTTCTTGTGGCTGTTGCAATACAGCCCTTCACTGTTATGCATGTGATGAAAGGACGGCAGCCCGTTTCATGGCCCCGCCTTGCCGGCTCCTTACTTGCTCTGGCGGCCTTGGCGGCACTCTTTTGTTGGTTCACCCTGTCGCCCCCGTCAATCGGCATCTTCGCGGACCCGCAAAAATAGAATTAGCTGCCTCTTGACAATAATGGTAGACCCTGGTATAATAAATTTTGTTTCTGGGCGCCATAAGGAGAGATGTCCGAGTGGTTGAAGGAGCTGGTCTTGAAAACCAGTGATGCTGAAAGGCACCGTGGGTTCGAATCCCACTCTCTCCGCCAATCAGTTTCCGCCCATGCATAATTGCATATTCTGTATATTCGGAGAAGTACTCAAGTGGCCGAAGAGGCGCCCCTGCTAAGGGTGTAGGTCGGGAAACCGGCGCGAGGGTTCAAATCCCTCTTTCTCCGTTTGGTGCCTATGCACTAAAATGTATTATCAAAATGAATTAAAAAAAGATTCAAAAAAGTGTTGACAAACGAAGATACACGTGATAATATATTAAAGCTGATTCGAAACAAGCGAAAGTTTGAAAAGAATCACAAAAAAATAAAACAAAAAAGTTCTTGACAAACAGAAAACAACATGATAAAATATCAGAGTTGCTTCTGGAGAAAAGAAACAACAAAGAACCTTGATAATTAAACAATAGACAACAACCTTGAAAATTTCTTAAGAGAAGATTTTTTAAGAACAGCATCTAAAAGATGCACCCGTCACATTTAATGTGACAGACAGTAAAAGGGATGAATTAGCTAGTAGTTAATTCTGACCGGAACGAACACTTTTAACGAGAGTTTGATCCTGGCTCAGGATGAACGCTGGCGGCGTGCTT
>UQLW01000006.1 GCA_900542005.1 uncultured Eubacteriales bacterium
AATACACCTACGACGCCTGGGGCAATCCCCTCTCCTGCACCGGCTCCCTGGCCGACACCCTCGGCAAGAAGAACCCTTTCCGGTATAGGGGATACGTTTACGACGAGGAAACCGGCCTCTATTACCTCAAGTCCAGGTATTATGATCCTAGGGTTGGCAGGTTTATCTGCTCCGACGGTATTCTTCCCTCCAATCGGATGACCGGCTCCAATTTGTTTGTTTATTGTAATAATAATTCAATTATGCAATATGATCCTGATGGTCGATTATCTTGGAATACAATTCTAGCATCATTAATAAGCGATACAGCTGGTCGAACAATTTTACTATGGTATTTATATGCCGGAGGTTTAGCTTTTAAAACAATAAACGGTTATTATGGTAAATATATGAAAAAAATAAAATTCTAAAACAAAAAACCAAAAATATGGTTATTCCTCTTGCACATGATTTGAAACCAGGAGAAAAAAAAGAAATTGATGTCACTACTTCTATCGCTATTGAAAATGGTGAATCTATGATCGGATATCAATATTTACATGGTACTAATTCCGATGTTGGAGGATATCATATTAAAGGTTCCGTCTCAAAAAATAAGAAAGGGGATTCAATCTATAATTTAACATATACTTGGCATGATATCATCGATCCAAATTTAAAATATAGCACAGATAGGGAAAAGGCACAAATTGCTGAAATGATACCTTTTGCAAATCCAATGCCTTATGAATTAAGTATAACCTGGACTGATGTAACTGTCATAAGGGCTAATCCAGCTTTTTTTAATTGGGATTATGGATGGTTAAAATAAAGGGGGAAGTAGTTGTGAAATTTCATATATCATATATAATAATTATCTTACTTTTTATTGCTGTATTGGTATTTATCTGTTTTTCATTTTCTAACTCTTCACAACCAATAATTGATTTACAATCTAGCTATTTTGACGATTTTTATGTTGAATCTGGAACTGTTCATATGGAGTGCTGGTTAAAGATAATTAACCGTTCTAGTAAGGATATAAAGTTTAAATTAGTGGCATATTCTTACGAAGATTCAGAAAATGGTTTGTTGGCAGACCCAAAAATGAATGGATATGATATGGAAGCACAGACATATGATTTATCAATTAAAGCTGCTACTACCAAAGCCTACAATATTGACTTTATTGGTAAACATTTTAATGCAAATATAAAGCAGGATCGCCTTTTGCCTAATAAAATACAGATACTTGTTATAGACTGATAAGAATCCGCCCCCTTCGGTGGCGGATTTTTCTATTTGATTATCTTTCCACTTCCAACAGGAGTTTTCTCTCCCGCGTCGAATATCCTTATACCATCGGCGCGCCTATGCGAATCCCTTTGCCGGAAGGGTCTGCACCCCGCCAAGGCCGTTAACGATGGGGTCACCCGCTATACCTATTCCCAGAGCGATCCCATCCACGTCCTCGACGGCTTCGATGTCATGCCATGTGCGGCGAAGAACGGAATCCTTACCGCTTTAGACGCGATAGCTGTGGCACTTTTGCCTGCTTGGATTATGTATATGCATCAGTTTTATTTCCGGAGGGCTTTAAATCATGGCAAAAAAAGTGTTCAGCTTATTTTTCATTTGTCTTATCATTGCCGTGTCTATCCCCTTATTTCAGTCTGATATCTCGAATCAAATTAAAAAGCCATTTGTTCTTAGAGCATTAGAACAGTATTATTTTTCTTCCGACCATCTTATCCCAACCTATCCAGTCTATACGGAAAATGGCATAAATGAATATCACGTTGAAAACTTTATTCTGTACCAGGAACGTGATTCCATCAGGACGGATAACTTTTATGATGGCGGATCCTACCCCTATGGATTTGGTGATCCCGATAATCCTGACGCCTATCATAATGACCGGCTGCCTACCCGCGAAGATGCCATTGATTTAGCCAAATTCTATTTTTCCCACGATCCGGTTCTTAAATCAAAGTCTATCACAGACGAAACATATGCGCCTGCCGAGCTTTATTACTTTAAGCAGGAAAAAATATGGGTCGTAAGTTTCCAACGCAAACTTGCTACGGAATGGTTCTATCATCTGCGCGATGGAGAGCAGGTATTAATGTATAAGGATCATTATGGCGATTTTTCATACTTAACTTGGTATATCGCATTATCCGCTACAACTGGCGAAGTTGTCGAAACCTGGTTCTATTAATTATTGTTAGCCGAATCTTAAAAAGTCCAGGTTATTATACCCATATTTTCCGCCCCTTCGGGAGCGGATTTTTCTTTAGTTTCCCGCATCCTGACAGGAGCTTTCTTCATTATGTCGAATATTCATATATCATTGGCAAGCTCATCCATGTCCTCGACGCCTCCAGGCACTTCTACCTCTACAGCGTCAAAGTTTTGCCCGGCCAAAGGATAACACCACAGCATATGATGAATTATTCTTTCTTTACTCAGCAAGGGGGCCAATAGATGCTCAAATGCTTTCACAAAACCAATTACAATTCGCAAATAATTGGATATTATCGAAAAATTCTGCCCGAATTATCAGAGCTATCAAAAAAATACGGATACTGTTACGACAAATTGGCTGCAAATGTTCAAACTAATATCGTAGATCGAATTGAATATGGCAAAACTGAGAGTCCGATCTTTCATGGTTTTTATTGTCCTAGTCCCATTTATGATCTTATCTATAGCGGCGTTAAACGTGGAATGATTTATCAACGTCTTACCCCCAAAAGCAAACCCAATTATCGTTATTTATGGTCAGGTAGTCGTTTAATACAGACAGAGCTTTTAGATGAAGTTCCGTGCACCATCTTTGATATATATGAGGACAACCAAGCCATTTCGATCTATTATTCTAATGTAATAAAAGAGTGTTCTTCGCTTTCACAATCTCGATATGGCAATACGGGTCGAATTACTCTGTTCCGCCTATGGAACTGTATTGGTAATGCAAAACTTGAAGATATTACTTCACTTCATGAGGAACGATTTATTTATGGTAACGATGGTCTATTGTCATATGCGGATGTTTATGAAATCTCAGATGAGAAAGAAAACCTTATGTTTTCTCATTTACCCGCAGTTACTTCTCATGATCGCTATTATTTCCAGCACGATGCAGATGGGTATCTTACTTCCTACCAACTTTGCGTCTATGATCTTTCTGAGATACCTTCCAAATTGAGCGATCCTATTATCATTACAGAAAAGCGGAAAATTTAAGTTACCCGCCCCCTTCGGGGGCGGATTTTTAATGTAGCCAAGGGTGCCCGTAAGCTCGGCCTCATGTTCCCTTCCGTTTCTTCGCCGGGGCCGGTTACGGCAATTCGCCTTCTGCATGGCAGGGCACGGCTCCTTATCGGCCGGCATATTGCTGGGCATTGTCCATCCTACTCCGATTTGATATTTCCCCGCTAAAGACGAACCCAGGGGCCGGAGATAAAATCTCCGGCCCCTGGGTTATATCGCAGTATTCGCGCGACCCTTACCGGGCAAACAGCACACCGACCGTACGCAGCATGGTCTGGCAATCGCTGCCCAGGCTGAAGTTCTGCAGGGCATCCAGGTTATAGCGCATCTTTTCCGGTAGGATCTGCTCGATATATACGGCGTCCGCATCTTCGGCGCCGGAAAGCAGCTCCGCCTCATCCTTATACCGAAGGCTGGCATCGGAAGTGACGCCCGCCGGCAGCAGAAGCGTGGCCCACATGGCCCCGCTGTAATGGGCGACATATTTTTCCACCTCGGGCCGCGTGCCGACAAAGCTCATATCGCCCAGCAGGATATTGATCAGCTGCGGCAGCTCATCCAGGCGGGTTTTGCGCAGCAGCCTGCCCACCCTTGTAATCCGTGCATCGCCCTTTGTGGTAACCTGCGCGCCCAGCCGCTCGGCATGATCCACCATGGTACGGAATTTATAAATCCGGAAAACACGGCCGTACTGCGTTACGCGCGCCTGCCGGAACATCACCGGTCCCTTGGAGTCGCAGCGAATCATGACCGCAAGAACCGCCAATACCGGCGAGAGCAGCGTCAGCAGCACCATGGAAGCCGCGATGTCAAAGGCCCGCTTGAGAACCAGCTGCCCCCGGCGGGCTGCCAGCCGGTCATAATATACCCGGACCGATTCGGTGCGCATCTTCTCGGGAAGCTCATCCCAGGGAAGCCATTTCATCCCCATTACCCCCGCAGGACTTCCAGGAAGCATTCGGTCACATAGCCGGCCTGCTCATTGCTTAAGCAGGTGTGCAGCGGAAGCGTGATTTCATTTTCATAGAGCCCGTAGGCGTTCGGATAATCTTCCATCCGGAAGCCCAGGTTCCGATAGGCGGTCAGCAGGGGCAGCGGCTTATAGTGCACATTCGTCGCCACGCCCAAGGCAGCCATACGCTCGATCACTCCATTCCGGTAGGCTGTATCCCGCCCGGTCATCCGTACCAGGTACAAATGGCCGCTGCTGACGTGATCCGCATCCTGATGATTCAGCACCTGAACCGGCGCCGCCTTCAACGCATCGTTATACCGCCGGATCAGTTCATGGCGGCGCGCCAGGATCGACGGGTAGCGTTTAAGCTGCGCCAGCCCCAACGAAGCCATAATATCCGTCATGTTGCACTTAAAATACGGTGCGACAATATCATATTCCCAGGAGCCCAGCTTGGTCTTGGACAGGGCGTCTTTGTTCTGTCCATGCAGCGAAAGCAGCATAAACTGTTTATAGAGCTCAGCGTTATCCACGCCAGGGATATTTCGCCAGGTAACCGCTCCGCCCTCCCCGGTGGTCAGGTTCTTGACCGCATGGAAGGAGAAGGTGGTAAAGTCGGCAATCTCGCCGGAAATGCGCCCCTTGCGGGTAGCGCCCAGGCTATGGGCGCCGTCGGCCACCACGGCAATCCGGCCCAATGCCTCCTGCATGGGGGAGCTGGGTGCAAACAGCCCCCGCTTTGCCTCCACAATTTCAAAGATACGGTCGTAATCGCAAAGCACCCCCGCAATATCGACCGGGATGACTGCCTTGGTACGGGGCGTGATGGCGCGTTCCAGCTGATCATAGTCCATCTCGAAGCTGTTTTTAGCCGTATCCACCATCACAATCGCCGCGCCTACATGCTCCACCACCGAGGCGGAAGCCGTATAGGTATAGGCCGGCACAATCACCTCATCACCCGGTCCAATACCCAGCACCCGCAGGGCCAGCTCTGCGCAGGCCGTGGCCGAATTCAGGCATGCCACCGTATCCGTATGGCAATAGGCCGCCAGCTCCTTCTCAAAGGCCTTCGTCTTTGGCCCGGTTGTGATCCATCCTGAACGGAGGGTATCCACGACCTCGGCAATTTCAGCCTCGCCGATATCCGGCGGGGAAAACGGTATCTTCATCATGTATCGGTCTCCTCCCTGGTTTTCAGCGCCGACGGCCAGCCGCTCCAGCGGGCGCGCCCGCTGCGCAGGGGCTGTTCCTCCTGCGCCGTCTCTTCTGCGGCCGGCTCCGCATGAACCTCATGCACTACCGGCTGCTTTTCAATATCGCCGCGCAGGGTGGCCAAATCCACATAATGGCCGCCTACGACATTGCGGATCTCCCGGGCGATATAGCCTTCCGTGGAGAAAACCATCACCCGCTTCCCCCTATAGCGCAGCAGCTGCAGCGCCCGCTCAAAGTCGCCGTCGCCGCTGATCAGGATAGCCATATCGTACTGATCGATGGTGTTGAACATATCCACCACAATCTCAATATCCAGGTTGGCCTTGCGGCGGTATCCGCCGCTTTGCGCGTCATAAATATTTTTGATGGGCTTGGTGACAACCGTATAGCCCATGCTGGGCAATGCGTCCAGATAGCCCTGCTGGCGGGGATCCGACTGGGTCTGCTGGCCGATATAGTAATAGGCGTCCACCACCTCGCCATAGCGGGCCAGGTAGGTCAAGATCTTCCTTGGATCGGCAAACCAGCCAAGCCCATCCCGCTGCAGGAAAAAGAAATTCGCTCCATCGACAAATACTGCAACTCTCATATGATACCTCTTTATAATAACGCAATGTGATGCTCCGCACAGCAAGCGGCCTGGTCCTGGGGCCATATGGAGGCCTGAACCTCACCAATATGGGCTTTATCCAACAAATACATGCAGATCCGGCTTTGCCCGATGCCGCCGCCCATGGTGAGCGGCAGCTCGCCGGAGAGCACCTGCCGGTGAAAGGGCAGCGCCAGCCGCTCCGGGCAGCCGCTGGCCTCGCATTGGGCCCGCAGGGCGGCCGCATCTACCCGGATCCCCATGGAGGAAACCTCAAAGGCCCGGTCCAGCAGGGGATAATAGAACACGATATCCCCGTTCAGGGTCCAATCGTCGTAATCGGGCGCGCGGCCGTCGTGGGGCTTGCCATTGGAAAGCGGGCCGCCGATACCCTCGATAAATACCGCGCCCCACTCCCGGGCCGCCGCATCCTCCCGCTGGGCTGGCGTCAGGTCAGGGAAGCGCTCCATCAGCTGCTCAGCCGTAATAAAATGGATGCGCTCCGGCAGCTTTTTCGTCAGCTGGGGCCAACGCTCCTTCAGCTGCGCCTCAACCGATAAAAAGACCGTATAAATATCCTCCACCGTGCGGTGCAGCCGGCAGCGGGTGCGCTCCTGGGCTGAAAGGATCACCTCCCAATCCCACTGATCCACATAGATGGAATGCAGGTTATCCATCTCTTCATCCCGCCGGATTGCGTTCATATCCGTATACAGCCCCTCGCCCTGGGCAAACCCATACCGATGCAGCGCCTGCCGCTTCCATTTGGCCAGGGAATGCACGACCTCGCACCGGGCGCCCTCCATATCGGCTATATCGAAGCTGACAGGGCGCTCCACGCCGTTGAGGTTATCGTTCAGCCCCGTCTGGGGCAGCACAAAGAGCGGCGCCGATACCCGCGTCAGCTTCAAAAGGGCGGCCAGTTCACTTTCAAAAAGATCCTTACAATGCTTGATGGCCCGTTCCGTCTCCACCAGATTCAGGCTGGGCCGGTAGCCATCGGGAATCGTCAATCGGCGCATGCTTGCGTTGTCCTTCCCGCGCGGAACCCCTGTCCGCGCCCTTCTATCGATACTAGCCGTCGCTCAGGGTAGCGATCTGGCTATAAACCTTCCATATCCCCCTGCCAAGGCCGCCTTCCCCGCTATCCACAGGAAATCGGGGCGCCTCCAGCTCCTCCACGCGCTCCAGGTTGCCGCTGCAATAATCCAGGATTCGGGCCCTGGCCGTATCCAACCGCGCCAGCAGCCCTCCATAGCGCAGATCCAGCCGGTCCCAGCCAAAGGGGGCATACATCCTCATCCAGCGGGCCCGGTGCGTCCGGCGCAGCCGCTCCACTGCCCCGGTCAATCTCCAAAGCGTTTCCGCGTCCAGCTTCAGCGCCTCCCGGTCCTGCGCCCGGTAATGATCCGTGATTGCAACGCCTATCCCGCATTTGACGGCCAGCACCTCTGCCAGCTGCAGCGGCACCCGGAGCCAATCCCCCGCCTCGCCCGCTTCCTGCAGATCAGTCCTAAGCCGCGCTGCCGCCCGCTCATAGTGCGCCTTGAAATCGAAGCTGCGCATATCCTCATCAAAGAGCCCCTGCAGCACGTCCTGCCACAGCGCATATTTGCAAACGTTGGGCGGCCAGCGGTTGGCCTTATTGATCCAGGGCACCGCGTCCAGCGCCGCAGCATCCATAAACCAGCGCCCTTTCAGGCCGGTGCAGGCCTGAAGCCGGCGGTCAAGATACGCCTTGTCCAAGCTGTCACGGGTGCTGTAGGCATGCTCCGCATACAGCTGCATACCCAATATCCCCAGCATATCGTCGCACTCGGCCCCATCGTCATGCCAAAGGCAGCCGTAGGCCATCCCGATGCCGCGGCGCTTTACCGCGGCCAGGGCCGGTTCTGCCGTCTGAAAGGTGGCCGGGTACTGCACGCAGAAGGAGGAGACCGACAGCAGCGGCCCGGCATAGATGCATTCGCCCAGCTCGCTGTGGCGCTGCATCATCCGGTCCAGCAGCGATGGGTCGGATGAATAATAATCCCAATAGATCGGCCTGGCGCCGGCGGGAATGCGGGCAAGCAGCGCCGGCGGGATCGCAGCGTCCGGGTCGAGATATTCGCCCTGAGCCGAAGCATACTTAAAGAGCATATCGCTGTAAAAGGCGATCGAAAAGCCCTGCCTGGCCGCCAGCTGCCCCACCCGCTCCAGATGGGCGGCAAACAGCTCGATCGGCGGGCGGCCGCCATAGCGCGCCCGCGCCGCGCCCTCCCCCAGTCCCCGGGTTTCGTCCATACCCACGATCACCGTATGGCTGGACAGGCATCCCCGCAGCGCGGCCAGCATCCGTTCGATCAGGGCGTCCGCCGCTTTATCGCCCACCAGAAGGCAGCTGCCGCTATCCCGCAGCGCAGCGTATTCCTCAAAGCGCAGCACCTTTTCCAGATGCCCCAGCACCTGGATAGAGGGGATAAGCTCGATGCCATAGCGGGCGGCATAGCGATCCATACGGATCAGGTCATCGGGGCGGTAGCCGCCCCGCATATAGCCAAACCGCCGTTCTCCCTCGATGGGATATACATCCTCCATGTACAGGATCAGCGTATTCAGGCCCATGGGCGCCATGGCGTCCAGCAGGCGGCATACCGTCTCCACCCGGGGGACGCTATTGCGGGAGGCGTCCACCATCACCCCGATCCGGGGGATCGTCATCCGTTCCTCCAGGAAAAAATCCCGCTGCCCCGCACGCTCCCGCAGGTGCCCCAGCGCCCGGAAGAAGTGGGCCGGCTGCCCGTATCCCACCTGGCAATCGCTCCCCCGGCGCCGTACCCACAGGCGCTCCTGCCCGGGGACCGCCTCAAGCTGCAGCGCCTGCGCCCAGCCGCCCTGCCAAAAGGTATCTGGCAGCTGGCTGACGCCTGAAGCCAGCGCCTCCGGCAGCTGCCAGCCGGGCGCGCAGGTCTTTCCCCCGGTCATTTTAGTAGCGCACCAGGTATTCGGCCAGCTCCCAGTCGTATACGCGGATCCGGTACTGATCCCACTGGGCCAGCTGCGCCTGCGGCAGGCAGCGGCTGGTATGGGGGCCCAGCACCCGCATGATCACCTCGTCCTGCCGCAGGGCCTCCACGGCCTGGGCAATGTCCTCCGGCAGCTTGGTCACGCCGGCCCTTCCAAGCTCGGCCTCGCTCATCTCATAGAGGTTGCACTCCATGGGCGCCGGCGGCAGCAGCTTGTTGCGGATGCCGTCCAGCCCGGCGCCCAGCACGCAAGCCATGGCAAGGTAGGGGTTGCAGGAGGGATCGGGATTGCGCAGCTCCACGCGGGTAGCCTGGCCGCGGGCGGCGGGGATCCGGATCAGGGGGCTGCGGTTCCGCGTGGCCCAGGCCACATACACCGGCGCCTCAAAGCCCGATACCAGGCGCTTATAGGAATTGATGAGGGGGTTGGTAATGGCAGCCATGCCCTTGGCATGGGCCATCAGCCCCCCGATATAGTAATAAGCCTCCTGCGACAGGCCCAACGGGTCGTCCCCGTCATAGAAGGCGTTCCGTCCGCCCTTGGACAGGGACTGGTTAATATGCATACCCGAGCCGGCAATGCCGTAGATGGGTTTAGGCATAAAGGTGGCGTGCAGGCCGTGGCGCTGGGCGATGGTCTTGACCACCAGCTTAAAGGTCATCACCTTGTCGGCGGTGGTCAGCGCGGTGTCGTACCGGAAATCGATCTCATGCTGGCCCGCAGCATTTTCATGGTGGGAGGCTTCAATTTCAAAGCCCATCTCCTCCAGGGCCAGGCAGATATCCTGGCGGGCGTCCTCGCCCCGGTCGACCGGCGCCAGGGAAAAATACTCCGCCTTATCGTGGGTGTGGGTGGTGGGTTCGCCGCCGGGGCCCGTCTGGAACAGGAAGAATTCGCATTCCGGCCCGGCGTTAAAGCTATAGCCCATCTGGGCCGCCTCGGCCAGCGTCTTTTTAAGGATATACCGCGGATCGCCCTCAAAGGGCTTTCCATCGGTGGTGTATACGTCGCAAATCAGGCGGGCAACGCGATTGCCCTGGTCGGTCCAGGGAAAAATAACAAAGGTATCCGGGTCGGGGATGAGCTTCATGTCGCTTTCCTCAATGCGGGCAAAGCCCTCGATCGAAGAACCGTCGAAATTGCACCCCTCCTCCAGTACCTTATCCAGTTGGCTGCGGGTAATGGCTACATTTTTCAGCGTTCCGAACATGTCGGTGAACTGCAGCCGGATGAACCGTACATCCTCTTCCCGGGCAATGCGCATTACGTCCTGTGCTGTCATCATTATTCCCCCATCGATACGCTATAGAAGGCTGAACGCCCTGCTTTATCCTTAGCTTATTGATTATATCATACTCACGCCAGATTTCCATAGGTAAATCGGCGCCGAGGCGGATGGATGCAAATTCGCTTGCCTGTCCGCGGGCCGATAGGGTACAATAACCAAATGGAGGTGATCGGATGGAAAACGAAGTCATCGACCGCGGGCAAAGCATCATTGAAAAGCTCAAGGCCCTGGACCTGGCCAGCTTTACCTTTATGGACGTTATCTATGTCGCCGGCGTTATCGCGCTGTTCATCCTGGCTGTCAAGGTTGTCAGCAAATTCCTCAAGCTGGCCCTGGTGGTGCTGGCGCTGGCGCTGCTGGCCTATTGGCTTTACACGCTGGGCCTGTTCCCGCTTTCGTGACCTTCGCCGGGGTGCTGCTTTTTCCTTGACATTCCTGGGGCTTTTCCCTATAATAATTCGGTAGAGTTTTATCGTGGGATGATGCATCCCGTACATACGATAAGATAAATAAGATTGTGACAAAGGGGTAATCAAGAATGAAGAATACGACGTACCATCCCAAAAAGGCTCAGCGCTCCCGGGTGCATGGCTTCCGCGCCCGCATGTCCACCAAGAACGGCCGCAAGATCCTGGCCCGCCGCCGCGCCCGCGGCCGTAAGGTCCTTTCCGCCTAGTCCGGCGGGGCGCGCCCGCCCATAAGGAAATATTGACATGCTTGAACGCAAGTACAGGTTGCAGAAGAACCGTCAGTTCCGGTACGTTTACGCCCGGGGACGCTCTCAGGCGACCAGGCTTCTTTCCTTGGTTCAGGTCCGGTCGGGCCCGCCCGCACAGCTGCGGGTGGGCTTTTCCGTCAGCAAAAAAGTCGGCAACGCCGTGACCCGCAATCGGGTAAAGCGGCGCATGCGCGAGGCTATGCGCGCGGAGCTGCCGCTGGTGCGGGGCGGGTATCAAATGATCTTCGTCGCCCGCCCCGCAGCCGCTGAGGCTGATTACCGCGCCCTGGCGCGGGATACGCAGGCCCTGCTGCGCAGGGCCAAGCTGTACCGGACGCCGGAGAGCCCGCGATGATCGCCCAGGCCGCCAAAGCGCTGATCCGGTTTTACCAGCGGCGTATCTCGCCGCTCTTCCCCCCCTCCTGCCGCTATATCCCCACCTGCTCGGCCTATACCTACGAGGCCATCGAGCGCTATGGGGCGGCCCGGGGGATCTGGATGGGGCTGTGCCGCATCGCGCGGTGCCATCCCTTCCACAAGGGCGGGTATGATCCCGTCCCCGATCGTCCCCGTCCCCACTTGGACAAACATCATAAGACATCCCATCGTGGAAAGGAGTCAAACGATTGAGCGCGATCACCCAAGCCCTGCAGTCGGTGCTGCAGTGGATCTATGGCTTCATTGGGGACTATGGCTGGTCCGTTGTGCTTTTCACTCTGGCCTTCCGCTTCTGCCTGATGCCCTTCGACATCATCAGCCGCCGGTCCATGAAAAAGCAGGCGCTGGACATGGCCCGTATCCAGCCCAAGCTGGACGCCATCAAGGCCAAATATGCCAACGACCAGGATAAGCTGAACCGCAAGACCATGGAGCTGTACAAGAAGGAAAACGTCTCCATGTTCGGCGGCTGCGCCGGCGGCTGCCTGCCCCTGCTGATTCAGTGGCCCATCTTCATCGCCTTCTACAGCGCCATCCGGGGCGTGTCGGAGATCCAGATTTACCAGATCTACCAGACCATCGAGGCCACGGGGGCCGCCGAGGTGCCCAAATGGCTGTGGGTGCAGAACCTGTGGCAGCCGGACACCTTCAACGCCACCGTCCTTCCCGCCTTCAGCGCCGTATCCCATTATCCCGCCTTCGCCAACGTGACCGAGGAAGCCTACAATACCGTGATGGCTCCGCTGCTTACCCAGTATGAGGGGATCGTCAACGGCCTGTATATCCTGCCCATCCTGGCAGCCGGCGCTTCGCTGCTGCAGGGCTGGCTTTCGACCTACCTGTCCAAAACGCCTGAACAGCGCGAAAAGGCCAAGCAGGACAAGGCCAAGGGGATCAAGGATCCCAATGAAAGCACAAGCAAGATTATGCAGTATATTTTTCCCATCATGAGCTTCTTTTTCTGTATGACCTCGTCGGCGGCCTTCGCGCTGTACTGGCTGTCCTCCAATGTCGCCAGCATCTGCTCCACGCTGCTCATCGACCGGGTTATCCTGCGCAATCTGGGAAAGGATAAAAAACCCAAGGAGGAGGTATTCTGATGCGTACCATCGAAGCCATTGGAAAAAATGCGGAAGAAGCGATCCGCAAGGGGTTGGAACAGCTGGGCATAACCCGTGAGGAGGCCCAGATTAAAGTGCTGGACGAAGGCAGCCGGGGCGTATTCGGCATCTTCGCCAAGATGGCCCGGGTGGAAATATCCGCGCCTGATCTGCCGGAACCCGAGGCGGCGGCGCCCCTTAGCCCCGCGCCCACCGAAGAGCCGGACGCGCCTGAAGCCGCTTGCGCGCAGCCTGCGCCTTCGGAGCCGGCCCCTGAGCCCGTTGACCCCGCCACGCTGTCGGAGCCTTCCCGCCGCGCCTTTGCTTTCCTGTCCGATACAGCCCGCCTGATGGGCCTGGAGGAGCCGGGCATCGCCTTTGCCGAAGACGAGCATGGCCTGAAGGTCCGCGTGGAGGGCGGCCATGTGGGCGCGCTCATCGGCCACCGCGGCGAGACGCTGGACGCGCTGCAGCTGCTGACCGGCCTTGTGGTCAACCACCATCAGGGCGAAAACGACGCAGGCTACTGCCGGGTTACGCTGGATATCGGCAGCTATCGCGCCAAGCGGGAGGAAACCCTCCGCGCGCTGGCCCTCCGCCTGGCGGCCAAGGCCAGGCGCAATGGCCGCAGCGTCACGCTGGAGCCCATGAACAGCTATGAGCGGCGGATCATCCACTCCGCCCTACACGATTACGAGGGCGTAACCACTTACTCCGAGGGGGACGATCCCTACCGGTATGTGGTCATTGCGCCCAATAAATAAACCGGCAAGCCAAACGCGGAGCCCAGGGGGCTCCGCGTTTTCTTCTTTTGCCCGCTAAATCAGGCCCTTACGCTTAAAATACCAGATGCTGCCCCCCAGGCACACCAGGCTCAGGGCAATCACATAGCCATAGCCCCAGCGCCAGGAGAATTCCGGCATGGGGAAGTTCATACCATACCATCCCACAATCAGCGAAAGCGGCAGGAAGATCGCGGCCAGCACGGTCAACGCCATCATGGAGCGGTTCATCCGAAGGTCCAGATGGTTCTGATAGGCCTCCCGCACCTGGGCCACATAGTTTTCAAGATTGGCAATCTCTGCGTTCGTGCGCCCATTGCGCCGGTAGAGCGTGGCCATGGCCCGGGCCGCTTCGTCGGGCAGCAGCCCGCTTTCGTTCTCATAGAGCAGGTCGCAGATCTCCTCCAGCGGCTGTCCATGGCGCTTGAGCCCCAGCAGCCTTCGCCGCAGCACGATAAAGTTCTGGCCGTTGATGGACCGGTCGTGGCGCAGCACCCGGGCCTCCAGCGCCGTGATCTTTTCCTCCGTGCGCTCCAGCAGGCTTTGGTTGTGATAGGTTGCCAGGCTCAGCAGCAGGTATAGCCCCCGCAGCGCCCCGCTCAGCGGCATGGGCTGCCCCTCTCCGCTGGCCAGAAGCTGCTCCAGCCGCTCCAGCAGCTTTGTCCCCTCCGGGCAGCTCAGCACCAGCTGCCCAGGCGACCAAAATGCCACCAGGGGCCCCGGCTCTTCCATCACGTTCAGGGAAAGGAAGAGGGCGTCCCCATATCCGTCCACGCGGGTGCTGGGTTTGTCACTCTGGACGAATCTCCGCCAGGGGCCCTTGAGGCCCAGCCTCGCTTCGTATGCCTCCAGCTCACCGGCGCTGGCGATCACCACCCTTTCGTCGTCACCCTCCAGCGAGGATGCTTCCGCCTCCAGCACCTTTTCCCCTTGGAATCGGTAGATCCGCATTTGTCTGCCTCCTATTGCGCCTTTGCGGCTAGGCTTCCCCATCCGCCGCCCTTCTATTCCCACCGGGAAATTCCGCATTCCGCCTTTCCTTTTCCCCTGAAGCTGTGATATGCTAGGGGTATTATCATAAAGGAGATCATCATGCCCATCCCCCACAGTATCCTGTACGCCCTGGCGCTGGCCGCTGCCGGGGCGGCTCTTATCCTGGCAGGCTTCTATCTGGGATGCCACCGGCGCCGTTGGCGCCGCCTGCTTAGCCGCTTCCAGCCCCCCGCTCTGGATATGGACCAGCTCTTCGCCCTCTATGACGCGCACCTATACGATCGCGCGCTGTCCCTCTGCGATCAGGCGCTGGCCGCGCGTCCCGATGACCCGGAGGCCCTTTTCCACCGCGGCCTGTCCCTGGTGCAGCTGGAGCGCTATGACGAAGCGCTGGCTGCCTTTGCCGCCCTCTCCCTGCGCCATCCTGACGATGTGCGCGCGCTGCATCAGCTGGCCTTCTGCCTGTTCCGCTCCAACCTCTCCCATGGCGCGCTGGCTTACATGGATTATGTGGCCAGCCAGGCGCCGGAGGATGTGGGCTTCGCCCTTTCCCGGGCCGACGTGTTATCGGACCTTGGCCGTCAGCAGGAGGCGCTATCGCTTTTTTCCTCCGTAAGTGTGCCCGATGAGAAGGACGCGCAGATTGCCGCCGCCTGGGGGATGGCTACCTGCCATGCCCGCCAGGAGCAGTACGGCGAGGCGGCCGCCCAATACCGCAGCGCCCTGGCGCTGGGCTGCGACGATCCGGAATGCCGGCTGCTGCTGTCCCAGGTCCTCAAGCAGGATGGAAAGGATGAGGAAGCCCTGGAGGCCGTGCTGAAGCAGATCCTGCTGACGCCTGACTTCGGCCCCTGCTATACTCAGGCTGCCCGGCTCCTGCTGGATGCCGGCGACCCGGCCCGTGCCCTATCCTATCTGGAGCAGGCCGCCGCCCGCATGGACGAGCCGCTGGATTATGAGCGGGCCCGCTGCCTGGCCGCCCTGGGGCGAAAGGACGAATCCCTGGCCGCTCTGGAGCGGCTGATTGGCCATCAGAGCGACGGGCTGCGGGAATACCTGCGCCAGCAGGGCGAAAAGGATTTCCCTTCGCTGTGGGGGGATCCACAATTTGACCGGTTGATTCATGTATGATATCCATTGTGGGAATCATAACCATGTGGTAGAATATACTGAAGCGATTCTAAGGAAGGAGCCGATTGCCTATGGGTAAACGAGAACCGTATTATGGTCCAGTTTACCGCTTCGCCCGGCAGGTCGTGCGGATATATCTGGGCAAGCACCAGATCTATCACGGGGAAAACCTGCGCACGCCGGCTATCTATGTATCCCGGCATCAGAATATGCACGGCCCTGTCCATACCATGGCCTACCTGCCCACCCCTGTGCACATATGGTCCATGTACATGTTCCTGGACCGGAAGGCCTGCCAGGCCCACTTCCGTGATTTTACCTTTACCGCCCGGTTCGGCTGGCCCCGATGGAAGGCCGCGCTGGTGGCCGGCCTCATCAGCCTGCCGGTTTCAGCCTGCCTGAAGAGCATGTCCGCCATCCCTGTATACCGCGGCCAGCGCGAAGTGATGAAGACCTTTTCCAGCTCCCTTGACGCCCTGGTTCGGGGGGAAAGCCTGGTCATTTTCCCCGATATCATGTATGATGATACTTCGGATCAGGCAGGAGCCCTCTATACAGGCTATCTGCATCTGGCCCGGAGCTATTACAAAAAGACCGGTAAGGAGCTGCCGATCGTCCCGCTGTACTGTACCCAGAGCTCCCGCAAGCTGATCCTGGGCGAGCCCATTGTCTTTTCCAGCCAGTCGCCCTTTTATGCCGAACGCGACCGGGTCGCCGCCGCCGTACACGAAAGCCTTGACGAGCTTTCCCGGGTATGGGAAAACCCGCCGGTGGAAAAGGCCGACGCCCTGGAGCAGAACCGTATTTCATAACGAGCCTACCGGCCGCCGCCTATGCGGCGGCTTTCTTTTGCGCCCCTTTGCCCGGCGCGAAAAACATGCTATAATGTAGAAAAATTCATCGGGGGCGTTTTTCATGACAACGACAGAAAAAATCCAGGCCCTGCGCCAGGAGATGATCCGGGCCAACATCCAGGCCTGCATCGTGCCCAGCGGCGACCCGCACATGAGCGAATATGCCGCGCCGCGGTTTCACCAGCGTCAATGGATCAGCGGCTTCACCGGCTCCATGGGGACTGTGGCCGTAACCAACCAGGACGCCGCCCTGTGGGTGGATGGCCGCTATATTGTCCAGGCTAAGGAGCAGGTGGCCGATGCACCGATCGAGGTCTTTCTGTTGGGGGCCCTGGGCCAGCCCTCGCTGGAGCAATGGCTGATGAGCAAGCTCCCCCAGGGCGGCCGCGTCTGCGAAAGCGGCATGATGGTGTCTGCCGCCGAGGGGATGGCCTTCCGCCGCCGTCTGGCGCTCAACCGGCTCACCCTCATCAGCGATATTGACCTTATCAATCAGATCCGCCCCGGTATTCCCGCCCTTCCCGACAGCTCCGCCTGGGAGCTGCCCCTGGAGTTCGCCGGCCGTACCATCGCCCAGAAGGTAGCGGCCCTGCGGCTTCAGATGTCGGGCACCGGCGCGACCCATTATATCATTTCCTCCCTGGACGACATTGCCTGGCTCTTTAACCTGCGGGGCGGGGATATTGACTTCTTCCCCGTCAACTACGCCTTTGCGATGATTACCCCTGCCGGGGTTCAGCTTTTCATGAATATGTCCAAGCTGACGGCAGGCGCGGCCGCTATGCTGGATGAACAGGGCGTCACCATCGACGAATACGACCGTTTCCTGCCCCAGCTGGATATCCTGCCGCCGGATGCGGTGGTGGCCCTGGATCCCAAGCGCACCGCCCTTTCGGTACG
This sequence comes from uncultured Eubacteriales bacterium, assembly GCA_900542005.1. GTDB lineage: Bacteria > Bacillota > Clostridia > Christensenellales > UMGS416 > Parachristensenella. The sequence continues at coordinate 17,228 of UQLW01000006.1, forward strand.
GGAGCGGATCAGCTGCTCGGTGGTGGAAATCGAAGAGTATACCCGCGCCATGAAATGCGTCAAAAACCCCGTAGAGGTTGAACGGCTTAAGGGGGCTGCCGTGCGTGACGGCGTGGCCATGGTGCGCTTCCTCATGGCGCTGGAGCATCGCCTGATGGAGGGTGAGACGGTAACGGAGGGGGATATTGCCGTCATGCTCCGCGAGCAGCGCGCAAAGGGCGACCACTATATCGGGGAATCCTTCCGCACCATCGCGGCCTATGGGCCCCATGGGGCGATGATGCACTACAGCGCCGGGGACAAGGGCGGCTCGGAGCTGGCCCCGGAGGGGCTCATGGTGGTGGACAGCGGCGCCCAATATAAGGACGGCACCACCGACATCACCCGTACGCTGGTGCTGGGCCAGCCCACGCCCCTGGAAATGCATGACTTTACCCTGGTGCTGCGCAGCCATATTGCCCTGGCCTCCACCCGCTTTCTACAGGGCGCTACCGGCTCCAACCTGGATGCCATCGCCCGCCGCCCGCTTTGGGATGAAGGGCTTGATTACCGCTGCGGCACCGGCCACGGCGTAGGATATGTGCTGCATGTCCACGAGGATCCCTGCCGCTTCTCCCAGGTGCCCAACACCTGCGTGCTTAAGCCCAATATGGTGCTGACCGTGGAGCCCGGTATCTACAGGGAGGGCGTCCACGGGATCCGCACGGAAAATATGGTGCTCATCACCGAACACGAGCGCAACGAGTACGGCGCCTTCCTGAAGATGGAGCCGTTGACCTGGTGCCCCATTGATAAATCCGCGATCGACGCCTCCGTGCTGACCCAGCAGGAGCTGGACTGGATCAATGATTACCACGATCAGGTCTACCGTACGCTCAGCCCCCACCTGAACGAGGATGAGCAGGCCTGGCTGCAGGAGGCCACGTCCCCGATCACCGTAAAGGGCCGGCACAGCGCCCCGTAGCCCTTCAGCTTCCGAATTTCTCAGGCCGTCTTTTCAAGGCGGCCTTTTGCCTGCCCCTGCGGCGCCCGCTTTCCCCTTCAGTTTCCCCGCGATATTGGGAAATAGCTTCATTAAATAGGCAAAATATGATATACTATGCGTAATACCTGATTGATAAGGAGCCCTGCCCATGCTACGCAAAGCCGCGCTGTTCGCCGCCCTTTTCATAGCCGTTTCGCTGGCCGGCGCCTGTTCCCCCCCCCAGGGGGACCAGGCGGTCCATCATCGGGATCTATCCTCCCTTACCGCGGCGGCGGGCTTTACCTTTGCCTTACCGGTGCAGCTGCCGTCGGGCTTTCTCCAGACCGACCTTGCCCTGGTCAATGGGCGTACCGTCCGGGTGCAATATGACGATGGGCAGCGCCAGCTCCTCCTGTGGGCCGCCCCAAAGGCTGCCGACGACGACGTAACGGACCTGACCGCCGGGATGGAGCACCACGCGCTGATGGAAATGAACGGCCACGCCGTCGCCTTTTATACCCAGCAGGGCGACCTCACAGGGCCCGGGCACGCGCTGTGGGATCAGTCCGGCGTATCCTATTGCCTGACCGGCGCCACGCCCCAGGAGGCGGCCGGTATGCTGTATTCCATGCAGGAGGCCCATACCCTGACGCAGGATGCGCAGCTGGGCCGGCCCCGCCAGGCATATGAATCCCCTGAGGCACTGGCGGCAGCGCTGGGCATCATGTTCCCTCAGCCTGCCAGCGTTGCCGATGACTATCGCTTTGCCCAGTGCTACGCCGTAGGCGGGCGCATCGCTGTCGCCGAATACCAAAATGGGGCGGGAACGCTGACCTATCAGGCCTGCCCGGATGAGCTTGTCTACTATCCCTGCCAGGGGGACCGCCAGGAAACCGAAACGCTTTTCGCCCAAACCGCCTATGAGCTGCCCGTTACCCTCGTCTATCTGGAGGGAAGCCGCCTGCGGCGGGAGGCCCGCTGGCAGGCGGACGGCCTGTATTACCGGCTGACCTGCTCGGCGGAAACCAGCCGCGAGCAGCTTCTCACGCTGGTCCGGGAGTTCTCGGCCTGGATGGAGGTCACGCCATGAACAGGCGCATCAGCGAGAAAAACCGGCGGAGCTGGAACGACTATTCGGAAGCGTACGCCCGGCATAATCACGCGCCCGGTATGCTCAACCGCATTCTGGCTGACCCGTCCAGCGCCTTTCACCGCGGAGTATGGGCTCTTATCCGCCAATACCTCCCAACGCTGGCCGGCCGCGCGGTCTGTGTGCCCTCCAGCGGCGACAACCTGGCCGTATTGGCCTTTGCCCTGCTGGGCGCGCAGGTAACCTCCTGCGATATTTCGGAAAACCAGCTGTCCCACGCCCGGTTGGCCGCCGAGCGCATGGGCCTATCGGCCCGGATATCCTTTGTCCGTACCGATACCATGACGCTGGCCGGCGTGCCGGACGGCGCCTTCGATTTCGTCTATACCTCCAACGGCGTTCATGTATGGATCGACGACCTGCCAGCCATGTACCAAAGCCTCCATCGGGTCCTGAAGCCTGGCGGCTTTTATCTCATGTATGATATCCATCCCTTTCAGCGTCCCTTCAACCAGGCCGCCCAAATCGTCAAGCCCTATGAGGAGACGGGCCCCTATGAAGATGAACATAACGTAAGCTTTACCTGGCGTGTGCAGGATATTCTCAACGCCATGCTGGACGCCGGGCTGCAGCTTATGCATATGGATGAGCTGTCCGCTGAAAAGGATTATGACGACCCCTTCTGGGTTCCCAACGATGCGCTTGTGGCAGGCGCAGTTTTCAGCCCCGAGGAGGTCGACCGGATGTATGATTGGCGGCATAACCCAATGGCCGCGCTGCCCAATTGGCTGTGCCTGGCCGCCCGAAAGCCGTAAAGGATCGCCAGAGGAAGGGGCTTCCCTTCCTTTTTTTCGGCCCTATTCCCCTTCCGCGCTGCGTATGGAGCCACGCAGGCCGCGTCCTTGCTCTCTTGCGGCTTCCCTATCATCGCCATCATCCTGAACAGGAGGTATTCATGAAGCAGCAAGCCGCCGCCAGGGGCCTGAGCGCCTGGACCTTGAAGCTGACCGCCCTGGCGGCCATGCTGATCGACCACCTGGCCTGGGTCTTTCTTCCGCAGACTTCCTGGCAGGGGATCCTTGCGCACACCATCGGCGCCATGGCTATGCCGGTATTCACCTTTTTCATTGCCGAGGGCTATGCCCATACGCGGAGCGTTTCCGCCTATGCCAAACGGCTTGCCCTTTTTGCCCTGCTCTCCTATCTGCCCTTCGTGTTCTTTGCCGCCGGGATCGGGGGCGAGGCAATCACCGCCGCCAGCTTTACGCGGCTGAATATGCTTTATACCCTGCTGCTGGCTCTGGCAGCTCTGTGGGTCTGGGACCATGTGCCCCAGGTGGAGCTGCGGTTGGCCTGCGTGGCGCTCCTGTGCCTGGCCGCCATCCCCGGCGACGGGGCTTTTTTCCCTGTGCTGCTGGCTTTGGCCTTTCGCCATGCCCGCACCGACCGCGGGGCCGGCTTTGCCGCCGCCGTTATCCTGTGCTTCATCATGTTCCTGCTTACGCTGCTGCCCTGCCTGGGGCAGCCCGGCGGCCTGTCGCTGCGTACCTTTGCCGCCGATGCCGGCTATCGTCTTGGCCAGCTTCCGGCGCTGGCGCTGCTGGGATGCTACCGGGGCCGCCGGGGGCCGCCGGTCAAGTGGCTTTTTTATGGATTCTATCCCCTGCACCTGGCTCTTCTGAGTCTTGTGCTGTGGTTGAGATAGCAAAACGCGCCCCGGCTTTGTGGCCGGAGCGCGTATCCATGCTGTTTCGTCTTGGCGGGCGCTTTATTTGTCCGGGGTAAAGGCCGCAGGAGCCGCCTGGAAACCTACCGCTTTGTCCGCGAGCGCCTTGCTTTGGCGCTTTCCAGCTCCCGCACCCACCGGAAAAAGGTCGCATGGGTGATTTTGAGCTGCCTCGCCGCCTCCCGGCCGCTGATCTGCTGCCGCTTCCACTTGGCATATACCTCCGGGAATATCTCGGGCTTTGGCTTGCAGGGCCGCCCAAAACGCACGCCCCGCATCTTGGCTGCGGCGATCCCCTCCGCCTGACGCTGGCGAATGTTTTCGCGCTCGGTCTGCGCCACATAGGAAAGCAGCTGAAGGACAATATCTGCGATAAGCGTACCGGTCAGGTCACGTCCCTTCCGGGTATCCAGCAGCGGCATGTCGATCACCACCACGTCGGCCTTTTTCTCCTTGGTAATGATCCGCCACTGCTCCAGAATCTCCTTATAGTTTCGCCCCAGCCGGTCGATCGACTTAATGACCAGCACATCTTCCGGCTTCAGCTTGCGCATCAGGCGCCGGTATTGGGGCCGGTTAAAGTCTTTACCGCTGAGCTTGTCCATATATAGGTTACGCTCCTCCACCGGAAACTCCAGCATGGCGATTCGCTGCCGGTCCTCATTTTGCTCTCTTGTGGAAACCCGGATATAACCGTAAACATTCATGGCATTTGCCTCCTTTCTCGAATTGTTTCAAGCATTGCACATTCGGGCCCAGGAGGAAACTGGTAATTTTTCCCAATTCACATATTTAATACTTTATTACTCTGCATTAAAACAAATCCCCCTTCAAAGGAGCTGTTCCATGTCCAAAGAAACCAAAACAAACGCCATGCGCCTGCTTGACCGGCGCGGAATCCCCTACCGGCTTTATACCTACGCCTGCGAGCATTTCACCGACGGGTTATCTGTGGCCCGCCAGCTTGGGCAGCCGCCGGAGCGCACCTTTAAGACGCTGGTCACGCAGGGCAAGGAGGGCGGGTATTACGTCTTTGCCCTGCCTGTGGCCGAGGAGCTGGATCTGAAAAAGGCCGCGCGGGCTGTGCAGGAAAAGGCGCTTCACCTCCTGCCCGTGAAGGATATCCTTTCCGTCACCGGGTATATCCGGGGCGGCTGCACGCCCATCGGCATGAAAAAGGCCTATCCCACCTATCTGCACGAGAGCTGCATGGGCTTCGATACCATCTTTGTCAGCGGCGGACGGGTCGGCACACAGATTGAGCTATCGCCGCAGGCACTTCTTGATGCCTGCGGCGGACGGGTGGCCGACCTGACGGTAAGCGCCCCATAAGGGCGGCTATTGGCAACCAAACAAGGAGAAACTCATGGCAAAAGGAAACGATCTTGGCCGCGATCCCATCTCCCGGCTGGTTTGGAAGCTGGCGATCCCCTCCATGCTGGCCCAGCTTGTCAACGTCCTGTACGGGATTGTGGACCGCATATACATTGGAAACATCGATGGGATCGGCGCGCAGGCGCTGGCTGGGGTGGGCGTCTGCGGCCCCATCGTCACACTCATTACCTCCTTCGCCTCGCTGGTTGGCCTGGGCGGCGCACCTCTTGTGGCCATGCGCATGGGCGAAGGCAATCACGCCGGCGCCCGCCGCATCCTATCCACCTGCTTTACCATGCTCTGCGCCCTGTCGGCGCTTTTGACCCTCGTCATTCTGCTTTTGAAGCGGCCGCTGCTCATGGCCTTTGGCGCCAGCCCGCAAACCTTCCCCTATGCTGATACCTATATGACCTATTATGCCGCCGGCGCCGTCTTTGCCCTGCTGTCCGTCGGGCTGAATCAATTCATCATCTGCCAGGGGTATGCCACAGCCGGCATGGTGACCGTGGTCATCGGCGCGCTTTTGAACATCGTGCTCGATCCGGTCTTTATTTTCCTCGCGGGGATGGATGTGGCTGGGGCGGCCCTGGCCACCGTGCTTTCCCAGGCCGCCTCCTGCTTTTTCGTGCTGCTCTTCCTCATGAGCCGCCGCGCCGCCATCCGGCTGCAGCCCTGGCAGATCGATTTTGCCATCGTCCGCCGGGTCGCGTCCTTTGGCCTCTCCCCCTTTATCATCATCGCCACCGACAGCGTTGTGATCATCGCGCTGAACAGTGTGCTGCAGCGCTGGGGCGGCCCGGAGCTGGGCGACCGGCTGGTGACCTGCGCCACCATCGTGCTGAGCTACATGCAGCTGATTACCATGCCCATGTCGGGCCTCACCGGCGGTACACAGCCCATCCTCAGCTTTAACTACGGCGCCAAGCAGGTGAAAAGGATTGAGGAAGGGGAAAAGCACATCCTCATGATGTGCGTCATCTTTACCGGCGTCATGTTCCTTTTGTCCCACGCTGCTTCCCATTATTTTGTCCGCATCTTCACCCAGGAGCCGGAGCTGGTCCGCCAGGCCGTATGGGGCATCAAAATCTTTACCCTGGGCATTATCCCGCTGGCCTTCCAGTATACGGTGGTGGATGGTTTTACCGCGCTGGGCATCGCAAGGGTGGCGGTTACCTTGTCGCTGCTGCGCAAGGGCGTGCTCTTTCTTCTGACGGTGCTTTTGCCGCTTTGGATGGGGGCTGAGGGCGCCTTTTATGCCGAGGGTATCGCGGATATTATGGCGGGGATCGTATCCACCGCCGTCTTTTTGCTGGTATTCCGCCGCCTGATGGACCGGCGGCTGCAGATGCCCGACGGAATGCCTCTCTACGGCGGCTGATCCGCGCCCTCCTATGGGCTTTCGGCGCGCCATATGCTACAATGATAAAAAACGGATAAGGCAGGTGTTTCGATGTCCAGGCCAAAGGTTCCCATCAACTGTCTGTTTCAGGCGTGCTATAACCCTGAGCTGGAAGCGGAAATTCTCCGATGCAAGGATGTATGCTATCGCTATAACCAGCTCCATCCCAACGACCGGGAGGCGCAGCGGCAGGTTCTGTCGGGCCTGCTGGGGGCGATGGGGCGGGAAGCCGTCATCATGCCGCCTTTTTGGTGTGATTATGGCTATAATATCTCGGTCGGCGATTTCTTTTACGCCAACCACAACCTCATCGTCACCGACGGCACTGCGGTCTGCTTTGGCAACCACGTCTTTATCGCGCCCAACTGCTGCTTTACCACCGCGGAGCATGCCATTGATCCCGACCAGCGCAAGGCCGGTATGGAGATCGCCAAGCCCATCACCGTAGGCGACAACGTGTGGATCGGCGCCGGCGTCACGGTGCTGGCCGGCGTAAGCATTGGCGAAAACTCGGTGATCGGCGCCGGCAGCGTCGTAACCCGTTCGATCCCGCCCAACGTGATCGCGGTAGGCGTTCCCTGCCGGGTCATCCGTCCGATCACCGAAGCAGACCGCCATCGCTATCCGCTCCACACTGAGCCATAGCCTTCCCTGCGCTGGCTTTGCGGGCGCCATACAAAAAAACGGCCGATCGTTTGAATCGATCGACCGTTTTTCTATCCTGGGTTGTGGCCTTTAGGGCCGCTGGGGCAGGTATCCGCTTACCCTGCTGCCGGGGCTGCCTTTGGCGGCGCCTCCAGCCGGGCGCGGCTTTGCTCCGAGAGCAGGAACGCGCAGGTCAGCGCATCCTCCCTGGCCGTCCCCTCGTCCACCTGCAGCGTTTCAACCAGATAGCGGTACAGCACTTCATACCTGCGGGCTGCAATCCGCGACCACCGCATCCCTGATGCGGTCAGCCGCAGCCTGCCCCGCCCTGTGCGCTCCACCAGCGCCTGCTCCTCCAGAAGCTTTACGGCTTTGGATACGCCTGGCCGGCTAACGCCCATAGCCCTGGAGAGCTCCACTGAGCGAACCGTACCGCTGGCTCCGGCCAGCTGGGCAAATACCGCCAGATACCGCAGGGCCCCCGGGGTGGGCTGTTTTCCCTCTGCCATCCAAGATTCCCTCCTTCCTCCATATGCCTGGCTCAGTGACGGTACTGTCCCGAGTGGGGGCAGCTGCCGCAGCTGCCGCAATTCCCGCTGCAGCCGCCGGATTTTCTGTCCTTCACCATCTTTCTAATGATGCAGGCGACCAGGATGATAAGGATACCGGAAATCACGATGGTAGAGAGCATCAGTTAAATCCCCCTTTCCAGGCCGGAGGACGGCGACAGCCTACGGCTGCCGCTGCCGCTGCGGGCCAGCATCCAGATCATGACGCCAATCAGGGCGATCGAGACGATCGTACCAATGCCGAAGGCGCCGGTAGTAAAGAGCATCCCCAGCTGATAGATGCACATGGCGATCACATAGGCGAATACGCACTGGTATCCGATGGCGAACCAGGTCCACTTGGCATTGTTCATTTCCCGCTTAATGGCGCCGATGGCTGCAAAGCAGGGGGCGCACAGCAGGTTGAACACCAGGAAGGAATAGGCAGAGAGGCCGGTGAAATGCGCCTGCATATTGGTCCAGATCTGCCAGCCGTTCTCGGCCACCTCGTCAAACCCGCCGAAGAGGATGCCGAAGGTGCCGACCACGTTCTCCTTGGCGATCAGGCCGGTAATCGCGGCGACCGCCGCCTGCCAGGAGCCCCAGCCCAGCGGCCGGAAGAGCCAGGCGATCGCGTTGCCAATGGCGGCCAGGATGCTGTTTTCCATGGCGACCGCGCCAAAGCGCCCATCCTCAAAGCCATAGCCCGAGGCGAACCACACGAAGATGGTGGCCAGCAGGATGACGGTACCTGCCTTCTTGATGAAGGACCAGCCGCGTTCCCACATGGATCGAAGCACATTGCCCACCGTGGGCCAGTGATAGGCCGGCAGCTCCATGACGAAGGGCGCCGGGTCGCCGGCGAACATGCGGGTCTTCTTCAGCATGATGCCGGATACAATGATGGCGCCGATGCCGACAAAGTAGGCGGAGGGGCTGACCCACCAGGCGCCGTTAAAGAGCGCGCCGGCGATCAGGGCGATGATGGGCAGCTTTGCACCGCAGGGCACAAAGGTTGTGGTCATGATGGTCATCCTGCGGTCCCGCTCATTCTCGATGGTACGGGAGGCCATGATGCCCGGCACGCCGCAGCCGGTACCGATCAGCATGGGGATGAAGGACTTGCCGGAAAGGCCGAACTTGCGGAAGATACGGTCCATGATGAAGGCGATACGGGCCATATAGCCGCAGCCCTCCAGGAAGGCCAGGAAGAGGAACAGCACCAGCATCTGCGGCACAAAGCCCAGCACCGCACCGACGCCGGCAATGATACCGTTGAGGATCAGGTCCTGCAGCCAGGGCGCGCAGTTCACAGCCGTAAGGCCCTGCTCTACCAGCACCGGGATGCCCGGCACCCACACGCCATAGTCAGCCGGATCCGGTTCAGCCACGGCGACCGCCTCCGAGAAGGCCGCGGCATCCACGGGGATGAGCTCCTCTACGGCGCCCTCATCGTCGCGGATCTCCGCCTCCGCCGCAACCGAGGCGGCCGAGGCGGCAAAGGCGTCAATCACCGCCTGGTCTGGCTCATCAGCTTCCAGGGTTTCCTCCAGGGCCGCGGTATCCACACCGGCCTCCCCGGCGGCTTCCACAAAGGCCTCTACCTTGGCCTGGGCCAGGTCGTATTCGCCGGCTACCTCCTCATATTCGGCCGATCCGATGGTGAACAGATGCCAGCCGTCTCCAAACAGGCAGTCGTTGGTCCAATCGGTCACCCAGGTGCCGACGCTGGTTACCGATACATAATATACGATGAACATGACCGCCACGAAAATGGGCAGCGCCAGCCAACGGTTGGTCACCACTCGGTCGATCTTATCGGATACCGTCGCGCCGCTGGCCTTCTTTTTCAGGCAGGGCCCGATGATATTGCCGATAAATTCATACCGCTGGGCCGTAACAATGGACTCCATATCGTCCTCTTGCTCATCCTCTACCGCCTTGGCCAGGGCAGCGATACGCTCAGCCTGGGCGGGGGCCAGGGTAATCATCTCTTTGACCCGCTCATCCCCTTCCAGGCACTTGATGGCAAACCAGCGCTGCTGGCCTTCCGGCGCAGAGGCGCCCAGCGCCTCTTCCGCGCTGGCGATGGCCTTCTCCATAAAGCTGGCAAAGCGTACAGCCTGAACCGGCCCCTTCTTCTGGCCTTCTGCGATGGCCTTTTCAGCCGCTTCCATCACACCCGTGCCCTTCAGGCCCGAGGTCTCCACCACCGGGCAGCCCAGCTCCTTGGCAAGCCTGGCCGTATCGATCTTATCCCCGCGCTTGTTGACAATATCGATCATATTCAGCGCTACAACGACGGGGATCCCCGTTTCCAGCAGCTGTGTGGTCAGGTAAAGGTTCCGCTCCAGGTTGGAGGCGTCCACCAGGTTTAGGATGACGTCCGGCCGCTCCTTGATTAAATAATTCCGGGCGACAACCTCCTCCAGCGTATAGGGCGAAAGCGAATAAATACCGGGCAGGTCGATGATGGTTACATCCTTATGCCCTCTGAGCCGTCCTTCCTTCTTCTCCACCGTTACGCCCGGCCAGTTGCCCACATACTGAGCGCTTCCGGTCAGATAGTTAAACATTGTGGTTTTGCCGCAGTTTGGGTTACCTGCTAAGGCAATCTTCACCGTCATTCGACTTTCCTCCTTCAAAGCTCAAAAGTTAGCAATTGCTAACTCTCAATCCCAAAAAAAGCGCGCTCAGCGCACCTCGATGCACTCGGCATCCGCCTTCCGAATGGAAAGCTCATAGCCCCGCACCGTGACCTCCATGGGGTCGCCCAGCGGGGCAATCTTGCGGACATAGATCTCCACGCCGCTGGTGATTCCCATGTCCATGATCCGCCGCTTGACCGGACCCTCTCCCTTGATCTTCAGCACCACTGCGGTCTGGCCGCAGGGTATCTCTCGAAGTGACTTCATTCTTCTGCCTTCCCTTTCTCTTAAATATAGATCCGGCTGGCCAGCGCGCGGTCCAGGGCCACCCGGGTATCCTTGACATGAATAATCATATTCCCACCCATGGAAGAAACTACGGTCACCGGTTCGCCCTCGACAAAGCCCAGGGAAGCCAGAAACCGGCGCACCTCATCCTTGCCTGTGATGCGATTGATGCGGTTCATCTGGCCTTGCGGCGCCAACGTTAGCGGCATCTCAATCCCTCCTCAATGTTACCCACATCTAACTCATCTAGAGTTTACAATGGCTAACTTTATTTGTCAAGTATTCCCCCCTTCCAAACTGAAATATTTTTTCATCCCGTTGGCCCTGAGCCGCCCATTGTGCGGTTGCCGCTTTATATTTGTATATTTAAGGCATAGGTGATTGACAATGGCGCCGGCATACGGTAGCATAATAATACTTCATGAGGGAGTAGCTCGCACGGGTTTTCGTGTGCCAAGTCAACATCGTGGCTTATAGGGGCCTGGCTTGTCGTAAAGAGCAAGACTCATGTGCGGTATAGGGGCTGCACATGGGTCTTTTTTCATAGAGTTGGACATACTTGCATTAAAGGAGTGGAAGGAACTGTGAAGTATTATCTGAAAAACACAGAGGAAATCTTTTCCCAGCTGAAAAGCGCCCCCCAGGGCCTAAGCCGCCAGGAGGCGGCAAAGCGGCTGGCCGAGCACGGCCCCAACAAGCTGGCCGAGGCGAAAAAGCCCTCCCTGCTGAGCCGCTTTATCAAGCAGCTGATGGATCCCATGATCATCATCCTGCTGGCGGCGGCGCTCATCTCCGGCATTACCTCCGCCTACGCCCATGAGTCCTTTGCCGATGTGTTCATCATCCTGTTCGTGGTCATCATCAACGCGGTATTGGGCGTATATCAGGAGAGCAAGGCGGAAGCGGCCATCGAGGCGCTCCAGAAGATGGCTGCCGCCACCTCCAAGGTGCTGCGGGACGGCCAGGTGACCCAGGTTCCCAGCAGTGAGCTTGTCCCCGGCGACGTGGTGCTGCTGGAGGCCGGAGACGCTGTTCCGGCCGATGGGCGCATCATCGAGTGCGCCAGCCTGAAGATCGAGGAGGCGGCGCTGACTGGCGAATCCGTCCCGGTCAACAAGCTCATCCAGGCGCTGAACCTGGAATCCGGCCAGAAGGACGTGCCCCTTGGTGACCGGAAGAACATGGTCTATATGGGCAGCACCGTGGTCTATGGCCGGGGCCGCGCGCTGATCGTCGACACTGGCATGCAGACCGAAATGGGCAAGATTGCCGACGCCATCACCAAGGCGGAGGATCAGGCCACACCGCTGCAGCTGAAGCTGGCCCAGCTGAGCAAGGTGCTCAGCTTCCTGGTCATCGGGATCTGCATCTTTATCTTCCTCTTCAGCCTCATCCGCAGCGGCGACTTCAGCGGCGCGATGATCCTGGATACCTTTATGGTTGCCGTCTCCCTGGCCGTTGCCGCTATCCCCGAGGGGCTGGCCGCCGTGGTAACCATTGTGCTGTCCATCGGCGTAACCAATATGTCCCGGCGCAATGCAGTCATACGCCGGCTGACGGCAGTGGAAACCCTGGGATGTACCGAGGTGATCTGCTCCGATAAGACCGGTACCCTGACCCAGAACAAGATGACCGTGGTTGAGCATGCCGGCTCCGACGAGCGCCTGCTGGCCCAGGCCATGGCCCTTTGCTCCGACGCGCAGCTGGGCGCCGACGGCCAGGCGGTGGGCGAGCCTACCGAGTGCGCGCTGGTCAATTATGCTGCCAAGCTGGGCCTGAACAAAACATCGCTCCAGGAACGCATGCCCCGCCAGGGCGAAGCCCCCTTTGATTCCCAGCGCAAGATGATGTCCACCCTGCATGCCACCGAAGCGGGCCTGGTGCAATACACCAAGGGCGCGCCCGACGAAGTGCTGAAGCTCTGTACCCATATTCTGACCGGCGAAGGCGTGCAGCCGCTGACCGATGGGCTGCGGGACCAGGTGCTGGCCCAGAACAAGGCCATGGCCGACCGCGCCCTGCGGGTGCTGGGCGCCGCCCAGCGCCACTGGGATGCCATGCCCTCCGACACGGAACCTGCCACCCTTGAGCAGGATATGACCTTTATCGGCCTGACTGGCATGATCGACCCGGTCCGTCCTGAGGTCAAGGCAGCCATTACCCAATGCAAGCAGGCTGGGATCCGGCCCATCATGATTACCGGCGACCATCGGGATACTGCGGTCGCCATCGCCATGGAGCTGGGGATCATTTCCGATCCCGCCCAGGCCATCACCGGCGCCGAGCTGGATCACATCAGCGATAAGGAATTTGAGAAAAAGATCACCCAATATTCCGTCTACGCCCGCGTGCAGCCGGAGCACAAGGTGCGCATTGTCAACGCATGGAAGGCCCGCGGTAAGATCACCGCCATGACCGGCGACGGTGTCAATGACGCGCCCTCCATCAAGAGCGCCGATATCGGCGTAGGCATGGGCATCACCGGCACCGACGTGACCAAAAACGTGGCCGATATGGTGCTGGCAGACGATAACTTCGCCACCATCGTGGTCGCAGTAGAGGAAGGGCGGCGGATCTATGACAACATCCGCAAGGCCATCCAGTTCCTCCTGGCTTCCAACCTGAGCGAGGTGCTGTCCATCTTTGCCGCCACGGTGATGGGCTTTACCATCCTCAAGCCCGTGCATATCCTCTGGATTAACCTCATTACCGACTGCTTCCCCGCCCTGGCTCTGGGTATGGAAAAGGGTGAGAAGGATCTCATGCAGCGCCAGCCCCGCTCCTCCAAGGAAGGGATCTTTGCCGGCGGGCTGGGCGCAGGCGTAGCCTATCAGGGTCTGCTGATCTCGCTGGTCACGCTGGCCGCCTACTTTATCGGCCACTATATGGAAGCCGGCGTATGGGAAATCGCCCCCAGCGCCGACGGCATGACTATGGCCTTTCTGACCATGTCCATGGCGGAAATCTTCCATTCCTTCAACATGCGCTCCCAGCACGGCTCGATCTTCAGCATGAAGAGCCATAATCTGTATCTTTACGGCGCCATGATCCTCTCACTGCTGCTGACCACCGCCGTCATCTCCATCCCCTGGCTTTCCTCGCTGTTCGAGTTCGAGCACATCTCCCTGGCTGAATATGGTGTGGCCATGCTGCTGGCCTTCTCCGTCATCCCTGTGGTGGAGCTGGTCAAGTGGATCCAGCGCACCGTTCACCGCCATAGGGAGGCTGCGAAATAGCGGTCTTTCTCCATAGAAAAAACCAGCGCTGAACCGCGCTGGTTTTTTAATGGGTTTGTCGGCGGAAATCGTTTTATACGGCTTTGTAAGGGTTTGCAGGAAATGCTTAAAAACAAGGCTTTTCTTATGTTTTCTGTTTATGGGTTTCTCGCTTTGCATGCGCTGCTTTGGTAGGGGCAGACGCCGCAAACAGGACGATACCCTAAAGCCGATAAGGCAAAGCCTCCCCTCAGAAATGTCCTCAAACTGAGTCGCATTGTAAAGAGAACTGCTCGCTTAAACTTCTCTTATGGGGAAATACAGATAGCCCCTTCCTGTTGCCGGGTCGGTATAATCGTGAACTGCTCCGACCAGAGGAATACCCTGCTCATTCATTTGTGCAAGGGTAGATTCAAAGGCTCCATGATGGCTTTCAACAACGATATACTCATAACTTGGTATGATCCATTTTGTCCATCCATCAGGTGCTTCCGCATGATCAACACATTCCACACCTGCCAGATACAGGCCTTTGCTAAAGCCATCTTCCCAGGGCTTAAAGGATTGCGAAACATCGGACATAGCACCCCATATTCCCACAATATTCCCGTTTGCATCTTTCTTTGCCAGATGCGCTACTTCGCTAAAGTGACTGTTTGCATCATCCCACAATTTCTGAATGAAACCTTCTCCATCTAAGGTTGACCCCATTTTCCCGATGACGACAAATGCTTTTTTTATTTCATTCACCATTGTTATGTTCCTCTATATATTGAAGTTATCGCTTGATGGGGAAACATGATAGCGCCCATATATCATCTTTTCTATTGCTTCCCTCATTGTATGTATTCATAGAACCGGCCTCACTGGCCCGGGAGATCCTGCTTCTTTTCCCTGGGTTCCTTCCGGAAGTATTCGACCCCCATCACCACCAGCCCCAGGGCCACCAGCAGGCCGGAGATGGTCAGGACCGGCATCAGATCCAGCTCTGACACGGAGGTCATGAAGCGTCCCGGCGGGGTCGACCACCCGCTGCATGGGTTAAGGGCCGCCGCTAAAAACACTGCCAGTACCCCCAGGGCGCCCACCAGGGCGGTGAAGCCGCCGATCATAACCTTTTTCATGGTTATCCCCTCCACTTTTTCCTTCTGTCCTCTATCTGCATGCCGCTACCGGGGCGCTCTTGCCATGTATAGGTCCATCGTATCGTAGACCGGAAGCGTACCGCCCGCCCCTTCAATGGCAGCCCGCATATCCTTTTCCATGGCCAGCCTTATTGGCTGCGGCATGGAAAGATGATCGGAATAGGTATTCATGAGCCCGATATAGTCATCGGCGGACAGCAGCCGGGTCTGCCGGTACAGGGTGACAGAAATATCCTCAAATCCATACTGCGCCAGCAGCTGCTGATACCGGGCGCAATCAGCCTCGCCAAACTCCTTGATCTCCCCTTCCGGTCTGGGGCTATAGCGCGCGTAGACCTGCCGCATAGCCCGGTGCGCCGGCTCATCCTGCCGGTTCACATAGGGATGGTTCCAGAAAAGCGCGACCGCCGCGCCCGGCTTAAGGAGCGCCCGCAGCTTCGGAAAGCCCGCCTCCGGACGAATCCAGTGAAAGGCCGTGGCGGAATAGATCAGATCATAGACGCCCTCACCCGGATCAAAGCCCTCAAAGTCGGTTTCTACTACCGCCAGGTTATCCTGGGCGGCAAAGCGCTCCCTGGCAAAGGCCGCAAGATCGCTGCCTGGCTCCAGGGCCGTAACCTGTGCGCCGGTCGCCAGGAGGGGGCCTGTCGCCTGCCCCGTCCCCAGGCCGATCTCCAGGGCTTTGGATTGCGGCCCCAGGCCGGCATACCGGAGGAGATCATCAAACAGCTCCGGCACATAACGGGGCCGGTACCGGTCATAAAAAGCAGGCGCTTCGTTAAAGGTCATCCTTCGATCCATAAGCTTGCCCCCCTTCGTCGGATGGTTCTATCATACACGATTGTCGATCCATAGACAAGGCGCGATCCAAAGGGACCACGCCTTGTGTACCTTCTGTATGGAGATATAGCGGGCTATGCCTTGCCCTTCCTGCGCTGCCGGGTTACCAGGAAGGCAACCACGCCGCCGGCTGCCACCACAGCCGGGATCAGCAGCCACAGCCAGCTCAGGCTGCCGCTGGAAGCCGGCTGCTCGCTGCCCGCAGCCAACGGTACCGAGGGATCGGTAATCTGTTGGGGCGCGTCAGCATTGGCCGCCTGGGGAATGGTGGGCTCCGTGATGGTAACGGCGGCCGCCGGGGTGGTGGTCTCCTCCTCCGTCTCCGGGGCTGCGACCGGAACCACATTCTCCTGGTCATCCACTACCGCGGGGTTGTTATCATCCACGTTGGCATCGGGTGTATCGTTGGTATTGGTATTGTCGATCACCGGGATATCCTCGTCCACGTCCCCGGTCGAGGCCCGGTAGAAGATATTATATACCCGGCGCGCATCGGCAAAATCATGGGTCAGCGTCTGCCCCTGGCCCGCAGCCAGATAGTACCGCGTATCGCCGTCAAGAAGCTCGATAGGGGCGATATGCTGCGCCTCGCCCCGCACCGGTACCGTTACCGAATGCGTCTCCAATATGTGGTTATCGCTGGAATCCACATAGCGCACCGTGATGTTATAGCCCCGCACCGGGTCAGCTCCATCGGCGTTATAGTAAACATAATAAACACGGGTCTGGTTGGCGAAGTTATGGGTAATCGTCCGGTTGGAGCCCACGGCCACCGTATATCCGACGCCATTTTTCGTCATGGTGGGCGGCGCGCTGTGGCGTGCAGTGCCCTGAAGGGCTACATGCTCTGTGTGGTGCTCCAGCTCAGCGCCGGTCGCTGCATCAGCATAGATGATGGCGATATCGTACGGTTCCGTCGCTGTGGCTACCTGGTTGAAAAGGATCACATAGGAACGGGTGGCGTTATTGGCCTCATGCACAATGGAAGCCGGCTGCCCCTCGGCCCGGCGGTATTCCAAGCCCTGGCTGGAGATCACTCGATCCTGCACCTGGAAGGTCACCGTTTCGCCCACGGGTACCGTCACATTCTGGGAGGCCAACACAAGTCCCGTCGCCGCATCCTGATAGCGGATGTTGATCCGGTAGGGCTTGGCCGGAGCGTCCGGCTGCCGGTCATAGTATACCGTATAGGTCTTGCTGCCGTCGGCATAGGCATGGCTGACCGAGCCGCTCTGCCCCGAAGCCAGCGCATAGCTTCCGCCATTTGCGCTGAGCTTCTCCGGCGCCTGGAAGCTGGCGGTTCCGTCTACCGGTACGGTTACGCTTACGGAATCCAGCAGGTCGTTGGTCGCCCGGTCCAGATAGTTGACGGTAATATCGTAGGGCTTGGGGACAATAAGCTCATACTCAAATACCAGCGTGCGCTGATCCTTACTGCTTGAAGGATTGAAGCTGTGGCTCAGCGGAGAATTGGAGGCCAGCTGATACTTGCCATTGAGCACCTCCGGCGCATCCCAGCGCAGCGGAGCGTTCTTGGAGACGGTCTTGGTGAGGGATTCCAGCGTCTCGCCCTGGCAGCGATAGATAATATAGACATAGTAGCTGTTCAGGCTTTTGGCGAATACATAGCCATCGTCGCCATACTTGACATACAGCGTGCATCCCGACATGCCAGGGTCGGAAACGGAAACGGTGGTCTTCCCGTTGGCGGGAATGGTCACATCGCCAATCCGCGCGGTCGTGCCGTACTCCACCGTGATCGCCTCGGAATTGGGATTGGTAATCACAAAAAGCTGCTCGTTGAGATTGTCCGTGGAAGGCGTGCCCACCACGCTGGGGGCCTTCAGGCCGCCCGCCGCCTGGGCAACCGGGCAGCCCAGCAGCACGGTTCCCACCAGGGCCATGACCAGCGTCAGGGCCATCACGATCTTTTTCATACTTATTCCTCCATACCTTACTGCTTCAGCGCCTAATCCCAGGACGCGTCATCTTCTCCGTCGCTTATTGCCTCGTCCATCAGCTTAATGAGCTCTAACGTGCTGCGGAAGTTTCGCTTCATGCCCTTTTCTACCCATTGCACGCTGCCTTGCCATGAAGCGTTCTGCCGGTATTGAACCCGGATGATAAAGGTCGGCTTTTCCTGCCCCTGCGGTTCAAATCCCACGGCCTCCTCCTTCAAGTCGCCCAGCTCCTTTCCTTCGGTTTCTCTTTTTGCCCGGATATTGCGCAGCCGGTAAGCCGGGCTTGGATAATCCAGGGTATTGTAGATCTGCTCGCATCGCTGCATCAGCTTGACCAGCCCCTCGAACCGCCACGCCGCATTCAGCCCCGGATGATAAAGGATGCCCTGAAGATCGGCCTCGCGGCGGCCCTCCATATACACCCACACCTGGTTATACCCGGCGGAATACCGTTTCTGTTCGCTGATCATGATGCGCTCCTTGCCTTATTACAGGTCTCATTATATCCCGGCCGTTGCCAGCCTGATTTCAGTTCAATTTCATTTCAATCACACGAATGGATTTTTTGCTAATTTTTGAAATTTTTATGTGATTGGCCCCTTTTGCAAAGCCTGGCATAGCAAAAGGGGCCCCACATTGGGGCCCCTTACCGGTTGAAGGATGTACTTATTGGATATTCCTGCGCCGCCAGAGCATGACCACGAAGGCCATCATCAGGCAGCCGCTCATCAGGATCAGCCATTGCAGGACCCTGCTGCTGTCGCCGGTACCCGGCATACTTGTTCCGCCATCGGGGCCGTCCGGCTCGCCGGGCTGCGGCGCGTAAAGGCCGGCATCCCAGGTCATGTCGTAGCCCTCCTGCTCCAGATAGAAGCCCCGTGTGGCGCTCCAGCCGAAGTCATCGGGCGTCTGCGCGTCGGAATCCATCGTATAGCCGTCCTCCGCCTCCAGGGCATTCAGCGCGGTTACGGTCAAGCCCTCCGGCAGCAGGAAGCGCACACGGTAGTAGCCTTCATCCAGGTTATCAAAGCGGTAATACCCGCTCTCGTTGGTCGTCGTCTCAGCAACCTGCCGCCACTGGCCGGCGTCGTCCACCATTCCGGATTCATTGTATTCCAGCACCACCAGCACACCGGCAATGCCCATTTCGTCCTCGTCCTGGCGCCCGTTTCGGTTTTCATCCAGCCAGACATAGTCGCCCACCGATCCATTCACACGGATCAGGCCCGCGTCCCAGGTCATATCCCGTTGTCCATAGTCCAGGGTGATGACGCCGGTCGGGTAGCCCAATCCCTCTACCTCAAGGCCCAGCGCGTCGGAATCCAGGGCAGCGTCGCCGCCGGCCTTGGGTATGGTCAGCGCATAGGGCGCTTCCACATTGAAGAGCACACGGTATTCATAGCCCGAATCCGGGCCGCAGGGCAGGTTATCGAAGAGATACCGGCCCTTTTCATCGGTCGAATCCACGCCTACGAATTTCCATAGCCCATCGCTTCCTTCGCGCCGCTGCAGCACCACCATGATATCGGCCGCCGGCTGTTCTCCGTCATCCTGAAGGCCGTTCTTGTTTTCATCAAACCAGACGTAATCGCCAATGGCGCCGGTCAGCCGCGCTCCGCCGTCCCAGGTCGTATCGATGCTGTTATAGCCCAGATGGATGACGGCAGTGTAGCCGCTGTTAAGGTCATCGGTCAACTCCAGCTCCACGTCGCTGTCCAGCGTATCGTCGCCGCCCACATTGGCCGTTACGGCCTTGTACCCATCCGGGTAGTCAAAATGCACCTGATAATCGCCTTCGATCAGGCCGTCGAAGTAATACAGGCCATCCTCGCCTACCGTAACCGGCGGCCGCAACGGCGCATCCTCACGCACGCCGTTCACCACCCGGTACAGGGTAACTACCGTCCCCGGCAGGGCCACGCCCAGGTCCTGTACATCGTTATAGTTGCGGTCATCATAGGCATAGCCGCCCAGCGCGCTGTATACCATCAGGCCCGCGTCCCAGGTCATATCCGCGTCGCCGGCGTTCAGCGTAATGACGCCCGTGCGGCGGACCCGGTCGTCCGCCTCCATTGTTTGCTCGGCATCCGAGTCGCTGGCGGGCTCTGTCCCCTGCTTCGCCGGCGTAAAGGCATATTGGTAGGCGCCGCCGGCTTCCTTTTTCAGGTCGCGGATGTCGAATTCCACCACATACTGGCCAGGCACCAGGTGGTCAAAGCGGTACATACCGTCCTGCCCGTCCACGGTTGCCGTTTCGGTCGTGGCATAGGGCGTATCGTCCACCTGCCCGTCCGTCAGCCGGTAAAGGTTGACCTTCACCCCGTTCACACCGGGCTCGCCGTCCACCTGCAGGCCGTCGCGGTCCATATCCAGCCATACCCGGTCCCCCAGGGAGGCCGGAATGATGAAGCCCGCGTCCAGCGTATCGTTATCCTCGCCCACCAGCTGGCCATCCACCTCGCTGATATGCAGCATAACCTCTTCCGTGGAGAAATCGGCGCCTATGTTCGAGTCCTTGGCGGGATCCTCGCCCGCATAGCGCAGCGTGGGCGCGTATTCGGCGCCTGGCTGCTCAAATACCACGCGGTAGCTGTAGATCACGCCGCCGATATAGTCGTTGGGATCGGTTGAATCCTCTGGCGCTCCTTCCTTCAGGAAGCTGCAGTTCAGGCCCTCAAACTGGTAGCGTCCATCGGCATCGGTCGTTGTTTCATGGGTTTCATACTGCGTCTGGCCGTCCGCCCGGGTCCGCGTCTCATAGAGCGTGACCTTCAGGCCCTCTACATAGGTATCGCCTTCGTCCTGGATGCCGTTGTTGTTGCGGTCGATAAAGACATAGTCGCCGATGGAGCCCGTAGGCAGGCGCATATAGCTCTTGACCTGGTTGTTCTCCACCAGGGCCGACCAGTGGTCGGCCGCAGCCGAATCCATGACGGCGCCCGCTGCCGAATTGGCGGTTATCTTGTCATAGAACGCTTCAATCTCCTCGGTGGTGAAGCCCGGCGTGCGCATCTTCAGCTCCACGGTCACCGACTCGCCCTTGGCAAAGCGGGCGTCCGGGTCGTCATAATGGAACTCAAAGCCGATAGCAGTAATGTCCTCGTCCGCAGGCTTATCCGTCGTCCAGCCGGCCCAGCTGCCCTCAGCGCTGTAAAGCATCGGCAGCTCATCCTCGCCCGATCCCGACCGGGAGGTCCAGTCCTTTGTCGAATAGTAGACGGTCGCACCCGCCGGCACCACGATATCCTCCAGTATAGGCCGGCGCGGTACCTCGGTATCGCGCTCAATCCGCACACCGGTATCGGAGGGCACCACATAGGTATCGCCCGCGACCGGCAGAATGTCCACAATCCGGACCACATCGCCGGCCCTGCTGCCATTGTTGTATAGCGTAAGCCGGTAGCTGAGGTCACCATTGGGGTATGTATAGGCGATCTGCGCCGGGCCCAGATACTCCTCGTCCAGAGAGCCCTTCACGCTCTTGACGATGGATATCGCGCTGTCATCTACCACAGCCACCGTGTCGCCGGCCATGGCATAGCGGTTCTCTCCCAGGGCTTCCTCGCCGGGGATCGGGTCCAGCATGCTGTCCACCTTGCCGTCCAGGGATTCATTTTCCGAAAGCGAGCCCTTATCGTTAACAAAGCTCAGGCCCAGCGGGTTCTGCACCGTGACAGGGTAGCGTACGCTGCTGCTCAGATAGGCCGGGCAATAGAGCTGCGTCACCGTCGAGGGTTTGCGCAGGTCTACATATACCTGGTAGTCCACCGACAGGGTCTCTCCCGGCTTCATCTCATAATCGTCCGGGAATACGAACACAATGCGCTGCGTATATACCGGGTTGCCTTCCCCGTCAAGGATGGGGGTAAGCGACACGCCGTCGCTGCCCAGCTGCATGGCCGGCACCTTCTCCTGATAGGAAACCGCCAGCGGCTCTACCTCGAAGCCCTGCGAATCGGTAATCTTGAAGCGCGCGTTATTGTGGTAGGTCTCATCCAGAATCGTATAGGCCGGCAGATCCACCGCAAGGATGGGGCCAAAGAAGCTCTGCCCGGAAACGCTCTCATTCTTTGCCGTCATCCGGTAGGGTACGCCCTGGCCCGAATAGACGGTGGAGCCGCCCTGCGTCTTGTTGGTAATCGACACCGGTACCTGCTCGGCGGCAAGGGAGGGCAGCTGCTGCTCCACCTCGTTGCTCCGGATGGATACCGGCACCTCGGTGGGCGCGCCCGTCTCATCGTATTGCTCATATTGATAGCTCAACGTACCCGTATTGCGGATCACACGGATCTCATTGACCGCTTCCCCGCCCTCGCGCTGGGCAAAGCGGGCGGTAAGGCGCATTCCGTCGGCCGTAAAGCCGGCCTTGACGCCGTCATACACCACGCGCACCGCCATGATCTCCTCGTCCGGCACGGCCTGCGTGAGGTCCACCTCCTGCCAGGAGCCGGCAGCCAGGTTCTGCAGATTCCGCATTTGGTAGCGGTCATCCAGCTTTTTCCAACTATCGGTGCCCAGCTCGCTGAAGCCCTGGTATTCGATCCGGGCGGCAACCTCGCCGCCGTGCGCATTCAGCGCGCGCATCACCTGCACGGCGGTAATGCGGTAATCTCCCGCCGCAAGCGGATGCAGCGCTTCCTCGCTGCCCGTGCCCACATAGCTGTAAAGGCGGATATCGCTATCGGTTACGGTAAAATTCTCCATCGGCACCGTGTTGGCGCCGGTCGCATAGCCCGCCAGCTGGAAGGTCAGCTCCAGCGGCTCCAGCATCAGGCTGCGTACCGTATCCGGAGCAGACAGCGATTTGCTGATCGCGCTGGGGAAATCCTTGACCTCGGAGGCATGGGCATTGGTAAAGGTAACCTTATTGACTTCGCCAGTGGGCACATGGACCGGGTATACGGTCACCCGCTTTTCCAGCATGCTCAGCCGGTCATCCAGCGTATAGCCGTCGGGCGCTTTCGTTTCGCGGACCAGATACTCCGTACCATCCTTGGCGGCAGGGACAAGGCCCGAAAGCGCCAGGCCGCTGGCTTCTGTGGCAACGCCGCTGTAAAGGGGTTTGCTGCCGGTCGGATTGCCCTGGCCGTCTACCGGCCAGATCTCGAATTCCGCTCCCTTCAAGGGATTGCCGGCGGCATCCTGCTTGGCAATGACAATGCGGCCGGCATCGGCATCATCCACCATCTCCACGGGGTAGTTTACCGCCGTACCCGATTGGGCCACGTCGACGGTGATCCGGCCCGGATTCAGCGCGTAGCCCTCGGGCGGGACCGTCTCAACGATTATATAATGCCCGGCGTCCAGGCCGGTCCAGGCGCACTGGCCATTTTTGCCGGTCTGCTTGGGCGAGCCCACCTCATTCCCCTCGGCTACCGAATTTTCGTAGAGCTGGAAGGCCGCCCCCTCCAGCACAAGGGAACCGTTTTGGGCGTCTGCCTTTTTGGTCAGGGTGATGCTGCCCTTGGCGTTGTTCTCCACGTCCACCTTGACGATGGCGGCCGCTGTGTCCAGCGTGAAGTAATGGGGCGTCTCATCCAGCGTGTAGCCGCTGGGCGCCTGGATCTCGCGGATCATATAGTCGCCCAGATCCATCACGCCGGAGAGGTACTCGCCGTCCTCCACGGTGAAGGTCGGATTCATACCGCTGACCTTCACATACTCGCCGTCCACCTTGCGGTATAGCTCGAATACCGCGCCGTCCAGCAGCGTATAGGGCTCCCCGTCGGACGCCGCGCGTTTGATCACCTGGAACCGCCCCTTGCTGGGCACGTTGTTGATGGGGGCGGTGAAGTACTGATCGTTCACCTGGCCGCTCACCACCTGAAGCTTGAAGGAGTTGGGCGCCGGAGCCGTATAACCCTCGGGCACCGTGGTCTCCACCAGCTCATAGTAGCCGGGATCCAGCATCTGAGATTGGCCCACGCCCGTCGCGTCGGTGGTGATGGAACCGACCTCCTGGCCGCGCGTAGCCGTATCCAGCCTATCGCCTTCCAGCCGGTACAGGGTGAATACAGCGCCCTCCACCGGCAGCGGCGCGGCCTCCTCCCCTTCTGCCTCCGTCCATTGGGCCTGCTTCAGCAGCTTGATCTGGCCCTGGGGGATGTTTTCAATCTCGATGCGCTGGCTGCCTTTGTTGTTGGTCGTAACCGAAAATACCTCTTTGGTCCGATCCACATAGCCCGCAGGGGCTGCCAGCTCCTTGAGATAATAGGTCGTATTTGGCTTCAGCCCGCCGAAACGGATCAAGCCGTCCGTGCCGGTCTGCTGCTGGCGGATGGGTTGCGCCTCCGGATTGGCGGCAGGGTCCACATCATACAGCGCAAACTGCACATAGGGGATGGGCGCTTTCTCCGTCCCGTTGAGATAGTATTTATACAGTGTGACCGTCTGCGCCTTTTCGTTGTCCAGCTCGATTGGAGCGCTATATGCATTGGCCGTCACCGTATAGGGCCCATGTATGGTTTCATCCAGCAGGTAGCCGGACGGAGGCGTGATCTCCTTGAGGTAATAGCTTCCCGGAGCCAGCAGCCCCGATACCGCATAACCCTGGCCGTCGGTGGTCAGCCGGTCTACCGGCTCGCCCTGGCAGCCAGCGTCCGTATAAACGCCAAATACCGCGCCCTCCAGCGGCGTATCGTCGTACCGGTCCTTCTTTTGCATGCACAGCTTGCCGTATACCGCCTGGTTCAGGATGCGGTTCGCCTCCGTCAGCCGGGTTTGTTCACCCGCTTTTACCGTTACAGATATTGCCGCCAGATTGGCCGCATAGCCCGTATTGCCGCCGACTGAGGTCTCCTTCAGCCAGTACACGCCGGCGTCCAGGCCGGTGAGCAGCAGCTTGCCGTCTACTCCCGTCGTCCCCTGGGCGGCCTGGTTGGCCGCTACGCAATCCGCCTCAGCATCGCCCGTCTCGTTCTTGTACAGCGTAAAGACGACGCCCTGCATCGGCGCTTCCGGATCGCTGGCAAACTGGCTCTTTTTCTCCAGCAGCAGGCTGCCCTGGGGAGCGTCGGTCAACGCCAGGGGTTCGCCCGCCGTATGCTGCGGCTGCCCTCCCGCGCCGGTAATCTTGCCGCCTTCAATGGTGAAGGGAATGGGCGTCGGATCCAGCGTATAGCCCGCCGGCGCTTTCGTCTCGATCAGCTGGTATTCGCCCGCCGGCATGTAACCGGTCAGAGTATCCCCCTGGGTGCTGGTGGTGAGGGTCATGACCTGGCTGGCGCCCGCCGGCGTGTAGTCGGCAAACTGGCCATCCTGCCCCTTGACCTGTACCTTATAGGTTGCGGCCAGCCGGGTAGCCGGGTTCGCCGCATCGGTCTTCTTCACCAGCAGCCGCCCGACCTCAGCCCTATTCTCGAAGGGCGTATTTACGCAGGTCATATCCACATCGTTGCTTTTTACCGTCACATGGACCTGCCGGCTGCTCTTGATAAAGCCCGCAGGCGCCTCGGTTTCCTCGACGATATAGTGCCCCGGGGGCAGCAGGCCCGACAGCAGCGTGCCTGCTTCGCCTTCAATCGTGCCGGTGACGCCCGTGTAGACCGGCGTATCGCCAGCCTTTTCAAAGCGGCAGTCCTCGCCGCAGTCGTGGCCGCCCTGGTCGTTGTCCGCTTGGCCGTCCTTGGCCTTGGCCGGATAGATGGCAAACTTCGCGCCGTCAAGCCCGTAGGTTTTGCCGGACAGAACCGTAACCTTCTGTACCTTGATGCGGCCATAGCGGATATTGACAATGATAAGGTCTCCGTCAAAGCTGTTGCCATTCTCCGATACGGTGGCGTTATAAATGGATTCATCCCGCACGAAGTTTGCAGGCGCCAATACCTCCAGCGCATAGTAGGTGCGCAGCGGCACCAGGCCGGTGAAGCTGAAAGCGCCGTTGGCCCCGGAGCGCTGAACCTGGAGGATGCTGTGGTCGGCCAGGAAGTTTGCATCTGTCAGCTGCGCTTCCGTCACCGATTGCGTCTCCAGCCAGGTATTCATGGCCTGGGCATCTGCTTCCTGCTCAAAAATCGCAATCCACGCGCCCTCTACCGGATCTCCAGCCTCGTTCACCTTCTGCCCCGGCGGCGAAGCGGGAATATAGTTATAGATTTCCGTCTCGGTCATTGTGCCGGCTTCGACCTGAATCGGCCCGGTCCACTGGGAGAGCATTTCATACTGGGCGGCCGGCAGCAGGGGCAGCCGCGTCTCCTTCAGGTAGTAGCGCTTGCCCGGCTCCAGCAGGCCGG
This sequence comes from uncultured Eubacteriales bacterium, assembly GCA_900542005.1. Lineage (GTDB taxonomy): Bacteria > Bacillota > Clostridia > Christensenellales > UMGS416 > Parachristensenella. The sequence goes on from UQLW01000006.1 coordinate 43,302, forward strand.
TCAGCGCCCGGCCGGTGTGCCCGGTTTCCTCCGCCTTTTTATCGGTACCGCTCTCCAGGGTGCTGTGGTCCACCTTCGACAGATTGACCGTTGTACCGTTCACGTCGGTCGGCGTCCCCGCCTCATCCACCACATACAGCTCAAACTGCGCGCCGTCCAGCGGTGCGCCGGTGCCCAGCAGCTTTTTATGCAGGCGGATGCGTCCCTTGACCGATTCGTTGTCAAAGGCCACGGTCTCGTCCTGCTCTGCCGTCAGGGTAACTGCCTGGTAGGAGGGATCGGGCAGCTTGTAATCCTCTGCGGGCGCCGTCTCTACCACCCAATATTCGCCGGGAGGCAGCAGCGGCGAGCTGGCCAGGCCCGTTGCGAAGCCTGCGGCCCCGGTCACCAGGCCCTCGGCCACCCGATTCTCCTCATCCGCGCAATCGGCCTGCTGGTTATTGCTTACCTTTTTATAGATGCTGAAGGTCGCGCCGTCCAGGGCGATCCGCTCGCTGTTCTGGTCATTGAGCTTCCACAGGGCGTACTTCTCTATATGGATCCTACGCTGGGGGACGTTCGTCAGCGGCGCGGTCACATAAACCTTGTTCGTTTCCCCTGCCACAACCGTAACGTCATGGTAGGCCTCGTCCAGCACATAGCCCTCCGGGGCCGCGGCCTCCTTCAGGCCGTATTCGCCGGGCGTCAGCCATCCGGAAAGGCCCAGGCCCGTTCCGGCCGCCGTGGTCACAGCGCCTACTGGCTCAGGGGCATAGGCGCCGTCCCCGAGCTTCTGATAGATGTGATAGGTGACGGCCAGCCCCTTGCTGCCGTCGGTGCTGTCCACCTTCTTGATCTGAACCTTGCCCTTGGCCGCCGTATTCGTAACGGCGGTATCCTGCGCCCTATAGGCGGCGCTGTAGTTCATGCCGTCCCTTACCTCGACCGCCTGATACGCCGGGGCGGTAGCCTCATAGCCCTCGGGCGCCTCGGTTTCCTCCAGCCAATAGGCGCCGGGCGCCAGCGCGGCCGACAGGCCCACGCCGTCGGCCCCGGTCACGATGGCGTCAGCCTGGTATGTGCCGTCCGCTCTTGCCGCCGCCTTATCCGTTTCGGCGTTGTCACTCGTCTTCGGATAAAGGGCAAACTTCGCCCCAGCCAGCGTGATGGCCTCGCCGTCCATCAAGCCGCTTTTCACCACGCGGATCTTGCCCATCCGGGTGTTGGTCCGCGCCTCAACGACCGTATCGGGGTCTGCCGGCGCCTTTGGGAAGGGAGCGGTAACCGCATAGACCGCCCCGTCCAATAGATAATCCCCGTAACCGGCGGCGTTGGAGACCGCCGTTTCCCGGTACCAGTAGCTCTTGCCGGGCGTCAGGCCGCTGAAGGTCAGGCGGCCTTCGTTGTCGGTCTTGCCGCTCTGCACCGCCGCTGCATCGGGATTGGCACTGGGATCCTCCTCATACAGCGCATAGCTAACGCCGGGAATGGGCGTATTCAAAACAGAATCGGTCTTGACGATCCCAATGCTCACCATCGGGTCGTTCTTGGCCTGAACGGTCAGCATGGTGCTGGCTGTAAGCCGGATACCACCGCCCTCGCCCAGCGCGTTCCCCTCGCCGTCCACGCCCTTGATGACCGCCACCCGGGGCACATAGCCGGCGGGCGTGTTCTTCTCCTTCAGGTAAAGAGGCTGGCTGGTGGGCAGCAGGCCCGATTCCGCCTTACCCTCGGCGTCCGTCGCTTCCAGGGTGGCGATGGGGTCGCCGCTGCAGTCCGCCGTTGTATAGACCTCAAACACGATACCAGCCATGGGCGCGCCGGTGTGTCCTTCTTGATGATGGTCAGCCGGCCATAGGTGGCGTTGTTCTCCACCTCCAGCGTTCGCGCTTCGCCAGCCTTCAGCTCCCCGATTGCAATACGCCCTGTCAGCGGTTCGTAGCCCTCGGGCGTCGTGACCTCTTCGGCCCAATAGGTTCCGGCCGGCAGCTCGATAAAGGGCGTATCCGGCTTACCGGTCGCGTCGACGGTGGTCGTGATGGTCGCCACCTTGTCGCCGCCGGTCTCGGCGTTATAGATGTCAAAGCTGACGCTGCCAAGGCCCTCCCAGCGCGTCCCGCCCCACATGCCCCACTTATGGATGGAGAGCTTGGCGTTCAGCGCGTTGGTCAGGGTGATCGTTTGGGTGGCGGCAGCCGAAACCGTTACGCTATGCCAGGCGCTATCCAGCGTATAGCCGTCGGGCGCAGCCGTCTCCTTTACCCAGTAGGTGCCCGGCTCCAGCGGATCGGACACATAGCCCGAAGCCGGTACCGTAACTTCACCGATCAGCAGCGTCTCGTCGGAAGGCTCCGTTGCGCTGGGGCCGTAGATCTCGAACTTTGCGCCGGCCACCGCCGCGTTGTCCTTACCGGTCTTGATGAGCTTCAGCCGGCCCTTGGCCGATGTATTGAGCACCGTACCCTCTGCCGCGCCCTGGGGCGCGCAGACCTTGCCCGCCTCCACCGTAACCGTCCAGGGGGTAGAAGGCGTGGCAAATTCGCCCGACAGGCTCCCGGGCAGAGCCGTTTCATAGAGCTTGTAGGTGCCGGCCGGCACGTTATGGAATACGACCGAGCCGTCGCCGCCGGATTGGGCTGCCGCCACAACCGAGCCGTCCTCCCGGCGCAGTTCAAAGGATACGCCGGCCAGGGGCTGCGTATCGCCCGCAGCGTTCTTACCCACCTTCGTAAAGGCGACGATACCGGGGCCGCCTGCCCCGGCGATGTTGGTGAGGGTCACCGTCGCCGACGTCTCCGGCGTATCCGACCCGTTCAGGTAGACCGCGCCGGTTTTCGCAATCTCTACCCGGGTCACCGGGGCTCCGTCAAAGCCTGCCGGGGCCGCCGTTTCCTTCAGGTAATAGACGCCATAGCGCAGGTTTGAGAAGCTCACCTTCCCGTCCGTACCCAGCGCCGCGGGGTTCGGGGTCAGCGTGCTGCCGTCGATATCCACAGCGGGAATCGTGCAGGCCTCGTCCTTATACAGGCCAAAGGAGGCGCTGCCGTAGACCGCCTGCAGCGTCCCGTCCAGTATGGCGCTATAATCGCCGATAGCGATCTTCTTCTCAACCGTCAGCGTATAGGGCGTGGTCTGGCTCTCCTTCCACCCCAGCGTGACGGTATCCTCGCCCTCAGCGTACCGGTCCGTATCCTCCGTGACCAGCCGGTACGTCAGCTTGGCGTCGTTTTTCAGCGTATATTCTTTTATCGTTTCATTGGAGGGGGATTCATAGGCCTTCTTGTTGTAGCGTACGGTCAGGTAGTATTCGCTCTTCATCGAAGCGCCCGCCGGCGTGTTGGAGCCTTCCTCGGCGGCTGTGCGGTAGGCGTCCGTAATGGTTACCGATTTCAGGGATTGGTCGTCATGGTACGCCAGCGTATAGTTGCTCTGCTCCGTCAGGGTTGGCACGCCCGGGCCGCCCTTGAGCTCGACAAACTCCGCGCCGCCTTCCAGCGGGTAACCGGTGGGCAGGGTGTCCACCAGGGTGAAGGACGCCAGCTCCAGGCGCCCGTTGCGGTCGTAGCCCAGGCTGCTGGCTGTGTCCGCCGTCAGCTTGAAGGTGATGTAATGATAGCCATCCTCCTTCGCCCCGCTATAGGCGTTGGGGTCGTTTTCCGCCAGAGCCTCCTTGGCGAGCGTCCATTCGTCCCCGGCTATCGCGCGGATGGAGGCGCTGGTCTGGGTATCGTCGATGGCGGTTTCAACACCGTCGTGGGTAAAGTAGCCGTCGACCCGGCCCTGAAAGCTGGCCGTCGTGCCGTTGGCCGTGGTCATGTTGTCAAAGCGCGCCATAAAGGATACGGTCTTCTCCGCCCCGGTCTCCACCTCGTCCTTCAGGCTGAACTGGACAAAGCGCGAACCGGCGACCTCGATCACATCGGCGCCTCCATCCACCACATCCGTGCTGCCGGTCAGGCCGTATATATCAAGGCCATCCGGCACCTGAATGCTGATCAGCAGCCCTTTATATGACTGGTCGGCAGAGTTGGGCCGCAGGCTGTAGGTAAATTCCACCCGGAAGGGTGCGCCGGACTCAATGGCGTCCGTTTCCGCCTCCGAGCTTCCGGATACAATCCGCATCTTGGTGGTGATATTGGAGGCTGGCGCGGCCGCCTGGGCCAGCTGCACCAACCCCGGCAGGGCCTGGCACAGCATAAAGGCCACGATGATAAAGGCCACAATCCGCTGTGTCCACGCCGGCGAACGGCTTGCCGCCAGCTCGTGCCGTCCTCTGCTGCGGGAGCTACGCTTTGTCGTCTTCATGTTTCCCTCTCCTATACGCGGTATCGATCTTGGACCGGCCAATGCATACATAGTCCAATACAGCTTCCATTGTAAGATCGATAATGACATTCCAATCACACCGCCCTATGGTAAGGCTAACATTTTCTCTGCCGGCCCCTGCATTTTACTTGCATTGCCGGGCGCCCGACAGTATACTATTAACAAAGTAACCGGATTTTGTGATTGAAAATCTCCGAAATGTGATTGGCGTAACCGGAAAGGAGCTTCCCTTGGAACAGGAACATGCCCCCGTTTTGACCGTCCGCACCTTGGGTGCCTTTGCCGTCCTTTCGGGAGACGACGTATTATCCAGCGCTTCCCCCCGGGCGCAGAACCTATGGAAGCTGTTCAAATACATCCTCACCAACCGGGACCATCCCATATCCACCGACCGGCTCATTGAGCTGCTATGGCCTGACGGAGACTGCGAGAATCCCATCAAGGCCCTTTACAGCCTGATGTACCGCCTGCGCAGCCTGCTTAACAGCGGCGAAGCGCCCAAGCAGGATTACATCCTTTTCCGGCACAACAGCTATATGTGGAACAAGGACGCGCCCTGCCGCATTGATGTGGAGGATTTCGACCGCTATGCCGCCCAGGCTGCGGAGGTCGGCCGCGACCGTATCAGCCGCATTGCCTGCTATCAGAAGGCGCTTGCCCTCTACCAGGGCGATTATCTCTCCGAGTCGGCCATGGAGGATTGGGTACTGCCCTGGGCCAATTATTACAAACGGATCTATTCCTCCTGCGTGAAGGCCCTGGCAAAGCTGCTGATGGATGATTGTGATTATACCGCCGCCGTCCGGGTCTGCGAGCAGGCCATCGAACGGGACCCCTATGAGGAGATCCTCCATGAGATGCTCATCAATTGCCTCATTAACATGGGCCAGCTTACCCAGGCAATGACCCATTATAACTATATAAGCAATCTGCTCTATAAGGAGCTGGGCGTGCAGCCCTCTGAGCGGCTGCAGAAGCTCTATAAATCCATCCACCAAAGCGCCCAGGACGTGCAATATGATTTAAGGACCATTAAGCTGAGCATGCAGGAGGACCCCAGCGCCAGCCACGGCGCCTTCCTTTGCGACATCGAAGTATTTCGACAACTGTACAAGTTGGAATCCCGCACCATGGAGCGCTCGGGCCAGGTGGCCTATGTGGCGGTCATCACCGTCACCACGCCCGCCCATATGCTGCCGGATAACCGCACGCTCAACGAAGCCATGTACCTGCTGCGCCAGGTGACGGTGGACAGCCTGCGCCGCGGCGATGTGGTATCTCAATACAGCAAATCCCAGCTGGTGCTGCTGCTGGCCACCATTACCCTGGAGGACTGCGAGCTGGTGCTGGGCCGCATCCGCCGCAACTTTAACCATGCGTACCAGGGTTCCAGCGTTCTGCTGCTGTCCATGGTGGAGCCGGTCGACCCGGTTCCCATGCCCGTATGATGCCGCCTCTTTTTTCCTTTTCCGCCCCCTACAACGTCGACGATAGGAGCGCTTCCCGCCCATGAACCGAGTGACGATCCGCCCTTGCGCGGCGTTTTTCCTTGCGCTGCTGGCCGCTCTGTTGGCGGGCGGCTGCTCGCCCTCCCGCGGCCAGCCGCCCGCCGCCTTGCCTGATGCCTCCACGCCCATGGCCTCAGGCACAGCGGCCGCCGCCAGGCCAAGGCCGGCCGCCCGGTACTGCGAGGCGGCGGGGACGGCGACCTTTTCCGGCGGCGGCGCGGTCATCGATTACAGCAACGCTAATCTCGGGTATGTGATGGTCCGCTGCCAGACGGGGCAGGGCGAACGGCTGAAGGTGCTGGTTGCCCATGGCGAAGATCAGCTTTATTACGATCTCTCCAACGACGGCCGTTACGACAGCTATTCGCTGACCTGCGGCGACGGGACGTATTCCGTTACCGTGTATGCCAACCTTGGCGGCGATCAATATACGCCGGTCCTGACGAGCAGCTTCCAGGCTGCGCTGGCCGACGAGTTTGCCCCCTATCTGGTGCCCAACCATTATGTCCGCTATGACCCCGGCGACGACGTATTGGCCCTCGGCAGCCAGCTGGCGCAGGGCGCAGCCGGCGATCTGGCAGTGGTGGACGCCGCTTATCAGTATGTCATCAGCCATATCCGCTATGATGATGACAAGGCGGCGGCAGCCGGGGCCGGCCAGCTGACGGGCTATGTGCCCAGCCCAGACGCTACGCTGTCCGAACAGGAGGGGATCTGTTTTGACTATGCCGCCCTCTTTGCCGCCCTTTTGCGCAGCCAGGGCATCCCTACCCGGCTGGTTATGGGCTATGTCCAGCCCTCGGGCGTCTATCATGCCTGGAACGAGGTATACATCACCGAAATCGGCTGGGTCAACATGCAGATCTATTTCGACGGCACCGGCTGGAAGCTGGCCGATACGACCTTCGCTGCCTCCAACGGGCTGAGCGACGCCAATACCTACGACGCAATCTACCGCTATTGACCGGCGGGCCCCGGCCCGCCCGGGAAGGAGCAACCATGAGAACTGCAAAACCTACCGCGCTATCGCCCCGAAGCCTGTCGCTGATCTGCTCGCAGGCGGCGCTGCTGCTGCAGGCCGGCATTCCGCTCTCCAGCGGCCTGTCGGATCTGGCTGCCGATGGCCTGGATCAAGCCAGCCAACAGGCTCTATCCCGGGTGGATGAGGCGCTTCTTCAGGGGCTAAGCTTCAGCGCCGCCCTCCGGCAGGCCCAGTCGTTCCCCCCCTATATGCTTGAGATGACCGAGCTGGCCGAAACTGCCGGCCGGCTGGAAGAGGTCATGGATACGCTGGGCCGCTACTATGGGCGCATGGATATCTTTTCCCAGCGGCTGCGCTCCGCCGTCCTCTATCCCAGCATCCTGATCGCTGTCATGGCGGTGGTCATCGCCGTCATGCTCACCCTGGTCCTGCCCGTTTTCCAGCAGGTTTTCCAGCAGCTCTCCGGCGGGCTGTCGGCAGCGGCGCTGGGGTCCATGACGGCCGGGCTGTCCGTGAGCCGTTGGGTCCTGGCTCTGCTGCTGGTCCTGCTGGCCGCCATGGGCCTGGCCGCCCTTATCTATAAGCTTCCCCGCTGCGCCGCCGCCTTTGCCCGGTTTGGCTCCCGCTTCTTTCTGACGCGCCGTCTCCTTTCGCGTCTGGGCGGCAGCCGCTTTGTGGGCGCTATGGAGCTTGTGGTCAAAAGCGGCATCCCACCCCAGCAGGCTGTAGAGCTCGCCATGGGGGTGCTGGATCACGGCCCCATGCGCCAGCGGCTGGAGCAGCAGTTGCCCCTGCTTCAGCAGACAGGCGAATGGGAGCGCGCGCTGGAATCCGCCGGCGTTATCAGCGGGCTGGACGCCCGCCTGCTGCGGATTGGCCGCGAAACCGGCGCCGTGGACCAGGTGCTGGAGCAGATTGCCCAACGCAGCGACGATGACGCCGTTGAATCGCTGAACGGCCTGCTTTCCGCTGTGGAGCCGGCGCTGGTTTCCCTGCTGGCCGTGGTGATCGGGTCGGTTATGATCTCCGTCATGCTGCCCCTTTTGCAGGTCCTAACCGCCATTGGATAGGAGGACGCCATGAAAAGCAACCGGCTGCGCCCCTGGTGCAAGGCCATCGTCTGGCTGTTGGCCGCGCTTGCGGCGCTGGCCGCCCTGCTATGGGGGCTGAGGGCTATCTCCCGGGGCAGCAGCGCGGCAGGCCTCGCCGCGGCGCAAAGCGCCCTGCGCCGCTCTGTCATGCAGTGCTATGCCATCGAGGGCTTCTACCCTCCAGACGTCGGCTATCTGAAGGAGCATTACGGGCTCTCCATCAATGAATCGGCCTATCTGATCCACTACCGGGTCATCGGAGCCAACCTGCTGCCCGAAATGACCGTGCTTCCCCGGCAATAGCCGCGGCCTGGAGGAATACCATCCATGAGAAAGAGCTTTATCCCATCGCGCCGCAGCGATATGGTCTTTGTCCTGCTGCTGTTGTGCGTTTTCTCCATGATCTGCCTGCTGCTGGTCACGGTTTCCAGCGGGCTCTACCAGCATACGGCCCAGGCTGCCGCCGATGATGACGCGCTCCGCACCGGCCTGCTTTATGTCGCCAATAAGACGCGCCACGTCTCCCCCGGGGAGGTCTATGTGCTCGATGACCCCAGGGCGGGAGCCGTACTGGTGCTGGGCAGCCAGGAGCCAGCCTATAAAACGCTGATCTATTACCACGATGGCGCCCTCCGGGAGCTTTATCAGGATCCCCTGCAGCCCCTGCAGCTGGATGCCGGCGCCAGCATCGTTGCCGCCGCCGGCTTTGAACTCCAGTACAGTCCGCCGCTGCTTACCCTGCGCTTAACCACCCAAAGCGGCGAGTCCGCCTCGCTTATGCTGCATGTGGGAGGGACGCCATGAACCGCCGCCTCCGCTCCCCCAGCGCCATGGTGCTGATGGAATTCTGCCTGTCCTTCCTCATCTTCTGCCTGTGCGTGGCGGTCATCGTACAGGTGCTGGCCCAAGGGCTGCTGCTGGCTCAGCGCAGCCAGGACAGCACCCGCGCCTGCCTCGCCGCCCAAAGCCTGGCGGAAGCCTTCAAGGCCTCCGGCGGCACGGCGCAGGACGCGGAGGCCTGCTGGGGCGCGCCTCAGCAGGACGGCCTTTACCGGGTCTATTATGACGCCGGCTGGAATCCCTCCGATGCCGGTTCGGCGCCCTACTGCGCGCAGATTTCCCTAGAGCAGCACAGCGGCCTGGCTACCCTAAAGATCACGGTAACGGGGCGGGACGGCGAGCTTTTCCGGTTGAATGCCAGCGAGTATTTCGACATTCGTCGAGGTGATGGTCCATGAAGGAACAGTTTCAGCACAGCGCGCCCGCAGGCATCGGCGGCATCACCATCGCAATGGTTTTCGTGGTGCTCTGCCTGACGCTTTTTTCGCTGCTTTCTCTCTCCACTGCGCGGGCCCAATGGGCTCTGACCCAGCGCAGCCTGGACGCGGTGGAGCGTTACTACAGCGCTGACAGCCAGGCCCAGCGTCAGCTGGCGCTGCTTCATCAGCGGCTGCAGGCGCTGCCCGCCGGGGACCAATACCTGGAGCAAGCCGCAGAGGCGCTCTCCGATCTGGAGGGGCTTAGCCTGGAGCAAACCAGCGCCGGCCTTGCCATCCTGGCCAGCTATCCTGCCCAGGGGGAGCTGACCCTGGACATGGAGCTGCTGCTCACCGCACAGGGCCGCCTCACCCTGACCCGCTACGCCCTGAGCGATACCGCCCAGGGAGGGCTTCAGGAGCCCCTGAACGTATGGCAGAACCCAACGCCGGCAAATGACGAAGGAAAGGAGCCGTAACCCACCGCATGGATATTACCGCGATTCTTGAATCCGCCGTGAAGCAGAGCGCTTCCGATATCTTTATCATCTCAAACCTGCCCGTATCCTTCAAAATCGACGGCGTTGTAACGCCCCAGGGCGGGCAGCGGCTGACGCCGGACGATACGGAGCAGATGCTGCGCACCATCTACGGCCTGCAAAAAAACCGCAGCTACGAAAGCTTCCTGGAGCAGGGGGACGATGATTTCTCCTTTTCGCTCAGCGGCGTGGGCCGTTTCCGTGTCAACGCCTACCGCCAGCGGAATACGCTGGCGGCCGTTATCCGCACCGTGCTGTTCACCCTGCCCGACCCCAAGGAGCTGGGCATTCCGCCCCAGGTGATCGACATTGCCCGCAAGGGCAAGGGGCTGGCCCTGGTCACCGGCGTGGCCGGCTGCGGAAAATCGACCACCCTGGCCTGCATCATCGACGCCATCAATGCCAGCCGGAGCTGCCATATCATCACCCTGGAGGATCCTGTGGAGTTTATCCACCGCCATAACAGGGCCATCGTCAGCCAGCGGGAAATCTTTTCCGATACGGCCAGCTATGTCACAGCCCTGCGGGCCGCCCTCAGGCAGTCGCCGGACGTGATCCTGCTGGGCGAGATGCGCGACTATGAAACCATCAACATCGCCATGACGGCTGCCGAAACCGGCCAGCTGGTGCTCTCCAGCCTGCATACCATCGGCGCCGCCAAAACGATTGACCGCATCATCGACGTATTCCCCGCCCTGCAGCAGCGGCAGATCCGCGTCCAGCTCTCCCTGGTGCTGCAGACCGTCGTATCGCAGCAGCTGCTCCCCTCGGTGGACGGCGGCCTCGTCCCCGCCTTTGAAATCATGAACGTTACGCCGGCAATCCGCAACATGATCCGCGAGGAAAAGGTGCATCAGATCGACGGCGCCATCATGAGCGGCCAGCAGGACGGGATGGTTACCATGGACGCCAGCATCCTGGGGCTGTACCGCGCCGGCCGCATCAGCGCGGAAACCGCGCTGAACTATTCCACCCATTATGACGACATGGCCCGCCGCATACAGGGCCTGCGGTAAGCCGCGCAGAGCGCGCGCCGGAGGGCGCGCGTTTTTTTCTTGCCATCCCATTGCAGGCCGGTCGAAAAAAAGGTAAAATGATGATGAGTTTTTGTGAAAACTGCGTAAAGAAAAATACCGCTTCGGCGGCCAGAATATATCGACAACGCAAATAGGAAGAAGGAGTCACCCATGGCGAGTATTTCTTTGCCGGAATTTCTCCAGCAAATGGTTTCCAACCCGGCCTTTGCCATCACCGTGCTGCTGACGCTGGGCGTCATCCTGGTCAATGGCTGGACCGACGCGCCCAACGCCATCGCCACCTGCGTATCCACCCGCTCCATCAGCGCCCGGGGCGCCATCCTCATGGCCGCCGTTTTTAACTTTCTGGGCGTGCTGGTGATGACCCTGGTAAACGCAACCGTTGCCGAAACCATCTACAACATGGTGGATTTCGGCGGCGATACCCATCAGGCGCTGATCGCCCTGTGCGCCGCGCTTTTCGCCATCGTCACCTGGGCCACCGCAGCCTGGAAGTTCGGGATCCCCACCAGCGAAAGCCACGCGCTGATCGCCGGTATTTCCGGCGCGGCCATCGCCCTGCACAGCGGCCTTTCCGGCATTAACGGCGGCGAATGGATCAAAGTCATTTACGGCCTGGCGCTTTCCACGGTGCTGGGCTTTAGCATGGGCTGGATTACGGTAAAGCTGACCGAGGTGATCTGCCGGCGTATGGACCGCCGCAAAACCCAGGGCTTTTTTCAAGGCGCACAGATTGCCGGCGGCGCGGCTATGGCCTTTATGCATGGCGCCCAGGACGGCCAGAAATTCATGGGCGTCTTTTTATTGGGCTGCTTCCTGGCCCAGGGCCAGGGGAGTGTCACCAATTTCCAGATCCCGGTCTGGCTGATGGTGCTTTGTTCGCTGGTTATGGCGCTGGGTACCTCCATCGGCGGCTACCGCATCATCAAGGCGGTAGGTATGGACATGGTCAAGCTGGAGAAGTACCAGGGCTTCTCCGCTGACCTGGCCGGCGCCGGCTGCCTGCTTGTTTCCTCGCTCACCGGTATCCCCGTCAGCACGACCCACACCAAAACCACGGCCATCATGGGCGTCGGCGCGGCCAAGCGCCTTTCCTCCGTCAACTGGGGCGTCGTGAAGGAAATGGTGTGGACCTGGGTGCTGACCTTCCCCGGCTGCGGCCTGATCGGATTTTTGATGGCCAAGCTGTTCATGTGGATCTTTTAGCCCACGAAACGGAAAGGATGGAACACTATGCCTCGCAAGAATGACTTTGATTATTTTGACTGCTTTGTCTCCATGGTTGACCACTGCTGCTCTGCCGCCGGCCTGCTGGCCGACTGCCTTGAGCACTATAACCCCGACGTACTCTCGCAGAAGATCGTGGAGATGCACAGCATTGAGCACGCCGCCGACCTCATCAAGCACGACCTGTTGGAGCACCTGGCCCGGGAATTTATCTCGCCCATTGAGCGGGAGGATATCCTGACCCTGTCCCAGCATATTGACGACGTGACCGACGCCATTGAGGATGTGCTGCTTCGGATGTATATGTTCCGCATCCATACGCTGCGGCCTCAAACCCTTGAGTTCAGCCAGCTTATCGTGAAATGCTGCGCCTCTATGAAAAAGATGATGGAGGAATTCAAGCACTTCCGCAAATCCAACTCCATCAAGGACCATGTGGTGGAGATCAACCGCCTCGAGGAAGTGGGCGACCATCTCTATACCGAGGCCATGCACAGCCTTTTCGAGCCGGGCAACGATCCCTTGCAGGTTATGGCCTGGGTGGAGGCCTTCGACCATCTGGAGATCTGCTGCGACGCCTGCGAGGATGTCGCCGATGTGGTTGAAAGCGTAATCATGAAGAATTCCTAAGGAAGCCCGTCATCCATTGGGAAAATCGTATAAATTGAAAACGTGCCGTCATTTTTTCGGCACGTTTTTATGCGTTTGCAATTGCCAATGCGATCCGAATTCAATCGTTGTTAGCCTATTGCCTATTATCCAAAGAATTGCTGCATGAGCGACTTCTTCAGCGTTTCCAGCTTTTCAAGGCTCCGCTTTACCGCTAATTTTGATTTGTCGGTCTGTTCGACGAAGGCTGCGAATTGCTCCTGTATATACATTGGCGGCAAATTTATTGGCATTGCCTTAACATAGGATACTGCAGCAATGTTCTGTATGCCACTGCCCTTTGTTTCAAGATTGCCAATGGTCTCTTGCATATACGCCAAAAATACAATAGGCAGTATTCTTTCATTGAGCGTAAACTTGCAAAGTGCTTGATTTATTATGCCTCTTTCGCAATTTGCAGGAAGCTGATATAGTTCTCCCATTGTGCCAGAGCAACTCATAAGAATATCGCCAGCGCAGCACTCAAATCTGCGCAATTCACTATATTTTTCAGCCGTCACATAATAAGTTCCGATAGTTGCCGATTTTTGTATTGCATGCTTCTGCTCGTAAACTTTGTATGTGGTCTCATTCGGCGCAACGAAATATTCTTTTTTTAACGCACTACCAAATGGGCCTCTTACGATGGATGAACAGACATCATTGATAGTGATGCGTTCCCAGCCATATGGATTAGTTTCTGGATCACCGAACAGTTCGATAAATCGGGATTTCACGAGTTGATCTATAAGTCGGATTTGCTCCTTACGCAGTGTTATTACAGAGTCTACTGCGGCGAGATTCTTTACGATTTTATCCTGTTTCTCACTTGAAACGAGCGGTATCTGTATATCCGCTATATTTTTCAGCGATAAATTCAGCTGTGCCACGCCTTGTTTCTGCTTCTTTGACTGTTCCTCAACCGCCTGTGATTGCAGAGCATATAACGCAAATCGCAAGTTGATAACATTTTGTGGAATACGAATTATGGCCAACGCTTGATTTGTATTCGCTGGCAGTATGCTTCTCGGTACAATGGCTGTCCTGCCAATAGCTCCCGCTATCGAAAAAAGTATATCATTTTCTTCCAGTTGCGAGCGCTTAAGTTTCTTATCGCACGCATCAGTAATATGAGCGAATTTATCTGGCAAAAATTCACCATTCTCATCGATGCTTTCGATTTTTACAAAGTTAACGCCAGTATCAACGAAGGAAAATCCAATAGTAGTGGGCGTCGTCCCCTTTGTGATCAGTGTGGCAATATCGCCTAATCTAATCTTCTTCATACTGCCACCTCCATTTCGCCGCAAAGTATACCAACCCCGCACCCCTATACGAAAAGTATATGGATCCAGTCAAAAAAGTCAATCATCCTACATAAAGGGCCCCTCGAAGGTTTCTCCTCCCTTCGAGGGGCCCGTGTATTTGATCCCGAGCCGCCTGCCGCCGCGCTTCTATCGCGCTTATCCTACTCTTCCACCGTCCAGCGGCACACCCGCGGCCGCACCGGGCAGCGGCTGCAGGGCGGGTTTCCTGCCAGCCCCTCCCGCAGGGGCCGGGCGATGACCTCGTAACCTTCGGAAAGCTTATAGAGCGTCACATCGGCGTCGCCAATGCGGGCACGCCGGTCAACGCCTGCCATCAGGGGCGCATAGAGCGCCCCGTCGTCGATGGGACAGCGCCCGCCCCGCCAGGACCAGGTATGGGCCGTGGTCTCCGTGCCGTCGGCCAGCCGCACCGGATATACCTCGCCCCGCAGGCGCAGGCAGGGCGCGCCCTCGCAGGTCTCCACATAATGGTGGAAGGTATTGCGGGTGTATCCTACGCCCAGAAGCAGGCAGTATCCCCCGTCCTCCATCAGCCGTCCCAGCGGCGAATCCGGGCCCATCGCCGAGGTTTTCTGGTGATCCTCCGTATAACGCCGGGCATCCTTTCCCCAGGCGGCGAAGGGGTGGGTCGGGTTGACGCTGCGCTCCACGCCGGGCCTGCGCCAGAAGGTGTCCGGAATGATCCCGTTGATGGTGGGCGTATGGGCGACGTCATAGACCTCGCCCTGCTCATAGGGCGCCTCATGGTTAAAGGAGGGCATGACCAGGGTCCCTTCCGGCGTAATCAGCTCCATCAGCGCGTCTACAACCGTACCGGCGCCGCCTTCCACATGTCCAAAGCTCTTCAGGGAGGAATGCACCATGACTTTCATGCCCGGGCCCACGCCCAGGCTGCGCAGGCCTTCCTTGAGCGCTTCCTTGGTCAGGCGGGCGGGCTCGCCCTTGAGCAGCGTTTTCACATTGCGCCCGGCCGCTGCATCGGCCAGCGCCTCGTTTACCTGCTCCAGGTCATAGCAGGCGGCCAGCCCCTCGATGGTCCCATGCAGTTGAGGGTTCGCCTCCATAAAGGCCAGGTACCGCGCAACATCCCGGCTATTGTATTGGGCAGAGCCGAAAATTTGCAGCGCCTTGAGGGTAATCAGCTGCGGCTCCACCGCTACAGGCCCGGCGTTGGAATACTGGCCGGGCACCAGGTAAACGCCCCGGGGGCGCAGCCAGGCCAGCCCCTGGGGGAAGGCTTCCGGCCTTCCGGATGCCTCCACCGCCAAATCGGCTCCCATCCCATCGGAGAGGGCCATGATCCGCTCCCTTACGCCGTCCTCCCCCAGCGCCTCCAGGGAAAGCACCTCGGCCGCTCCCAGCCGCCGGGCCGTCTCCGCCCGCTCAGGCTTCTCCCTGGCCGTTACCAGAATGACCTGCTCCACGCCCAGGGCCGCCAGCGCCATCACGGCGAAGGCGCCCACCGGCCCCATGCCCTGCACCACGGCCGTCCGGATGGAGGCCAATGGGATTTGGGCCCGCTCCGCCAGCGACAGGGCCTGGAATACCGTGGGCCCCGCGCAGGCGAACACCGCCGCCGCCTTCAGCGGCACCCGCTCAGGGATCCGGATCAGATTCTCCACCGGGGAATCGTTAGCCTGTCCATAGCCGCCGAAGAAATGCGGCGGCTCATCCGGATTGCGCACATAGGTGACGACGAAGTTCAGGCAATCAGCCTCGTCGCCCTGGGCGCAAAGCTTGCAGCAGCCGCAGGGCGACGCCACATTGACGATCACGCCATCGCCCTCTTTCAGCCCTGTCCGCGCCGCGTCAGCCTCGCTGATCGCGTCAATGCGCCCCACCATTTCGTGGCCCGGGATCACCGGCGTGGGGACCCCAATGCGTCCCTGCAGAATATGGATATCCGTGCCGCATACCCCGCTGAAGGCCATCTTCACCCGCGCCCGGCCGGGCTGGGGCTCCATCAGCTCATATTCCCTTATCTCCAGGGGCGCGCCCACCCCCGTCATAACAGCCACTTTTGCCTTGCTCATGTCATCCTCCTTATCCGTCCAGCGCCGCCTCCAGCCCCGCTTCCCGGAAGGGGGCCAGCAGCGCCGCCATCTGTTCCTTTTCCGGCGGTTCCACCGCCTCATAGGGATATCTCCGGCCCAAAGCCCGGTATTTGGACGAGCCCATCCGGTGAAAGGGCAAGAGATTTACCCGCAATACGCCGGCGCCCCGCAGCAGCGCTGCCATGGCCGCCGCATCCTCCAGCCCAGCGTTATGTCCCGGGATGATGGGGATGCGGGCGGCCAGCGGCGCGCCCCGGCCTGCCAGGCGCGCCATATTGTCCAGCACGCGGGCCAGGCTGCCGCCCAGCCGGTCATACGCCACCTGATCCGGCCCCTTCAGGT
The DNA here is from genome assembly GCA_900542005.1 of uncultured Eubacteriales bacterium. Taxonomy (GTDB): domain Bacteria; phylum Bacillota; class Clostridia; order Christensenellales; family UMGS416; genus Parachristensenella. Next base: position 59,619 of record UQLW01000006.1, read on the forward strand.
CCACATAGAACAGCTGAACCAGCGGCAGCAGCGGCTCAAAGGCCGCGAAAGGCACGTCGCCCGCCGTATCCACCGCCACAGCGATCCCGGCTGAAACGCACCGTTCGGCCAGCGCCGCGCAGAACGCCGCCTGCAGCAGCGGCTCGCCCCCGGAAAGGGTGACGCCGCCCCCGGAGGCGTCATAGAATGCCCGGTCCTCCTGAAGCCGCTCCATCAGCGGTTCCAGGCCGATTACCTCTCCCCACTGTCTGCCCCGGCAATCAATTTCCGGCTGCAGCGCCTGGGTTTCCGGGTTATGGCACCAGGGGCAGGCCAGGTTGCAGCCCTTGAAGAAGACCGTGCTGCGGATGCCCGGGCCGTCCCCGGTGGAAAAGCGCTGGATCTGGGTAATCAGCGCCTCCATCATCCGTGCTCCGTCCGCTTGAGGATATCCAGCTGAACCGCCCGGTCCAGCGTGGTGAAATAGGCGCTGAAGCCGGATACCCGCACCACCAAGCTCCCATACCGCTCCGGATGCTCCATCGCCTCCATCAGCAGCTCCCGGGATACGGCGTTGATCTGCAGCTCCTGCCCGCCCCGGCCAAAATACACCCGGACAAGGGCCGCCAGCCGCGCCCGCTTCTCCGCACTCTCAAACATGGCCGGGCTGAACTTCTGATTCACCACGCTCCCGCAGCAAACGCGGGTATAATCGGGCTTGGAAAGGGAAAGCGCGACAGCCGTGGGGCCCTGGCTATCCTGCCCGTGCATGGGGGAAGCCGCATCGCTGAGCGGCTCGCCGGCCAGCCGGCCGTCGGGCGTGGCCCCCACCTCCCGTCCGGAGGAGATATTCTGCACGTTGCTGGCCATAGCGGTATAAATCGCGCCGCCGTCGTGGGTGTGGTAGCCGGCAAAGAGCTGCTCCATGGTGTTGACATACCATACGGCGTATTGATCGGCCGCGTCCAGGTTGTTGCCGTATTTGGGCGCAGCCAAGAGCCGCTGCCGCAGCGCTTCATGGCTCTGGAAATTCTCGCGCAGCGCCTGGGCCACCTGGCTCAGCGTCGCTTCCCTGCGGCGGTATACGGTCTCCTCTAGCGCCGCCAAAGAGTCGGCCACTGTGGCGATACCCTCGCACCCCGCTCCATGAACCGAGGGGTATTGCGCGCCGCCGTTGTGGATATCCATGCCCCGCTCGATGCAGTCCCGGCAGAAGCAGGACAGATAGGCGTCCATATAGTGAATGGGATTCAGCCGTGTATTCTCGTTGGTGAAACGGGCCATATATTCGGCCGCCCCGTATTCCAGCTGGGCTTGGTAGGCGGCCAGCAGCTTTTCCATGCTGTCCAGCGCTTCCAGGTCCCCGGTGTCCACACCGATGGGCGCGCCATCCAGCAGGGACCGTCCCCGGTTCCACACTGCCTCCAGATACAGCGGGGCGTTAAAGCGCCCATCGGACCAGGGGGGCTGGCGGCCCTGCAGGAAATTCTCAATGCAGCCCACCATGCAGTAATCCCGGCAATCCTCTATACGGTAGCCATGGCGGGCCAGGGCCGGAATATTGACCTCGTCGTTCATCAGCGCCGGATAGCCCAGTCCGGTGCCGATCACCCGCAGGCAGGCATCCAGAAAGCGCTCCGGCGTATGGCTATGGATCCGGGCCGACAGGTTGGGCCCGGGGATGTTGCAGCGGCCCACCGCCTCCAGAACCGCATAGCTCAGCTCGTTGGTAGCATCTGCGCCCTGGCGGGTCACGCCGCCGATACAGATGTTGACCACATCATCCCCGCCCCGCCAGCGGGCCTCGCCGATTTTGAGGAAGGTACAGGCCAGCAGCTCTACCGCCTGCGCATAGCTGAGCCGCCCGGCGGCCACATCCTGCCGGTACAGCGGATACAGGATCTGGTCCAGCCGCCCCAGGGCCATGGCGTACCGCCCCTCATGGACAAAGCTCAGATGGGCCAGCCACACCAGCTGCAGCCCCTGGCGAAAGGTGACCGGCCTGTAGGCGGCCAGGTGCTCAAGATCTGCGCCCATCTCAGCGAACCGCCCGCCCTTCGCCTTGGCCGCCCGGGCATAGCCCAGGATCATGGACTGGAAGGCCCCAAAGGCCCTACGGGCCGCCTGCAGAAACAGCGTCTTGGCCGGGTCGTCCTTATACCGGGCCAGGCTCGCGTCGATCCGGGCCAGCCGCGCGCCCACGCCTTCCTGAACCAGGCGGTCATAATCCGGGGCAAAGTGGTCGTAATTGGTGATAAAGCTGCGCGAACCATAGCTCTCTACCAGCTGCCGCGCCCGTTCATCTTCCGCCGCCTGGATAGCCTGCCGGTACAGGCCCCGCGTGGATCCGGCGATCAGATCTGCCTCATAGATCCAGGGCTCCGCACCTGTCAGCAACCTTTCCAGGGCATAGGCCCGGGCCAGGGGCGCGCGCTCCCCCAGGTGCTGGCGGTAGCCGCCCGCCAGCAGCGCATCGCGGCAGCAGCGCGCCTCCGGAGGCCTGGCGATTTCGCCCCGTAAATGCTCCAGAAAATCCATCGTGTCCCTCCCCGGCGCCCTTCGTGATCCAGGGGGCGCCCGTCTTTAGCTCCAGTATAGCGCCTCCTGCCGCTTTGGGTAGGGATTATCACGAAATGATATGGATTATTCTGCGATAATCGATTATACTTAGAGCATCGATATGAATGAGGAGCGCCTAGCCATCCCATGTCCGATTACTATTTTACCTTATCCTCCTATCCCACCATCTGGTTCGCCCACCGTTATCAGACGGATCATTACGACTATAGCTTTACCTCGCAGCGCAATGCGCTGGAGGTTACCTACATCATTGAGGGCGCGGTACACTGGCAGCAGCAGGGCCGCCCCGCCGCTGTGCTGGAGCCGGAAACAATCCTAATCAGCCCCCGGGAAATCCCCTTTTCAGTCAGCTGTCCCCAGGGCCGCCATATTCATGAAACGGTGGGCATGTTCCTGCCGCTATCGTTGGAGAGCCGCGAAAGGCCCGACGCGCTGCGCATCCCTCCCTATCTGCCGCCCAGTCCCGACAATGCGCCGGTCATCCGCCTGATCCGGCGGATCATCCAGGCGCACGCCCTGCGCGGCAGCTATTGGTCGCTGGAATGCGGCGGCCTGGCGCTGGAGCTGATGGCCGCGCTGGCCCGGGCCAGCGGCGAATCCCGGGAGCAGGAGAGCCTTTCCCCCGGCTATGAGCGCTATGCCCGCCAGGCGCTCCACTACATCGCCCAGCACCTGGACGAGCGGATCACCGTGGCCGATCTGGCCGGCCAACTGAAGATCAGCCCCGGGCACCTCAGCCACGTATTCAAGCAGGCCACCGGCCAGACGCTCATCACCGCCATTAACCGGATGAAGCTGAACCGCATGCAGGAGCTCATGATTACCCGCTCCCTGCCGCTGCGGCAGGCCGCCGCCAGCGTGGGCTGGGATGACGAGAGCTATGCCAGCCGCCTCTTTAAGCAGCATTACGGGCTTAGTCCCACCCAATATCTGCATACCTATACGCTCGATATGCCCTAAACGACCAAAGGAGGATACCGCCATGCGCAAATTGCCAACCCGTCAGGTCCATCTGGATTTCCACACCTCGGAGGATATTCCCGGTGTGGGCAGCGCCTTTTCCAAGGAGAACTTCCAGGAGGCGCTGCGCCTCGGTAATCTGAATTCCATTACGGTCTTTGCCAAGGGGCACCATGGCTGGTGCTATTACCCCACGCAGGTGGGGACGCCCCACCCCACCCTGGCCCAAGGCTTTGACCTGACCGGCGCCATGATCGACGCGGCCCACGAAATCGGCGTAGACTGCCCGGTCTATATCACCGCCGGCTGGTCCGCCCAGGACGCGCGCCGTCACCCCGAATGGGCCATGCGCACCAGGGATGGCCGCGTGAGCGTAACGAACGTCGACCCGGACGCCGCGCCCGGCGATCCGCGGCCCATCTGTTCCTGGACGGATCTGTGCCTCAACGGGGACGGCCCCTACGCTCAGCACATCTATGCGCTGACCCGGGAGGTTTGCGACCGGTATCCCCAGCTCGACGGGCTTTTTTACGACATTGTCTACATCAAGGGCGTCTGCTATTGCCCCGCCTGCCTGGAGGGGATGCACTGGGCGGGCCTTGACCCGGAAAAAGAGGAGGACGCCCGCGCCTACTATGTCCAGAGCCACATCCTGTTTGCCGACCGCTGCCAGGCCATCCTCCGGGAAAAGCATCCGGACGCCACCATCTTTTTCAATTCCGGAGGCGCCGATATCTACCGTCCCGAATATCATCCCTCCCAAACCCATTACGAGATGGAGGACCTGCCCACCGCCTGGGGCGGCTACAACAAGATGGTACCCCGTGCCAGCGTCATGCGGCGCTATGGCAAGGACTACCTGGGGATGACCGGCAAATTCCACACCACCTGGGGCGAATTCGGCGGCTATAAGAATCCGGAGGCGCTGCGCTTCGAGGTGGCCATGATGGCCATGTATGGGGCCCGCTGCTCGGTGGGCGACCAGATGCCCCCCAGCGGCCGGATGGATCTTTCCACCTACCGGCTGATCGGGCATGCCTACCGGTATCTTGAGCGCATAGAGCCCTGGTGCTACGGCGAAGAAAGCACGACGCGCCTGGGCGTCTATCTCAGCAGGGATACCGCCTCGGACCAGGGCTTGCACAGCATGCTGCTGGAAAAGCAGCTGGACTTCACCGTTGTGCTGCCCGGCGACGATCTTTCCGCCTTTGACGCCGTGATCCTGCCCGACTGCGTCCAGCTTTCCGCCGGGGAGGCCGCCCGGCTCCAGGCCTTCGCCCGCCAGGGCGGCGGCGTGCTGCTGACCGGCGAAAGCGCCGTGAAGGACGGAGCCTTCCAGCTGGATACCGGCCTTGTCTACCAGGGGCGCAGCCAATGCGACGTGGACTATCTGAAGGCCGGGCCTCAGCTCACCGGCTGCGATTGGCTGGACTCGCCCTTCCTCTGCTACCAGAGCGCGGTACGCACCCAGGTCCAGGACGCGGAGGTGCTGGGCCAGGTATATGAGCCGTGGTTCAACCGCACCTACGGCCGCTACTGCTCCCACCAGTTCACGCCCTACCGGGACGAACCCGCCGCTTATCCCGGCATCGCCCGCAAGGGGTATATCGTGTACCTGGCCCATAATCTTTGCCGCATGTACAAGACCGACGGCGCACAGCTTTTCCGCGATATCCTCTGCGGCGCGCTGCGCCTTATCTACCGTCCCGTGATGGAGGTATCCATGCCCAGCGCCGGCCGCGCCCGGCTCACCCGCCAGGGCGGCCGTTATGTCCTGCACCTGATGTACGGTTCGCCGATCCAGCGAGGCCGCACCTCGGTCATCGAGGATCTGCCGGCGCTCCGGGATATCCCCGTAACGCTGCAGATAAGCGAGCCCCTGGCCGGAGCCATCCTTCAGCCCCAGGGCCAGCCGGTTGCCTTTACGCAGGCAGAGGGCCTGGTAACGCTGACCGTACCCCAGGTAGCCTGTCATCAGATGGTGGAACTGACGCTGCGATAGGCATAAAGAATCATTCAGTAAATCCCCGGCGTAATCGCCGGGGATTTATGATAACCGTCATGATTATTACCAGGAGGCACCTGATCCTTCCATATTTTTTTGCAGCCGGCGGCAGAAGGCCAGCACGTCCTGATAGACCTCGTCCCGGTTCAGCTCATTGAGGATCTCGTGGCGGCCGCCGGGATACAGCTTCAGCGACACATCCCGGCAGCCCGCGGCCCGGATACCCTCATAGACCCTGCGAACGCCCCGTCCATAATCGCCCACGGGATCCATATCCCCGGCGATCAGCAGCATGGGCAGCTTCTTCGGCAGGCTGCCCGCCCAGTCCCGCCGGGATACCCGGCGCAGCAGCGTAAACAGATCCCGGAACCCGGAGGAGGTAAAGATAAAGGTGCAGAAGGGGTCGGCCGCGTAGCGGTCTACGATCCCGTTGTCCCGCGTCAGCCAGTCATAGGGCGTGCGGCCCTCAAAGCGCCGGTTATAGCCGCCGAAGGCCAGGCTCTGCAGCAGCGCGCTGCGGTGATGGCCGCCCCGAAGGGCGATATCCACGCTGGCCAGGGCGATTCCCAGGGCCGCCGCCGGGTTGGGCCCCGCCGTCCCGCAAATGATCGCCCCGTCATACCCATCCCCATAGCGGCGCAAGGTTTCCCGGGCGATAAAGGATCCCATGCTGTGCCCCAGCAGCACCAGCGGCACGCCGGGATAGGCCTCCCGAAGCAGGCCTGTCATGGTATGCACATCCTCCACCAGGCACTGCCAGCCATCCCGCCCGGCAAAATAGCCCAGCTCCTCCGGGCTGCCTGCCGAGGCCCCGTGGCCGATATGGTCATGGCCCGCCGCCACCCAGCCGGCGCCGCACAGGGCGGAAAAAAGCGCATCGTAACGCCCGACATATTCGCACATGCCATGGGATAGCTGCAGCACGCCCCTGACCGGGCCCTCCTGCGGCGCGTCGATCCGGTAGGCGGCGCGGCTTTTCCCATTGGCGCTGGGGAACCTGCCTGTTATCTGTCGCATGATCCTGTCCTCCTCCCGCTTTTTTCCAGTATAGCCCAGCCAGCCCATCCCTGCAAGCGCCGGCTCTCTCCGTAACCATAGCAAGGTCCCCCACTCTGGAATGGGGGACCTTGCTGTTTTTCTTTTTATGGCCGCTTACCGGTTCGCCAAACGGTAAACCGCAAGGGCTCCCTCCTGATCCAGGGGGAAGAAGCTGCCCAGCCGGATGGCGCCGCCGCGGGTTGCCTGGTTGGCCATAGCCTCCAGCACCGCCTCCGGCTGCACGCCGATCCCCAGCTCGCTCAGGCAGGTGGGCATACCCAGGGATTTGAAATAGGCCACGGTGGCGGCGATCCCCTCCAGGGCCACCTGATCGCAGTCCGCCCCTTCGATGCCCCACACCTTGCGGGCGTAGCGCACAAAGCGCTCGGGATGGGCCTTCCAGCTATATTGGGCCCAGGAGCCCCACACCGCGGCAAGGCTTGCGCCATGGGCCACGTCGAACCGGGCGCTGAGCTCATGCCCCAGCTTGTGGGGCACAAAGTCCTTGACCGCGCCCAGTCCGGTCAGATCGTTGTGGGAGAGGCTTCCGCACCACATCAGCTCGCTCATGGCCCCGTAGTCATGGCTGTCGGCCATGGCCTTGCGTCCGTTGCGGATGACCGTAGCCAGCAGCGCCTCCGCCAGCGCGTCGGTGGTTTCGTTGCCCTGGGTGGGGGTAAAGTACCGGTCCAGCGTGTGCATCATGATATCCACCACGCCGCAGGCGATCTGGTAGGGCGGCAGCGTATAGGTCAGCTCCGGGTTCATCGCCGCAAACCGGGGACGGTTAAAGGGCGTGCTTAAGCCCCGCTTCACGCCGGTCTGCTCATTGGTCAGCACAGCGGAATCGCTGGTTTCGCTTCCCGCCGCGGAGATGGTCAGCACCACGCCCACCGGCAGGCTCTTTTCCAGGGGCTTTTCCCCCTCCCAGTAGGCCCAAATATCGGTGCCCGGGTTTGCCGCGCCATGGGCGATGGCCTTGGCCGTATCGATGACGCTGCCGCCGCCCACCGCCAGGATGAAATCCGCGCCGAAATCCAGCGCCTCCTGTACGCCCTGACGCGCCAGGCCCAGCCGGGGATTGGGCTGCACCCCGCCCAGCGTCCTCACCGGCAGCCCCGCGTCCGCCAGGGATGCCTCCATACGGGCCAGCAGCCCGCTTTTAACCACGCTGCCGCCGCCATAGACCAGCAGCACCCGGCTGCCGCCAAAGGCGCGCACCTGCTGGGCCGCCTGCTCCTCCGCCCCCTTGCCGAAGATCACCTTGGTGGGGCTGTAATAGGTAAAGCTTTGCATCATAGACTCCTTTCTTCCCCCTGGGGGATCCATATGCCCGGCTGCCTACCAGCCCCGGGCGTCCATGGTCCCGGCGCGCAGCTCGCCGTAATCCTGCTCCTTGCGGTTGTGCTCGCGGATATGGGTGATGCCGAAGCGGTCCAGATCGGCGATAAAGCCGTCGATAACCGCATCCCGGTCCGGCGCGTCCAGCGCCATGCGGTGGATCTGCGTGTAGCGCACCTGCATCCGGGACTTTTGCACCCGCCAGAGGATCTGCTCATCGTCGGCCAGCGTTTCCGCCTCGTCCCACAGCGCGGCCGCCCGCTCCAGCAGTTCGTCGGGCAGATGCCCCTGGGTCGGGTTGTCATAGATGGTTACATGGATATGGTCCTGGGCCACCTTTTGCTGGATCATATCGATATAAGCGCGGATGGGGCCGGCGGCCCTGCCGTAATAGCCCGTCAGGAACTCGTCCATCTCCTTATCCACATCCGCCTCCAGGTCCCACATCAGCCGGCTGATCAGGTAGGCCCTGAGCTCGCCAAATTCGCCGGACACGCTCTGGCCGTTGCCCTGCTCAAAGAGCCCCGTCACGCCGTTATGGACAAAGAAGCGCATATTGGGCGCCAGGCTGGCAAAGTTGGGGAAGGGGCACAGATAATGGCGGAAATCGGTGGTGTAATCCCAGACAAAGATCCGGTCGCAGATCCGGCTCCAGGCCAGGAAGTCCTGCTGCAGACTGGAATCCTTATCCACCAGATCCACAAAGCGGTAGCACAGCGCGTCGCATTCCTCCAGGGGATGGGAGAAGCAGCATTCAATGGTGCAGATCCTGACGCATACGTTGGGCGCGGGCCGGGTAAGCTTCGGGGCGGTGCGGGTATACTGATAAGCCAGCGTATCGATCAATACGTCGGGATAATCCTGGGCAATGGCCTCCGCTACCGCATTGACAAACCGGATCAGCGTGCCGGCATGGCTGCCCTCCTCTGCGTCCACCCGGGCGCATTCCGGGCAGGCGCAGGGGTTATAGCAGTCGTTCTGGGAGATAGAGAAGATCTTGGCCTCCGGATGCGCCTGGATATTGCGGCGGAGCTTCCCGACGACGAGTTCCAGCACCTCGGGATTGGTCAGGCAAAGCTGGGTCTGCTCCCGGATCCGCTGGCCGTCCACCATGGAGAAATACTCCGGATGCGTGTCAAAGTATTCGTCCGGGTCCACATACTGCTTAAAGGTATGGACAAAGCCGAAATAGCGGATATTGCCGCCCTGGTTTTCTGTAAGCTGGTGGTTCTGGCCGTTAAAGCCGCGCTTTGAGGCGATATCGCCGCCGCGCATGCAGTGCCACAGCGTCTCCCGGTATTCCAGGGGAGATACCCGGGTAAGGGAAGGCGGCGCCAGCTCGATGGTCGCCCGGCAGGGGATATGCTCCACCCCCTCGGCAAAGAACCGGCAGCCCAGGCATTCCTCCAGCAAGCCGTACACGCCGTAAAGCACGCCCCGGGAACCGTCGCCCTGGATGAAGAGGCGGTCCCCCGCGGAGGCAATGCGGTAGCCGTCGTTTTTCAGGCCGCTGGGGTTCGGCTCGCCGGGCCGGCCCGTGACGCCCAGGCAAATCTCCTTGTCCGCCGCCGGAGACCCGCTGCCGGCTATGGGCAGGATAGCTCCGGAGATGCGCGCCATATACCGGGCCAGCTCCTGCGCCGCATGGTTCAGGGTTGCGTCGGCCGTCTCCGGCAGGATGATGCGATAGGCAGACTGTCCTTCTGTAACAAGGTAAAGCATGATTTATTTCCTTTCTTTGGCGCCAAAGGGGCGGGCGGCCCTGCCGTCCGCCCCTGATGGGCCTATGGGAATGGATCGTTTACCGATAGGGGCCGCCAGCCCGGAGCAGCTCGAAGCTCTTCTCCAGATCCTGGCTTTCGCGGATATGGCTGATGCCAAAGGCCTTAACATCCTTGTACAGTGCCTCCACCAGGCCGGCGCGCGCCGGGTCCTCCGTGCTCATGCGCTGCACCTGGGCATAGCGCACCTGCAGGCGGGAGCGGCGGATACGGGCCAGCTCGGCATCGTCGGCTGCCAGCGCCTCGGCCTCGTCCCACAGGGCCTGGGCCTTTTCCAGCGTCTCGTCGGTGATATACCAGGTGGGATCGTCATAGATGCCCATATGCACATGATCCTTCACCACATGGCCGGTCAGCAGGCGGATATATTCCCGGATGGGGCCGGCCGCCATGCCGTAATAGCCCGTCAGGAATTCATCCATGGCCTGCTCCACATCCAGCTCCGGATCCCACATCAGGCGGCTGATCAGGTACATCCTGAGCTCACCGAATTCGCCGGAGGCGCTCTGGGCGTTGCCCTGCTCGAAGATGCCGGTTACGCCGTTCTCCAGGAAGAAGCGGATATTCTCCTTGAGCACATGGAAATTGGGGAAGGGCGCCAGGTAGAAGCGGTAGTTGGTGGTGTAATCCCATACGAACATGCGCTTGCAGATCTTGGCCCAGTCCCGGATATCGTTCTGGAAGGTGGCGTTGCCGATCACCTTGTCCTTGAAGGGATAGACGATTTCATCACACTCGGCCAGCGGATGGGAGAAGCAGCACTCGATGGAGCAGATACGCACGCATACGTTGGGCGCAGGCCGGGTGAGCTTCGGGGCCTGGCGGGTATACTGGTAGGCAAAGGTATCGATGATCACATCCGGGAATTCCTCGGCGATGGACGCCGCGCAGGCGTTGACAAAGCGCAGCATGGTGCCCGAATGGGCGCCCTCCTCCGCGTCCACGCGGGCGCATTCCGGGCACTGGCAGGGGTTATACCAGTCCATCTGCGTCAGCGAGAAAATTTTGCACTCCGGATGGTCGATGATGTTCTGCCGCAGCTTTTTCTTCGTAATCTCCAGTACCTCGGGGTTCGTCAGGCAAAGCTGCGTCCGCTCCCGGATCCGCTGGCCGTCCACCATGGAGAAATACTCAGGATGGGTATCGAAATATTCATCCGGCGATACATAGGAAAACATCGTATGGGCAAAGCCAAAATAGCGCATATCGCCGCCATGCTTGGCTTCCATATTGTGATAATAAGCGCCGTTAAAGCCGCGCTTGATGGCAAGATCCGGGAACCGCTCGGCGGCATGCCAGTAGGTTTCCCGGTATTCCAGCGGCGGGATCACGGTCTCGTCCAGCTCGGGCAGGCACACCCTGGAGCGGGTCGGGATTTTCTCCACGCCCTCTGCCAGGAAGCGGCAGCCCAGGTATTTCTCCAAGAGGCCATAGACGCCGTAGAGATTGCCCCGGCCGTTTTCCCCCAGGATGAACAGGCGCTCGCCCGCCGTTTTCAGGATATAGCCGTCGTTCTTCAGGCTGCATCCGCAGGGCGCGCCCGGCCGGTTGCTTTTGCCAATCACGATCTCCCGTTCCTGGGCGGGGGCGGTATCCTCGGCGATGGGCAGGCTCGCGCCGGAAATCATCGCCAGGTACTTGGCCAGCTCCCGTGCAGCATGGGACAGCGCCTCGCCGGCGCCGGCAGCCATGACAATGCGGTATTCGCTTTTGTTGTTTTCAGCCAGAATCATTGAGATCCCTCCTCACTTTTATACCAGGGTCAGATCGCCCTTTTCCAGCTTGGCCAGGGTCTTTTCCACGTCACGCCCTTCCTGCAGCCGGGTAATGCCGTAGCGGCGCACATCGCTGGCAAAGCGCTCCATCTTCTCCGCCCGGGCCGGGTCCTCCATGGGCATGCGGCGTAGCTGCACATAGGTCAGCTGCAGGCGGGATTTGTGCACGCGCTCCCAGACATCCTCATCCTCAGCCACTTTCTCCGCTTCATCCCACAAAAGCGCAGCCTTCTCCAGCAGCCAGTCGGGCAGGTAGCTTTCCGGCGTGTTGTAGATGCCCACATGCACCCCTTCATCGGCCACATAGTCGTGCAGCATGTCGATATAGCGGCGGATGGCGGCGGCAGCCTGGCCGTAATAGCCGGTCAGGAATTCGTTCATCCATTTATCCACATCGCCCTCGGGCTCCCACATCAGCTTGGTCAGAAGGTAGGCCCGAAGCTCGCCGAACTCACCCGACACGCTCTCGGCGTTGCCCTGCTCAAAGAGGCCGGTCACATTGCGGCCGATGAAATAGCGGATGTTGTCCTTGAGTACCCGCAGGTTCGGGAAGGGCGCCAGGTAATGATGGAAGTTGGTGGTGTAATCCCATACAAACATCCGCTTGCAGATCTTGCCCCAGTCCTCAAAGTCCTCCTGCAGCGTCTTGGTCGGCTTATCGTCCACCTTCTCGGCGTCCGATTCATCGGTGCATTCGGCGATGGGATGGGCAAAGCAGCACTCGATGGTGCACATGCGCACACAGATATTGGGCTCAGGCTTGGTCTTAAAGGGCGCCTGCCGGGTATAGCGGTAGGCCAGGGTATCGATGGTCAGCTCCGGGTACCGCTTGCCGATCTCCCGGGCCAGCCCATTGACAAAGCGGATCAGCGTACCCGAGTAGCCGCCCTCCTCGGCGTCCACGCGGGCGCATTCCGGGCAGGTGCAGGGGTTGAATCCATCGTTCTGCGAAAGCGAGATGATGGAGCATTCCGGGTGCTCCTCAATGGACTTGAGGGCCCGCTCCAGCATAATGGAAAATACCTCCGGGTTGGTCAGGCACAGCTGCGAATACTCGCCGGGCTGGCGCTTTCCGTTGACCATGGCGAAGTATTCCGGATGCGTATCGAAAAACTCCGCGTCCGGAATATAGAGCTTGAAGGTATGGACAAAGCCATTATACCGGATGCTGCCGCCGTGGCAGTCGTCGTAGGGCTCCCGGATCGAGGCGTTCATCCCCCGCTTCACGGCGAAGTCCTGATCCGTCTCCGCCTCGTACCAGAAGGTTTCCCGGTATTCAAAGGGCGAAATATGCGTTTCATCCAGCTCCGGCAGCTCCACGCGGCCGCGCAGCGGCACCTTTTCCACGCCGGCTGAGAGGAAGCGGCAGCCCAGATGACGCTCCAGCAATCCGTAAACGCCATAGAGGCAGGCCCGGTCGTTCTCCCCCAGGATAAACAGGCGCTCGCCCACGGTCCTGAGGATATAGCCATCGTTCTTCAGGCCTGCGCCGCAGGGCGCGTCCTGGCGGTTCGTCCGGCCCACCACGAGCTCCCATTGGCCGGCGGGCGCCTCGTCGCTCCGCACGGGGATCGCCGCGCCGCCCATGGCTGCCAGGTATTTGGCCAGCTCGCCGGCCGCGCACCGCACAGCCGCGCCGGCCTCCGCCGCCACGATGATCTGATAACGGCTTTTGCCGCCGTCAATCAGGCACAGGGACATTCCGTTCACATCCTTTCTGTCACAAAGCAGGCCAAGGAGGGCCGCCGCCCTCCTGGCTTGCTATGCGTCATACCTAGAAGGGCTGCCAGAATACCGGCCAGGTATCGGGCAGGTTACCTTTGCGGATTTGGGTAAAGCTGCGCTCCAGCGCCTCGGGCTGGGGCTGGTTGCTCTCAAAGATCTCCTGCACATAGGTCACCTTGTTGCGCTGGATGCTTGCGATGAGCTCCTCCGCCTTTTCGGCAAAGTCCACCTCGTGGGGGCGGCGGCGGTGATGCTTGACAAACTCCAGCTGCAGCCGTGAGCGGTCCACATGGGCGGAGGCCTCGGGGTCGTCCTGGGTCAGGCGGGCCGCCTCGTCCCACAGCTCGGTCATCTTGGGCAGCAGCGTGTTGGGGATGACATCCATGGGGCTCTCATAGATGCCCGCGTGGACGTGATGCCGGGTCACATGATCGGCCAGAAGGTCGATATAGGCGCGGATCGCACGGCCGCCGGCGCCATAGTAGGCGTCCAGGAACTCATCCATCCAGGCGCTCAGGTCGCCGTCGGGCTCCCACATCAGCTTGGTCAGAAGATAGGCCCTGAGCTCGCCGAACTCGCCGGAAATCGATTGGCCATTGCCCTGCTCAAAGAGCTGGCTTACGCCGTTTTCAATGAAGAATTTTACATTGTCCTGGATCACATGCAGGTTGATCATGGGCGCCAGATAGAAGCGGTAGTTGGTCGTATAGTCCCAAACCAGCAGGCGCTTGCAGATCTTGCCCCAATCCACCAGGTCCTGCTGGATGGGATGATCGGGATCGGTGATGTACTTAAAGGGCCGCACAGCCTCGTGGCATTGGCGCATGGGATGGGTGAAGCAGCACTCGATGGTGCACAGGCAGATGCACACGTTGGGCCGGGGCTTGGTGATCTTGGGGGCCTGGCGGGTATACTGGTAGGCCAGCGTCTCAATGATCACATGGGGGAATTCCTCCGCCACAAAGTCGGCGCACTCGTTGACAAAGCGCAGCATGGTGCCCATATGGCTGCCTTCCTCCGCGTCCACGCGGGCGCACTCCGGGCACTGGCAGGGGTTGTACCAGTCCATCTGCGATACCGAGAAGATGGTGCACTCCGGATGCTCCAGGATGGTCTTGCGCAGGTTCCGCTTGACGATCTCCTTCACCTCGGGGTTCGTCAGGCAAAGCTGGGTCTCCTCCCGGATCCGCACGCCGTTTACCATGGAGAAGTACTCCGGATGGGTATCGAAGTATTCCTCGGGGGACAGATAGCGGAACAGGGTATGGCACAGGCTGTGGTTCAGCATTGGCGTCACAGGCGTGCCGGGCAGGTTGTTGGTGCCGCGCTTATAGGCGTAAACCGGATTATGGCTGACTTCATTCCAGCTGGTCAGCCGGTATTCCAGCGGCGGGATCACCGTCTCGTCCAGGCAGGGCAGCTCCACCGTCTCCATAGCCGGCACCCGCTCCAGCGAAGCCGTAAAGAAGCGGCAGCCCAGCTTGTTCTCCAGCAGGCCATAGACGCCGTAAAGGTTGCCCCGGTCGTTCTGCCCCAGAATGAACAGCCGCTCACCCACCGTCTTGAGGATATAGCCGTCGTTCTTCAGGCCTGCGCTGCAGGGCCCGCCTTCGCGGTTCGTCTTGCCGATCACGATCTCCTTTTCCTGCGGGACGGCCGCGTCGTCCACAACCGCCAGCTGCACGCCGCCGATCTGCCCCAGATACTTGGCCAGCTCCCCGGCCGCATAGCGCGTCCCGGCGTCAGCCTCCGCGCCCACTACGATCCGGTAGGCCGAAGCCCCCTTGTCCATCAATGTCAAAGCCATGTTTCTCCTCCTTTAAGCTGGATTTTACCAGCGGTAATCCGAGCGGGACGTACCCGGCAGCGTGCCGTGGCGCATCTCGTCGAAGCTCTTCTCAATGTCCTTGCCCTCTTGGATATAGGTAATCCCATGGCGGCGGATATCCGCGATCAGCTGCTCGCATACCGCGTCATAATCGTCGTCTCCCGGCCCCTTGCGGTGGAACTTGATAAAGCGCACCTGCAGGCGGGAGCGCTGCACCCGCTCCAGGATTTCCTCGTTGTCGGCCAGGGCTTCGGCCTCGTCCCACAGCGCGTCCATCTTGGGAATGAGCACGTTGTGCAGGAAGGCCTTGGGATTCTCATAGATGCCGGCATGCAGGTCATAGCGGGTTACATGGCCGGCCAGCAGCTTGATATAGGCATGGATGGGGCCTGCGGCGGCGCCATAGTATCCGGTCAGGAATTCCCGGGTCCACTTTTCCACGTCGCCGTCGGGCTCCCACATCAGCTTGCTGATGAGGTAGCCCCTGAGCTCGCCGAATTCGCCGGATACGCTCTGGCCATTGCCCTGCTCGAAAAGGCCGGTCACATTGTTATCCCGGAAGAAGCGGATGTTGTACTGCAGCACATGCAGGTTGACCATGGGCGCCAGATAGAAGCGGAAATTGGTGGTATAATCCCAAACCACCAGATGGCTGGCGATGCGGCTCCAGTCGGCCAGGTCCTGCTGGAAGGTGACGCCGGGCGTCGTGGCAAAGATGAAGGGGAACATCGCCCGGTGGCACTCGGCCAGCGGATGGGTAAAGCAGCACTCGATGGAGCAGATGCGCACGCTGACGTTGGGCGCGGGGCGCGTCTTTTTCGGCGCCTGGCGGGTGTACTGGTAGGCAAAGGTATCGATCAGCACGTCCGGGAATTCCTCGGCGATCGATTCGGCGCAGGCGTTGACGAAGCGGATCAGCGTACCCGAATGGGCGCCCTCCTCCGCATCCACCCGGGCGCACTCCGGGCATTCGCAGTAGTTATACCAGTCCATCTGGGACAGGGAGAACACCTTGCACTCGGGGTGGTCGATGATCTTCTGCCGGAGCTTCTTCTTGGTAATCTCCAATACCTCAGGGTTGGTCAGGCATAGCTGGGTGTGGTCCTTGATCCGGCGGCCCTCCACCATGGAGAAGTATTCAGGATGCTCGTCAAAATACTCATCCGGGCTGACAAAATCGAACATGGTGTGGCCAAATCCCAGGTAGCGGAACACATCCTCCAGCCCCTCGCCCTGGTCGGGCGCATGGGGATGGGCGCCGTTAAAGCCGCGCTTGGGGTCAAAGCCCGGCAGCGTCATCCCGTGCCAGGAGGTTTCCCGGTACTCAAAGGGCGACTGCTTCACAAGCTCAAAGGGCTCCACCTGGAGCGTGGGCCGATAGGGAATATGCTCCACCGACTGCGTGAAGAACCGGCAGCCCAGCACATCCTCCAGGAAGCTGTAGGCGGCGTAAAGGTTGGAGCGGCTATTGTGCCCCACCAGGAAGATCCGCTCCCCCCGGCTGGCCATGATGAAGCCGTCGTTCTTCAGCGACGACGTATCGGGCAGCCCGTCCCGGGCCACGGGGCCCACGCAGATCTCCCGCCCGGAGGGGGGCAGCTCGTCAGTCACCACCGGCAGCGCAGCGCCGGTGATCTTCCGGATATAGCCCGCCAGCTCCTGGGCGGCAAAGCGGTTCTTGGCATCCGCCGCCCGGGGCATGACGATACGGTAGCGGGACTGGCCCGCTTGCGTTAGATTCAGCATGATTCTTACCTCGTCAGCGATCCCGGCGGGTATCGCCCGCCGGAGATTTTTTAATCCTGTTGGCTGATGCTTTTGGCCACCGTTTCCACCGGCTGGGGCTTCCAGAAGGTCTGCCAGGAATCCGGCAGGTAGCCTGTGCGGATCTGGGCAAAGCTCGTATCCCGGGCTACCCCCTCCTGCACATAGTCAATGCCATGCTCCACGATCTCGGCGATCAGCTTTTCGCCTTCCTCGGCAAAATCGGCGTCCGTCAGGCGGCGGCGGTGCTGCTTGACAAACTTCACCTGCAGGCGGGAGCGCCGGATGCGGGCCAGCTTGGCCTCATCCTCAGCGGCAGCCTCCGCCTCGTCCCATAGCGCGTCCATCTTCGGGATCAGCGCGTTGGGGATCACGTCCATGGGGTTCTCATAGATACCGGCATGGACATGGTGCCCGGTCACATAGCCCTGGAGCAGGTCGATATAGGCCCGGATCGGTTTGGCCGCTCCCGCCCCATAATATCCTGTCAGGAAGTCGTTCATCCACTGGTCCACATCGCCCTTGGGCTCCCACATCAGCTTGCTGATGAGATAGGCCCTGAGCTCGCCGAATTCGCCGGACATGGACTGCGCGTTGCCCTGCTCGAAGAGGAAGGTCACGTTGTTCTCCAGGAAGAAATTCATGTTATCCTGCAGCACGTGAAGATTGATCATGGGCGTCAGGTAGAAGCGGTAGTTGGTGGTATAATCCCAAATCATCATACGGCTGCAAACCTTGGACCAGCCCACCAGATCCTGCTGGAAGGTCGCGCCTGGCTCGGCAATGTACTTAAAGGGCACCGAGATCCGGTCGCACTGGCGCAGGGGATGGGTAAAACAGCACTCGATGGAGCAAAGGCACACGCATACGTTGGGCCGGGCCTTGGTGAGCTTCGGGGGCTGGCGGGTATATTGGTAGGCCAGCGTCTCGATCACCACGTCGGGGAATTCCTCGGCAATGGAATCGGCGCACTCGTTGACAAAGCGCAGCACCGTGCCCATATGGCTGCCTTCCTCCGCGTCGATACGGGCGCACTCCGGGCACTCACAGGGATTGTACCAGTCCATCTGGGAAACTGAGAACATCTTGCATTCCGGGTGGGCTACAATCGCCTCCCGCAGCCGTTCCTTGACGATCCGCTTCACCTCAGGGTTCGTCAGGCACAGCTGGGTTTCCTCCCGGATACGGCGGCCGCCCACCAGCGAGAAATACTCGGGATGCTCGTCGAAGAATTCCTCTGGGGAAAGGAAGGAGAAGAAGGTATGGGCCAGGCCCAGCGCCTGGATGCTGCCGCCCAGATGCTCTGCATAGGGCTGGGTGATCGAGGCGTTAAAGCCGCGCTTCATGGCAAAATCGCCGAAGCGCTCCGGCTCGTACCAATAGGTCTCCCGGTATTCCAGCGGGGAAACCTTCGTCTCATCCATTTCCGGCAGGCAGATGTCCGCCGCTGCGGGCACCACCTCCACCTCCCGGGCCAGGAACCGGCAGCCCAGGTATGCCTCCAGCAGGCCATACACGCCATAGAGGCAGCCCCGGTCGTTCTCGCCCAGAATGAACAGCCGGCCGCCCACCGTCCTGAGGACATAGCCGTCGTTCTTCAGGCCCGCAGCGCAGGGCACGCCCGCCCGGCTGGCGCCGCCAATGACAATTTCCTTCTCCTGCGGCGCCTCTCCATCCTCGACAACCGGCAGACTCGCCCCGCTGATCGCCGCAAGATATTTGGCCAGCTCCGCCGCCGCATACCGGACGCCGGGGCCGGCCTGGGCGGGGATCACGATCCGGTAGGCGCTCTGTCCGCCTTTTACCAATTCAATCGCCATTGTTTTGACTCGCTTTCTCAAAAAAATACCGGCGGGCGGAACGCCCGCCGGATCATAGGGGAATGACTACTTAAAGATGCCCTGGCGGATCTCCTCAAAGCTCTTCTCAATGGGCTTCCATTCGCGGATGCGGGTAAAGCCAAAGTGCTTGACGTCCGCAATGAATTCCTCGCAGGCGATCGCGCGCTGCGGATCATCCATGCTCATGTTGAACAGCTTGCAGTATTTGATCTGCATACGGCTGCGGCGCACCCGCTCCAGCACCTCCGCGTCGTCGGCCAACTCCTCCGCCTCGTCGAACTTCGCATCGGCCAGATCGATCAGCCACTGGGGCATATGGCCCTGCGCCGGGCTGTCGTACAGGCGCACATGGACGTTGTGCTCGGTTACATGGTTTATCAGCGCGTCGATGAACTCGCGGATGGGCTGGGCCGCCATGCCGTAGTAGGCCGCCATGAATTCCCGCATCCAGCGGTCCACGTCGCCGTCAGGCTCCCACATCAGCTTCGAGAGGATGTAGTAGCGCAGCTCGCCGAATTCGCCGGAGAGGTCTTCGCCGTTGCCCTGCTCAAAGAGACCCGTTACGCCGTTCTCCAGGAAGAACTGGATATTCTTCTGCAGCACATGGAGGTTGGGCATGGGGTTCAGGTAATGCCGGAAGTTGGTGGTGTAGTCCCACACATGCATACGGTCGCAGATCTTCGCCCAGTCCCGCATGTCGTCCTGGAAAGTCTTCTCCATGGCCAGAGACCCTTCCTTCATCCGCGAATGGACGCATTCGGCCAGCGGGTGGGAGAAGCAGCACTCGATGGAGCAGATCCGTACTGCCACATTGGGCGCGGGACGGGTTTTAGGCGCATGGCGTGAATAGTGATAGGCCAGGGTATCGATGATGACGTTGGGATAATCCTCGGCAATGGCATTTGCTACTTCGTTGACAAAGCGGATCAGCGTGCCGGCATGGCTGCCCTCCTCCTCATCAATCCGGGCGCATTCCGGGCACTGGCAGGGAGCGCCCCAGTCATTCTGGCTGACGGAGAAAATAGACGCCTCCGGGTGCTCCTCGATCTCCTTGCGCAGCCGCTCGATGACAATACGCTTTACGTCGGGATTGGTCAGGCACAGCTGGGTATTGACCACATACACGCCCCCGTGCACATACTTTCCATCGCCGCCGTCAAACCGCTTGCCATCCACCATGGAGAAATATTCCGGATGCTCGTCGAAGAACTCAAACACCGGCACAAAATGGTTAAAGGTATGCACAAAGCCCTGATAGAGGATGGAGCCGCCGTGCTCCTCGTCCAGCTGGTAGCCCCGGCCGTTCAGGCCGCGCTTGGCGGCGAACTCATCGTCGTCATAGCACACGTTCCCGAATACCTCGCGGTATTCAAAGGGCGAGACCACCTTCTTGTCCACCTCGCCGATGGCCAGATACGCCCGCTGCGGCACATGCTCCACCGTGTCCGTGAAGAACCGGCAGCCCAGCACGTCCTCCAGGAAAGCATACACCGCATGCAGCACCGCCCGGTCGTTCTCGCCCAGGATGAACAGCCGGTTCCCTACCGTCTTGAGGATATACCCGTCGTTCTTCAGCCCCGTCAGCTCCGGCTCCCCCGCGCGCCCCGTCTGCCCCACGCAGATCTCCGCCGCGTCCTGGTTCCCGATGGTCCCCCGGCTCGCCGGGTGGATCGTCAGGTTCGCGCCCGTCATCTCGTAGAGATAGCTGGACAGTTCCTCCGCCGCATGCCAGGTGGCGGCGCTGGCGTCATCGGCGATGATGATATGGGCGCGGGTTGCGCCATGGTTGGCTAAAATCATTTTTACCCTTCCTTATCCGCCGTCCGCTTAGTCCAGCTCCGGGTCGTGCTGCCGCACATTCAGCGTACCGTTGCGCATGCGGCGGATGCTCTGCTCCAGGCTCATGCCTTCGCGGATCTTCTCAATGCCAAACCGGCGCACGTCCGCCTCAAAGGCGTCGATCAGCGCGTCGCGGTCCGGGGCGTCCTTGGGCATGCGGTGCAGCTTCACATAGCGCACCTGCAGCCGGGACTTGCGCACCCGCTCCAGCACCTCCGCGTCGTCGGCCAGCGCCTCCGCCTCGTCAAAGAGCGCGTCCATCTGGGGAATAAGCTCATCGGGGATATATTCGTCAGGGTTGTGATAGATCCCTACATGCAGCCCCCGCGTCAGGACGGAATCCTTCAAAAGGCGGATATACCGGGCCAGGGGCGCAGCCGCCATGCCATAGTAGCCGGTCATGAACTCCTCCATGGCCTGCTCTACATCCAGATCCAGGTTCCACATGAGCTTCGAGATCACATAGGCCCTCAGCTCGCCGAACTCGCCGGAGGCGGTCTCCGCGTTGCCCTGCTCAAAGAGCCCCGTCACATGATGATCCACGAAATAGCGCATATTGTCCTTGAGCACATGGAAATTGGGGAAGGGCGCCAGGTAGTGCTTATAATTGGTGGTATAATCCCACACGAACATGCGGGGGCTGATGGCCTTCCAGTTATCCATATCGGCCTGGAAGGTGGCGCCCGCTATGGTGCGGTCCTTGAAGGAGGCCGTCTCCTTGCATTCGCCCAGGGGATGGGTGAAGCAGCATTCAATGGAGCAGATGCGCACGCACACATTGGGCAGGGGGTGGGTTTTGGGGGCCTGCCGGGTGTATTGATAGGCAAAGGTATCGATCACCACATCCGGGAACTCCTCGGCGATGGAGGCCGCGCAGGCGTTGATGAAGCGGATCAGCGTGCCCGAATGGGCGCCCTCCTCCGCGTCCACCCGGGCGCATTCCGGGCACTGGCAGGGGTTATACCAGTCCATCTGGGCGATGGAGAAGATCTTCGCCTCAGGATGGTCGATGATGTTCTGCCTTAGCTTTTTCTTGGTGATCTCCAGCACCTCCGGATTGGTCAGGCAAAGCTGGGTCTGCTCCCGGATCCGCTGGCCGTCCACCATGGAGAAATATTCCGGATGCTGGTCAAAATACTCATCCGGGCTGACATACTGGAAGAAGGAATGGCCGAAATAATAGTACTGGATGCCGCCGCCCACCTTCTCCGGGTAGTTGTTGAAGATGGAGCCGTTCAGGCCGCGCTTGACGGCAAAGAGCGGGTTCATCTCCGGCCCGTGCCAGAAGGTTTCCCGGTATTCCAGCGGGGGGATACGCGTCACATCCAGCTCCGGCAGCGCCAGCCCCGACCGCCGGGGAATCTTTTCTACCTCGGGGGTCAGGAAGCGGCAGCCCAGGTAATCCTCCAAAAGCCCGTATACGCCATACAGGGTGCCCCGGTCGTTTTCACCCAGGATGAACAGCCGGCTCCCCTCCGTTTTCAGGATATAACCGTCGTTTTTAAGCCCGCCGCCGCAGGGGGCGCCCGGGCGGTTTGTCTTGCCGATCACGATCTCCTTTTCCTGCGGCTCCACCGTGTCGGATACCACGGGAAGCACGGCCCCGGTGATCCGGGCAAGATAGCCTGCAAGCTCCGTGGCCGCATAGCGCTGGGCCTCGGAAGCGCCTTCGGCCATGACGATTACATAGTCGGATAGGCGGTTTTCTACAATTTGCATGAGTATTCTTTCTCCTTGTGCGTGGATATGCGCTTAAGCCGCAGCGCGGCAAAAGGGTCGTATAAAGGGACGCCGTTTACCAGACGTCGTTGGTCTCCCCGGCGCGGATCTGCTCGATGCTTTTCTCCAGCGGCCGGGCCTCGCGGGTGCGGGTGAAGCCGAAGCGGTGCAGGTCGCGGATGAAATGCTCCACCACCTCCGCGCGCGCCGGGTCGTCCTTGGCCATGCGGTTTATCCGGCAATAGCGCACCTGCATGCGGGAGCACTGCACGCGGTAGAGCACATCCTCGTCGTCGGCCAGCGCTTCCGCCTCGTCCCACAGCCGGTCGGCCTCGTCGAGCATTTCATCGGTGATATGCCCATGGGTGGGATTATCAAAGATGCCCATATGGATATGGTGATCCTGGACATAGCGGGCGATCCGATCAAGATATTCGCGGATCGGCGCCCCCGCCTGGCCGTAGTAGCCGGTAAGGAATTCATTCATGGCCTGGCTCACGTTCATATCCGGCTCCCACATCAGCCGGCTGATGAGATAGGCCCGGAGCTCACCGCATTCCCCTGAGACCGATTCGCGGTTCCCCTGCTCGAACAGGCCCGTCACGCCATTTTGGATGAAGAACTGGATATTGGGCTGCAGGACATAGAAGTTAGGCATGGGATTAAGGTAGTGCCGGAACTGGGTGGTATAGTCCCATACATGGATGCGGTTGCAGATCTTGGCCCAGTCGGCCATATCCTTCTGCAGGCTGGCGCCCTCCGGGGTATCCTTTTTGAAATATTCGGGCATCACGTCGCACTCGGCCAGGGGGTGGGTGAAGCAGCACTCGATGGAGCAGACCCGCACCGCCACATTGGGCTCCGGCTTGGTGATTTTCGGGGCCTGCCGGGTATATTGATAGGCCAGCGTATCGATAATCACATGGGGATAGTCCCCGGCAATATCCCGGGCCAGCGCGTTGACAAAGCGGATCAGCGTGCCGGCATGGCTGCCCTCCTCCTCGTCAATCCGGGCGCATTCCGGGCACTGACAGGGATTGTACCAGTCGTTCTGGGAGATGGAAAAGATGGTCGCCTCCGGATGGGCCTCTATGTTTCTGCGCAGCTTATCCCGTACGATGGCGAACACCTCCGGGTTGGTCAGGCAAAGCTGGCTGCGGTCCCGGAGCCGCTTGCCATCCACCATGGAGAAATACTCGGGATGCTCGTCAAAGTATTCCTCGGGGCTGATATAATTGCGGGCAAAGGTATGGACGAAGCCATAGTAGCTGATGCATCCGCCCCGCTTTGGATCGATCCCGTGGCGGTGCCCGTTCAGCCCCCGCTTATAGGCGATGTCCGGGTCAAAGTAGCAGTTCCAGGAGGTCTCCCGGTACTCAAAGGGCGGAATGATTTGGCGATCCATGGCGGGCAGGTCAATTTCCCGCCGCGCAGGGATCTTCTCCACGCCCTGCGCGAAGAACCGGCAGCCCAGCACCCGCTCCAGCAGCCCATATACGCCGTAGAGGATACCGCGGTCGTTCTCGCCCTGGATAAAGAAGCCGTTCCCCGCCAGGGTCAGCCGGTAGCCGTCGTTTTTCAGCCCGTCCGTGCCCGGCCGTCCCGCCCGGTCCACCGGGCCCACGCAGATCTCGAAGCGCTCCGGTGCGCTTTCCAGCGGGTAGCTGTCCTCATAGAGCGTCAGCTCGACGCCGCTCATTTTTTTCAGGTATTTGATCAGCTCCTCGGCAGCGAACCGGTTGGTTTCGCTGGCTCCGGCGGGGATCACGACAGGCGCCTGGGCCCGGCCGTTGGCGATTATCAGCATCGTCCGTCCCTCCTATTTCATCGGATTGTCGTTGACCGTATTGGCCCGCAGCTTTTCCAACGATTTTTCCATGGGTTCCCATTCCCGTACGCGGGTAATGCCAAAGCGCGCGAGATCCCGGATCATGGCTTCGGCCATGGGGCCATAGGCGGGATCCTCCGCCGGGGTAATGTTTAGCCGCACATAGCGGATCTGCAGCCGCGAGCGCTGCACCCTGGCCAGCACGTCTTCGTCGTCGGCCAGCGCTTCCGCCCGGTCAAAGAGCTTTTCCGCCTTCTCCAGCAGCGCCTCCGGGATGTGCCCCTGCTGGGGGCTGCAATAAATCCCCACATGGATAGGCTGCGTGGTCACATGCTCCTGCAGCATGTCGATGTAGGCCCGTATGGGAGCCGCCGCCCGGCCGTAATAGCCTGTCAAAAAGTCGTTCATCGCTTCGGATACGTCCAGATCGGGATCCCACATCAGCTTGGTGATCAGGTAAGCCCGCAGCTCGCCGAATTCTCCGGAGGGCGATTCGCCGTTGCCCTGCTCAAAGAGGCCCGTCACGCCGTTCTCCAGGAAAAACTTGATATTGGGCTGGAGCACATGGAAATTGGGCATGGGGTTGAGATAATGCCGGTAGTTGGTGGTATAGTCCCATACATGCATCCGGCGGCATATTTTTGCCCAGTCCCGCATGTCGTCCTGGAAGGTCGCGCCCTGGCGGGTCCGGTCCTTGAAATGCGCCGTCTCATTGCATTGGGAGAGCGGGTGGGAGAAGCAGCACTCGATCGAACAGATGCGGATGCATACGTTGGGCTCCGGCTTGGTGATTTTCGGCGCCTGCCGGGTATATTGGTAGGCCAGCGTATCGATGATGGCATGGGGATAATCGCCGGCAATATCCCGGGCCACAGCATTGACGAAGCGCAGCAGCGTACCGGCATGGCTCCCCTCTTCCGCGTCCACCCGGGCGCATTCCGGGCACTGGCAGGGATTGTACCAGTCGTTCTGGGAGATGGAAAAGATCGTGGCATCCGGGTTGGCCGCCAGCTTGTCCCGGAGCTTGCGGATCACAATGGCCAGCACGTCCGGGTTGGTCAGGCACAGCTGCGCATGCTCCCGGATCCGCTTGCCGTCCACCATGGAGAAATACTCCGGATGCTCGTCGAAGTATTCCTCGGGGGTAATGTAGTCGCGGCTGAAGGTATGGACGAAGCCGTCGTAGCTGATGCCGCCGCCCCGCTTTTTGCACAGGCCGTGCCTATAACCGTTCAGGCCCCGCTTGTAGGCGATATCGGTGGGCAGCGTCGCGTTCCAGGAGGTCTCCCGGTATTCAAAGGGCGAAATATGGGCCTCGTCCAGCCCGGACACCTGAAGCAGGCTGCGCGCAGGGATCTTTTCCACCCCCTGGGCATAGAACCGGCAGCCCAGCTTTTCCTCCAGGAAGCCATATACCCCGTAGAGGATGCCCCGGTCGTTTTCCCCTGCGATAAAGAGGCGGTTGCCCTCTGTGCGCAGGATGTAGCCGTCGTTTTTCAGCTCGCTTGTGCCCGGCGCGCCCTCCCGGTTTACCGGGCCCACGCACACCTCAAGGCGGTCGGCGCAGCTATAGAAGGGATAATCGTCCTGGTGGATGGAAAATGCCGCGCCGCTTATGGCCTCCAGATACCGGGCCAGCTCCTGGGCTGCAAAGCGGTTGGTCTCGCTGGCGGCGGCGGGAATCACGATCTCCGCCTGGGCCAGTCCATGGTTTGCCAGTGTAATCATGCGCTCCTCCTTTTGCCGGGGCTACCGGCCCCGCAGGCTTCTCAGGCTGTCGTCCAGGGGGATCCATTCCTTGAGCCGGGTAATCTGATATTGATCCAGATCCTCGGCAAAGGCGTCGACCAGGCCGGCCTTTTCAGGGTCGGCCACCGACATGCGGTTCAGCTGCATATAACGGATCTGCAGCTGGCTGCGCCGGACCCGGGCCTCCAGCTTCTTATTGCCCTCCACCAGCTCCAGCGCCCGGTCGAAAAGGGCGGCCCCCTCCTCCAGCAGCTCCGGCGGGATGACCTTTATGCTGGGGGCGTCATAGATGGATACATGGATATTCTCCTGCTCCACCCGCGTACATACCTTATCGATATATTCGCCGATGGGGCCTGCGCCGTCGCCATAATAGCCCTTCAGGAAGTCGCGGATGTAGGCCTTCACATCTCCCTCGGGGTTCCACATCAGCTTGGACAGCACATAGGCCCTGAGCTCGCCGAATTCGCCCGATACCGACTCCCCGTTGCCCTGCTCAAACAGGCCCGTCACCGAATGATCCCGGAAAAATTGGATGTTTTCACCCAGGATATACAGGTTGGGGAAGGTCATCAGGTAATGGGCAAAGTCCGTGGTATAGTCCCAAATATAGATACGGTCGCAGATCTCGCTCCATCCCTTAAGATCCTGCTGCAGGGTGGCCTCCCCCACCCTGCTCTTGAAATCCTTGGAAACCTCGGTGCACTGGCTCAGCGGATGGGAAAAGCATGCCTCAATGGTGCAGAAGCGGACGGCCACATTGTCCCGCGGGCGCGTAAGCTTCGGCGGCGTGCGGGTATATTGATAGGCAAGCGTATCAATGATCACATCGGGATACTGCTTTTCCACCTCCTCGGCCACCGCGTTGACAAAGCGGATCAGCGTCCCCGCATGGCTGCCTTCCTGCTCGTCGATTTGGGCGCAGGCCGGGCAGGTGCAGGGGTTGTAGCAGTCGTTCTGGGAAATGGAGAAGATTTTCCGGTTGGGGTTGGCTTTGATGTTATCCAGTACGCCCTGGGTCACGATCTCCAGCACTTCGGGGTTGGTCAGGCACAGCTGGGTCTGCTCCCTCAGGCGGACGCCGCCTACCATGGAAAAATATTCAGGATGCGTTTCATAATACCGTTCCACCGGCACATAATCGTTAAAGGTATGGACGAAGCTGCCGAAGTAGGTTATCGCCCCGCCCTCCCGCTGGGTCAGCTGGCTGAATTGGCCGTTATAGCCCCGTTTGGCGGCGAAGTCCGCCGTCTGCGCCGACAGCCAGTTGGTATCGCGGAATTCAAAGGCCGGATTGCGCACCAGGTTCAGATCCTCAGGCACCTCCAGGCGCGCGCGTTTGGGCACCTTCTCCACCAGCGCCGTGTAGAAGCGGCAGCCCCATACTTCCTCCAGCAGGCCGTATACCCCATACAGCACACCCCGGTCGTTTTCGCCGGTGATAAACAGCTTATCGGCCTGATTCAGCAGCCAGTAGCCGTCATAGTAGAGCTCCGGCTCCTCAAGGCCCTCCGGCTCCCGGTTGGTATCGCCTACGCAGATTTCCTTGGCCTGCTCCGGCTCCCCGTCGGTGCGCACCGTCAGCCGGACCCCGTTGATCTTGAAGATGTAATCGCTGAGCTCCTTGGCTGCATAGCTCTCCGTTTCGCTGGCCTCCTGGGGCACCACAATCACATAATCCTGGGTGATCTCCGCGGCCATTTCCTGTTGAGCGATCATGGCGGCTGCCTCCTATTTCCCGTAATACCGGTTGATGAGGCTGTCCACGTTCCCCGCCAGTATCGTATCGGGATCGGGTTCGCCTCCCACTTCCGACAAATAGGTGATGCCAAAACCCTTGGCCTTTTGCACGAAGGCTTCCAATTCTGCCCGCGCCTGCTGGCGGTTCATATGGGCAAAGCCCCGGGTAATGCGCACATATTCCACCGACAGCGCCGCCTTTTCCACCCGCCGCAGCACGGTTTCGTCGTCGGCCAGCCTGCGGGCCTGGCGGAAATATTCCTCCGCCCTTTCCAGGAAATCCCCGGCCAGGTAAGGCGCCTCCCAGGGCGCGTCATACAGCCCGGCATGGACGTCCGGAGCCGCCGCCTTCTGGTTGACCATGCGCAGGTAAGCCAGGATGGGCCCTGCCGCCATTCCGTAATACCCGGCGCAGAATTCCAGCAGGATCCGGTCGGTGCTCCGGTTGGGATTCCAAAGCAGCTTAGCGGAAAGATACGCCCTCAGGCTGCCCATTTCGCCGGAAGGGCTCTGCCGGTTCCCCTGCAGCCGCAGGTCGGTGACGCCGTTTTCTGCCAGAAAGGCCATATTGTCGGCCAGCACCCACAGGTTCGGCACCGGCGCCATGTAATGGGCAAAGTTCGTCACATAGGTCCAGCAATTATAATGGGTGCATATTTTCCCCCAGTCCGCCAAGTCCTTGTTCAGCAAACCAAACCGACCATTTTTGCCGTCCCGCGTTTGCGCATAATTGCCGTTCCTCTCCTGACAGAGCCGCAGCGGATGGGAGAGGCAGGATTCAATGGTGCAGATGCGTACCACGACATTGTGCCGGGGCCGCGTCTTGGCCGGGGCTGTGCGGCTGTATTCATAGGCCAGCGTATCGACGATAACGTCAGGGAATTCCTCCTCGATCGCCTCAGCTACCGCGTTGACAAAGCGGATCAGCGTCCCCGCATGGCTGCCCTCCTCCTCGTCGATCCTGGCGCAGGCCGGGCATTCGCAGTAGCCATAGCAGTCGTTCTGAGCCACGGCAAAGATCTTTTGATCGGGATTCTCCCGGATGGTACGGCGAAGGTTTTCGGTCACAACCGCCAGCACCTCGGGATGGGTCAGGCACAACTGCGCCGTGTAGGGGCCTCCCTGACGCTTTCCGTCCACCAGCGCAAAGTATTCCGGGTGGCTGTCAAAGTATACCGACGCCGGGCACAGCGTATCGAAGGTGTGGCTGCCCGGATAAACCACATTGCCGCCATGGCGCTCATCCAGCGTGCACATGCTGCCGAGGTTGGCGGTTTTTACGGCAAAATCGGCGTTTTGCTCATCGGTTCCAGACATACAGGCCTCGTACCACTGGTTTTCCCGGAAGGCAAAGGCCGGCCGCTCGCAGACGTCGATTTTCTCCGGCAGCGGCAGCGGCGCCTTGCTGGGGATGTATTCGGTATCCGGCGTCAGAAAGCGCACGCCCATGTAGCGCTCAATAAAAGCGTATACGCCGTAAAGCGTCCCCCGGGGCGAGCCGCCGGCAACCGTCACGCCCTGCCGGTCCCGCCGGATGACAAAGCCGTCGCCCTCTGGCGCGTCCTCCAGGCCCAGCCGCCGGGCTGTCCCCACCCGGATCTGAAGCCCGCCGCTTCCCTCCGTTACAAAGTCCTCGCCCCACGCCAGGCGCGCATACCGGATCAGCTGCCCGGCCGCGTACGCTTCGGCCGCTGTGCAGGCCCCCGCCGTATCCACGCGGATCGGGCATGCCTGCGTATTCCCATTCAGCCTCTCTTCCATGTTTTCCCTCCTTTGGCGGGGCGATCGCCTCCACCCTTTGGGCCTTCCTTATGATTCGCTCTTTTTTTGCATGTCCCTGCTTTTCAGGGCCAAATTATTCTATGGTCGATGGTATAGAAAATTTTTTGATTTGTCCATTGAAAAATGTGACCTACAATATGGAGGATGCGATACCCGCCGCGCCGCCAAAACAAAAAAAGGCCGGGCACGCAGCGCCCGGCTTCTCCCCTTTACCCCTTACCGCCGCCGCTGCACAAGCCCCATCGGCGCGGCCTCTCCGCTGGTCTGGGTGATCCGGTTTTCCGCGCCCGGCGTGGGCCAATCCGAGCTGACCATAACGCCCTGATCCGATATCCCATAGCTTTCATCCTCGCCCATAGCCGGCATGAATACCGCCTGAAGAATACGCCCCCGGGGATCCGCCAGGGTCAGAAATTCCCCCTGGGCCGATAGGCGGAAGGGAATATGGTAATAGGCCCCGTCCCAGCCCGTCTCCCCAGAGGCGCACAGCACCAGATATTCGCCCGGCTGCAGCGTATAATCGGGCAGCACCGCCAGCGCCAGCTCCCGTTTGCTGTCTCCCAGGGTAAAGCCCTTCAGGTTAACGGCCTCCTGGCCGGTATTGGTCAGCTCAATCCAGTCGGGATGTTCACCCCGCCCATCGGTCAGGCAGCCGTGGTTGGAGGCGCACAGCTCCCAGATGGTTACGCCGCCTTCCGGGCCGGCCATGGAGCTTTGCCGTGAAAAAATGAGCGCCGCGGTGACGCCAAGCAGCGCAACCAGCGCCAGCACCCGCGCCGCCCTTGTGGAAAAAATACCCATGCCTTATCCCCCGTCGCTTTTTGGCTAGTGTGTCCGGCGGCTCCCAAAAATATAAAAAAGGCCTCTGGCTGTCTGTGAAGCCAGCCAGAGCCTCCGCCCCGGGCATTCGGCCGGGTATGATCCGCTTTCCATTTATCGGCTGCGCGCTTTACGATTCTCCCCTTGGCCGGGCAAAGCTCATCCTGATCAGCGACCAGTTCAGCGTAGAGCCCTGGACCGCCTCGGCTATATCCCACAGCCTGTCGGTGATCCGGATTTCCACGCCCCGCCGGACGAGCTCGCCCAGCAGGTCATCCATCCGCTGCTTTGCCCTGGGGCGCTGGGTGGCCGTCGCCACATAGTAGCCCGCCGTCGCGTCCTGAAGGGTAAAGCCCGCCGAATCGAACTCGTAGACATACAGCGTCGTCTCCCTGAGCCGGTCCAGCCATCCCCCCTCGATCACCAGGGCATGGCGGGCGCTGGCCGAAGTGAAGAACCTGAGCCGGTCCTGCCCGGTGGTGCCATCGCCCAGATGATACGCTACCCGGGGACAGTTCCTTGGCGTCAGGTAATTGGGGAGCCGCGCCTCGTCGATGGCCCATACCAGGCCGACATCCCTGCCAAGATCAGCCCGGGTTGGGATCCTGGGCTCGAATACGGCGATATCCGGTTCCTCGCTGACATGAAAAAGCCGCATGCTTTCCTCCTTCGTCCAGGGCCCGTCACGCTACAGCGGCTGGCGCGACGGCTTGCCGTTTTTTCGGGGATAGGCCTCCGGCGTGGGGCGCGATTTTTCGATCCGCGCCAGCGTCAGCTGCTGGCCGCCCAACCCATAGTGATCCAGCGTCCGGCGTCCTCCGCCCAATAGATCCAGCGCCCGCTGGGCCCGGGCCAGCTCCTCGGCGAGCCCCGGCCCCTTCCAGGCCAGCATAGCTCCGCCCTGGCGCACCAGCGGCAGCAGGTATTCAGCCAGCGTAGGCAGGGCGGCCACCGCGCGGGCGCAGGCAAAGTCATAGCTTGCCCGCCGCTTCGCATCCTGCCCCAGCTCCTCCGCCCGGATCCAGAGCAGCTCCACCTGCCCCGCCAGGCCCAGCTCCTCCGTTACCCGGCGGAGGAAATCCACCCGCTTGCCCAGCGAATCGGCCAGCGTCACCCGCATATCGGGCCGGGCAATCGCCAGCGGCAGGCCCGGGAATCCCGCGCCGGTACCCACGTCCACCAGGCTCGCCTGCGGCTGAAGCCAGCCCAGCACCAGGGGCCGAAGGCTGTCCAGGAAGTGCCGGCGGGCAATCCCCTCGTCGTCGTCCACCGCCGTCAGGTTCATGGTCCGGTTGGCCTCCTTCAGCCGCGATGCGTACAGGTCAAAGGCCTCGAAGGCCTCTGGAGCCAGCGCCAGCCCCCAGGCCTGCGCCTGCTCCTTCATCAGCGCGCTCACGCTCATTGCGTCCGCCTCCCCTTGCTCTTTACATAGACAAGCAGCACCCCGATATCCGCCGGAGACACGCCCAGGATACGGGCCGCCTGGCCCACCGAGGCCGGCCGCAGCGCCGCCAGCTTCTGCCGGGCCTCCAGCCTCAGCCCTGCGATTTGGCTGTAATCGAGATCCGCATCCAGCGTCATCTGCTCCAGCCGCCGGAAGCGCTCCACCTCCTGCTGCTGCCGCTGGATATACCCTTCATACTTCACCTGGATCTCCGCCTGCTCCCGGGCGTCGCCGCCCACCTCCAGGGGAGCCGGATCCAGCCTGTCCAGCTCGGCCAGGCGCACCGGTGGCCGGCGCAGCAGCTCGGCCATGGTCAGCCCCGTCACGGCGGGCGGATAGTTCTTGGATGCCAGGAAGCCGTTCAGCCCTTCGCCCGGCGGCAGGACCGTCTGCTTCAGGTGGCGGACCAGCCGCTCCGTCTCGTCCCGCTTGCGCATCATGCGGTCATAGCGCGCGTCGCTGACCAGGCCCACCCGGCGGCCCATGCCGGTCAGCCTCAGGTCGGCATTATCCTGCCGGAGCAGGAGCCGGTATTCGGCCCGGCTCGTCATCATGCGGTAGGGCTCGCTGGCGCCCTTGGTCACCAGGTCATCGATCAGCACGCCGGCATAGGCGTCGCTCCGGGCCAGCGTCAGCGGCGGCTCGCCCCGCACATACTGGGCGGCGTTGATCCCCGCTACAATGCCCTGGGCCGCGGCTTCCTCATAGCCGGATGTGCCGTTGACCTGCCCCGCCATAAAAAGCCCGGGTATATCCTTCATCATCAGCGTGGCAGAGAGCTGCAGCGAATCGATGCAGTCGTATTCGATCGCATAACCATAGCGCATAATCTGCGCCCGCTCCAGCCCGGGGATGGTGCGCAGCATGGCGGTCTGCACGTCCTCCGGCAGCGATGTGGACATGCCCTGCACATAATATTCCCGGGTGTGGGCGCCCTCCGGCTCCAGGAACACCTGATGGCGCTCCTTGTGGGCAAAGCGCACCACCTTGTCCTCAATGGAAGGGCAATAGCGTACGCCCGTAGCGTCGATCAGCCCCGCATACATGGGCGAACGGTCCAGGTTTTCCCGGATGATGCGGTGGGTTGCCTCGCAGGTCCAGGTCAGGTAGCAGCTCATCTGCGGGCAATCGCGCCCCGGGCTCACAAAGGAAAAAAGCGGCGCGCTGTCGTCGCCGGGCTGCTCGGCCATGGATGAAAAATCCACCGTACGGGCGTTAACCCGGGGCGGCGTGCCGGTCTTGAAGCGGCGGATGCGGATCCCCTTGTCCAAGAGGTCGCCTGTCAGCTCGGTGGCTGCCATCAGCCCTGCTGGGCCGCCCTCTACCGCCCGGGGGCCCGTAAAGGTGCGGCTGCGCAGGTATACGCCGGTAGCCACCACCACCGCCCGGCACCGGTACCGCGCGCCGGAGGTGGTTTCAATCCCCGATACCCGCCCACCCTCGGTGAGGATCCGGGCGCACTCGCCCTGCAGCAGGGTCAGGTTTTCCTCGTCCTCCAGCACAGCCTTCATCCGGGCCTGGTAGGCCTTTTTATCGGCCTGGGCCCGCAGCGACTGCACCGCCGGGCCCTTGGAGGTATTCAGCAGCCTAACCTGGATGCAGGTCGCGTCGGCGTTCAGGCCCATCTCGCCGCCCAGCGCATCCACCTCCCGCACAAGGTGCCCCTTGGAGGTGCCGCCGATGGCCGGATTGCAGGGCATCAGGGCCACTGCGTCCAGCTGCAGCGTCAGCGCCAGCGTGGAAAGGCCCATCCTGGCGGCAGCCAGCGCCGCCTCGCAGCCTGCATGCCCCGCGCCGATGACCGCCACGTCAAATTCTCCCGCTTCATACCCCATCGCTATCCCTACTTTCCCAGGCAAAATTTCTCAAAGATCCGATCGATCACATCTTCGTCCACGGTGCCGCCGGTCACCTCGCCCAGCGCCTTCCAGGCAGCCCGCAACCCGCCGGTGGCCATATCCAGCGGATAGCCGGCCTCCAGCGCCTCCAGCGCCTCGCCTACCGCCATCCGGGCCCGCCGCACTGCATCCCGGTGCCGGGTCTGCGTCAGCACCGCCTCGCCGGGCTGCACCCCGCCCGCGCCGCACAGGCGGGCTACCGCCTGCTTCAGCCCGGCCAGCCCCTGCCCTGTTTTGGCCGAAAGGGCGATCGCCTCGCCGCAGCCTTCCGGCAGGCCGCCGGCCAGGTCGCACTTATTGGCTACCACCAGCCGCGGCATGCCCTCGGTCTGCGCCAGGATCACACGGTCGGCCTCGGTAAGGCCCTCCGAAGCATCCAGCACCACCAGGGCAAGGTCGGCCTCGTCCAGCGCCTGGCGGCTTCTGGCCACGCCCAGGGCCTCCACTGGATCCTCCGTTTCCCGAATCCCGGCCGTATCGATGAGCGTCACGCACAGCCCGTCCAGATCAGCCTGCGCCTCCACCGTGTCCCGGGTCGTGCCGGCCACCGGCGTCACGATGGCCCGGTCCTCGCCCATCAGCGCGTTCATCAGGCTGCTCTTTCCCACATTGGGCCGCCCTGCCAGGGCGCAGCGTACGCCCTCGCGCAGTACGCGCCCCCCCTGCGCCGTGGCCAGCAGCTGCTCCAGGCGCTGCTGCATCTGGTGCAGCCGCTCCACCCACACGGCCGTTTGCTCCTCGGCAATATCCTCTTCCGGATAATCGCAGGTCACCTCAATCATGGCGATCAGATCCAAAAGCTGATCGGCCATCCGGGTGATCTCCCGGCCGAGCCTGCCCCGCAGCTGAGCCAGCGCCTGGGCTGCCGCCCGGTCCGTCCGGGCGGCCACCATGTCCATAACCGCCTCGGCCTGGGTCAGGTCCATGCGGCCGTTCAGGAAGGCCCTGCGGGAGAATTCGCCCCGCTGCGCCATCCGGGCTCCAGCCTCCAGCGCCGCCTCCAGCACCCGCCGCGTTGCCGCCTGGCCCCCGTGGCAGTGCAGCTCCGCCGTATCCTCTCCTGTAAAGGAGCTGGGGCCCGGCATGTAGACCGCAAGGCCCAGATCCACCGTCTCCGTACCGCGCACAAAGCGCCCATAGGCCATGCGCCGGGGCGAGCTCAGCGGATCTTCCCGGCCGCGGAAGCAGCCCTGCAGCACCCTGGCCGCATCCGGGCCGCTGATGCGGATGACCGCCACGCCGCCCTCTCCCGGCGCCGTGGCCACCGCGGCAATGGTATCCCCCTGCAGCATATCCCCGCCTCCTCTAGGATTGTATCTTACTGGCCGGCCCTGTTGCCAGCCAGTCTATTATTATACCGGAAACGGCCTCCCTTGAAAAGGCCGGAGAATCATGCTATCATCAAATCCAAAGGAGGTGGCGCGCTTGGAGCATTATTATACGGCGGAGCCTGCCAGCGAGCACCGCGTTACCCGTGTCAGCGCCGTGCTCCGCGGCCAAGCGCTCAGCTTTGTCACCGACTCGGGTGTGTTCAGCCGTGAGGCGGTGGATTTCGGCACCCGGCTCATGGTGGAAGCCCTGCCCCCCTTGTCGGGCCGTGTGCTGGATCTGGGCTGCGGCTGGGGCGCCCTTTCCCTGCCGCTGGCTATAGTCTATCCCGGCCTGTCGCTGACCTGCGTGGATATAAACCGCCGGGCGCTGGCCCTGTGCCAGGAAAACGCCGCCAGCCTTGGCGTCAAGGCCGATATCCTGGAAAGCGATGGTTTCAGCGCGGTTACCGGCGTCTTTGACGCCATTTTGACCAATCCGCCCATCCGGGCCGGCAAGGCCGTCTATTACCCCTGGTTTGAACAGAGCTTTCATCATCTGGCGCCCAACGGGCTTTTTGCCTGCGTGGTGCAGAAAAAGCAGGGCGCGCCTTCGGTCAAAAAGGAGCTGGCCCGGGTCTATGGCGATTGCCAAGTGATCGCCCGGGAGGCCGGTTATTGGATCCTGACCGCGCAAAGGAGGTGAGCGGCATGCAGCTATCCCCGTCCAGCGAAGACTATTTGGAGGCCATCCATCAGCTGCTCAAGGAAGAGCCTCACGTTCATTCCGTGCAGGTGGCCCAGCGGCTGAAGGTATCCAAGCCCTCGGTCAATAAGGCCATGGGCGTCCTCAAGGAGGCGGGCCTGGTGGAGCAGGAGCCCTACGGCACCCTCTGGCTGACGGAAGAGGGCGAGCGCATCGCCCGCCAAGTCGCCTTTCGCCACAGCACCCTGAAGCATTTTCTCACCGATGTGCTGGGCATCGACGAAGCCACCGCCGAAACCGACGCCTGCCGTATGGAGCATGTGATCAGCAATACCACCCTGGTCAAATGGGTGGAGTATATGGCCCGGCAGGAAAACGGCGGTCTCTAACGGGCACCTTACCATATCCTGAAAGCCGCTCGCTCCATGGAGCGAGCGGCTTTCATCTTTGTATCGCTATATTTATTGATAAAGATGAATGATCGCATCTTCTAAATTCACCGAACTTAATTGCACCGTACAGGAGATTTTGGTTCCATCTATCATCAAATCAAATACGCCTTCCTCTGTTTCCAGATAGCCGAACTTATAGTCTTGGTCCGATTCAAAGGTGATAATCCCTAAGGCATTATCCGCTTCCATTACAGCGCCTACTTCCTGCAACGGATAAATACAGTGTGGTTCGTCTACTACTTCACTTAGGAGTGGATTCAAATTTTTATTCGTCATCCTAGTCAGATCGAAATATTTTCTTCCTGTCGCATACTCAGCAGTTTCCAGTACAACATAATCAGGCTGAAAGATATTAAAATAATACTCAAAGTTCAACAGGTTCTCATAATTATGAATTGCATACGTCTCTGAGAAAGCTCCTTTGTAGAAATCACGGTTGCGATTATAGTAGGAACCGTGAAAAAACATAACGCGCGGTAGATCCAAAGCGTCTTTAAGCCGAAAACAAGCAAAGGCAGGGTATTGGGGCTCTAAGTAAATACCCTTATATAGGGCTGTCACATCTTCCACATTTTCACCATTGCGATATGTATATTGAGGGACTTGTTCATCGATAACGAATCGGGAAAGCGGCAGATAATTCTCCGTTTTCATAGAGATTTCAAAATCCGATTGTGTCCAGGGACGAACAGAAGGAAAGCTTTTACTTATTATTTCTAACATATGATTGGTCGCATAAAATTCCCCTAAATCGTTCCAATGCCCCGCATCGTATTTCTTATTATAAACCTGTTCATTCCGGGCTTTTTCGGCCAGAAGCTCTGCATTACTTATATAATAGACGCCATTTCCCTCCAGCCCCTCATAAAGAGCCGAAAGAAAACGGTTTTCATACAAATACCCTTCCGGTAGGTACTCATCATACACCGTAATTTTGGCAGGATTAACACAATACAGAAACGGCACGCCCCTTTTTTCGCAATAATCTTGGATTTCCCGAAGATATTGGCAAAAAGCGTCAATAAACTCTGTGTCGACCCAATTAGAAGCTGGCCGAAAAAAAGTATAACCCTCCTTGCCATAGGTATAGGTAGGATGTTCCAGTACACCGAAAAGCCGGTCATATAAAGTGAGATACGTCGTGATTGCCTCGTCATGAAAGCCAATCCGCTCCGTAATATACTTGTCAACAGCTTCTCTGCTAAAATCGTTTTTTAAATCAATTTCCGGCAGCATCGCATTTGTTATCTCTGAGGCATAGCCACTTTGAATGTTCATCATCATTACCGGCGCAAGCAAAAGTACGATAAGTATACTTAAAAAAACAACTTTTATGATTTTCATGATCATATCCTCAATAGTTGAAATACAAAAAAGGCGAATATCCATTATTGACTATGTGTAAAAAACACAAAATAGCCAATCCGGCTAGCGCAACATATTTCAAAGCAGCCGCCCAACATCTCTTTTGCGTAGTATCCAGAATGATTTCCCGTATGGAGGGGCGACTAAGGACAGCCATACCAACACAGGTAATTGCAATAAAAGAAAGCAGCTTTGGTGTTATATAATAGCGCCAAGTGAAAACCAATTCGCCAGTTTCCACACCGAACAACCTTTTTATATATAACCACAATTCTCCGAGTGAGGCCATACGGAAGCACAGCCACCCGATACCTACCGTTAGCGTTGTATAAATCCATCCGATGGCAGAAAAACCAGGTATTTTATTCTTTAGTGTTTGATAAGCGCTCGTTCGTTCAAATAGCACAAGCATTCCATGAAACAGCCCCCAAAGGATATATACTCCCGTATTACCGTGCCACATTTCTGTTAAAAGGAACACCATGAGCAAATTAAAATATACGCTACCCTCCCGGCTCCCTCCTAAGGGGATATATATATAAGTTCGGAACCATGCGCCCAGGGAAATATGCCACCGCCTCCAAAATTCAGAGATGGATTGGCTAAAATATGGGAATTTGAAGTTTTCCTGGAAATGAAACCCAAAAATCCGAGCTAAACCAATCGCCATATCGGAATAACCGGAAAAATCTAAATAGAGCTGCAAAGCAAACAGTAAAACGCCGAGCCATGCAGTAGGCGCGTCAATGGCAGATGCTGAAAAAATTTGCGATACGGTCGTACCAAAAGTATCCGCTAAAATTGCTTTTTTACCTAAACCCAGTATAAACCGTTCCGTACCTGCTATAAGCCCGTCGAAACCAAAGGTTCTCTTTTCCAACTCGGGTTCCATATCACAATATCGGATAATTGGGCCCTGAGTAATTTTCGGAAAAAACATCAAATATAAGGCAGTTTTGATAAAATAAGATCCTTCGTTTTCCCTCTTTGATGGTTGTCGGTACACATCAACTAGATACGAAATCCCATGAAAAATAATAAAGGATAATCCCAAAGGAAAAACGATATCCATGAGCGTCGCGCTATTAGTCAAACAACCGCTCAACGCCTGAAGCATAAGTTCAGGATATTTATACTTGACTAATACAAAGCAATCAATTCCAATACCTAAAGCTACTGCAAGTTTACTTTTTCTTAGTCGAAGGATGTAGGAGAATCCATAATGACCAACCACTAAAAAAAGAATCACCCCTACGCTCTCAATTCCCGCACCCCACCAATAGAATACCAGTGATACCATGCACAAATATATATTGGGTAACAGGGTATTGTTATACTTCTTTTTCCCTAGTCTCCATATTAAAGCATATCCTATAACAACCGGTAAGATGAAAAAAAAGAGCATAGTTAACGAGCAGAAACCCATATTGCCCCCCTAGATTCCATGTTGCATGGATTACAAAGCTTACTTTATGATCCACATGATATATAATAAAAAAAGCGACCAAAACCATAGAATGAAGGTGCTATTTTTACTTATGTGGCGTGGAAAAGAAAGTAAACAAAAATAACCTGGAGTATCGTATAGCAGGCAGGATACTCCAGGTTTCCACAATCACCCCATAGTTATTAAGCTATCTCATTCACCTCCATTTTGTTTATAGATTCTGCCTTAACTCTATTCATCGCCTAGCGTCTCTGCTCTCCCCCGGCTAATTCAATCTCCACATATACATAGTCGCGGTAGCTGAAGCTGATCCTCAGCGGATTGCATTCCCTGTCAAAGGAGACCCGGATCCTGTCGTCCTCCCCGCCATAGAGCATACAGGCCTGCTCCCGGATATCCAGCGGGGCCATGATCTGCCTGCTTTGGTAGCCCTCCCCACGGCCCCGGTAAGCCCGATAGCGGTCCACCGCCAGCTGCAGCCCCTGATAGGGGGTGCACAGCCGGGCCTTGCTATACGCCTTATGCACCTGTATATCCATACCCCATAGGCGCCGAAGCTCCCGGGCAAAATCCGGGCTGTCCGGCAGCAGGGCCAGCGCCTGCGCCGCGCGGTCCATGGGCTCCTGCAGCGCTGCCTCCAGGGCCGGTTCCAATACCGGGGGCAGGCGATACCTGCGGCCCTGAACGGAGCATCGCAACAAAAGGCCGGCCAGAAGCGCCAGGGCCGCCGCGGCTTTCCATCCCTTTCCTCCCATGCCCATGTCCTCTATGTCCCAGGGCCCGCTAGGCCCGCTGCTCCGCGCATACCCCGTGCACCGTCTCCCGGATCAGCGCCAGCAGGCCTGCATCGGCCTCCGGAGAAGGGGTATAGGGGTTATCCCGAACATCCTGGCCCATCAGGCATTCATACCATGCGGCCGCCAACGCGTACCGTCCGTATAGCCAATCCATATGGAAACCGTCGCGGCACAGGCTGCGGCCCCCATGGGCATAATCGAAGGGGGGCAGGCTCCGCAGGCGCTGGATGACTGCACCCGAGGGGATAAGCGGGGCGCCAATGGAATCAGCCGCCTGATGGTATGCAGCCTCCAGCGCCTGAAACATGGCGGATTGGTTGTGCCCATACTGCGCGAAGGCCGGATGATCGCTGTCCAGCTCATAGGCCCAGGTCTGATGCACCCACACCCGCGCGCCCGGCACGCGGGCGCGCACCTCGCCGGCCAGCAGGCGGATATAGGGGAAATAGCGCTCAGGCCGGCCGCTGTCGTGGCTGGCCTGCTGCAGCGTCACCGCATCCCAGCCGCCTTCCTCCAGCGCCTGGGCCAGGGAGACGGTCCTTCCTTCGCTCGCCCCGTTTCGTTCCCGCTCATAGGCGGCCGCGCCGGTTTGCATATTCTCCCAGTGGGTTGCCAGCGAACAGCCGCCAATATACAGGTTCACCGCTTCCATTTCAACGCCCCCGCCTGCGGCCAGCTGCGCCAGATACGCCGTCGCATCCTGGGAAAAGCTGTTGCCGATTGCCAATACCCTGAACATGATCGTCCTCCTTTTATCCGGTGGGCATCCCTTCTGATTATACCATAAAATCCCGTGCCGCACCCGCGAATTACTTTCCTGCCCTGGCCTGCGCTTTCGCGCCGGCTTAAGATGTGGTAAGATAGCGGTAGGAGGTAGCCGCCCGCATGTTAAACATTTTTCAACCCACCTATCTGTCCACGCCGGTGGAAAACCTGTTCATTGAGGAATTCATGGTCAAAGCGCCCGGCGAGTTTGTGAAGGTCTACCTGTATGGCCTGCGCTTTGCCCTCTTCCCCATGGAGGGCAGCCAGCTGACCTGCGAGGACTTTGCCAAAGCCCTGCATATTGAGCGGGATGTCGTTCTTAACGCCTTCTGCTATTGGGACCGGGCCGGCGTTGTGCAGCTGGTCAGCCAGGATCCCTTAAACGTGCAATATCTCCCGGTGCAGCAGGGCTTCCAGAACCGTGTGGAGCATCGGGAGCTCTACCGGTATCAGGAGCTCAACCAAAACCTGCAGGCGGTGGTGGGCGCGCAGCGGCTTATTACCCATGAGGATTTCCAGATGGTTTACGAGTGGGTGGAGCAGCTGGGGCTGGAGCCCGACGCGATTCCGCTCCTGGTGGAGTTCTTCATGGATTCCAAGCATAACCGCAAGCTTTCCTTTGCCTATATGGATAAAGCCATCCGCGGCCTGGTAGAGGAAAAGAAGATTTCGACCCTGCAGCAGGCAGAGCAATATATCCATGGGGAAACGCTCTGCCGCCCCGCCAGGGACGTGCTGGCCCAGTGGAATATCCACCGCAACGCCACATTGGAGGAGGGCTCCCTTTGGGCCAAATGGACCCGGGAAATGAAGTTTGACCGCCAGGGGATCCTGCTGGCGGCTAAGCATATGTCCCATGTGGCCAATCCTAACTTCCGCTATCTGGACCGGATGCTGGAAACCCTGCATCAGCAGGGGATCACCCGCGCGGCCGATATCCGGCAATATTACCTGCGGCAGGACGATGAATCCGACCGGCTCGCTCCCATCCTGCGCAGCCTGGGCTACCGCGGCGCCCATAGCCCGCAGATCCGTGAAATGGCCCGGGAATGGTTTGAAATGGGCTTCTCCCAGGGATCCCTGGAGAAGCTGGCCGCCTCCCTCTCCCGCGAGGGGCGCAGCCGGCCCGAAGATCTGGACGCCCTGGTGCGCCGTCAGGG
Source organism: uncultured Eubacteriales bacterium (assembly GCA_900542005.1). Taxonomy (GTDB): domain Bacteria; phylum Bacillota; class Clostridia; order Christensenellales; family UMGS416; genus Parachristensenella. Next base: position 101,053 of record UQLW01000006.1, read on the forward strand.
GAAGGCCGGCGCCGTGTCCGACGAGGCGGTGGACCGGCTGCTGGCCGACGCGGCCGAATCCCGCGCGGCCTTTTCTGAGCTGCTGGCCGCCTGGGGCGAAGGGCGCGCGCCCACGGCCCGGGAGCGCCGGGCCTGGAGCCGCTGGCGGGAAGACGGCCACAGCCCGGAGCTGATCGCCCTGGCGGCTGAGTTCGCCCAGGGCGCCCAGGACCGGGTGCGGTACATGGGCGCCATCCTGGCCCGCTGGAAGGAGGAGGGAATCGCCTCCCCGGAGGCTGCCCGGGCCAGCTACAGCCCCTCCCGCTCCCCTGCCCCCGGCGCTGGAAAGTTGGATTTTGAGCGGGACGCTTCGGCCTATGACCGGTATTTTGACGACGAGGAGGACCGCATGCCATGACCCGGGGACAAATTCTGCAGCAGCTTGTCGCGCAGCGGCGAAACCGCCGGATTGCCGGCGAGGCCGAAGCCTATGAGGCCATGAAGCGGTATGTCTTTGCCCATCCCGCCCTGCGCGGCAAATGGGCCGATTGGGTATCGGAGAATATGGCGGCAGCGCGGGCCGCCGCCCAGGGCGAGGCGGCGGCAAGCCGAGGCCGGCGCCGCCTTCCACCGGGCGCTGGCCGAAACCCTGGCGCAGGAAGGGCTCGACGCCGGCGCCTTTACCTATCATCCGCTGTGCCCCCGCTGCGGCGACCTGGGCATGACCGGCGAGGGCGCCCAGCGCTATTGCAGCTGTGTGCTCAATGCCGCCGCCCTTAAGCTGAGGGAGGCCACCGGCATCCGCGAGGATTTCACCTTTGAGCGCTTTGACCTCTCCCTCTTTCCCGATACCCCCCTGCCCACCCTGCAGGGGACCCAGCGGGAGCTGATGCAGCTGCGGCGGGACCAGTGCCTGGCCTATACCCAGGACTTCCCCGGCAGCGAGGGCCGCTCCCTGCTGCTCACCGGCGGCACGGGCCTGGGCAAGACCTATCTGATGCACGCCGTGGCCAACGCCCTGGTGGACCGGGGCTTCACCGTCATGATGGTCACCGCCTACCAGCTGGTGCGCGCCAGCCTGGACCGCCAGGAGGGGCAGGATGCGCTGGCGCTTTACAGCGACGCCGACCTTCTTCTGATCGATGACCTGGGCAGCGAGCCGCTCTATCAGAAGATCACGGTGGAAACGCTCTTTGCCCTCATCAACGACCGCATGGCCCGGCTGCAGCCCCTGGCCTTTTCCACCAACCTGACGCCGGCCGAGCTCTATGACCGCTATGGCGCCCGCCTGGCCTCCCGCCTGGTGGACCGCAGCGTGGTCCGCGTATTGCGGCTGGAGGGGCAGGACGTGCGCCTTCAGCGGAAAAAAGGATAAGCCGTCGTCCCGATATACCGCAAACCGCCCTGAGGGTAAGCTTCAGCGGCGGTTTTATTCTTTCATCCTCCATCGGAAGAACGGCAAACTTTTCTGCCTTTCCAATCGTGTTATGGGTAAAGGAGGTGAATGAAGATGGAAAACCTACCGGCCCTACGCGCCGGGCCTGCCGAGAGGACGCGTCTCCAGGCCCGAACCATGGAGGAGGTCGAAGCGCTTTATCATCGCCATGTTGCAACGGTCTACGGGGTCTGCTTCGCGCTGCTGGGAAACCGGCCCGACGCCGAGGACGCCGTGCAGGCCGTATTCCTCAAGCTAATGAAGGATCAGACCGATTTCTCCAGCGCCGAGCACGAGAAAGCGTGGCTGATTACAACCGCCCGGAACCACTGCAGGGATGTGCACCGGCAATGGTGGCGCCGGAAAACGTCGGGCCTGTCCGAGCAACCCGGCGCGGCTCCTGACGGCGCCTATGAGCCCGGCATATTGGCCGCCGCACTCATGACTCTCCCGCCGAACCAGCGCGTGCTTCTGTATCTGCATTACTACGAGGGCTATAAGCTCAGCGAAATCGCAGCCATGCTTTGCCTGAACCTTAACACGGTCAAAACCCGTATTCGCTGCGCCCGCCAGCGCCTCAGACTTGAACTGGAGGAGGATTCCGATGACGAAGAACACACTTAACGCAGCCTTTCATCCCATGAAGCCCGACGCCCAGCAAAAGCAGCGGATGCTGGCGGCCATCCGCAGCGCTGCCCAGCCTCAGCCCCTTCGGGGACGCCGCTGCCTGGTGCGAACGGCCGGCCTGCGGCTGGCGGCTGCCTGCTTGCTTCTGGCCGCCGCCCTGATCGTGGGGTCAGTCCTCACAGAGCCTCCCGCCGCCTTTGCCCTCTCCGTGGGCGTTCCCGACGGCAGCTCCGTGGACCTGGTGGATCCGAATCACGCCAGCCGCCACAGCTCCATCAGCTATGTGGATAATGGTCCGGAGCTTCGCTTTTCCATCACCGGCAAGGATATCGCAAAGATCGAGATCGCCTGCCAGCAGGAGTCCGTCCGCGCCCTTGATTGGACAGAAACGCTGGAGGAACAGTATTGGAACCCCGAGCTCTATTATGAGCAGACGGTGATCGATGGCGTCGCCTATTCATATGTCCCGGCCCGAAGCGGCTTCTCGCCGCGCCTAGAGATCACCTTCCCGGAGGGCTTCACCCAATATGACCAGGTATGGTATACCTGGTATGGCTGGAACCTGCGCAGCTGGGCCTCTCAGCAGAATTACGCCCATATCCAGGGATACGATCCCGAGGCGGAAAAGCGGCTGGAAAACGCCACGGAGGAAGAAAAGCTGGCGATTGCCAGCGGCGGCGGCAGCACCTCAGTTGCCGGTCATATCCTGCTGGAGGGCTATCCCGAGGATAAGCTGACGGATCATCTCACCATTACCATCACGGACCGCCAGGGCCGCACGGTCACCCAGCTCATGACAATTAAGATCAGCAACAACACGCTGGGGCAGACGGTCGTAACGGCTAACGTGGAAGGCTAGCGTCACAGCCCCCCTCGGAAAAAGGGCGGTAAAAAAAAGAGCCAAGATATAACTTGGCTCTTTGTCCTGCTATCCCGCCGCCTGCAGCGTCCCATCTCGAACTTGGCGGTCGAGCTTTCTCTTGACATAGATATAGGTAATCAGATGCATCGCCGCCGTAATGACCCAGGAGATCGGATAGGAAAGATACAGGGTCGTCAGGTCATGATGCCAGGCAAAGACGGTATAAATCCACAGGATGCGCAGGCCGCAGGCGCCGGCCAGGGATACGATCATGGGCACCACCGAATAGCCTAGACCCCGGAGCACGCCCACCAGCATATCCATGAGCCCGCAGGCGAAATAGGTAGTGCAAATCATCTCCATCCGCAGCATGCCCATCCGGATGACCTCAGGGTCGGACGAATAGACGCCCAGCAGCTGCGGCGCAAAGGAGTACGCCAGCCAACCGATAACCAAACCGATGGTCGTCACGCTAAGGGCGCAGAGCCCCGCGATGCGGTTGATCCGTTCGTAGCGCTTTGCGCCCATATTCTGGCTTGTAAAGGTTACGGCGGCCTGATAAATGGCGTTCATGGAGGTATAAACAAACCCTTCGATATTCGCAGCAGCGGCGTTGCCCGCCATTGCGACGGAGCCGAAGGAATTGACGGCGGATTGAATCAACACATTCGAGATTGAAAACAGCGACCCCTGAAGGCCGGCAGGCAGGCCGATGCGGATCATGCCCAACAGCTTATCCTTCTTGACCGTAAGCTGCTTACCATTCAGATGGATTGATCCGCTGGAATGCATCAGGCAGTACAGCACCATCGCAGCCGACAGATACTGGCTGATGACGGTTGGCCATGCCACCCCGTCTACGCCCATACCGAACACGATGACAAACAGCAAATTAAAGCATACGTTTACCAGCCCTGATAGGGTCAAAAAGTACAGCGGGCGGCGGGTATCCCCGATGGCACGAAGCACGCTTGCGCCGAAATTGTACAGCATAAAGGCCGGCATGCCCACAAAGTAAATGCGCATATACAGCGCCGCATGATCCAACACATCGTCAGGCGAACCCATTAAGCGCAGCAGAGGCTTCGCCATCACAATGCCAAATACGCCCAAAATAATGCCGCTGATACCCGCCACTGCAATCGACGTATGTACAGCCTCGCTCACGTCCTTATGGGCATTCGCGCCGTAATATTGCGCTACCATTACGCTAGTACCGACCGATAGCCCAATAAATAGGTTGGTAATCAGGTTAATCAGCGAACCGGTGGAGCCTACGGCCGCCAGCGCCACGCTGCCGGCATACCGGCCCACCACCACGATATCCGCCGCGTTGTACAGTAGCTGCAGGATGCCGGTAAGCATCAGCGGGAAAGAGAAAGCCAGGATTTTCGGCAGAATCGGCCCGCTGCACATGTCCATTTCGTAGCTTTTCGATCGTCTTGCAAACATCAGTATTATCTCCGGATCCTTGCAGCAAAAAGGCCCCTTTCAGGGCGGTGCGGCAAATTTTACTTTATTATATCATAATTTACCCAAAAAGGCTCCTGTCCCGGCAAGATTTTTCCTCCCCCCGCGCAAAACGGCGGGCATGCCCCGCCGGGAGCATGCCTATCCTGCGCTATGCTGTTATCCTCCGCCCCATCCACCGGATCAGCGCTCTGCCTCTGCATGCCGCCGTCCCTCATCCCAAAGTGGGCGGGCCTCCTTAGGTTACGCATATTCTTCCCTTCTATC
>UQLW01000007.1 GCA_900542005.1 uncultured Eubacteriales bacterium
CCCGTTGAGATAGGCTGCGCCCAGCGCCCGGTCGTAAAGCCATAGCCGGGCCGGCCTGTCTCGCCCCAGATCATGCGGCCGTGATCCGGGCGGATATAGCCGTCAAAGCCGCCGTCATGCAGGGTTTTCAGCAGCCGGTACATGTCCAGACTGCCGCAGCTGGAAAGATGGGCCGCCTCCCGGAAGGAGCGTTGCCCCAGGTGCAGCACATTTCGGGCATGGACGAAGGGCACCCGGTCGCGTCTGGCCAGGAAATCCGCCATGGCGTACAGGTCGTTATTGGGGTCTGAGCCGAAGCTGCCCGCGCAAAGGGTAACGCCGTTATAGGGCTCGTCCACCCGGCTGACCAGCGTCTGAAGGGATTCCATGTTCCGGATAATCCGCGGAAGCCCAAAGATTCCCCAGGGCGGATCGTCCGGATGGATCGCCATGCGGACGCCGCTCTTGCGGCAGGCCTCCCCGATCCCCCGGAGGAAATAGACCAGGTTATCCCATAGCCGGGCTTCGTCCACCTCCTCATACTGGCGCAGCAGCGTCCGCAGCTCCTCCCGGGTATAGCTCTCATCCCACCCCGGCAGCGACAGCTCGCTGACCGCCGGATCCATCGCCAGCACCTGCTGCTCATGGAAGGCCAGGCAGGTGGAGCCATCCTCCAGCGGCTCCGCCAGGCTGGAGCGAAGCCAGTCGAACACCGGCATAAAGTTATAGCAGATGCACCGGACGCCCGCCCTGCCCAGGTTCACAATGGTCTGGGCATAGTGATCGATCAGCCGGTCGCGGTCAGGCAGGCCCAGCTTGATGTGCTCATGAACCGGCACCGATTCAATTACCTCCATTGAGAGGCCATGGGCCTGGGCCTGCTCCTTCAGCCCGTCGATGCGCGCCTGCGGCCATGTCTCGCCCACCGGCACGTCATATACGGCGGTCACGACGCCGCTCATACCGGGAATTTGCCGGATCTGGTCCAGGGTTACCGGATCGCCCGCACCATACCAGCGAAAGGTCATTTTCATCGCGGTTTCCTTTCCCGCGGGGTATGCCCGCGCTCTGTCATGGTAATAGTGTACCAGAAAACAGGGCGCCTGCCCATAGCTGTCCTTGACCTGTCCCCTTTTTTTGGCGCCAGTCCGCGGTTTTTGCGCAGCCCTTGGCGGTATTGCGCCGGAGCGGTTTGTTTCCGCCTCTGAATCGCGCTATAATGCCTATAGTGGGACCGGCCTTTGGCTGGCCCAGCATGATTCCGTTACCTACGAAGGAGCCCCTGTCATGAAGCAAGAAAAGCGTATTCCCTTTGCCCCCGGCTTTCAGACCACGGAGCAAATGGAGGAAATGATCAGCCAGGGCCAGGAGTATATGAAGCTTATGAGCTACTATTCCTGCGCCATGCTGGAGGTCGAAACAAAGTTTAAGGTCTTGAATATGGAATTCTCCTCCCAGTTTGACCGCAACCCGATTGAATCCATCCAGACCCGGCTCAAGCGCCCCCGGAGCATCATCGAAAAGATGCAGCGCATCGGCGAGCCGCTGACCGTCGAGCGCATCGAGGCTTCGCTTAACGACATCGCCGGCGTCCGTGTGATCTGTTCCTTTGTCGATGATATCTACCGCCTGGCCGAGATGCTGGAGAAGCAGGACGACGTGCGCATCGTCAAGGTAAAGGACTATATCCGCAACCCCAAGCCGGGCGGCTACCGCAGCCTCCACCTGATTGTGGAGATTCCCATTTTCCTTTCCAATGAAAAGCGCTTTATGCGGGTTGAGGTGCAGTTCCGTACCATTGCCATGGATTTCTGGGCCAGCCTGGAGCATAAGCTGCGCTACAAAAAGAGCATTCCCGCCGATCACGCCCAGCAGATTGCCCAGCAGCTGCTGGCCTGCGCCGAAATTATCGGACAGATGGACGACCAAATGCTGGATATCCGGCGGCAGATTGAGCAAAGCGGCGAACGCGACGACTGGCAATAGCCCTTGAAGGCCGCCCTGGTCGGCGGGCCTCAAAGAACAGGAGAAGCGGCATGAACGAAAGATTCCCCCCGCAGGCGCAGGCCATCATGGATGAGCGCTTCCACCGCGACACCTTGATCGCCCTTGCCACTACCGACGGCCTTACCCCCTCCGTCCGCACCGTGAATGCTTTTTATGAGGACGGCGCCTTTTATGTCATAACCCATGCCCTTTCCGGGAAGATGGGGCAGATCGCACAAAATCCTGCCGTCGCCCTGTGCGGCGATTGGTTCACCGCCCACGGCGTAGGAGAAAACATGGGACATATCCTCGCTGACGAAAACAAGGCGCTGGCCCAAAAGCTGCGCACAGCCTTCGCTGGCTGGTATGGGAACGGCCATACGGACGAGTCCGATCCCAACACCTGTATCCTGCGCATCCGGCTTACCGACGGCGTGCTGTTCTCCCACGGCACACGGTATGACCTGGTTTTCCCCGCCCCCTAGCCCCTGAGCGGCACGGAGCAGGCTTTGCTCCATAAAAGGAATACGGCGTCCCGACCGGGACGCCGTATTCCTTTTTTCTTCCGCTATTGCGCGCATTCCTGCCTGAGCTCCTCCACCGTACCGCTCTCGCGGGCCGGCTGGAAGATCCGGATCTCCGGCAGGGCCTGATGCAGGGCGTTAACCACCGTGCTGGGGCCGCCGCCGGGGCCGCGGCCCATGACGATGGCCTTGGCCCGGTGCTCCCGCGCATACTGGATCAGCCTCGGGATGGGGTTATCATCATAGAGCACCAGCAGCTCGCCGCCTGAATTCCGGGCCACATCCATCAGGTATTCCAGCAGCTCGCCGCTCATCGGGTCGATGCTGCCGGTGGGCTGAACGCTTACCACCGCCAGCGGCGCTTCAAGCGTTTCCGCAACCCTCGATCCCATGGCGATCAGATCCTCGCACTGCCGCTGGCTGGTTACGCAGACCATGATGATCTCCTCCTGCGGCGGGGCTTTCATATGTGTTTTCTTTGACATTTCATACTCCTCAATGCAGGGGGCGTCGAACCGGTTGGATCCCTCTGCATCTTTATTATACCATTTCGCAATTTTCTGGCAACCAATCTTGTTCGTATTTCACATTTTCTTCATCTATTTGACGCGCCCGGCGTCCAAATCATTCCACCCCACCCTATTTTCAGCGCCGTTGCAGCCGCCCCTCCCCCTTGGTTTTGGGCGGCGCCGCCAGAGGCAATAAAACCCGGAAGGGCTGCCGCCCTTCCGGGTTTTATCTTTCATATTCGCCCATGGAGCATCCCTATGGGCTAAGGGGCCTACGCCGTCTCCTGCCGCATGCGCTCGGTGCGGTCCGCCAGGGCCAGCGCGTCCAGCATCTCGTCCATATCCCCGGCCAGGAAGCTATCCAGCTTATAGAGCGTCAGCCCGATACGGTGATCCGTCACCCGCCCCTGGGGATAGTTGTAGGTACGGATCCGCTCGCTGCGGTCGCCGCTGCCCACCTTCAGCCGCCTTTGCTGGGCGTATTCGTCGGTCTTTTGCTGCTCCAGCATATCATAGATCCGGCTGCGCAGCACGCGCATGGCCTTCTCCTTGTTCTTGCCCTGGCTGCGTTCGTCCTGGCACTCCACCACCACGCCGGTGGGGATATGGGTCAGGCGCACCGCGGAGTCCGTCCGGTTAACGTGCTGGCCGCCGGCCCCGCTGGCCCGGTACAGGTCGATACGGATGTCGGCCGGGTTCAGCTCCAGCTCCACCTCCTCGGCCTCCGGCAGCACGGCCACCGTCGCCGCCGAGGTGTGGATACGGCCGCCCGATTCCGTCTCCGGCACCCGCTGCACCCGGTGGGCCCCGCTCTCAAACTTGAACCGGGAATAAGCCCCCTTGCCGGATATGAGGCAGGTGCATTCCTTGCAGCCCCCCAGCTCCGTCTCGGATATACCGGTAATCTCCATCTGCCAGCCCTTCTTCTGGGTGTAATAGGTATACATCTTCAGCAGCTCCATGGCAAAAAGGGCCGCCTCCTCGCCGCCGGTGCCGGCGCGGATCTCCAGGATCACGTTCTTGTCGTCATTGGGATCCTTCGGGGCCAGCAGCAGCTTGATCGCCTCCTCCTGCTCATCCCGCTGGCGCTCCAACCCGCCCAGTTCTTCCTTGGCCAGCTCCTCCAGCTCCGGATCGCCGGATTCCAGCATCTCCCGGGCTGCCTCCAGGTCCTCCAGTACCTTCCGGTATTCGTGATAGCGGTTAACCGCCTCCTCCAGCTCTGCCTGCTCCTTGAGCGCCTCGCGCCACTTGGCCTGGTCGCTGAGCGCGTCAGGCTGGGACAGCCACAGGTTCAGTTCGTTATAGCGCGCCTCCAGGGCCGCCAGTCTTTCCAACAGCATCCGATCACCTCATATTTTCTGTAAGCTTATCACACGTTCAATGCCTGCCAAATCCCTGCGCAGGCGCACCCGGCTGCCAACCGGGGCAAAAAGCTTCTCCACCGCCGCAGCCTGTCCAATCCCCAGCTCCAGGACCATATAGCCGCCGGGCTTCAGGCTGTCTGCCATCCTGCCGGCCAGGGCGCGGTAAAAGTCCAACCCGTCCGCCCCGCCGTCCAGCGCCAGCAGGGGGTCGAACCGGCGCACCTCCTCATCCAGCATAGGGCAGTCGCCCGAGGGGATGTAGGGCGGATTGGAGCAGATCATGTCGTAGGGGGCGCCGGGCAGCGGCCAAGTCATGTCGGCTTCCACAATCTCCACTGATAGCCGCAGCAGGTCGGCGTTTTCCGCCGCCAGGGCCCGGGCCTCGGGGCTCACATCCATCAGCGTGACCCTGTCCCTATAGCGCTTTTCTTTGAGCGCCAGGCCGATGCAGCCCGATCCGCAGCCCACATCGGCAATTCTCAGCCCCTGCGCCTCGGGAAGCAGCCGCAGGGCTTCCTCCACCACCAGCTCCGTCTCCGGGCGGGGGATCAGGGCCCGCCGGTCCGTTTTAAGCGTCAGGTCGCAGAAGCCCCAGTAGCCCAGGATATGCTGCACCGGCTCGCCGGCGGCCCTGCGGCGGATCATCTGCTCAAAGCGGGCCATCTGCGGCGGCTCGATGGGGGTATCCCGCACGATCAGGTACTGGGTCATGGACAGGCGCGCCACCTCCTGCAGCAGCCAGCGGGCGTCGGGCTCCGACACCCCCTGGCCCACAGCCCAGGCCAAGGCCATCCGATAGGTCAAGGCTGCGCCTCCCCCTCTTCCGCCTCCGCCGGCTCGTCGGGCAGGCGGTAGCCCGCCGGCGCGCAGCGCGCCCTGTCCTCGGGCTCCAGCACCGCGATAAAGGCGGCCAGCGCCACCTCGACCATGGAGTCGTCCGGCTGCCGGGTGGTCAGCCGCTGCAGCTGCATGCCCGGCCAGCGCAGGGCCCGCACACAGGCGTTATTGCGCTTGGCCAGCAGCATCAGCACCTCATAGGAGATGGCCGCCACCACCGGCAGCAGCGCAATGCGCACGATAAAGCGGCTCCACCACGCGCCCGTCCAGCCTGTCAGGGAAAACACGAGCACCGAAATGACCATGACGATCAGCAGGAAGCTGGTGCCGCAGCGGGGGTTCAGGGTCGTCTGGCTTTGGGCGTTTTCCACCGTCAGCTCCCTGTCGGCCTCGTAGCAATTCACCACCTTATGCTCCGCCCCATGGTAGGCGAAGAACCGGCGGATATCGGGCATCAGACTGATACCCGCAAGATACAGCAGGAAGATCGCCAGCCGCACGCCGCCCTCCGCCAGGTTCACCAGGATCGGGGCCTGGATGAAGCCGGAAAGCCAGGTGGCCGCCAGCGTGGGCAGCAGGAAAAAGATGCCCAGGCAAAGGGCCACCGCCATCACCGAGCCTACCGCCATCACAATGTCTCCGGTGGATTTGCCGGTCTTTTCGCTGAGCCACCGCTCAAATTTTGACGGTTCTTCCTCCTCCAGGCCCAGCAGCGCCATGGATTCATTCAACGTGGTAAAGCCCATCTTCAGCATGGCCACAAAATTCACCACACCCCGCACCAGCGGGATGCGGGCCCAGCGCTTGCGGGCCTGCACCGGATGACGGGCCATGACAATTGAACCGTCGTCCCTGCGCACAGCCATTGCCATCAGCGAGGGGGAGCGCATCATCACGCCCTCCATCACCGCCTGGCCGCCGATCACCTTTTTCATAGGGTTCCTCCTCTATTGTACCGCGCTCGGGCGCGGATCAGTCATTATCGGTGCCATAAAAGAAAAACCGCATAAGAAAACAGAACGAGGGAACCCGTTCTGAAATCTTTGCGGTAAAGGTTCTACAGGCCGTAGCGCTTCTTGAAACGATCCACGCGACCACCGGTATCCACCAGCTTCTGCCGACCCGTATAGAAGGGATGGCACTTGGAGCAAATATCCACGCGGATCTCCTTCTCCACCGAACCGGTCTCAAAGGTCTCGCCGCAGGCACAGCGCACAATGCACTTGCCGTAATTGGGATGGATTCCTTCCTTCATATGGCTTTCACCTCCGCTCATGCAGGGTAGATGCGGACACGCCGCAGACAAACATAACAACGCAAGCATTATTATAACATGCAATCGCGTTTCGTCAAGCAAAACTTTATCCGCTTCAGCAAATTTATCCCCGGGTTTGGGATGATTTTTCTTTTTAGCTGCGGTCCTCGCTGGGTCGGGTCACCGCCGCCAGCATCACCAGGTTCCCCGTATCCTTTTCGGCTATGATCAGCACAAAGGGCCGGTCAAAGGTATATCCCTTCAGCTCCCGGTCCATGCCCCGCAGCATCCGCTGGCTCATGGCCTCGTCAGCCGCCTCCACGCCGGTTTCCCCCAGCCGAATGCGGAAGGCCGACAGCAGCCGGGACACCGACAGCTTGCTCCCCATCGCCGAAAAGTCGGCCTGCGCCTCGTCAAAGGGGGCCGTCAGGCCCATCGCTTGCAGGGTACCGGTCATATCCCCGCTGGAGGAAATATCGATCTTGGGCACCGAAACCAGGCAGCTGGTGGCCGTCGCCTGGCTGCGCCAGCCTGTCAGCTGCTCCATGGTCAGGGAGGCGACAAAGTCCTGCAGCGCCACCCCCTCCGGCGGCAGGATCATCCAGGCCTCCAGGTTCCCATCCAGCGGCATGGCCAGGAAGGTCGCCTGCTCGCACTCCAGCAGCGGCGGGGTCGCCTTTGTGGTCATCATCGCGGTGCTGACCTTCTGCCCTCCCTCCAGCTCAAAGGTGGCGTTGCGGATATTTTGCTCGTTAAACGCCTTGGCCCATTTGCCGTCCAGGGCTGCGGCTGCCGTAACCACCAGAGGCGCGTTGGCCTCCGGGATGCCGGTCATAGCGGTAACCAGCCCGCCGGTGGCCTGCTTCACCCAGGCGGAATATACCTCGCCATACTGCCCGTCCTCATAGTCCACCAGGTTCACCTGGGCGCTCAGGCTCTGCCGCAGCAGCTCCATATACTGCACCTGCACGCTGGGCCCCTCGCCCATCATCAGGCTCCAGCCCTGCCACAGGCTTTCCGGGGCCAGCGACTCCAGCTGCCCCCGCAGGCTGGCCATGCTGGCCCATACCTGCTCCTGGCTCAGCCCTTCCTCCAGGCCCAGGAGGCCGTCCATCTCGGCGGCCGTCTGCTCGCCTGCGCCGGGCCTCAGCTGGCTCAGCGCCAGCGCCACATTTACCGGGGAAACCACCCAGCTTGCCTCGCCGCTGCCGGCCTGGAAAAGCTTGAGCGCAAAATCGTTCAGCGACGAGAGCGCCACGATCTGATCCTCCGGTACCGTGGGCAGCGTCTGGGCCGGCGCGGTGATGGCGGTGGGCAGCGGGGGCGCCGAGGCTACCACCGGCTCCGTGGCCCTCCCGCAGCCGCTCAGCAGCACCGCGGCCGCAAGCAGCAGCCCGGCCCATTTCCGCCGCATTGCCGCTTTTTTCATGCTACCTCCTTAAAAAAGGGCCGCAACGGTTCCGTTGCGGCCCTGTCTATCCTGCATGGTCCATTCTGGGTCCGTAAAGCGGGCCTAGCCTTCCACCAGCTGCGCGCCGCGCTCCATAGCGGCCTTGTTGATGGGCAGCAGCTTAGCGCGTTTTTCTCCGAATACCTTGGTGAATACCTCGCAGATATCGTCGATGGTTACGCAGCCGGAAAGCTTCAGGTACGCGCCCAGCATAATCATACCGGCTACGCGGGTGTTGCCCAGCTCCAGCGCTTCATCGTTGGCGGCAATGTAATGCACATGGACGCCCTCCAGCTCCACCTTGCGGTCGATCAGGGAGCTGTTAACCAGAAGGTGGCCGCCCTTGACCACAGAGCCCTCGAACTTATCCAGGCTGGGCAGGTTCATGGCGATCACCGCGTCCGCCTCCGTTACCACCGGAGCGGCTACCGGCTCATCCGACACGATCACCATGCAGCTGGCCGCGCCGCCGCGCATCTCGGGGCCATAGGAGGGAAGCCAGGACACCTCATGCCCGGTATTCATACCGGCATAGGTCAGAAGCTCGCCCAGGGACATGACGCCCTGGCCGCCGAAGCCGGCAAAGATCACTTGCTGCGTCATTTATTCCACCTCCTTGTATACGCCCAGAGGATAGGTGGGGATCATATTCTCCTCCAGCCACTTCAGGGCCTCCTGGGGCGTCTTTCCCCAGTTGGTGGGGCAGGTCGAGAGCACCTCGACCAGCGAGAATCCCTTGCCCTCTACCTGGTTTTTGAAGGCGCGCTTGATCGCCTTCTTGGCGGCGACGACATGCTTGACGTCGTGCACCGATACGCGCTCGATATAGGCCGGCCCCTCCAGGGCGGAAAGCATCTCGCTCATCTTGATGGGGAATCCGCAGTGGCTGGTATCCCGGCCATAGGGCGAGGTGGTGGTCACCATGCCCGGCAGCGAGGTCGGCGACATCTGGCCGTGGGTCATACCGTAGATGGCGTTGTTAATCATAATTACCGTGATGTTCTCCCGGCGGGCCGCAGCGTGGACGATCTCGGCGGTACCGATAGCCGCCAGGTCGCCGTCGCCCTGGTAGGTGAACACGATGTTCTCAGGGTGTACCCGCTTGATGCCGGTGGCTACCGCCGGGGCGCGGCCATGGGCGGCCTCCTGCATATCGCAGTTAAAATAATTATAGGCGAATACGGCGCAGCCAACGGGCGCGACGCCAACGGTATGGTCGCCCACCCCCAGCTCCTCAATGCTCTCGGCCACCAGCCGGTGCACGATGCCGTGGGTGCAGCCCGGGCAGTAGTGGGTCTGCACGTCGGTCAGCATGGAGGTTTTCTTGAAAACAGTCTTAGCCATTACGCCTTACCTCCCAGAATCTCACGAATTTTCGCCACGATGTCCCGGGGCGTGGGGATCATGCCGCCGGCGCGGCCATAGAAATGAACCGGCTTTTTGCCGTTTACGCTCAGGCGCACGTCGTCCACCATCTGGCCGGTGCTCATCTCGACGCTCAGGAAGGCTTTGACCGAGTCCTGCGCCGCCGCCTGCGCAAAGGCCTCCTCGGGGAAGGGCCACAGGGTGATGGGGCGAATGAGGCCCACCTTGATGCCCAGTTCCTTGCGGGCAATGGAGATGGCCGATTTGGCGATACGGGCGGTGGTGCCATAGGCGGCCAGCACCAGCTCAGCGTCCTCGGTCATGTACTTCTCGCACTTGACCTCAGTCTTTTTGATCTTTTCATAGGTCGCGTCCATGGCCAGGTTCATGCGCTCCAGCTCCGCCGGGTCCATGTACAGGGAATTTACGATGTTGGGCTTGCGCTCGCCGCCGGTGCCGACGGTCGCCCAATCCTTGGCGGGTACCTCGCGGGGCGTATAGGTGCCGAATTCCACCGGCTCCATCATCTGGCCCAGCATACCGTCGCCCAGCAGCATGACCGGCATCCGGTAGGTGTCGGCAATGTCAAAGGCCTCCTGCACCAGCTCCACACCCTCCTGAATAGAGGCCGGGGCCAGCACCACCATGCGGTAGTCGCCATGGCCACCGCCTCGGGTCGCCTGGTAGTAGTCGGACTGGGCGGGCTGGATGCTGCCCAGGCCGGGGCCGCCGCGCACCATGTTGATGACCACGCAGGGCAGCTGCGCGCCGGCGATGTAGGAGATGCCCTCCTGCTTCAGGCTGATGCCCGGGGAAGAGGAGCTCGTCATGACCCGGGCGCCGGCGCCAGCTGCGCCGTATACCATATTAATGGCCGAAACCTCGCTCTCCGCCTGCAGGAAGCAGCCGCCTACCTGGGGCAGGCGCCGGGACATATATTCCGGAATCTGGTTCTGGGGGGTGATGGGATAACCGAAAAAGAAACGGCATCCTGCCTGGACGGCCGCTTCGGCAATCGCCTCGTTGCCCTTCATCAAAATCTTTGCCATGACAACCTACCTTTCTACCTCGATGCTGGTATCCGGGCACATCAGCGCACAGCTTGTACATCCGGTGCACTTATCCGGATTTACAGGATGCACGGGATTGTATCCCTTCTGGTTGATCCGCTCCTTATTGATGGCCAGCACCCCGCGGGGGCAGGCGTCTACACAGAGCCCGCAGCCTTTGCAGGTTTCCTCGTGAATGATGACTTTCGCCATGAGAAACCTCCTTCAGAATTGTTTGGATTATGGTTTTCAAATTATTATAATTTGTTCATCGGTTTGCGTCAAGGAAATATGTTGGCAATTGGCAGCGCAAAAGCGCCCTTCCGGGCGCTTTTCGTCATTTTACCGAGAAAATTCGTTTGGTTTACAGCACGGGCCAACCCCTGAGATAGGCGATGGTTAACGGGATCATCGCCGCGGCCAGCAGGCAGGCCGTCATAATCCGCGCCCACCGCGGCCGTATGGCCCGGGCCATGGCTGGATACAGCGTCGCCATCCCCATCAGATAGCGTGGGAAGGAAAGCAGCCAGGTGGGCGACATGATGCACAGCACATAGGCCACCGAATACACCGCGTCGGCCGCCGTCATCCGCCGCAGCAAAAAGGGCAGCGCCACCAGCGTGATTGCCATCAGGGCGGTTTGCGGGATAAAGAGACAGATCCGGTAAAGCCACTCGTCATAATAAAGGGCATAGCTCAGCGATGTAACCATGGTTTGCCCGAAAAAGCCAAAGCTTTGGCTCCAGTGATCCTTCTGAATCTGCATGAAAATGAAAGGATCACCATATATAGCCTGGTTCAGGCCCAGATACAGCGCCGTACCCAGCGGGATCAGGGCGCACCAAAGGCCGCCGCCCCGGATAATGGCCGGGACAAGGCCCCGCCAGGCAGCCTCGCCCCGCTCTACCCGCTCCCGGAAATCCATCAGGTACCCGGTGATAAAGGCAAGGCTTGTCAGCACGCCCACATTGCGGGTCAGCGCCGCCAGCATGCCCCATATGCCAGCAAATAGCCATTTCTTGCGCCGCACCATCTCCAGCGCCATGGCCGTTGTCAGCAGGAAGAGGCTTTCCGTATAGGGCGCGCCCAGAAAGACCGTCACCGGGAACAGGCAGAGCCACAGCAGCGCCCAAAAGCCGGCGCGCGGCGGGCAGAGCCGGTCGATCACCACAGCCGCACCCGCCAGGCAGCCCCAGGAAACGGCCAGCATGGCCCAAAAACTGCCGCCCAGCAGCCGGCACAGCGCCGGGTACAGCGGAAAGAACACGATGTTCAGCCAGGCCTGGGTGCTCTGGTCGGCCGTATACCCCTGCTCCACGATCGTCGTATAGTGTACGGCATCCCAGCGGGTCCACATCTCCTCCACCGGCCCAAAGCCCAGCGCCAGGCTCATCAGCAGGATCAGGGCGCGGCTGCCCAACACGGCCGCCACCACATAGATCCAGCGCCTCTTCCCCGGCCGGCCCGTTTCCAGCTTGGGGTTACGCCGGACCTGGGCCGCCGCAGCCCATACGGATAGGGCCATAAGCGCTACGCTCACGGCCTTTATGGCAAGCTCAAGCCCCTCACTCATCCCGTTCGTCCAGCCATGACGGCCGCATCCGCAGGCTCAGCGGCGCAAGCAGCGCGCCGTACTGCGCCCGAAAGTCCTCCGGCAGCGCCGCCAGCACCGGTTCAAGCCCGTAAATCGCAACCACCGGCACCCCGCTTTTCTCCGATACCTCGTCGATCAGCCGCTGGCCCTGCACCACATGCTCCGCCCGGGTTTCCCGGGCCAGGTTGGTGTTGTGGATGATGCCGCTCACCGGCAGGCGGCAATGCCCGCTCATCTCCTGCATCATCCAAAGGATATCGTCCACTGTCGCAGTCCAGGGCCGCAGCGTATTGACCACGCAAAGCACCTGAGTATCGTCCTCCTCCAGCCAGCGGTGATACCGCCCCAGCACGCCGGCTCCCGTGGGATCGCCGCCTGCGTCGAAGATCACGCGGCGGTCCTTCTGCGCAAAGACCCGCTGAACCGTCGCCGGAAGCGACGGCACATCCACCGTGCTGCCTTCAAAGGTCGGCGTTTGCACCTCAATCCCCAGCGCTTCCAGCTCCGGCCTTTTCTCGCCCGAGCGGAAGTAGGGGTTGACATTGTCCAGGTCCACCAGCGAAACCTTCTCGCCTTGGCCTGCCAGCCGTATGGCCTTATCCAGGGAGATCTCCGTCTTCCCGCTGCCAAAATGGCCGATATGAATCGTAATACGCGACAAAATATTTCCTCCGGTTGTCTCTTATTCTGCCTTCGCTTCCACGCGCCTGTCCCCGAAAAGGCGCCGCCAAAGCCGGCAGCCTCCGCGCCACAGCCGGCGCACCAGCGTCATTTGATCCTCACGCGTCCAGTACAGCGCCCAATCCAGGATAAGCCCGAGGGCCAACACCCACAGCAGCGTATGCCCCAGCCACCGGGCAACCTCCTGGATGGTCCGCCCCTCAAGCCAACCCTGAACCGTGGTCAGCAGGCGCTCCATCTGATCCGAGGAATACAGGCGCTGCGCCCACCGGTAAACCTGCTCCAAATAGCCGCTTATCTCCATATTGCTTCCTCCCCGGCCGGCGCATACAGCGCCATCAGCCGCCGGGCGGCCGCCAGGCCGTCCACTGCGGAGGACATGATCCCACCCGCATAGCCCGCGCCCTCCCCGGCGGGGAACACGCCCGGAGCGCCCAGGGCCTGGCCATCCTCGCCGCGGACCATGCGCACGGCTGACGAGGTTCGCGCCTCCACGGCGGTCAGCACGGCGTCAGGATGGGCAAATCCCGGCAGCCGCCGGTCCATGGCCGGCAGCGCCGCCTTCAGCCGTGCGGCAAGCCATCCCGGCAACACCGTATTCAGGTCGCTGAGGGCGGCCGCCGGGCGCACCGTGGGCCGGATATCGCCAAAGCCCCGGCTCGCTCTGCCTTCCATGAAATCCTCCAGCCGCTGGGCGGGCGGCAGGCCGCCGCCCGCCCTGAAGGCCGCCTGCTCCAGCGCTGCCTGCAGCGCCAATCCCGCCAGCGGGCCGTCCCCGCCAAAGCGCTCCGGCGGGACCTGGCATACCCAGGCGGCATTGCACTGCTGCCCGCCGCGGGCATGGTCGCTCATCCCGTTGACGCAGATACCCCCGGGCTCGCTGCTGGCGTTTACCACCACGCCGCCCGGGCACATGCAAAAGGTATAGACCGAGAGCCCGTCCACTGTCTCTGAAAGGGAATAATCGGCCGCCCCCAGCGCCGGATGCCCGGCCCAGCGGCCATACCGCGCCCGGTCCAGCCATGCCTGCCCGTGCTCAATCCGCAGCCCCATGGCATATCCCTTAGGCTCCAGCGCCAGCCCGCCTTCCAGCAGATACCGCAGCGTATCCCGCGCCGAATGCCCCAGCGCCAGGATCGCCGCTCCTGTCTCCACCCGGCTTCCGTCCGCCAGATGCAGGGCCGCCAGCCGGCCCGCCCCATCGCGCTCCAGCGCCGTCAGGCAGGCGCCGAAGCGGAATTGGCCGCCCAGGCCTTCAATCTTCTCCCGCAGCCTCGGCAGCAGCCGCTGCAGCCGGTCGGTTCCCACATGGGGCTTGGCCTGCACCAGGATCTCCTGCGGCGCGCCGGCCTCCACCAGCTGCGCAAGCACCCGGGCGCAGCGGGGGTCGCGTATCCTCGTGGTCAGCTTCCCATCGGAAAAGGTGCCCGCGCCGCCCTCGCCAAACTGCACATTGCAGGAGGGATCCAACGCGCCCCCGCTGAAATATGCCTCCACCGCCTGCGCCCGCTGCTCCACCGGCAGACCGCGCTCCAACACCAGCGGCCGGTAGCCCGCCTGCGCCAGCTCCAGCGCGGCGAAAAGCCCCGCCGGCCCGCTGCCCACCACCACCGGCCGGCCCCGCAGCGGCAGGCTCCCCCGCTGAAGCGGCGCCTCCTGTACAGCGTCCACCCGCCGGGCCTTGGCACAGGCGCGCAGCGCCCGGTCCTCCCCCTGCTTGAGGCGCACATCCACCGTGCAGCTAAGCCGTACCTGCCCCCTCCGGGCGTCTACCGCCCGGCGCACCAGGGCAAGCTGGCTGATCTGGCCTGGCTCCACCCGCAGCAGGCGGGCGGCCCGCTCCGCCAGCAGCGTCTCCGGCTCGTCCGGCGTCAGGAATACCTCGTTAAGCCGGATCATGCCGCCGGCTCCAGGGTGACGGTCAGCTGCGTGGGATAGACCGTCACGCTGCCCGTCTCCATCTCATCCTGGTAGGCCGCATCCAGCCGGGCCTGCGCCTTAACCTGATGGGTGCCGGCTGTCAGGCCCTGGGCATCCACCACCACGTCGATGCTGCCGCTGCCCATGCGGGATACCACAGCCTCCGGTCCTGTCACCGTAACGTCCACCGTTTCGGCAATTTCGGGCATAGCGAGCCCTTCTGCAACGTTCACCACGCGCACCGGCAGCGACTTAAAGGTCTGCGTCGTCGTCTTAGGCTCCACGCGCACCACTACCTCCACCTCGTCGGTTTCCAGGGTCAGCCCGGCTATAGGCTTCAGCTTCACGGTGAAGGTCTTGCTCTCCTTCAGCCCCGCAATGTCGATGGCATCGCAGGTCAATTCCACCACATTGGCCAGCGCAGCGTCGCTGCCGGATACGTTCACCGCTTCCGGCAGGATGGTGATATCGGTCAGCTGATAGCCTTCGGGCAGCTGATCCGCCCCGGTCAGCGACAGCGCCGCATTGACCGGCAGCGCCACGGTCTTTTTCACGCTTACCGTCGCAATCACGCCGGAGGCGGACATATCAATGCCGCTGCTGTCCAGCTCCTCGCCGGCCTCGTTGACGAGGGTAAAGCCCTGGCTGCCGGTGAAGGATTTATTGAGCTCCGATACGTCCAGGCGTACCACCGCCTGATAAACCTGATCCACCAGCGATTGGGGCCCGGTGACGGTAATCACGTCCGGCGAAAGATTCAGCGAGCCGATGCTGTAGCCCGACGGAATGCTTCCGGAGGTTTCCGACGTCACCGGCACCGTCTTGGTCACCAGCTGCTCCACCGTAACCTTCATCTTCTGGGGGCTTCGGGCGTATACCGTCCCCAGCTCCGATGAAACCTGGATGGGCAGCTCATATTCGCCGGGCTCGCTTACCGCGGCGAGATCCACCGAGGCGGAAACGCTCTCGCTGTCCACCCGGCTCATTTCCTGCATCCGCACCCCCAGCGTCACGGAAATCTGCCTGAGCCCAGCCTGGCTTTCGGGGCTCAGCGTCAGTTTGTTGGACCGGAGCGTATCCTGCCCCACATACTCCACCGCCACCTCGTTGACCTGGATGCGCCGCACCGGATTGGACTGCGTCATGATGATATTACACAGGATGATGGAGAAGATCAGCGCCAGCAGCTTGAGACCGAAGTTATGCCGTGAGCGCATCCACAGATAGGACAGGCCCCGGCCGCAGGCGCCCGCCGCCCGCCTGAGGACCGCCTTAAAGGTATGCATCGTGTTCTTACTCATGGCGCTTCCTCCTGAAGGGGAATCCCCGGCGGGCCGCGGGCTTCTCCAGCTTCTCCTCATACAGGGCGCTAAGCCGGGCCTTGAGCTGGCCGGCGTCCACATACCGCTCCAGCGCGCCCTTTTCGGCAATGGACACCACGCCCGTCTCCTCCGAGACGACAATCACCATGGCGTCCGAGGTTTCGCTCATGCCCAGCGCCGCCCTGTGGCGCGTGCCCAGGTCCTTGGAGAGCTCATTGGAGCTCGTCAGCGGCAGGAAGCAGCCTGAAGCCAGGATCGTATCCCCCGATATGACAGTAGCCCCGTCATGCAGGGGCGTGTTGGGTACGAATATATTTTCCAAAATGGCTCGTGATACGCGGGCATATAGGTAGGTGCCGCTTTCCAATATGTCCCGAAGCGGGCTGCGCTGCATGATAATGAGCGCCCCCGTCTTGCTGCGGGCCATATTCTGCACGGCGCGGACGATCTCCTCCACCACCCAGTCATAGCTGGCCGCCGGGGGCGCCTTGCCCGTGTGCAGCGCCCGTCCGATGATGTTGTTACCGCCCCGGCCCAGCTGCTCAAGCGCCTTGCGCAGCTCCGGCTGGAACAGCACCACCATGACGATGGCAATATTGTTAATAATGTATTCAAAGATCCATACCAGCGCCGTCAGGCTCAGCCACCGGCTGATCTGGAAGGCGATCAAAATAACGCCGAAGCCCTTCAGCACCTGGTTGGCCCTCGTCTCCCGGGTCAATACCAGCAGCTTGTAGATCGCATAAGCGACGATGATTATATCAATAATATCAACAATTTGCAGCTGCCCCAGCAGCTCCCAGCTACGCTGGATGATATCGCGCAGCGTCTGCAAACCGGTCACTTCCTTTCAGGCGTCCCTTACTTTTCCGCCTCCATAAGCTCGAACAGCGTATCCTGCATTTCCCTTAGACGCTTTTCAAGCCGTAAATATTCCATCTCCAGCTCATCTAAATATTCGGAGGCCTTCAGCATCGTGGCGTCGACCCGCGGCCCGTCGTATGGCGACGGCTGCTGGCGCAGTTTTATCATAAATTGTTCGGATAGCTCCTCCTGCAGCATGTCTATACGCCGAATCAAATCCTGACGCGCCTTCTCGGCCGTCCGGATCTGGCTCTTTATTTCACGGATCGTATCGCTCATAATTTCCACCTCTTTCGTGCAAATTCAACACCAGCGCCCCTATTCACAACCAATAGTGCTTGTTTCACCAAGATCATACTACATTTTCTGTTTATCCGCAATCAAACCGCATAATTCGACAGGAAATTTACAACTTTCCAAGGATTCGCGCAATATGAGCTTTTTTGCGTTTTTCTCCCTGCCCTATATCTGGTGCCGCGCTGGCAAATGGGGCAAAAGGCGCGCAAGAGGCCGCTTCTTATATTTTACCAAATCGCGCGTAGGATACAAGGGTTCCTTTCAAGTTTTTCTCGATTCTGATTGATTTTCCGCCCGCGTCCATTTGAATCACGAATTATTTATTCCCGCCGTTTCCGATCGTTCCGTCTTTTCTTGATCCCTGTCCCTTTTTCTGATATGATAGGGAAAAATGGTTATTCAGGAGGCATCATCCGATGATCGATCGTTATACCCGCGAGCCCATGGCCAGCCTTTGGACCATGCAGACAAAATTCGAGCGTTGGCTGCAGGTGGAGCTGGCCGCGGCCCAGGCCTGGGCCAAGCTGGGCCAGGTTCCCCAAGAGGCGGCCGACGCTATGGCGCAGAAGGCGACCTTTACCGTGGAGCGCATCACCGAAATTGAGGAAACCACGCACCATGACGTAGTAGCCTTCACCCGCTGCGTCGCCGAATCCCTGGGCGAGGAAAGCCGCTACCTGCATTTCGGCCTTACCAGCACCGACGTGGTGGACACCGCCCTGTCCAGCGTGCTGAAGGACGCCATGGATCTGATCATCGCCGATATGGACCCGCTGTTGGCCGTCCTCAAGCGTCAGGCCAAGGCCTATAAAATGACGCCCTGCATGGGGCGCACCCACGGCGTCCATGCCGAGCCTACCACCCTGGGGCTCAAATTCGCCCTGTGGTATGCCGATATGCAGCGCTGTGTGGAGCGGCTGCACCAGGCCCGTGAGATGATCGCCGTCGGCAAGCTCTCCGGCGCGGTGGGCAATTACGCCAATATCGATCCCTTTATCGAACAGTATGTGTGCAAGGCTATGGGCCTGACGCCCGCTCCGGTCTCCACGCAGGTGCTGCAGCGCGACCGCCATGCCCAGCTGATCTGCACCCTGGCGATCCTGGGCGGCTGCATGGAAAAAATCGCCACGGAGATCCGCGGCCTGCAGAAAACGGAAACCCGCGAGCTGGAGGAGCCCTTTGCCAAGGGCCAGACCGGCTCCTCCGCCATGCCCCACAAGCGCAATCCCGTCAACTGTGAGCAGATCTGCGGGCTGGCCCGCCTGCTGCGCGGCTATTGCGTTCCGGCCCTGGAGGATATCACCCTCTGGCATGAGCGCGATATTTCCCACTCGTCGGCCGAGCGCGTCATCCTGGCCGACGCCACCTGCCTGGCCGACTATATGCTGGGCAAGCTTACCCGCATTCTGACTGACCTTAATGTGTATCCGGAAAACATGATGCGTTCGATCAACGCCAGCCACGGCCTTGTTTTCTCCGGCCGTGTGCTGCTTTACCTCTGCGACCACGGCATGCTGCGCGAGGTCGCCTATCCGCTGGTGCAGCGCTGCGCCATGGACTGCTGGGCCACGGGGAAGGACTACAAGGAGCTGCTCTGGGCCGAGCCCGTGGTGCAGGAGCATATCTCCCGCCAGGAGCTGGACAAGCTCTTCGACCTGCAGGGCTATTATCACCATGTGGACGATATTTTTGCCCGGCTGGGTCTCAACGATTGATCGAACAAACAGGGGGCTGCGGATACCGCAGCCCCTTATTTGATGCAAATGTTTAGCTAGTTAATTGTTGAATTGGGCATGGATAGGCGACATTTGGCTCCATAGGACTCCACCCGCCGGGGCAGACTTGTATAATGGGGAACCATAGCCGGTGCTTCGCCGGTATCGAACGCCAACCCAAAGGAGAGTTATGATATGCAAACCCATTTCAAAACCAACCGCTCCCGGGCCCTGGCGGCGGCTGCCGCTGTCCTGTCCGCCGTCCTGTGTCTGGGCGGCTGCTCCGCCGCCGGAGAACCCAAGCCCTTTCAAATGGTTTTCTGTGCCAATCCCCTTGACGCCGCGCAGGTTGAACCCTTTGGGGCCGAGCTGGCCGAGGCCATGCCGCAGCTGACCCTCGAGGGCCAGCCCCCTGTTTTTACCCCTATCTTGGCCGGCGGCGGCTCAACCCATGACGATTCGCTGACCGGAGCGGCCGGGCAAACCAAATTCACGGCCCTGATCGCCGCCCAGGAGATCGACGTCGCCATCTGTACCCTGGACGCGGCCAGTATCCAGGCGCGCAATGAATCCTTTATGCCCCTGGATCAGATCTTCACCGCCGGGGAGCTGGAGCAGCTGGGTGACCGCCAGATCTCCTATGAGCTGACCGAGCTGAAGGACGGCGTGGAAACCCCCACCGGGCAGCGCACCCCTGCCTGCGGCGTCGCCCTCGCCGCCAGTGATTCCCTTGCCGCTGTTTTCGGCGATCAGCCTATCGGCGTTTTTGTCGCCGACAACAGCCCCAACGCCAGCCTGGCCAAGGAGGTTATGCGCCGGCTGGCCGGCTTCGACTAGCCTATTTCACGCCAGAAAAACAGGAGCGCCGCTCCTGTTTTTTCTGCTCCCGTTCCCCGCGCGTCAGCCATCCGCCCGCCAGATCCATTTTCCCCCCGCCATCGCGCCCTTGCATACCCAGTCATCGTCAAAAAGCGCCAGATCCGCGTCCATACCCGCCATGAGCCGGCCCTTTTTCCCCTCAAGGCCCGCCACCCTGGCGGGGTTCACACAGGCCATCTGCACCAGCTGGCAGGGGCCGCAGCCCGTCATCTGCTGCATCCGCCGCAGCGCCTCATTCAGCCCAATCGCGCTGCCTGCCCGCCGTCCGCCGTCGATCACCTTCACCTCAAGGCCCGATTTGCGGCAGGCAAGGCCGCTAAAAACAAAGTCCCCGTCCGGCATCCCCTTGCCCAGCATGGCGTCGGTGATCAGGATCAGCCGTTCCGGCCCCATATACCGGTAGGTCATGCGTACCACGTCCGGGGCTACATGATACCCATCGGCAATGAGCTCCGCATAAAGCCCCTCCTCCAGAAAGGCTCCGGTCACCGCGCCAGGCTCCCGATGCAGGTGCTGGCTCATGGCGTTATACAGATGGGTTATCCCCCGGGCCCCCGCCAGGGCCGCCCGGTGCATGTCGCCGCTGCTGGCCGCCGTGTGCCCCAGCATGACCGCCACGCCCCGCTGCGCCGCCTGCCGGATAAAGGCATCCATGCCCGGCAGCTCCGGCGCTACCGTCATCACCCGCAGCCTCCCGGCGGAGGCCTCCAGCATCTCGTCCAGCTCCGCGACCGAGGGGTCGCGGAGCCAGCGTTCATCCATCAGGGCTTTATACCTTCGGCTCAAATAGGGCCCCTCGGCATGCACGCCCGCTAGGCGCGCGCCGGGCAGCGCAGCCATCTCCCCGTAGCCCTTCAGGATACGCAGCATTTCCCCGTGGCTTACCACGGTCAGCGAAGCCATGAAGGCGGTTACGCCGTCGCGGCTGATGTTTTCCGATACGGCCCGGGCTGCCCTTTGGCTTCCCTCGATCAGGTCCCGCCCCGCGGCGCCGTGGATATGCAGGTCGATAAGCCCCGGCGTCAGCGTCAGGCCCCCTCCATCCAGGGCGTATTCCGGCGCCGGGCCTTCGTCCGGCTCCACCGCAAGGATCTTACCCGCCTCCACCGTAACCCTGGCCCGTTCCATCATCCGGCGTCCATCCACAACCGCCCGGACATGGGTGATAACCTGCGGCTTCATCGCGTCCCGCCTCCGGCAAGCCGCGCCTTGGCCTCCTCCATGATTGCGACGCCGGCTGACGTGCCAAACCGCGTCGCCCCTGCCTGCTCCATGGCCAGGAGCGTATCCAGGTTACGGATGCCCCCGGCCGCCTTGACCGCCACTCGCGGGCCGGCTGCCTCCTTCATCAGCCTGACATCCTCTACCCTGGCCCCGCCCGTACCGAAGCCGGTGGAGGTCTTGATAAAGTCCGGGCCTACCCTGCGGGCGATTTCGGCCATGCGCCGGATCTGCTCCTGCGTCAAGTAGCAGTTCTCAAAAATCACCTTAATGAGGGCCCCGCGCTGATGGCATAGCTCGGTCAGCGCCTGCATCTCCTCCTGCACCTTTTCCCATCGGCCGTCTTTTACATCGGTGATGTTGGCCACATAGTCGATTTCGTCGGCTCCCTCCCCCAGGGCCTCCGCCGTTTCATAACGCTTTACGGCAAGGGGCGTCTGCCCCAGCGGGAAGGATATGGCCGCGCCCACATGGACGCCGGAGCCCGCCAGAGCATGGCGGCAGAGCGCCACCTGGGCCGAATTGATGGCGATCATGCCGAACCCATAGATTTTACAGGCCTGGCAGGCTTCCAGAACCTGCTCCCGGGTTGCGTCCGCCTTCAGGATGGTGTGATCAATGCGCTTTGCCAGCGCGGCCAATTGTTCCTGCATATCCGTATCCTCCCTCTCTTTTCCCCATTGTACCCCGCCGCCCCCTCCAGGGGAAGGGGCGGCTTTCATAAATTTGAACATTTCGCCTCGGGGGCTTGACTTTCAGTTTACTTTAAGGTTTACACTAAATGCGCAGAACAAACAATGATGCAAGGAGGCATATGATGGCATATTTGGGAGAGGACATAAAGAAGCTGGGCTTCGGCCTGATGCGCCTGCCCATGATCGGCGAGGATGTGGACATCGAACAGACCAAGCGGATGGTGGATCTTTTCCTCAGCCGCGGCTTTACCTATTTTGATACGGCCTACGGCTATCTGAACGGCAAAAGCGAGGCCGCCGCCAAGACGGCCCTGGTGGACCGCTATCCCCGGGACAGCTTCCAGCTGGCCACCAAGCTGCCGGCCTGGGCCGGGGCCAAGACGGCCGAGGAGGCCCGCGGCATGTTCTATACCTCCCTGGAGCGAACCGGCGCGGGCTACTTTGACTTTTACCTGCTGCACAACCTGGGGGCCGACCGCACCGAGGCCTTTGACCGCTTCGGCATCTGGGATTTTGCCCGCAGCTTAAAGGAAAAGGGCTTAATCAAGCACCTGGGCTTCTCCATGCATGATACCGCCGAGGCCCTGGAGGCGGTGCTCGCCGCCCATCCAGAGGTGGAGTTTGTCCAGCTGCAGATCAACTATGCCGACTGGGAAAGCGACTCCATCCAATCCCGCAAGTGCTTTGAAACGGCCCGCCGCTATGGTAAGCCCGTCATCATCATGGAACCGGTAAAGGGCGGGTCGCTGGCCGCCCTGCCCGAATCTGTGGCCGGCATCTTCCGCCGGGCCGATGAAAAGGCTTCGCTCTCCAGCTGGGCGGTGCGCTATGCCGCTTCCCTGCCGGGATTGATTACCGTGCTCAGCGGCATGTCCACCCTGGAGCAGATGGAGGATAACCTCTCCTATATGGAGCACTTCCAGCCGCTGACCGACCAGGAGCGCGCCGTCGTCGCCGAGGCCCAGCAGGCGCTGGAGGCCATTCCCCGCATTCCCTGCACCGCCTGCCAGTATTGCGTCAAGGGATGTCCCAAGGGTATCGCAATCCCGGGGATCTTCAAGGCCATGAATAACTACCTGGTTTATAACAACCTGGCCGGTGCCCAGGGCAACTATGGCTTTGAGACCCGCAATGGCGGCGCGGCCAGCCAGTGCGTCGCCTGCGGCCAGTGCGAGCGGGTATGCCCCCAGCATATCCACATTATCGACGAGCTCAAGCGCGCGGCAGCTACGCTGGAGAAATAATGCCGCCTCACCGCCGCTCGTAAAAAAATGATAAAAGGCCCCGAAAGCATGGCTTTCGGGGCCTTTGGGGTAAATAGCAGCTCTCTGCTTATTTGATGTCATAGGAGGCAATTTCCGTGCCATCCGCATTGTAATAGATAATTTTGATAGAAACGTCCGGATTGATTGCCGCGCGAATCTGGTTGAGGCCTGTCTCAAAGGTATCCTTCTGGCTCTCCATGGCCGCATCCAGTGCAGTTTTAACGCCGTCCTTCACCGTTGCATCGGACAGATCCATCTGCTCCTGGTAGGTATAAGCATAGACCATCGTATTGCCGTCCCCAGTGATTTCCATTACGATACCCTGATCCTTCGCCGAATCAGTAAGGGCATCCATCGCCGCCTTTACGCTGGGATTGTTCAGATATTCCTCCACGCTGGAAAAGCTGCCGACACTTCCAATCGGGGCGGCGGTGGTCTCCTCCTCATCCGCAGCCGTCGTTTCAGCCGCAGTGGTCGTGGTCGTCTCAGCAGCAGTCGTAGTCGTGGTCTCGGCCTCCGTGGTCGTGGCTGGCGCATCCGCCGCATTGGAGCAGCCCGAAAGCAGCATGACCGCCGCCAGCGCAAGTACCAGCGCATAAAGAGCCAGGCCTTTGAATTTCCTCATGTCTTTCTCCTCCCAAGGTCAATAGTGCATTGCGCGGCTGTCCGGAAAGCATCCATTTGTTTTCTTCGCGCAATGAATTAATTATATCATTTTATCATCTTCCGATCAATAGCCGGTGAATCAACTATCAATACCGGTTATCGAAGATCCGGGTGGACTTCTTTTCGCTGCGCGGCAGCTCCCCGATGGCTACCGGCTTGGGTACGATGGTGATGCCGATGCGCATCTTGAAGTAGGCCTGCACGTTGTTGGCGATGCGCGCTTTGTCCACGCCCGCCTCGGTCTCGAAGAACAGCGTCATAATATCCTTGCCGTTTAGGTGGTCGATCATCACCTGGTACTCGCTGCTGGCGCCGTCCACCTCCTTGAGCAGGTCGTCGATCTGGCCGGGGTAGATATTGACGCCCTTGACCTTGACCATATCGTCGGTGCGGCCGATCAGCGTATCGATCCGGGGATGCGGGTCGCCGCAGGGGCACTCCCCGGGCATGAACCGCGTCAGGTCATGGGTGCGGTACCGGATCAGCGGCGCGCCCTCCTTGCGCAGGGTGGTGATGACAAGCTCACCCACCTCGCCCTCCGGCACAAGCTCGCCGGTGTGGGGGTTGATGATCTCAAAGTAGACGTAATCATCCCAATAGTGCATACCGCAGGCGTAGTCGCAGCTCATGGCGATACCCGGGCCATAGATTTCCGTAAGGCCGTAGATATCATAGAGGGAAACCCCCAGCTCATTGGCGATGCGGCGGCGCATCTTCTCCCCCCAGCGCTCCGAACCGATCACGCCCTTCTTCAGCCGAATCCGGTCCTTGACGCCCCGCTGGGCGATTTCCTCCGCCAGCAGCAGCGCATAGGAGGAGGTGGCGCACAGCACGGTGGAGCCCATATCCTCCATCATTTTGATCTGCTTGTCCGTGTTGCCCGGGCCCATGGGCACCACCATCGCGCCCAGCAGCTCCGCGCCGTTCTGAAAGCCGATCCCCGCCGTCCAGAGCCCATATCCCGGCGTAATCTGGATGCGGTCCCGCCGGGTGATGCCCGCCAGCTCATAGCAGCGTTTGAACATGACCGCCCAGTCGTCCACATCCCTCTGGGTATAGGGGATGATGATCGGCGTGCCCGTGGTACCGGAGGAGGAATGGATCCGGATAATATCCTCCTCCGGCACAGCGGCCAGCCCCAGCGGATAGGCCTCGCGGAGCTCCTCTTTGTTGGTAAAGGGCAGCCGCTCGAAGGCCGCCTGGTCCTTCAGGTCCCCAGGGGCCATGCCGGCGAATTTCTTCTGATAAAACCCGCCGGGGATCTGCATCAGCCGGTCAAAAAGGGCCGATATGGCGTTGAACTGCGCTTCTTTCATCATCGCTTTTCTTCCTCTCCTGCCAGGCGCGCCCCTTCGGCCAGCGCCAGCTTGTTCATGGCAATGAACCTGGGGTTCATCCGCTTTTCCAGTGTCTCCTCCAGCTCCTGAAGGCTTACGTCCAGCACGCCGCTGGCCGCTGCCGCGCCTAAGAGCGCCACATTGGCTACCTTGGCCGACCCAACCCGCCGACAGATGGCCTCCGTATCCACCAGGATAACCCGGCCCGGCAGGCTGCGCAGCGTTGCCACCATGGCCTCGCCGTCATATCCGCCCTTCAGCGATGCGGTCACCGGCATGACCGGATTCACAGAGGCCACCACCACGCCGCCCTCCTTCATATAGGGCAGGCAGCGCACCGCCTCGCCGGGCTCGAAGCCCAGGATCAGATCGGCCGTACCCAGGGGGATCATGGGGGAAAAGATTTCCCGCCCTGTCCGCACATGGCTGACCACGCAGCCGCCCCGCTGCGCCATGCCGATGGTTTCCGCCGTACGGGCCATCAGCCCCCGGTCCATGGCCGATTGGGCGATCAGCTTGCTGGCCAGGACCGTGCCTTGGCCGCCCACGCCGCACAAAAGACAATTTGCCATTACGCTTCGCCTCCCTTTTCAATGGCGTCCACCGGGCATACCTGGGCGCAGATGGAGCAGCCGTAGCACATGGCCGCCTCAATGGCTGCCTTCCCTTCGGAAGCCACGATGGCCGGGCAGCCCAGCTCCCGGATACACTTCTTGCAGCCAATGCATTTCTCCTCGTCGACCCGGTAGGCTGGGCTGGGCTGGGCCACCGCGATGCAGGGCGCCTCAAAGAGGATGACCCGCACGCCCTTTTCGCCGGCCGCCGCCTGCACCGCCGCCTGGGCCGCCGCCAGGTCAAAGGGGTTCACGCGCCGCACCGAGCGGACGCCCAGCGCCTTCACCACCTCATAAATGGAAATCTTTTGGCTGATTTCGCCCATCATTGTCAGGCCCGTACCGGGATGGGGCTGGTGGCCCGTCATGGCTGTGGTGGAGTTATCCAGCACGCAGACGACGATGTCCGTCTCGTTGTAGACGGCGTTGACCACGCCGGGAATCCCCGTATGGAAGAAGGTGGAATCCCCGATGAAGGCAAAGTTCACCGTATTCGGCTCCGCCCGGTGCAGGCCCTGGGCCACCGTGATGCCGGCGCCCATACATAGGCAGGTATCCACCATATCCAGCGGCTGGGCGTTGCCCAGCGTATAGCAGCCGATATCGCCGGAGAAGCAGGCCCTGCGCCCGGCCATGGCCTTCTTGACGGCGTAAAAGCTGGCCCTGTGGGGGCAGCCGGCGCACAGCACCGGCGGACGCACCGCCATGGGCGGCGTCTCCGGGGGCTTGGGCAGCGCCCTGGGCGCAAGCCCCAGAAACGCCGCCAGGGCCCCGGCCACCGACTCCACGGTATTCTCGCCGGCACAGGCAATATGGCCCGTATCCTTGCCCAGCACAGTCAGCGCCAGATGGTGCTTCCCGGCCAGCTGGACCAGCGCATGCTCCAATACCGGGGAAAGCTCCTCCACTACCAGCACCTCGTCCACGCCCTCCAGGAAGGCAAGCGCCAGCTTTTCCGGGAAGGGGTAGGGCGTCGCAACCTTCAGCAGCTTCGCCTCGCCGCCCAGCAGCTCCAGCGCCTCCCGGACATACGCATAGCTGACGCCGCCGGTGACCACCGCTTTCTTCCCCTGGCCTGCCGCCTCGTTATAGCGGTACCCGGAAAAATCATCGGCCACAATGGGCTGGCGCTTTTCGATCGCCAAATGGTTCTGGTAGGTCAGGCGAGGGAAAATGACCCATTTGGGATCGCGCTTAAATCCTCCGGGCACAATCTTTTTCCGGGGCAGCTCCGGCGCAAGGGATACGCAGCCATGGCAGACCCGCGTCGTTGTGCGGAAAAGCACCGGCGTTTTGTACTTTTCTGAATAATCAAAGGCGTCGCCGATCATGCGGTAGCACTCCTCCGGCGAAGCGGGGTCGAAGATCGGCAGCTTGCAGAAGGAGGCGAATTGCCGGGTATCCTGCTCCGTCTGCGAGGAAATGGGGCCCGGGTCGTCGGCTACCACGACCACCATACCGCCCTCAATGCCGATATAGGCCAGGCTCATCAGCGGGTCCGAGGCTACGTTCAGCCCCACCTGCTTCATGGTCACCATCGTGCGCAGGCCGGCATAGGCGCCGCCCGCGGCCACCTCCAGCGCCGCCTTTTCATTGACCGACCACTCCACATAGATATCGCCGGGATTGCGCTTGGCCACGGTCTCCAATATCTCGGTGGACGGCGTACCGGGATACCCGCTGACCAGCCCGACGCCGGCGGCGATGGCCCCCAGGGCCAGGGCCTGGTTGCCCATCAATAGTTCCTGCATGATCCAATCCATCCTTTCTGCGCGCGGTAAAAACAAAAAAGCCCGCCCTGACTGAATCAGTCAAGGGCAAGCCTGCTCACCTGCGGTACCACCTTGCTTGGTTTTATATAAAACCCACTTTGCGCAGCGCCAACACGCTGCTCGTCCTTCACGCGAACGTCACGTCGCGGGATACTTGCTCCATCGCTTTCGCCGCGCCCTTGGAAGCCCATTTGTCCGCCCGGTATCCGCCGGGCTTGCACCCTCCCCGGCTCGCTCTGGGATCCTCTGACGGTTTTACTTCTTCCGCATCGGTTTATCAAATTTTGAACCGATTATACCACCCAAAATGACAAAATGCAAGGGGTGAGGGAAAAACGCGCCGCCTTTAAGGGGCGCATGCCCCCAGGGGCAAAGCGTCCCTGGTTATAAAAGCCCTCGCCAAAATCGCTGATGCCTGCGCTATAGGTAGATCATAATGTAGACAAAATGATCCATCAGTGTTATTTTAAGATAGTATAGGTATATGCGAAAAAACAGCCGTTTC
The DNA here is from genome assembly GCA_900542005.1 of uncultured Eubacteriales bacterium. Lineage (GTDB taxonomy): Bacteria > Bacillota > Clostridia > Christensenellales > UMGS416 > Parachristensenella. Next base: position 27,669 of record UQLW01000007.1, read on the forward strand.
ACAGCTGTTTCGCCGCCTTGACCAAGCGGAACAAAAATTCTACTTTATAAACCAACAGGGAGGTGAAGCCACTACACTGTCCATGCAACGGGGTCGAGGTTGCAGGCCATCGACAATGGAGACAAAAGAGGAGAAGCATCCATGAAAACAAGGTATCACCGCGGGCGGCTGTTCGCCCTGCTGCTTACCGCCGTCATGCTGGCCAGCATGAGCGTTCCGGCTTTTGCAGCCATATCGGATCACGACGGCTATGGGAACGTGGCGCTGAACAAGGCCGTTTCCGCTACCAGCCAGCATCCCGAGCCCTATTATCAGGCCCGGTATCTGACCGATGGCGTCTATACCACCTTTAACGGCGCCGACCTCAACACACTGGGCTGGACCAGCAATCCCACCGATTCATCTGTGCCAATCGACGTTACGGTTGATTTAGGCGGGAGCTTTGTCATCGATAAGATCGTCCTCAAGCCCATGCAGTGGAGCAAGGGCGAGGCCTTCCCTGCCGCCTATGAGCTGCAGGTATCCGCCGACGGCGCCGTATGGGACACGGTGGCGTCTGATTCCGGGGTCAGCGCCCTGGCCCCCAGCGATACCGAGGTTACGCCCAAGAGCTATCCCTTCCAGGAAACCGCTGCCCGCTATGTGCGCGTCCATATCACGGAAAACAGCGCCATGGCCGATGCGGGCACGGGAAATCGCTATTCGCAGATCGGCGAGCTTGAGGTCTATGGCTTGCCGGAGGCGGAGGCGAAGCCGTCGCCCTCCGCCAGCGCTACCCCGGCTTCGTCGCCGGCCGTATCGCCTACGCCCTCCCCCACCCCCTCGTCCGCGCCCACGTTTGAGGGCGAGAACTTTGCGCTGGGCCAGAGCATTGCGGCTACCAGCGATTATATCGCCCCCGAGGGCTTCTATAACGCGCAGTTCCTGGTGGACGGCTCCTGGGAAACCCTTACCGGATCCAACGTAAAGCTGGGCTGGAACACCGACACAGCCGTAAAGCTGGGAGAAACCGATCCAGTAGACATTACGCTGACGCTGGACGCCCGTTATGCCCTGAACCAGATTGTCCTCAAGCCCATGAAATGGAGCAACGGCGACGCCTTCCCCCGCGATTACGAGCTTCAGGTTTCCATGGACGGAAAAAGCTGGCAGACCATCGCCTCCGATACGGACGTCAACGCCCACGCAGAGAGCAATACCGCCGTGCAGCCCATCGTATACAGCGGCTTTGATACCGCGTATCTGCGCTATTTCCGCATCCACATCACCCGGCACAGCGCGCAAGTCGATCAAAGCGGCGCCTATACCTCCGCCATCGGTGAAATCGAGCTGTATGGAGAGGCCGCGCCCTATGGGAAGGCATCCCTCCAGGCCAAGCTTGACGAAATCAACGCCTTGGATCTTGCCCGCTATACGCTGGCCAGCCTGACGCCCTTAAAGAACGCCATGGCCGCCGCCGAAGCGCTGCTTGCGCAGACGTCGCCTGCCGAGGCCCAAATCGCCGCCGCTATCGCGGCGCTGGAGGCCGCGCAGGCCGAGCTTGTCGAAAAGCCCGCAGGGAACAACTTTGCCCTGAACCAAAGCATCAGCGCCACCAGCGACTATATTCCTCCCGAAGGCTTCTACAGCGCCCAATTCCTGGTGGACGGCTCCTGGGAAACGCTGGAGGGCTCCAATGTAAAGCTGGGCTGGAACACTGACACTAACGTGCCGCTGGCGGAAACCGACCCCGTGGATATCACGCTGGCGCTGGATTCCAGCTATGCGCTGGAGCGCATTGTGCTCAAGCCCATGAAGTGGAGCAACGGCGACGCCTTCCCCCGCGATTACGAGCTCCAGGTTTCCACCGACGGAAAAACCTGGCAGACGGTTGCCTCCGATACCGGCGTCAGCGCCCATGCCGGCAGCAACACGGCGGTGCAGCCGATCACCTATGAGAGCTTTGACCCGGTACGCATCCGGTATTTCCGCGTGCATATCACCCGCCACAGCGCGCAAGTCGATCAAAGCGGCTCTTACACCTCTGCCATCGGCGAAATCGAGCTGTACGGCTATGAGGATGGAGCCGAAATTGTCCCGACCTCCATCAACAAGCCGGAGCTGCTCATGAACCCCGGCGAGACCGACGAGCTGTACCTGGTGGTCGACCGTCACCTGCCCGCCCCCGTGGTCCGGTATGAAAGCAGCAATCCCGCTGTGGCTACCATCGCCGACGACGGTACCGTAACCGCGGTTGCCAATGGCGCCGCCACCATAACCCTTTACGATGAAACCACCGGCACGCGCTATACCTCGTCGGTAACCGTGCAGCGCTATTGCGCCTCGGATCATTTCCAGATTGTAGGATTCATTCCCTATTTCTATGAGAAAGATATCAACGCCGCCACCTTCGACAACCTGAAAAACGGCGGCCTCACCAATGTGGAAATCAACTTTGCCCTGGACGCCGGCGCCATCACCTATGAGAACAACCTTAAGGCCATCAAGCTGGCCCATGAGCGCGGCTTGGACGTAACCGTCAGCGAGGCGGACTTCAACCGCAACTGGCCGCAGAAGACCGATGAGGAAATCCTTGAATTTGCCAAACGGTATTCCCATATTCCCGGCGTGACTGGCTACTATATCATCGACGAGCCCCCGGACGCCCGCCCCTATGCCCGGGCAATGGCGCTGGTCAAGTCGGTGATGCCCTACGCCGTCGCCCATATGAACTTCTGCGGCGCCTACGGCGATAATGTCCGCGGCCTTGTCTCCGAGCTGAACAAATACGGCTCCGGCCTGCTCGATTATGTCATGTACGATGTCTATTGCTGCCGGGGCGAAAACGTGGACGAAAACTCCCTGTACTATTGGCTGGAATATAACCGCCAGCTGGGCGAGGAGCTGGATACGCCCACAGCCGCCTATATCCAATCCATGGCCTGGGGCGCAACCGGCAGCGGCGCCATGTGCAACCGTCCTGACGCCGATGAAATCCGCTACCAGGCCTATGCCTCCCTGGCCTATGGCGTTAAGCAGCTCTCCTATTTCTGCTGGCAGACGCCCCGCGCCAACTCCGCCGAGACCTATGGGCCCGCCATCATCGATATCGACGGCAATCCCACGGATCTGTTCGGGCCCGTAAGCGAACTGAACCTGGCGATCCAAAAGCTCGGCCCGACGCTGATGAAGCTTGATGGGGTAACCGTCTATCATACCGGCGACAATTTCGGCACCGCCTATCAGGAGCTTCCCGCCGGCTTCTTCCTCCATCCGCTGGATTGGGATCAGAACCTGGCCGTCAGCCATATGACGGAAAAGGACACCGGCCGCACCTACGCCATGGTGGTGAACCGCGATTACCGCAACGCGCAGACCGTACAGTTCACGGTCGAAGCGGAGGTTACCGCCCTGAACTATATCAGCAGCGAAACCGGCAAGCCCGTGGCGCTGGCTCCGGACGATAACGGCATATACTCGGTCGAGCTGCTGGCGGGCGAGGGCATCCTGCTGCAGCTGCCTGAGGATTACCAATACGAGCTCAAGGAAATCACCAATTTCTACCGGCTGAACAGCCTGATTGCCCAGGCTGAGGCCATGGATCTGTCCCAGTACCGCGAGGAAGGCCACGCTGCTTTCAACCAGGCGCTGGCCGAGGCAAAGGCTGTGGCGGCCAATACCGGCGCAACCCAGGCTCAGGTGGACACCGCCCGGGCCGCCTTGTCCGAGGCCATGGCCGCGCTGCGCGTGCACATTACCGACTCCTCCCTGCTTTCGCTGAAAAAGCCGGTCACCGCCGCCAATTCCTATGAGGAAGGCACCTATTTCAGCCGGAACTATCTCACCGACGGCGTGCATACCACGATCGACGCGAATACGCACCAGGGCTGGTCCACCGATCCCTTCACCGCCAACGGCGAAACCGATCCCGTCGATATCGCGGTGGATCTGGGTGATGAATACCTGCTGGACGCCGTCATCCTGCGCCCCTGCATCTATGACGGCGGCGGCAATTTCCCCCGCGACTATACCATCCAGGTTTCGGCGGATAACGTCAACTGGACGGAGGTCGCTTCGGCCCAGGATATCACGCTGGATGCGGCCGCCGATCAGCCCTACGCCTTCGATTTCATCAAGGCCCGTTATGTGCGCGTCCATATCACCAGGCACAGCGCAACCAAGGATAACGGTACCGGCGCCTATCTGTCCCAAATCGGCGAATTCGAGGTATATGGCATCGATATCCCGGATACCGACAAATCATCGCTTGAAGCGGCCATCGAAAAGGCCGGAGCCGTCTCCACCGAGGGCTGCACAGCGCAAAGCGTGGAGGCACTGAACGCTGCCCTAAAGGCCGCCCGGAAAATCCTTCAGGATCCCGCCGCCAGCCAGGCAGCCGTCGATGAAGCGCTCCGGGCCCTGGAGGACGCCGTGAAAAATCTCGCGCCCGCCTCTGATCCCTCGCAAACCACAGCCCCTGCAGAAACCACAGCGCCTGCAGAAACCACAGCCCCTGCGGAGACCACAGCCCCTGCGGAGACCACGGAGCCTGCGGAAACCATAAAGCCTTCCAGCTCCGCCGCCACAACCACGGAGCCCGCCGGTTCCGTGCAGACCGGCGATTCGCAGCCTGTTCTTTTGTGGGTTGTCATGCTGGCCGTTTCCCTGGCGGCGGCCGCCGCATGCCTGCTGCGCGCCCTGCGCAGGGCGGGCCGCTAGGAGCAGCCCCTCCCCCCGGCAGCCAGCCGGACGAAGCCATCGAAAATCCTATGTACAGCGGCAGGAGCCATGCCTGCCGCTGTTTTTCGTTTTTGTAATGTATGTCAAATAGAATTGTTTGTTTTTCCGTTTCTGTTTCCTTGACTTTTCATCCCGCATCCCCTATACTGCCAATGTACACGCTTTATGTGACTGACGGAATCTTGTGGAGCACCACAGGGGAGCATAAAGTTGAAAGGCCGACCGTCTGGGCAATCTTTGCTAGCGCTGCAAGGGTTGCCCTTTTTCTATGGAAAGGCAGGGGAAAAATGGAAGTCTGGGATCTTTATGATGAACACCGCCGCCCCCTGGGCCGCACAGCCCGCCGGGATGAACCGCTGCGCCCTGGCGAATACCATGTGGTCGTGGGGATATGGGTATTCGACGGCAGGGGGCATATCCTCCTGACCCGCCGCGACGCCGCCAAACGCTACATGCCCGGCAAATGGGAAAATACCGGCGGGCATGTCGTATCCGGAGAGGATAGCCCCGCCGCCGCGGCCCGCGAGCTGGCGGAGGAGACCGGCATCCAGGCCCGTCCTGAGGAATTCATCTATCTGGGCACGGTGAAGCTTTCGCCCTTTTTCGGCGACAACTACGCCCTGGTACGGGACGTGCCCGCAGAAGCGGTCACGCTTCAGCCCGGCGAGACGGACGCAGCCCGCTGGGTCAGCCTGGAGGAATTTGAGGCCCTGGCCGCCGCAGGCCAGCTGGCCGGCTCGGTATACGAGCACTTAAAGCAGTATCGTGAAGCCTTTGATCGGGCCTTTATCGCATCGCAGCGAAATGGACAGGAGGAAGCGGAAAGATGAACGAAGCATGGAAGGGATTTACCCCCGGCCTGTGGGTCAATGAGATTAACGTACGGGATTTTATACAGCTCAACTACACGCCCTATGAGGGCGACGGCAGCTTTCTGGCAGGGGCCACCGAGCGCACCCGCGCGCTGATGGATAAGCTCAACACGCTCCTGAAGCTGGAGCACGAGATGGGCGGCGTGCTGGGGGTGGATACCAACACCGTATCCTCGCTGACGCATTATAAGCCCGGCTATCTCGACAAGGACAAGGAGCTCATTGTCGGCCTGCAGACCGCCCGCCCGCTGCAGCGGGGTGTCAACCCCTTTGGCGGGATGCGCATGGCCAAGGAGGCCTGTGAAGCCTATGGCTATGAGATGGGCCAGAGCATCCAGGATGAATTTAAGTTCCGCACCACCCATAATGACGGCGTTTTCCGCGTCTATACGCCCCAGATGCGCGCCGCCCGCAAAAGCGGCCTCATTACCGGCCTGCCCGACGCCTATGGCCGGGGCCGCATCATCGGCGATTACCGCCGGGTCGCGCTTTACGGCGTGGACCGGCTCATTGAGGAAAAGCAGAAGGATAAGCTGATCCTGGGCATGGGCCTGATGGACACCGAAACCATCCGCCTGTCTGAGGAGCTGTATCAGCAGATCAACTTCCTGGGCAAGATGAAGGAAATGGCCGCCATGTATGGCTATGACATTTCCCGCCCCGCCGCCACCGCCCGCGAGGCCATCCAGTGGACCTACTTTGGCTATCTGGCCTCCATCAAGGAGCAAAACGGCGCGGCAATGAGCCTGGGCCGCGTGTCCACCTTCCTGGACATCTACCTCACCCGCGATATTGCCGCTGGCCTGCTGGATGAAGCAGGCGCCCAGGAGCTCATGGACGATTTTGTTATGAAGCTGCGCATGGCCCGCCATCTGCGTACGCCCGCCTATAACGAGCTCTTCGGAGGCGACCCCACCTGGATCACCGAGGGCGTAGGCGGCATGGGCGAGGACGGCCGGCCGCTGGTCACACGGAATTCCTTCCGCATTCTGAACACGCTCTATACCCTGGGCTCCGCGCCCGAGCCCAACATGACGGTGCTCTGGTCCGAGGCCCTGCCCGAGGGCTTCAAGCGCTTCTGCGCCAAGGTATCCATCGATACGGACTCCATCCAGTATGAGAACGACGACGTCATGCGTCCCACCTATGGCGACGATTATGCCATCGCCTGCTGCGTGTCGGCCATGAAGGTGGGCAAGCAGATGCAGTTCTTCGGCGCCCGGTGCAACCTGCCCAAGCTGCTGCTGCTGGCCATCAACGGCGGCTATGATACCACCAGCGGCATCCACCTGGGGCCGGAAAAGGCTCCCCTGGCCGGCGATATCCTGGATTATGAAACCGTGATGGAGCGCTTTACCGAATACCGCAGCTGGCTGTGCGCGCTGTATGTGAACACGCTGAACGTCATCCACTATATGCATGACAAATACGCCTATGAGAAAACCCAGATGGCCCTGCATGACACCCAGGTGGAGCGCTTCATGGCCTTCGGCGTGGCCGGGCTCTCGGTCATTACCGATTCGCTCTCGGCCATCCGCCACGCCAAGGTGCGCCCGGTGCGCGATGAAAAGGGCTATATTGTAAACTTCGAGACAGAGGGCGATTTTCCCACCTATGGCAATGATATTGACGCGGTGGATGAGATTGCCCAGAGCCTGGTGCATGAAATGATCGAGGAGCTGAAAAAGACGCCCTGCTATCGCGGCGCCAAGCACACCCTGTCGGTGCTGACCATCACCTCCAACGTGGTCTACGGCAAAAAGACCGGAGCCACGCCCGACGGCCGGGCCAAGGGCGAGCCCTTTGCCCCCGGCGCCAATCCCATGCATAACCGGGAGAAAAACGGCGCCCTGGCCTCGCTCAATTCCGTAGCGAAGCTGGATTATGCCGACTGCCGGGACGGCATCTCCAATACCTTCTCCATCACCCCGGCCACCCTGGGCCGGGATGACGCGCAGCGCGCCGGGAACCTGGTATCCATGATGGACGGCTACTTTGCCCAGGGGGCGCATCACCTCAACGTCAACGTGCTGAACAAGCAGAAGCTGATCGAGGCCTATGAGGATCCCACGAAATATCCGAACCTGACCATCCGCGTATCCGGCTATGCGGTGAATTTCCACCGCCTTACCCGGGAACAGCAGCGGGAGGTTATCAGCCGTACCTTCCACGAGAGCATGTAATGACCGGGCGGGTTCACAGCTTCCAGAGCCTGGGCACGCTGGACGGCCCCGGCCTGCGCAGCGTGGTATTCCTGCAGGGCTGCCCGCTGCGCTGCGGCTTCTGCCATAACCCCGATACCTGGGATTTCTCCGGCGGCGAGGCTATGGAAGCCGCCGATGTGGCGGCCCGCGTCCGGCGCTATAAGCCATACTTTGGCGCAGAGGGCGGGCTTACGGTATCCGGCGGCGAGGCCCTGGCCCAGGCAGGGTTTGTTGCGGAGCTCTTTGAGCGCTGCCATCGGGACGGTATCCATACCTGCCTGGATACCAGCGGCTGCCTCCAGGCCAAGGAAGAGGCCGCGCTGCTGGCCCACACGGATCTGTGCCTGCTGGATATCAAATTCACCACCGATGAGGAATACGTCCGCTATACCGGGGGGCATCTGGATACGGTTCTGGCCTTCCTGGGCCGCTTGGAGGCGGCCGCCGTGCCCGTCTGGATCCGGCAGGTCATCGTGCCGGGCCTTAACGATACCCTGGAGCAGATCGACCGGCTGAACACCGTAATCGCGCCCTACCGTAATATCCGGCGGGTGGAGCTTCTGCCCTTCCACAAGCTGTGCCTGGAAAAATACCAGGCCATGGGAATTCCCTTCCCCTTTGACCGGTACCGCGCCGCCCTGCCCGATGAGCTTGCTGCACTGCAGGCCCGGGTCCGGCTGCCGGCAAGCCGCAGCTAACGATCAAGAACCCGGATCGCCCGAAGGGCGGTTCGGGCTCTTTTGCGCGCCCTTTTATGGATACGCGCCACCGCCTTGGCTAAATCCATGCTGGAGCCATCCATTTTCGTGCGAACCCAGGCAATGGCGCTATTGCGCCTTGCTTTTTTCCGCCGCTTCATTTATAACAAGGGTAGGCGTCCCTATAGGCCGCCTAATCCCGATGAAAGGACTGAGTATCATGACGTATGCAGCTACGCAAGCCCCAAGCATGAAAAGGAGGGCGTCCGCAGCGTAAGCCCTCCGCAAAATTAGGAGGATTCGATGGCCCTGAATTGGATTGATGTAAAGGACTTTTCCTTCCATAGCCTGCTGCTCTTGGAACGCTTCCAGATCCGCCTGCTCTGCGGGATCGAGGACCCGTCCTTCCAGGCTTCCCTGTCGCTGGCGCTGGGGCGCCATCCCGCTGTCGCCTGGTATCTTGCCCACCGCTGCCCGGAATGCGCGGATACCGTAACCCGGCTGGTTGCCCGTGCGCCGCAGGAGGCCTCTAACGAGGATCTGCGCCGCTGCGAGCTGGCAGTCCTATCCCGGGTGGAGGATTTTATCACCTATACAAAGCCTGAACTCATGGATGCCCATTGTGGTTTTATCGCTCACTGGGAGCCCGCCAGGCTCCTTGAGCTTGCCGATTTCCGCGATAAAACCGTGCTGGATGTGGGCAGCGGGTCCGGCCGCCTGGCCTTTGCGGCCGCCGGCCTGGCCCGGGAGGTCTATGCCTGCGAGCCAGTCGGTACCCTTCGGGAGTACCTGCGCGACCGGAGCCGCCGGGAAGGGATCGCCAACCTGCGGGTTGTGGACGGCATGGCGGGCTCCCTGCCCTATCCCGACCAGCTCTTTGATATTGTCATGTCCGGCCATGTGGTCGGCGACGACTATGACGGCGAATTGTCCGAGCTGACCCGCGTAACCAAGTCCGGGGGCTGGCTGATCGACTGCCCCGGCGAAGAAACCCATCGCTCCCCGAACCAGGAGCTGCTGCGCCGCGGCTGGGAGCTGCTGCCCTATTCAAGCGCCTTGGGCGGCCAGGTATACCGCTATCGCAAGCTTGTCACCCGATAAGCCAAACGCCAAAGGGGCCGTGCTGCAATCGATTGCAGCACGGCCCTTTTTCGTTCTTTCGGCCTATTGGCCGCCCACCATAATCTGGCGGCTGGCCTGCGTCAGATAGAGCGCCAGCTGGCCATTGGAAGCGTCCACATAGGCCGCCGGCGTTCCGATCGCCTCGTCACCATAGTATGCCCTGTACTGGGCCGTTGAGGATTGACGCTCCTGGCTTATGGAGCTGCCCGCCCGCTCTGGGAATTCAATCCGCGTCACAGCGCTGGCGTCCTGCTTCCAGTCCACAGCGTACATCGTCCCATACAGGCAATAGGCCACATGGGCGTTGGGCCCCGGCTGGATCGCCAAGTAGCAGCCATTGGAGCCTGCCGCCATCAGTTCCTCCTCATATAGCAGGTAAATCTGGCTGTAGCTGCCATTTTGAAAGCCATACACCTGCAGGCGCAGCGTGGGGAAGCTGCCCATGGCCTGCCGCAGCACCACCAATTCATCACAGGCGTCTTCATTCAGATCCAGCCTCCAGGCCCCGATGATCCCCTCGCCCGTCTCCACATACCCCTTTTCATAGGCGGTCCATTCCGGATGGGCGGGTACGCTGTCGGGCATCAGCCCATGATCCAGCCACTGGCCCGCCAGCTCATCCCGGACAAAGGCTTCCAGGGTCGCTTGGCCGGTTTCCACCTGGTTAGGCTGCTCCTGCTCCGTTACGCCGGAAAGGTCTTCCGTGGATACCGGCGCCGTCGGGCTATAGGCCGAGAGCCGGGATACGTCAATGCTGGGGTTGCTGTAATCGTAGTTCTCCAGGTCCCGATCCAGGACTGCGGCGAGCTTTTCGATATTTTCCTGGGCAAGCTGGGCCTGCGAGGCGCACATCGCGCCCACCGCCTCATCAAAGGTATACTGCTCATATCCCAGCATCGCCGCTTTATAATAGAGCAGCATCGCATATTTCAATTCCACATAATCGATTTCATCCGCCTGCCGGAGCGCCCTGGCCCGCCGGTACGCCATATTCTGAATGACGGCAAAGGCCGCGCTCTTTTCGATCGCAGAGGCCTGCTTGGGGAAATCGCTGGCTTTTATGCCGGCCTCCACCACCTTCAAGGCCTTCGGCAGGCAGGCGAATACTGCCAGCGCCGCCTTTTTTTCCAGCTGTTCCGTCACAAAGGTATCCACCAGGTTCTGAAGCTGATCCCATCCGACCCGGTCCTGGTAGACCTCCATCATCCGCTGGGCCGCCGCCTGAAGGGCTTCTTCCCTGCCGTCCTCGGCATTCATCCCGCTGAGGGAGGATATCCCCCGCAGATAGCTGCTCTCCAGGCCATAGGCAAAGGAGGCCCGCGCCACGCCCTGGTAAAAATCGGACAGGGAGAAGCCCAAAGAACCGGTCTGCTTTTTGTATTCCTGCCCCATGCGCAGCAGCCGCTCCAGATCATCGTCGGAATAGTATACGCTGCTTTGCGGCAATCCCAGCTTTTCCGCCATAGAATCCACCTGCTCCATCTGTTTGGCGGAGGGATCCAGCACCTCGGTCTTCGCCTGCTGCAGCCAGGTGAAAATCGGATCATCTACATTCTGCGGTACGGCGATCTCATATAGCGCCTCCTCCAGCAGCGGTTCGTAATATCCCCGCCATAGCGTGCTGAACCGCGCGCCCGAAAGAATATTATAGGCGGCCGATATCACAAGCCCGCTTTGAAAGGCCAGGTTCTCATCATCAAAGGGCGTCGGCAGCCTGTCCATCTGGTCATAGAAGGTCAGAAACTCCGCCTTAAGCATGGAAGCGGAGCAGAAATACAGCGCTCCGCCGTCTTCCACCACCGCAGTCTCCATCTGCCGCATAAGATCCTCTATGGGGAACCATAGGTTATTCCGGTAGCTGATGCCGGCTGGGCTCACCTGCACACCGTCCCGGGTATAACGCTGCCCATCCCAGGTGAAACCGGAAAAGTCCGCCGCTATATCGCTCCGGATATAAAGCTGATTCCCGGAAACGAGGAAAGGGTAATAGTTTTCAGCTGCGCGGTCGCTATAGCACATCAGCCTGATTAGCTCAGGCTCGCCGCCCGCCGCCAGCGAGGGCAGCGGCAGGAGCGCCGCTGCAAAAGCTACAAATAACAATCCCGCGATCCACCGTTTTTTCATGGGTTCTTCTCCTTCCACTGCTCCAGCGCAGCCTCCTGCCAGCTCAAAAGGCCGCCGTATACCGCGTCGGCCAGCGCCTCCGTCTGCACCAGGGCCGCTTCCTCCCCCTGCCCCGTATACGTCACCATCACATGGGTCTTTTTTAGGGTATACTCCCCCTGCTGAAGCCGGCGCAAAACTTCTTCGCATACCGCCTCTGGGGAGCTGGCCGAAAGCTGCCCCTGTTCCAGCTTTCCTTCAATATCCTCCATCATGGCCGCCATATCCGGCGCGGTGACCGTCACGGCCGTGCCCCGTGACCCGCTGCCGCCTGTAGCCTCCCAGCTTCCCCGCCGCAGCAGCTCCGCCTCAACCCGAGCAGCTGCCGTATCCTGCTGCGCCTGCGCCTGATAAAGCCGCTGCATGGCCGCAGCCAGGCTCCGATCCCCGTTGGACGCCGCCGTTATGGACGGGCTCTGCTCCGTCGTGCTGTCCGCACGATCCAGCGCCTTCATGACCTGGCCGAGGCACCCCGCAGCGACAAAAGCCAGGCAGACCCAGAGCCAGGCCCGATTTCGGGAAACCTGAATTTTCACAAGGACGTCCTGCGGCCCCCTGGGGAAGGGGACCCCGCGCAGCTGCAATACCCGGCCGTTGGAAACCCCGGCCGGGACCCGCACCGAAAGCCGCATACCGCCAACCTTAATATTTTTTGTGCAGCCGCCTTTGGCCTCGCCGGGCGAAATACGCAGCTGTATGCTGATTTTCTCCGCCATTTTCCCCACCTCTCCTATTCTTCTATAGTATAGCACAAACAGCATCCTGCACAAAGCTTTTGTATGCTTTCAAGCGCAGCTTCCCCAGGGGCAAGCCCGCCGGGCGGGCGGACGCTCCCCCGGATATACAAAGGCCTCTCCAACCAAAGCCATTCTTCCTCTGGCTTTTTCTCCGGCCGCCACTTATAATAAAAGGCAATAAGCCAGGCTTATGGAGGATGACGATGAGCGACTTGAAGATATCCCAAATGCTGGATTACCAGCGCCGGCTATATGCGCTGCATCAGGATAAATGGGCGCCCCACACGCCGCAGTACGCCCGGGACAGCCTTTTGTGGAGCATTGATGAAATCGGCGAGGTAATCGCCATCATCAAGAAAAAGGGCGACGACGCCATCATGAACAATCCGCAGGTGCGGCGGCACTATGTAGAGGAATGCTGCGACGTGATGATGTATTGGCTGGATATGATGGATTGCTATGGGATCACCGCTGAGGAATTCAGCCGTGAATTCATCCGTAAGGCGGAAAGCAACCTGAGCCGCACCTGGAAGGAAAACGAGCATCTTTATGAAGACTGACGCACCGGCCTGCCGGCGAAAGAGAGGTTTTATTTATGGCTGATTATAATGCGCTGCCGCTGCTGCGCGCCCGGATCGACACCGCCCATCCTACCGGCCCCTTCCCTGTCAGCCGCCACAGCATCGGCCATGGCGGCGTAAATTCCCGCCCGCTTCCCCCCGGGGTGATCGAAGGGGGCCGCGCCCTGTCGCCCCGCCTGCTGCGCACCTTCATCCAGGAGTATTTCTTTATCTGCCCGGAGCCGGGCCGGTATGATTTCTCCCGGCTGGATCCCTACATGCAGGCGCTGGCCGATACGGGGGCTAAGGTGGTCGCCGCCATCTGCATCAAGCCCAAGGCCCTTTTCCCCCAGATCGATCCCGCCCAATGGGCGCCAACCGGCTGGGATCAGTGGCAGGCGCTCATCCGCGCGCTGGTGCATCGCTACTCGGTGGAGCGGCCCATCGTCACCCATTGGGAGGTGGGCAACGAGGTTGACATCGGGGAGAACGGCGGCTGCCCCTATCTGATTCCCGATCCGGACGACTATTATACCTACTACGCCGCCACCGTACAGGCCGTGTTGGACGCCTTCCCCCAGGCCAAGGTAGGGGGGCCCGGCCTGGCCGATCCCGATCATCCCATGCTGGAGCCCTTCGCCCGCCGCTGCCATCAGGAAGGGACGCAGCTTGACTTTGTTTCCTGGCATACCTATACCGCTACGCCCGAGCGCACCGTAGGGGCCTTCCGGCGTACAGCCGCCATGCTGAATGCGCTCTATGGGGCCAACCGCCCCCAGGTCATGGTCACAGAGTATGGCCCGGCCTTTGAATCGCGTTCCTTTCCGGAGCATGCGATGACCGGATACCGGGCGCTGAATGTGGCCCGAAACCTTTACTGGGCGTTGGAGGGTGGAATCGACTATACCTTCTATTACCATATCTGGGATCAGCTCTGCGACGTGCGGGAATTCGAGCCCTTCTTCCAGGATCCCGCCATCATGTACCATCATTGGAACGAGATTCCCCATCGCTTCGGCCTTTTCTCGGTGGAGGGGGAAAAGCGGCCGGCCTATGACGTATACCGGCTCTATCACATGGCGGGCGCCAGCCGGCTGGCTGTGGAGCTGGATGAAGGCAGCCTGCTGATCCAGGCCACCCGGGACGACCAGGGCCGGCTTTGGGCGGTCATCCTCAACGCGGGCAAGGAGGACCGTGCGCTGGCTCTCACCTTCCAGAACCTCATACCCGGCCTCTACCGCTATGAAAACTACCGCATCGGCGCGCCCTTTTGTCCCGATTCCCTGATGCCCGCGCCGCTGGAAGCCCGCGAGACCTGTTGCATGGCTTCCTTTACGCCCGAGCTGTACGCCCCTGCCGGCAGCGTTTGCTTTGTCCGGCTGCTGCCGCTGGAGCGCTGAACCAATAGGCTCCGTCCCCATGACCGGCTGATATGGATGTTTAGGAGGTATGTATGGGCAAGACTCAATGCCAATACCGGCTGGAGGGCGTAACGGATCACGGCGTGATCCTGCGTCCCAGCCAAAAGGGAGAGCCCCTCTATCCCTGCGAGGGAGGCGGCATACGGGAGGCGATCCTCAACAGGGAGGGGCCCTATTTTTACCTGTTCTATGACGGCTGGACCCCGCTGGACGTGGCCGATAAGATGAACTACAACCTGCGGGCCCGCAGCCTCGACCTTCGCCATTGGGAGAAGCAGGGCGTTCAGCTGACCGGCGCGCGGCGTACCCATCCCGACGAGTCCCCGGCCGACCGCTTTGACTATTACTGCCGGGTATCCCCCTGGATTTACCAGGAGGAGGGTGTCTACTCCATGTTCTATATTGGCTCCGGCGGGCAAATGCCCGACAGCACCCCCGAGGTGCCCTATGCCACGCTGCTGGCCCATGGCGGCTCCATCGAGGGGCCCTGGCGGCCGGTCACCGAGGAGCCCGGCAAAGGCCGGCATGTCTGCTTTCCGCTTCGCCCCGGCACCTTTTACAGCCACACCGCCTGCGCAGGCCATGTCATGCGCAACCCGAAATGGCGCGGCGAAGGCGATCCGGACAACTACAAATACATGATGTTCTTTGGCGCCGCCTCCATGGAGGGCGAGCTAACCCGCGGCATTGGCATCGCCCGGACCAACGATCTGAACGCGACCGATGACTTTGACAAGATGGAGGGGAATTTCTGGCATATCGACGATCAGCCGCTGGCGCCCCTGGAGGACGATGTGGAAAACTCCAGCGTCTATTACGAGGCGTCAACGGGCACCTGGTACCTCTTCACCAACCATATCGATCCCACCAATACCTATACCGACGCCATATGGGTATACTGGACCCAGGACACCGACCACTGGGATCCCGCCAATAAGGCCGTCGTGCTGGACAGGCAAAACACGGTAGCGGTCAAGGGCGCCATCGGTATGCCGACGGTGCTGAAGCTTGACGGGCATACCCTCGCCATGGCCTATGATGGAGCGGAGGGCGAGGATTACAGCCATATGAACCGCAGCATCTGCCTGGCCACCATCCGGCTTCCCCTGGCCGTGCCCGGCAGGGCGTCCGCCCAATAAAGATATACCTAAAGCCCGCCCCCGGGGATATGCTCCCTGGGGGCGGGCTTTATACCGCGATATGCCTATGTCGCGCGCCTTATGCCTGCCCCTGCCTCGCCGCGCAATAGGCGGCAATGGCCCGGCTCATGGCGTTGGCCGCACCCGGCGCCTTCTGGTCGATCGTCCGGGCAAATCGCCCGTCGCTTGCATACAGCTGGCCCAAACCCGCCAGAATCTCCAGGGAGCAGGGATAATACCACCGGGAAATGTGAGCCTGCCAGGCCTCCACGCAGGCGGCCGCCTCAGGGCCCTCCGGATCAGCGCAAGCGGAAAAATCCCTCCAGATGGACTCGGCCTCCCGCTGGATCGCGTTCCAGTCCTCCGGGCGGTAGTTCCGGGTCCGGGCCTGGCTGGCCGCATATGCTTCTGTGCCGCCATAACGCGCCCGGGCCTCCCGCGCATAATCCTCCCGGGCCTGGCGCTGGGCGTCGTCGGTAAAATCGTCAAAGTTCATCGGTTCGTCTCCTTTCAGGAGGCGGTCCATTCGCGCCAGCATGCCCTCCAGCCGGCGCTTTTTGGCTTCCAGCAGCGCCCGCTGTTTTTTCAGGGTCCATTCGTCCAGCGGTCCATCCAGCAGCGGGCCGACCTCCCGCAGGGGGAAATCCAGCTCCCGCAGAAAAAGGATCCGCTTTAAGCGGACTAGCTCCGCCTCGCCATAGAGCCGGTAGCCGCTCCCGCTGCGCACACAGGGCGGCAGAAGGCCCAACTCATCATAATAATGCAGCGTCCGGACGCTGACATGGCTGATGCAGGCGACCTGCCGGACGGTGTAATACATGGCGCTTTCACCTCCTGAGGGCAGTATAAGGCCTGACGGTGCGTGAGCGTCAAGGGGTTAGGCCAAATAAATTTTCCGCCCATGCCAGCGTCTGCTCCGGGTCGCGGCCGCCATCCACCAGCCCGTGGGGGTAGCCGGCCTGGCGCGCCCCTTGGGCTACCAGCCGGGCGAACTGCTCATCCCGGTCCATCCAGTTGGAAAAGGCGCGGTCCGGGTCGCTGCAGGGCGCGAGGAACGGGGCCACCCATTCCCGCCGGGCGTACTGCTCCCGCTGAAAGCGCCGCGTGGGGGTCATGCAGATCACCTGCCGGGCCGGGACGCCCCTGGCTGCCAACCGCCAGGGCAAAAGCGCCGCGCCCTCGGCTATCACCGGCGCGGGCGCTTCCTCCAGCGCCTCCATCAGCCAGTCAAAGGTCGCTTCATAGTAGGCAAGCTCATCCTGAAGCAGCGCCTCCGGGGGCCTCAGCCACATGGCGTCCCGGCTGCCGCGCAGCCGCTGGGCCAGCCGCCGCACCGCCTCCACGCCCTGACGCTCCCCCCGCTCCAAAAATGGCGCCTCATAGTCGTCACAGCGCACATGGGTCAGCCCATACCGCTGCGACAGCGCCCTTGCCAGGGTGCTTTTACCGCAGCAGGGCGATCCCGCTAGATAATAGATCATCGGCGTTCCCTATTCCCCCTTCCTTGCCAAAGCCCCCGGGCCGATAGCCGCCCTTGTGGCGCTTAGCGGCGAAGATGCTTGCATTCACGCTTATTATACAGCATATACGGCAGCCGCGACAGGGCGGTTAAGCTCCACAGGCGCAAATAGAAAGCCGGCGGCTATGCCGCCGGTCCAATCCGCCTATTTGATAGAGCCAACTTGCCGGTCTGGAACCGTTCGCTTCTCCTTGGCCTCCCGGACGTCCCTTTCCAGCAGTGCCAGCCGTGCCTCCAGCTCTTGGAACTCCCTGACAAGCTGCTTTGAATCGGCCAGCAGGCTTTGCGCCCGGGCCTGCCACGCACCGGCAGCCGGCTCCACCGCAGGGCAGCGTTCCGCCGCCCTTGCGCCGGTGGGCGCTCCGGCCAGGCAGGCCAGCGCTGCCGCCGTCAGGGCAATTTTGCTTCCCATCTTCATGCTATTTCCTCTTTTCCCCAAACAAATTCCCTTTTTCTATACCGGCCTTATTTTATCATGGATCGCGCCGCTGCGGCTGCTCTTCGAGAAAGCTCGTTATTTTTCCCCTTTATCCCCCAATCCTTCCATAAAAAAAACGGCGCGGGAAGGACCCGTACCGCATATCGCTGTATACGCTCCCGCCCCTTGGGGCGGGAGCCGTCCGGAGCCGGTCAATCGCCCCTGTGGCCGCGAACTGTCCGCTCCAGGTTGGCGAGCTTTTCATCCAGCTCCTCGAATTCCGAGACCAGCTTCTTCAGCTCCGCCAGTTTTTCCTTCAGCCTGCGCTCCCGAATCTCCTCCTCCCCTTTTATCATGCCGGAAGCGCCTAAGCGGCCATCGCAAAGAAATGCAGTTACATAGACTGAATGGAAGTTTTTCATAGACATACCTCCGTTCCCTGGATAAATTTGCATAACCAGCCTGTTCAATGGGCTCAAGCATTTCCTACCAATTATATCCAATTATGCGTTTATTGTCGACAGAAATCGTCATAAAATGTCAAGGAATTCCCAGCGTCTTTTCTGGAAATTCCCTAAATTTCCCAACATCCGGCCTTTTTAACCGCAAAAAATGTGATATTGCTTTGCCGGACGGCGGCCGCCCGGCAAAAAAGCGCGGGAAGTCCGGTTGAACCTCCCGCGCTTTGACAATGCGCCTTTATGGGTTTTTAATACCGGCTTCTACCGGCCCGATCTCCCTATCGCTCCCCGGGCCGCGCTTTCTCCGCGGCCAACCGCGGCGCCGTTCAGCCTCTGGCGCGCTGATAGCGCACCTTACCGTCCATAACCGTCATTTCCACCCGCGCCTCACGAAGCTGGTCCGGGCCAAGCTCATAGAGGTCACTGTCAAATACCGTAAAATCCGCCAGCATACCCGGAGCCAGGACGCCGGCCCGGCCCTCAAGCCCCAGCGCGCGGGCGCCCGCCGCTGTATAAAGCCCCACCGCCTCCTGGATGCTCAGGCGCTGTTCCGGGAACCAGCCGCCCTGGGGCCTGCCCTGATAATCCTGCCTTGTCACCGCGCAATACAGGCCGCAGAGGGGATCCAGCGACTCTACCGGGCAGTCGCTTCCAGCAGAAACCGGGATTCCCGCTTCCAGCATGGTCTTGAAGGCATAGCTGGTCGCCGCCAGCGAGCGTCCCACGCGGGCCTCGGCCATGGATAGATCGTATTCCAAAAACACCGGCTGGGCAAAGACCTGCATCCGCTGCTCCCGGATGCGCCCTATCAGCGCCGGGTCGGTAATCTGGCAGTGGATGATCCCATGGCGCAGCGCCGTGTTGGGGCATCGCGCCTGCGCCGCCGATACCGCATCCAACACCATCTCAATCGCGCCGTCTCCAATGGCGTGAACCGCCACGGCCATACCCCGCCGGTGGGCCATGAACACCAGCCGGTTGAGCTGCCTTTGGGTGTACAGCGCAATTCCCCGGTTGCCGGGATCATCCCGGTAGTCTTCGCGCAGATAGGCGGAACGCGCGCCCAGCGACCCATCGGCCAGCAGCTTCAGCGGCCCCAGCCGGAAAAGGCCGTCGCCCCAGCCGGGGCCGTAGCCCCGCTCGAAGAAATCCTGCAGCGTTTCCTCATCAGGCAAGAGGCACTGCTCCACCACCCGCACCGGCATCTCGCCCCGCTGGGCCAGCGCATGATAAGCGGCGATCACCCGCTCCCACGGGCAGGGAAGCGAGGCCAGATCCTCGCTCCCCAGAGCTGTAAGGCCCAAGGCGGCCGCCCGCTGCATGCCCTCCAGCAGCAGCGCCTCCACCTCGGCCTGTTCCATTTGGGCTCCGCTATGCATCAGGGCCATGGCGTCTTCATAGAAGAGCCCGTCCGGCTGGCCGTCCTCTCCGAGGGTAAAGCTGCCGCCGGGCGGGCATGCCGTCCCGGCGTTCACGCCCTTGATCTGCATGGCCAGGCTGTTGGCCACCCGGCAGTGGCCGCATACCCGGTCCAGCACGATAGGATGCGCTTGGGATATGGCATCCAGATCATGACGGTTCGGCAGCCGCCTCTCGGCGAAAAGGTCCTGATTCCACCCGCAGCCGCGCACCCATTGCCCCTTGGGGATCTTTCTTTGCCTAATAAAATCCCGCACCGCCTGCTTGAGCTCTTCCAAGCTCTTGATGCCGTAAAGCTGCACCTCGCCCAGGGAAAGGGCCATGTGCGCGGTATGCATATGGCTGTCCACCAGGCCCGGCGTCACACACCGCCCCTGAAGGTCGATGACCCGCGCGCCGGCGCCCGCCCGGCGGATCAGGTCGTTGCCCCCCACGGCGGCGATATGATTGCCCTCCACCGCCAGGGCCCGGGCAAAGGGCCGCTCCGGATCCTGGGTATGGATCCGGCCATTGATCAGGATCATATCCATCTAAAACAAGCTCCCCACCATCGTGACCGATGAAAAAAGGTCCTCCCGGAAATCCGGATCGTCCGGCCGCAGCGAATTGACCACCACGCCGTCGCTGCCCTCGGCGGCAGTAGCGTGCACATACCGTCCATCGCCCAGATACAGGGCCACATGCCCGGGGAAAAAGAGAAGATCCCCCTGGCCAATCCGGTCCATACCGATCTCATGGATCGGATAACCCGGCCTGACGTCGGCATCCCGGTAGATCATGATGCCCTGCAGGAGATACGCCATGGAGCACAGGCCTGAGCAGTCGATCCCCCAGGGGGTTTTTCCACCCCAGCGGTACTGCGTACCCCGGTAGGACAGGGCGGTGCGGGCAAGATCGCTGCGCAGCTCCATCGCGTCGCGCTGCTGCCAGGGCGTCTCCGGGCGGGTCCCCAGGCCGCTTGCACGCGCATAGCCCTGCCGGCCGTCGGGCAGCTCAACCCTAGACCAGCCCTGCTGCCGGTCCAGCTCGAAAAGCCGCGCCCCCCGGGGCAGCGTCTCCAGCGTCCAGGACTGAACCCGCGGTTCCGCCATAACATCCAGGGCGGCGCGGGTCACCTGGCGCAGCGTCCGCCCGGCCCAGTCACAGCTTTGCAGCTCATCCTCCAGCAGGCACGCCTTCGGGATATAGCCCGTATAGCCATATTCCGTCGTCGCCTTTACATATTCATCCCGGCGCTCTCCCAGCTCCACGACCATGCCGGCCAGCGCCTCGTCCGTCCGCTCGCAGTCGGGCCTGGGTTCGGCCATCAGCGGGCCGATGGGGGTAATGACAATGGCTTTCATGCTTCCTCCCTTTCCAGCTCATCCCATATTTTCCTGGCCATCGTACCAATCAGCCGCGGGCCCAGCTCTTCGTCGGGCGCGTCCGATACAAAGATGCCCAGATAAAAGTCGCCGCCGGGCCGGTAAAAGATCCCGCTGTCATGGGCCAGGCCCGGCAATCCTCCGGATTTGTGAGCCACCGTAAGGTTCCGCGGCAAATAACGGTAGAAAAGCTCATAATCCCGGTTATCCTTCAGCACCTCCAGGGCCGTCCGGCGCAGCGGCTCCGTCAGCACGCCGCCATGGTAAAGGCGGCTGAAGATCATGAATTGCTCCCGGGCAGTCGTATAGTTGTTGCGTCCGGCGGCCACTGCGTCAAAATCCAGCATCAGCCGCTCCAGCCGCGTGGTCTTAAGCCCAAGGGAAGCAAAATAGCCGTTTACCGCTTCCATGCCCAGCAGCCGGATCAGGATATTGGTACAGCTATTGTCGCTGACGGTAATCATAAACCGCATGATCTCATCCAGCGAATAGGCGCCCGGCCCCTGCTCGAAAAAGCGGCTGTCCGGCAGGATCATAGCCTCCGTCACCTCAATCCTGGCGCTGAGGGCATACTCGCCCCGCTGCACCCGGTCCAGCAGCGCCATCATCAGCGGGGTCTTGATGGTGCTGGCCGATACCGTCTCCTCATCGGGCCGGTAGGCAGCCCAGGGCTTGTCCTCCGCCATCCCCTGCCAAAGCAGGCTGACCTTGGCCGGCGCGGAAGCCGCCATCGCTTCCAGCTGGGCGCTTACGCTTGCTTTGCTCATGTTATCATCCATCCTCCTCAATCACCAGGGTAAGCCCGTCGGCGTTCAGGCAGGCCATAGCCCCCATCGGCAGGCTGCCGGTGGGCAGGCTGTGCCCGCAGGATAGTCCCATCACCGCCGGCACGCCGGCGGCGGATAGGTGATCCTGAAATACCTCCGCAAGGGTCAGCGATTGCTCCGGCTCCCTGGCCTGGCAGTCGGTCCAGTCGCCCAGGATGATGCCGGCGGCGCTTTTCAGCTTGCCTGCGGCAGCCAGCTGCTGCAGCATGCCATCCACCCGGTAGGGCGCCTCGTCCACATCCTCCAGGAAAAGCAGCCGTCCCCGGGTGTCAATCTCATAGCCTGTGCCCAGGGACGAGACCACCAGGGAAAGGTTGCCGCCCACAAGCCGTCCCCGGGCCTGTCCCCCTGCCAGGCGGGCAAGCCGCCTGCCTTCCGGCAGCGTGTACGGCCCGGCCAGCGAACCAAAAAGCGCCCTTTGCAAGCTGGACGCGGTATAAGCGTCCAGCGGCTTGTACACCTCCGTGGAGGGCATGGGCATATGATAGCTGGCGAAGCCGCAGCGCTGGTTCAGCATGATATGCAGCGCCGTAATATCGCTGTAGCCGCCGAAAAACTTGGGATGGGCGGCGATGGCGTCAAAATCCAGCCGGTTCATCAGCCGCTGCGCCCCATAGCCGCCCCGGATACACCAGATCCCATCCACCGAGTCATCCAGGAAGGCCCGCATCAGGTCGCCGGCGCGCAGCTCATCGCTGCCGGCCAGGTAGCCTCGCCGGGCGCGGCAGCTCTCATACACCAGGGGCGTCAGCCCCAGGCGGCGCACAGCCTCCACCGCCGGGGCCAATCGCTCCGGCGGCACCGGGCCCGCCGGCGACAGCAGGGCCACCCGGCTTCCGGGCCGCAGTTTTGCAGGGAAGATCATCCTTACACTCCTTTCCTCATCCTCCGCCCTCCATGCGGACAAAGTGCCCGGGGGCGATCTGCCGCAGCCAAGCGTCCCCCTCGGGCGGCTTCCAGGGCGGCGCGGCCCGTCGCGGCGCGTCGGGGTCCGGCAGCGGCGCCGCGGCCAGCAGGGCCCGGGTATAGGCGTGGGCCGGCCTGGCAAAGAGCGCCTCAGCCGGGGCCAGCTCCACAAGCCTCCCCCGGCACAGCACGGCGATGCGGTCGCAGAAATAGCCCATCAGCGCCAGGTCATGGGAGATAAACAGGTATCCCATGCCGCGCTGGTGCTTCAGCTGCGCCAGCAGGTTCAGCACCTGCGCCCGCGCCGACACATCCAGCGCCGAAACCGGCTCGTCGGCGATGATGCAGGCCGGATCCATCACCAGCGCCCGGGCAATCCCGATGCGCTGGCGCTGCCCGCCGGAGAACTCATGGGGGAACCGGTCCAGCAGGGTCCCGTCCAGGCCCACCGCCTCCAGCGCCCTGGCGGCAGCCAGCCGCCGTTCCCTGGCCGAAAGGCGGCCCGGGCCGTTCATCAGCCCCTCGGTGACGATGTATTCCACCTTGGCCCGCTCGTTGAGCGAGGCCATGGGGTCCTGAAAAATCATCTGCAGCCTGCCTGGCAGCCTTCGGGCCCTTTCGCGGGGGATAGCCCCCGAAATACGCTCCCCCTCCAGATAGATCGCGCCCCCGGATAGGGGATTCAGGCGCAGCGCCGCCCGGCCCAGCGTGCTTTTGCCCGATCCCGATTCCCCGGCCAACCCCAGCGTTTCCCCCGGCCGCAGCCCCAGGGTAACCCCTTCCACCGCACGGAAGGGGCCATAATCGATGCTGACATCCTGAAAAGCCAGCAGCGGCGTAACCGAAGCCGGCTTCAACCCAGCCTCCCCGCCGGCTGTAGCGCCGGCGGCATGATCCTGGGCGCCCGCGGGTCCATCAGCCAGGTGCGGGCCCAGTGGGTTGGGCTGGCGGAAAAGGCCGGCGGCTCCTCTTGGTAATCAATGGCCAGGGCATAGGGGTTTCGGGGGGCAAAGGGATCGCCCTGCATCCCATCGGTTACGACCGGGGGCGTGCCCGGCAGGCTGTACAGCGGCTGCCCCCGAACCCCACGCTGAGGCAGCGAAGCCAGCAGCGCCCAGGTATAGGGATGCCGCGCGTCATAAAAGATCTCCCGCACCAGGCCCAGCTCTACAATCTGCCCGGCATACATCACGGCCACCCGCTGGGCGCAGCGGGCCACCACGCCCAGATCGTGGGTAATATAGACCAGGCTCAGACGGTATTTTTCCTTCATCCGCTCCAATAGATCCAGGATCTGCGCCTGCACCGTCACATCCAGGGCTGTGGTGGGCTCATCGCAGAACAGGATACGGGGGCGGCAGGCCAGGGCCATCGCAATCACCACGCGCTGGCGCATACCGCCGGAGAGCTCATGCGGGTAACGCTTCAGGCAGGCCGATGGGTCAGCCATGCCCACATCGGCCAAGAGGGCCGCCGCCGCATCCCGGGCCGCAGCGCCCTTTAGCCCCTGGTGCAGCCGCAGCGTCTCCATCAGCTGGGCTCCGGCCGTACGCACCGGGTTCAGGCTGGTCATGGGATCCTGCATCACCATGGCCATGGCCGCTCCCCGATAGGGAAGCCAGGCCCGCTCGCCCCGAAGGAGCGCCAGATTTTTTCCATTATACCATATCTGCCCGCCTTCAATCCATCCATTCCCCTTCAAAAGGCCCATGCACGCCTTGACAAGCACCGATTTCCCCGAGCCGGATTCGCCCACCACCGCCAGGCTCTCGCCCTCCAAAAGCGTCAGGCTGACGCCCCGCAGCGCCCAGATCCGCGTGCGCCCCAGGGAAAACCCCACCTTGAGCCCCTGTATATCCAGTATCGTCCGATCCATATGCCCCTCCTAGCGATGATTGCGCGGATCTGCCGCGTCGGCCAGGGCATTGCCCACCACATAAAAGCCCAGGGTCACCAGCGACAGCACCGCCGCCGGGAAGATCAGCTGATAGCGCAGGCTGGCGGCCATCATGAGGCTGCGGCCTTCGTTGATCAGGTTGCCCAGCGAAGGCATGCCCGCCGGCAGGCCCAGGCCCACATAGGTCAGGAATACCTCGCTGCCAATGGCCGCCGGCACCGTCAGCGCCGCCCGCAGGGTGATGACGGAAACCAGGTAGGGCAGCAGATTGCACCTGGCGATGCGGCGAAAGGGCGTGCCCAGGCACCGGGAGGCCACGTTGTAATCCCGGTCCCGCAGCAGCAGCACCTGGTTGCGGACAAAGCGGGCCATGCCCAGCCATCCGGTCAGGCAAAGGGCGACCAGCAGCGTAGCAAGCCCCGGCCGCAGCAGGTAGCTGGCCAGCACCAGCAGGATGCTCTGGGGGATATTGTCAACCACGTTATACAGGGCGGTAAAGGCCCCGTCCAGCGGGCGGACGTAGCCCCATATCATCCCCATCACCGTGCCGATGGCCATCTCGGCCAGGGCCGCCGTGATCCCGATCAGCAGGCTGACCCGGGTGCCCGCCCATACCCTGGCCCAAAGGTCCTGCCCAATGGCGTTGGTGCCGAAGGGGAAAGCCCGGCAGGGCGGCAGGTTACGCAGCTGTAATCCCGTTTGGGCATCGTTATAGATGGTAGCGGGCGGATGCTGGCCCGGCAGCAGGGGCTGCAGCAGGGCAAACAGGATCAGCGCCGCCATAAGGATGGCCATAACCAGCGCGGTACGGTGGCGGCAGAAGGCGCGCAGCGTAGCCCGCCCATAGCTATATCCCCCGCGCGATGGGGCGGACGCCGCTTCCCTTGGCCCTACCAGCGCAAACAGCGCCCTATCCCTCGCCGTCATAGCCGCCTCCCTTTCCCTGCCGCTCCGGCCCAGCCAGCCGCACCCTGGGATCCAGCGCCGCCATCAAAAGATCGCCCAGCAGCAGGCCCACCACGCCCAGCGCCGAATAGATCAGCACCAGCGCCTGCACCATCACCGGATCCTGCCGGCGAATCACCTCCACCAAGAGCCCGCCCATACCGGGTACCGAGTAAAGGGACTCCACATAGACCGAGCCGGCCAGGGTGGTCAGCAGGGCCGTGGGCAGGTATTGGGCCAGGGGGATCACCGCGCAGCGCAGCACATGGCGGCGGGTTACCGTCCCCGGCGGCAGCCCCTTGGCCCGGGCCAGGCGCACATAGTCGCGGCCAGCCTCATCGGCCATATACCGCTTGAGCCACAGCGCATAAAAGGCCATTCCTCCCAGCGACATGGATATCACCGGCAGGATCCAGCTGGCCGGGTTTTCAGCCGAAAAAAGCATGGGCAGCCCCAGCGCCGCCGTTCCATAGAGCTGGAGAAAGAGATGGTACACCGCCGAGGGAACCGCGGTTAGGAAGACGACAAGCCAGCCCGCGGGGCGGCCCGCCCAGCCGCCCTGGGCCATGGCGATACCCAGCGGGATACCCGCAGCCAGCGACAGCGCCATGGCAGACAGGCCCATGGCAATGGATACCGGCGCCTTTTCAGCGATGATCTGCGCAACCTTCACATGGGGGCGGTAGATCAGGCTTTCCCCCAGGTCGCCCCGGAGCAGGGAGCCATAGAACCGGCCCAGCTGCACCCCTATCGGCGCGTCCAGCCCCATGCTGGTCAGCGCCGCCTGGATCTGCGTCTCGTCCATGCGGTCATATTCAGGGAAGTACCCCTCCACCGGCAAAAGCCGCATAAACAGGAACACCAGCGTAACGATGGCCCACAGCGTGACCGCCGCCTGGATAAGGCGCTTGGTCACATAGCGGATCATGCTTCCGCCTCCTGCAGGCGGCGCGTCCGCTCCAGCCGCCAGGCCTTGAGGGCCCGGCCGTAGTCGTCCCTTGTCAGCGGTTGGTCATATAGGCGCATGCCCTTGTACCGCACCAGGCCGAAGGGCGAATAGGCCCCCTCCAGCGGGTTCACACGGCAGGCCCAGTAGCTGCCTGTGCCCCGGGCGTATGGGATCACCAAGGCCTCGTCGATCAAAAAGGCTTCGGCCCGGGCAAAGGCCTCATACCGGGCCCTCCGGCTTTCCGTCTGGGCTTGGGCTTGTGCAAGCAGCGTCTCATAGCGCCCCGTATCGCCCAAACGGTATTCCTCCGCCAGCTCCGGAGCGTTAAAGCCGCCCTCTGCCGGCAGGAAGGGGTCGGTATAGGTTTCCGGGTCGGCATAGTCGGGGCCCCAGTTGCATTTCATCAGGCAATACCGACCCGAAACGCGGACTGCGCTGATAAAGCCCGTGGACGGCCCGGCCTCCAGCACCACCTCGATAAAATCTGAGCCAAGCAGCTCCTCCAGCTGCTGTTTGGCAACCTGGGCCTCCAGGGCCCAGCCGGCGTCAGAGGGATGGTAGGGCATGAGCACCTTCACCGGAAAATGCACGCCCTGGTCCTCCAGCTGGGCGCGGGCCAGGGCCGCATAGCCCTGCGCGGCCTGCGGCTGATAGGGTTCCCGGGCTGAAATGTCCGCCAGCGGGCCCAGCTGGGTATAGTCAACCCCATCCGCATAGGCGAAATCCGGCGGCGTCAGCGTATGGAGGGCCAGGCGCTCGGGCCCGTCGGGCTCGGTTACGGACAGCAGCTTTACCCGGTTCAGCCCATAGGCGATTGCCCGGCGGAAATTGACGTTGTTCACCGCCTTTTCCCAGTTCTCCGGCTCATACTCCTCCGGAAGGTTTACATGGAAGTTAAAGGCGTAAAAGTAGGTAAAATTGCCCTCGCGCCCTGGGAATACCCACTGGCCCGTTTCCTCCCCGGCCAGCCAGTCATCCATCAGGGCCGTAGGGATCTGCGCCATATCCACCTCGCCGCGCCGGAACATTTCCGCCTCCAGGCTGGCGGCGTCCTTGTTGTAGATCTCCCGGATGGCGGGGATATGCACCGCCTGCCGGTCCCAGTATGCCGGATTGGCCTGGTAACGGTGCCCGCTTTGGGGCGAGAACTCGGCCAGCACATAGGCGCCCGAATACAGCACGCAGCGCTCGTCGCGTCCAAAGGCATCGCCCTGCTCCCGCAGAAAGTCCCCCTGCACCGGCATAAAGCACCCATAGGTCAGCATGGTGAGAAAATAGGGAGCGGGGGCCTTCAGCCGGTAGCAGACTGTGCGGCTGTCAGGCGCCCATACGCCCACGGTGGAAAAGTCGCTGGTTTGGCCCGTGAAGTAGGCCTCCGCCCCGTCGATCACCCGATAGAGGATATTGGCCGTGGCCGACGCATTGGCGCGCTCCAGCACATACCGCGCGCTGTCCACAAAGTCCTGCGCCGTCAGGGGCGCCGCCTCGCGCCCCTCGCTGTCCACCCAGGTCAGCCCCTCCCGCAGGGTAAAGGTCCATACGAGCCCGTCGTCGCTCTGGGTCCAGGTTTCGGCCAATCCCGGGCCCAGCGTCCCATAGGCGTCGAATTCCACCAGCGTCCCGATGCAGTTGGCCGCAAAGGAAAGCTCATGGCTGCGCGAGGTAATCAAATAGTTCAGCGTTGAAAGCTCCCAGGAATAAAGCCGGCGCAAACAGGCTGCGTCCTCCGTCACCGGGGCGCAGCCTGCCATAATCGCCGTCACCGCCCCGGCCAGCAGGGCAAGGAGCCGTCTTTTCAAGGATGGTAGCCCCCTCTTGCTTGAGATGTACCATCCTATTCCTGGATGTCTTGTTTCATGCCGGTTGCCATCAGGGCCGCTCTATCGCCACGCCTCCACCGGCACGCCGGTTATGCCCAGCCCGGGGGCATCGCTCATCGTAATCCAGCCGCCTTCAAAGCTGGGGCCGCCCCCATATGGATCGATCCGGCAAAGGCCCGGGCCGTCCAGGTCCGCCCGCGTAATGACGCCCTTGGCCGCCGCCAGATGGGCCGCCGCCGTAACCGCCAGCTTGCTCTCCAGCATACAGCCGATCATGCATTCCACCCCATATGCCTCGGCCACGGCGCAGATTTTCAGCGCTTCATAGATGCCGCCAGTCTTCATCAGCTTGATATTGAGAAGGTCCGCCGCGCCCAGCCGGATGATTTCCACCGCGTCCTTGGGCGAGAATACGCTCTCGTCGGCCAGGATGGGCGTATATACCCGGCTTGTCACATAGGCCATTCCCTTCAGGTCATGGGCGGCCACCGGCTGCTCCACCAGGTCGAGCTCCAGGCCCTTATCCTCCATAGCGGAGATGATCCGCACGCTTTCCTTGGCCGTCCAGCCCTGGTTGGCGTCCACCCGCAGGCGGATGCCGGGCCCCACGGCATGGCGAATCGCCTCCACCCGGGCCACGTCGGCCAGGCCCTCCCGGCCCACCTTCAGCTTCAGCACCCGATAGCCCGCCGCCACGGCATCCAGCGCGTCGGCCACCATCTCCTCCACCGGATTGACGGATATGGTCAGATCCGTCTCCACCTGTCTCCGCCGGCCGCCCAGCAGCTGGTAGAGGGGCGCGCCATAGCGCTTTCCATATAGGTCGTAAAGGGCCATGTCCACCGCAGCCTTGGCCGAGGTATTCTTGACCATGCAGCCGCGCAGCCGTTCCATCAGCCCGTCCATGTCCTCAAGCTCCATCCCCAGCAGCGCCGGCCGGATGCAGCCCTCCACCGCGCCGGTGATGGAGGCGCGGGTTTCCCCGGTGATAACGGCGGTGGGCGGCGCCTCGCCATAGCCCGCCTCGCCGGTATCGGTCATCACCCGCACCAGGATGTCGTCCACATGCTCCACTGTCCGCAGCGCCGTCTTAAAGGGTCGCGCCAGCGGGATCTGAACCCGCGCCGTCTGTATATCGGTAATCTTCATTCCGGCCTCCTATTGCCATGCGTCATATAGCTCCCTGGCGATCTGCTGCATCGCCCGCTCAAAGGGGCCTGTCTCCACGCCGTTGGCGCACAGGCACAGCACAAAGGGCTGCGGCCCGTATACAATGCCCACATCGTGGGTGATCCCCGCATCTTCTCCCGTCTTGTGGGCCACAGCCGTCCCCGGCGGCAGCAGCACCGGGATCTTGCCGTTAAGCCGCTGCTTTTTCAGAATATCCAGCATGGCCCGGGAGGCCCCGGGGCTGACCAGCGCGCCCGCCTCCATGTCCTGCAGCAGCCGTCCGATCTCCTCGGGAACGATGGTGTTCTCGATGCCCTGCCGGGCCAGCTCGGGCGCAAAGAGCCGCCGGTTCAGCCTTGTCCCGCTCATCCCCTGACTGTCCAGCAAATCGTTCACCGCCCTGGCGCCCAGGCGGTCGATCAGAAGGTTGGTCGCCGTGTTGTCGCTCAGGATGATCATCAGCGTATAGAGGTCCTCCGCCGTCACCTGCAGCCCGTCGTGCATATAGCTCAGCGCGCCGCAGGAGGGCATCTTGTCCTCGTGACGGATTGTAAAGGGTTCATCGGGCCGCAGCGCCCCCTGCTCCATCTGGTCGAAACAGGCCGCCAGGATGGGGATTTTGATGACGCTGGCCGCCAGGAAGGGCTCGCCGGCACGGTAGCGCAGCGTCTGGCCGGTAACCAGGTTCCGGGCATAAAGGCCCGTCTTGCCTCCAAAGGCCTTAAGTGTTTCGATTAAGCGATCCAATTGCTCCATTTTTCCCTCCTTTTGATGCCTTTACTCTATCACAGCCCTCCCCTCCCGCGCAAGCTGCTGCCGCCCGCTTCCAACGGCCCATGCAAAACAGGCTGGAGCCCTGCCTTAAGCCGGGCTCCAGCCTCGATACGCTGTCCCCGGATCTTTGCCGGGAACGGCCTCTTTGCTACAGCGCTTGATCCAGCACCTGCTGGCAAAGCGCGTCAAGCTTCTCAAAATCCATTGCCGCCACATATTCGGCCTCCAGATCGTCGTGGAGCTCCTTGGCCCGCTCCACCGAAAGCGCCGCCTGCAGCACCAGCTGGCCGGCCAGGGCCTCCTGCTCCTGCATATCCCGCAGCTCCCGGGCCATCTTCGCCGTGCGCATCAGCTCCCCGGCCTCCAGCGGGATCACCTCGCCCGCTTCCCACTGCCCCCGGTGGAAGCGGTTGGCCGTGGTAAAGGCGACGCCCGCCTCCGGCAGGATCAGGTGCTCCCACTTGCCCGGGTTCACCAGCGAGCAGGGGCAGGCGATCGTGTCAAGGCCATGCTCCTGGGCCCTCAGCCGCAGATCAGACAGCAGCGCGTGGGCCGCCGCGCCCCATGGATCGTCGATTTCATATACGACCGGGGCCAGGGCCTTCAGCGTTGCGGCATGGAAAGCCACGCGCCCCACCGAAACCGCGCTGATCAGCCGCAGGGACTCCCGCCCGCAGCCCTCCTTCACCGGCCAGCCGGCCGACAGCGCGCGGCCCATCCGGGCCACCGCCTCCCGGTCCACGGCCGAAGCCGCCAGGGAGCGGTTGTTCTCCAGGAGCGCGCCGGCCCCGGCCAGCGCGGCCGTAGCCCGCCCATGCAGCCGCCCGATAGCGCCGGAAAGCTCCATGATCTGCGGCCTCCGCCGCTGCAGCCTCGATTCGTCCCAGGCCGATCCGGTGAAGAGGATCGTTTCATAGGCGCCGGGGTACTTGGCCTCGATCACATGGGGCGCAGTCCCGTCGGCCATGGCCAGCTTTCCGTCATAGTCGATGATGGCGTCCAGCGAATCCGGGTCCGACGCGCAGGGGATCAGCTCCACCCTGTGGCCCTCCCCGATGAGCCGGGCCGCCACCTTCTTCATCAGCGTACTTTTACCGCTTCCCGGCCCGCCCTTCATTACGAACATGCGCCAGGCCTCCTCGCCATGCTCCAGCTGGCTGAAAAGGGAAACAAAGCCCCTGGGTGAGTTGGCCCCCAGGAAAAAGCGTACTTGAGACTGCATTGACACGGTATTTTCCTCCTTCTATCCTCCCATCGGCAAAAACCTTTGGGGCTTTCCTCTTCATAGTATGATGCAGGGGTCCTGATTGCGCTGGGGGCCCGCAAAGACGAAGGAGGAAGGAAGCATGATTTCGCTGTCGTTTATTCACATTCTCTATCTGGCCCTGATCGCTGTCATTATCGTGGTCATGGCCTGCAAAAAGAGCATCGTTATCCCCTGCGCCGTCGGGATTCTCGCCATCGGCCTATGCTGGACCGGCTCGGTTACCGGCGCGCTCCAGGGGCTCTTTAACGCGCTGATCTGGGCGGGCACCGAATTTTGGAGTATCATCATCGTCATCTCCATCGTGGTGGCCATGTCCCGGGCCCTGACGGCCTTGGGCGCCGACGCCCTTCTGATCCGCCCCTTTTCCCGGTGGATGGTCAACCGCACCTGCACCTTTTTTGCGCTGGGCTTTGTGATGCTGGTCATCTCCTGGTTCATCTGGCCCTCGCCCGCCGTGGCCCTGGTAGGGGCCCTGATGCTGCCAGCGGCCATCAAGGCCGGCGTCCCCGCCCTGTGGGCGGCGGTCGCGCTCAATCTTTTTGGCCATGGCATGGCCCTTTCCAGCGATTTTTTCATTCAGGGCGCGCCCACCATCACCGCCAAGGCGGCCGGCAGCGACGTGGGCCTGCTGATCGCCCGGTCGGTTCCGCTGTGGCTGGTCATGAGCCTGGTGACCGCCGCGGCCGCCTATATCCTGTTCCGCCGCGATATGCGCCGGCTGCCGCTGCCCTCCCCTGCGCCCCGGCAGGAGGCCAGCCATAAGCCCACCCGCCGGGCGGTGGTGATCGCGCTGATCACGGCCCTGGTCTTTCTGGGCGATATCGTGCTGATGCTGGCGCTGAAGCTGCAGGGAGGCGACGCCACGGCCCTGGTGGGCGGCTCGGCGCTGGTCGTGCTGATCATCGCCGCAGTAGCGGCCCACGGCCCCGTAGCCGCCCTGGAGGAGGCTGGGGAATACCTTAAAGAAGGGCTGAGCTTCGGTATCCGCATTTTCGCCCCGGTCATTGTCATCGGCGCCTTCTTCTTCCTGGGCAGCGAGCCTGCGGCCCAGGCGGTTTTCGGGCCCCATGCGACCGGCCTGCTCAGCGATATTGGGCAGTACCTGGCCCAAAACGTGCCCCTGTCCAAGGGCCCGGTCATCCTCTGCGAGGCAGCGGTGGCGGCGGTGACAGGGCTGGACGGCTCCGGCTTCTCCGGCCTGCCCCTGGTCGGCTCCACCGCCGCAACCTTTGCCAGCGCCTTGCCCATCCAGAAGGAATCCCTGGCCGCGCTGGGCCAGATCATCACCATTTGGGTGGGCGGGGGCACGCTCATCCCCTGGGCTGTCATTCCGGTCGCAGCCATCGCCGGGGTCAATCCCTCGGAGCTTGTGCGCAAGAATGCCCTGGCTGTGTTCGCCGGCTTAGCCGCCCTTCTCCTCGCCGCCTTTATCCTGCTGTAGCCGCCTCTCCCCTCATACAAAAGGCGCGGCCCTTCCCCATGGGGAGGGCCGCGCCTTCTTGATCCTTAGCCGCAGGTTATAGCTGCGCCTTCACCTCGCCGTCCGCCTGCAGGCAATCGATACCGCCTTCATCCTTCAGCAGCCTGTCGCCCGTCACCGCCACGCAGGACAGATCCAGCCGCGCGATATGCCCCTGGTTCCGCAGCCAGGGGATCGCCTCGCCGGTTTCGTTTTCCTGGGTGGCATAGCGGACCGCCAGACGCCCAACCTCCACCTGGGGATCGATGCCCACGGTTTCCACCGCAGTGACCGATTCCCTCCGGTGCAGGTTTTCAATAAGCGCGTTTTTCACCACGGCGTCCTTCTCCATCCAGATCAGCGGATAGACAAAGCCGCCGTCCTTGCGGTACATGCTGTGGCGCACCGCCTTGGATACATACAAATCCCGCAGGGTAATCTGATCGAAAAGGCCCTTGCGCCCGCGCTCCGGATAATACACCGAAAAGGCCACGGCATACTGAAAAAAGGTGCCATAGACATTGGAGATGGTCACCCGGCGGATCCAGCTGCCCGCCGACAGCATCCGCACCGCACTGTGGCAGTCGTGGGTAAAGATCCCGTCGATCTCGATATCCTCAATGGGGCCATAATATCCATCGTCGGCGTTCAGGGCCACCATATCGTCATAGCAGGGGCCCTTCAGGTTACGGATGGAGACAAACCGGCAGTCGCCATCCAGGTGTACGCCGTCCATGTTGCCGGGGAAAGGGTTCCCATGGTTGAAGTCAAAGATCAGGTTTTCCACCGTCACCTGCTCCACCCGCGCCATTTGAACGGCAAAGGTGACGGGATCCTTCACCGTCAGATCCTGGATCATCAGGTTTTTCACATGGAAGAACCGGATGGCCACGCCGGTGTAAAAATCATAGCCCGGATAACCTTGCGCGGGCGTATAGCCCTCAGGCAGCTGGTGCAGCGGATAGTGGATGGGGTTTGGATGCTGGGCCATGTTGTTCATGTTCCATATCCCGCCGGTCACTGAAATATTCTCGTTGCCGGCCTCCATATCCGCGTTGCCCAGCATGACGCAGTTGCTTTGGGGCATGAGCATTACTTCAGTAAAGCGGTCCAGCTGCAGGCTTTGGCCTGAATGCATCAAAAGCGTACGGGAAATCAAATACTTCACCTCAGGCGGCGGCAGCTGCACCGTCGCCCGCCCGGTGTCCAGCAGCGCTTGGATCGCCGCCGTATCGTCATGCACGCCGTCTCCATAGAGCTTCATTTCTTCCTGCATCCTGCTAATCCTCCAGCACGGCCAAAAGGGTCTGTGCGTAAACCCTGGCTAAAAAGTCGTTGGGGTGGTTCACGTTGTTCCCGGTCATATCGCGGAAGGCCTTGCGGGCAAGCAGCGCATGGTGCATGCCCGTCATATCCGCCAGGGCCGCGCCCGGTCCGCACAGCTGCCGGAGCGCCGGCAGCAGCCCGTCATGGGTACCGTAAAACCCGCGCTCCTCCAGCTCCGGCCCATCCCCGCCGGGGCAGCGGGGCCGGTCGTTGGTTAAAAGGGCTTCCCGATTGGGCACCGTGGTGGCCACCAGGACAAACTCCGCCTCCGGCTGCGCCCTGCGTACGGCGGCCATGATCCCTGCGATATTATCCCGGTAAGCCTCCGGGGTTACGCCCAGGGAGCCGTCGTTCATACCAAAGGCGATTACGGCAAGATCCGGACGGTGTTTAGCGGCCCTTTCCTCGGCCTCCGCCAGGCCCCAGGCCGACACCGTGCCGCCTACGGCGGTATTCACGCTGGAAAAGTCAGTCTTGGGCCAGCGGGCTTTAAGGCCTGCCATGACCATCTGGCACCAGTCCGGCTGATAGGGCTCAATCCCTGTGACCGCGCTGGAGTTGGCGCCGGTCGTGATGCTATCGCCATAAAAAAGCACTTTAACCGGCTGTCCCTGCCGGAGCTTTCCGGCAACGTGCGGCAGCCATGCCAGCTGCCCCTGGGGCACGGGCCCCTGCCAGCGCTCCGCATGCCGGTAGCTGACCACATATTGATAGCGGTGGAAAAAGGCCCCTTCGGAGAACCTGAGATACCCGCCGCCCCTTTTCCAAAAGCAGCCGCCTGGGATGAAATCCGGCGGAGCATATTCCTCCGGCGTCATGCCCGTAATGGGCGATTGCGCTGGAATCAGCAGCCTGCCCCCTTCGACCCGATAGTCGGCGCCCGGCTCATACCGGATCGTCATTTCCGCGTTCCATAGCTCCGTCACCTGCTCCGGTTGGTACAAAAGCGGCACCTGCAGCGCCTCACCCGGCGCGCGGACGGGCATAAAGCTCTCGTGGTATACCGTATCGCCCTGCCACAGCGGCTTCAGCAGCCGCTCCATATCCATCTTCATTCCCGTGCGTCCCCTTTATGCTTTGGCGTCGGCCAGCACGATCACGTTCCAGGAGGCAGGCGGAAGCTTGGCCTTGAGCTGGCCATCCCGAAGCTGGGCGGTATTGGCCGGCACAGGCGATACCCGGCAGGGCTGCTCCGCCGTGTTGACCGCCTTGAGGTCATCGTGGCGCATGACGCTTTGATGGTGAACCGTCATCTCCTCAAAGCCACGCAGCTGCAGGTTCAGCAGGGCCGACTTGTCCAGGGAGCGGTTGACTACGAACAGGGCCAGTCCGCCATCGGCGGGCTTGACCGCCGCCAGCTCCACCATGGGCACGTCGGTAAAGTCCTTGGTATCGTGGAGCGGCGCATCCAGCCTTGCCTGGTAGACCGTACCGCCCTGGGCCAGGGCGCTGGCCTGGGCGAAGGGATAGAAGATGCTTTGCCGCCAGGCGGGGCCGCCCCGTTGGGTCATAATCAGGCCAATCACATTGACCAGCTGCGCCTGGCAGGCGATCTTTACCCGGTCGGCATGGTTCATCAGCGTGATCAGCATCTCGCCCACCAGCAGCGCGTCCTCCATGGTGTATACGTCCTCCAGCAGGGGCAGCTGGCTGCCCCAACGGGCGCTCTTCTCCATCAGGCGGTTGGACTCCTCATTGGAGTGGAACCATACGTTCCACTCGTCGAAGGAGAGGTTGATGCGCTTATCGCTGCGCTTGATCGCTTTGACATAGTCGCAGGTCGCAACCACCTCCCGGATGAATCGATCCATATCCAGGCTGCGTGCCAGGAAATTATCGGTGTCGTGGTCGCTGTTGCCATAATAGGTATGCAGTGATATGTAGTCCGCCACGTCATAGCTCTCTTCCAGCACCTGCGCCTCCCAGCGGCCGAAGGTGGGCATCGCCCGGTTGGAGGAACCGCAGACCACAAGCTCTGCCGATGGATCGATCCACTTCATGAGCTTGCCCGCCTCCCGGGCGACGCGGCCATATTCATAGGCTGTCTTGGCGCCCATCTGCCAGGGGCCGTCCATTTCGTTGCCCAGACACCAGAGCTTCACGCCGTAGGGGCGGCTGGCGCCATGGCTTTTGCGCAGATCCGACCAATAGGTCCCGCCTTCGTGGTTGCAGTACTCCATCAGGGCGGCGGCCTCCGCCGGGCCCCTCGTCCCCAGGTTCACCGCCATCATGGGCTTTGTCCCGGCCTTTTGGCACCAATCCATGAACTCGCCGGTGCCGAATTCGTTTGTCTCGGTGGTAGCCCAGGCCATATCCAGCCGCTTTGGCCGCTGACTGGCCGGGCCCACGCCGTCCTCCCAGCGGTAGTTGGACACAAAATTGCCTCCGGGGAACCGGATCACCGGCGGCCGCAGCTCCCGCACCAGCGCCAGCACATCCTGGCGCATGCCCTGCGCATCGGCCTCGGGATGCCCCGGCTCATAGATGCCGCTGTAGACGCAGCGGCCCAGCATCTCCACAAAGGAGCCAAAGATCCGGGGATCCACTGTGGCCAGCGCGTATTCGCAATCCAGCACGCCTTGAACGACCTTCATGTATTTTTCCTCCTCTTTCGGTATCTCCATCTAGTAAACCTGCAGCTTGGCCACTGCGCCCGGATCCTCCACCGTCAGCGTCAGCTCCTCCAGCTGCTGCACCTGATCCAGCACAATGACCTGGCTCTTGCCGGCTTCCCCGCCGGTCACCGTCACCCGCTGGGTGCCCGCCTGCAGGGTTGCCTGCTCCACCGCTTCGCCCCAGGTGATCTCCACGGCCAGCACCGGCTGGCTCACACCCGACGACAGCCGGAGGGAACCGCCGCTGTCGCTGCGGGTAAAGCGGGGGATGTCCTGCGTCACCCAGCTTATGATCTGATAGCCGAATCCGCCGGAAACCGGCGCCGCCTCCACCATGGCGGTCTGCAGCACCGTGTCGCCCTGCGCCGTCGCCTGTACCAGCACCACCGTCAAAAGCTCGCCGGCTTCCGTATCTTCCCGGCTCACAATATGCGTGACCGGCAGCGCCGCCGTCTCCTCCGGCGGGGTGATGGCCCACCCGGACCCCACCCGGGACAGGGTACCGATGGAAACGTCGCCCGACAGGGAGCCTCCGGCTACCAGCTGGCCCAACAGGGCGTTCACCTCGTCCTCCGGCAGCATGACCTGGCCCGGATCGTCGGTTCCAGTCAGTCCCAGCTCGATGCCCAGCTGGCCCTGGCTGGCCAGCGTCAGCGCCGCTTCCGTCAGGGCTGCCATATCCCCTGTCTCCAGGTATTTGCTGTGGAAGCCATCCGGGTGCGTGTCAGCCAGCGCCCACCCCACCACGGAAATCAGCTGGTTGATCGGTTCCTGCGCCATGTGCTGCGGCGGAGCACTATTCTCTACCGGTGCGGTCGTTGTTTCGGCATCGGGCTGGCTTGCGCCGCCCTCCTCGGGCATTGCCGTGGTCTGGCTTGCCGTCTCCGGCTCAGCCGGCGCCGCCGGGGTAGACGTGCCTGCCGGTTCCGCCGCAGGCCGGGCAAAACGCCATACCCCATAGCCCACGCCCGCCACCGCCAGCAGGATCACCACCGTCCAAACGATACCCGGCCAGGGGCTTGATCGTCTATGGCGCCGTTTTCTTCGGTCTCTTCGGTGCTGCATTTGTTCCTCCTTTTCTCCCATTCCATCCGCTGTTTTCAGCTGCTCTTGGCTGCAGCCTGGTTCTGAGCCCCGCTGCAACCGGCTTTTCCTTTATCACATTAAAGCTAGTGTAGCACGCCGCTCGCCCATCAGCAACCTTTTCCGCCATGACCCCCTATCTTTCTTCCCCGCTCTTGACAGCGGCCATCCGCTTAGATATAATACTTTTGTTTGGAGAAGTATCGAAGTGGTCGTAACGAGCCGCACTCGAAATGCGGTTGTCCGAAAGGGCACGTGGGTTCGAATCCCACCTTCTCCGCCACGTCGCCGCAAGCTACAAATCGCTTGCGGCGACTTTTTTACAAAGTCGCCGGCGCACTCATTCCGCTGCGACTCCTTTTCCAAAACAGGTCACGTTTGCTTCGGCTGTTCGCTTATCAACGAGCTCACAACGCCTCTCGCTCACTACCAACTTGTTTTGGCTGCGGGGGGGTCAATTCCCACCGTTAAAAGGTCTAAAACATCTTTTTTATGTGGCTTTAACTAGCCGTGCTCATTGTTCCTTTGTGGAATGATGAGCTCTTTTTTGTCTCCACTTAGTGCGTCGCTTAGAGTTGATCCGGCATCGCGCTTCATTCCATCCTCCAAGTGCGCATAGATGTCAGCTGTCGTAGAAAAGTTGCTGTGTCCAGGCCATTCCTGGATCACTTTGTAGCCAAGATACTCCTGGCAATATGCTTTCTGCATCAACTTCTGTATTATTTCTTGCCGCGCTTTTACATCCAAAAAAGTTTTCTATATCAGGCAGCAGTGGCGGCATACGCCGGCTGGAATTGTTTTTAAGTTTCTCCATGCTTACTGGCACAAACTTCCCGTCGACTATGGTTTCGATAATCTTTATTTATCGTGTTGGTTTTCTCTTCAAAGTCGATCGCGCTCCTGCGCAAGCCATAATAAGCAGTTACCTTGATTAACGCGTAAAGAGGATCACCCTAAGCCGCTTCAAATAAAGTTGCCATTTCTGTCTCATGATAAAACTCATGATCGAAGTGGTCTGCCTTTAGCTTCTCCACCTTATCAGCCGGGTTGCAGGGGATGCTTTGCCGCATGCATTGTCATATTTTTATCATAAGATATTTTATTATAATATTGACATAAAAACCAGCATTTGTAATAATTGAATTAATCCAAAAGCATTTTATTGGATAAATTATGTATATAGGCAATGGTTGAACGTCCGATCTCCGCAGCGCCCGTATATCAAGACGGAAAGGAGGCTAGGCCGAACCACGGTAAGCCCCATGATTGGAAGGACGCAAATACAGATCAGAAGGGAGGCCAAATGGCTGGTAATCAGGAATTAAGCGGTTTTCGCCTGTGGTGGCGGAAGATGCGCAAATGGGTGTTTGGAGTCTTGGCAGCGGCAATCATGGGGGTGCTGCTTTTCTATCCGGGCATGGCTTATATCTACGAGCGCATCGGTTGGCGCTCGCCCTTGCTTCCTCGGCCGGGGACGGAATGGCTTCATGAAGCATCCTATCCCGGTTATCTGGATATACAGCTAAAAGTGAGGTGGGATACGGAAGATATATCCAGCTATTACCGTGATGCATCGTCATCCAGTAATTATCCTACCACTGTTCAGGGTATAATCGCTATGCAGAAAATAGAGGACGTGAACTTTGAGCGGAGCTTTGAAAATACGATGAGTAGGTCGGTCGCGCTGGTCGTCCTTGAAGTAATCGATTATGTTGACTTAACGAAGGAGGCTGAAAATGGCAGTAATAAAGTAGTTAGTTCATTGGCTCATTGCCGGGTAGAGCAAGTCTTAGCGCAACGGAAAGATATGTGCCGTCTCCAGGAAGGGGATAATATCGTTGTATGGACACGCTACGCTTCCAATTATGGAAATACGGGCTCTGCAAAAGAAAAGCCAGTTTTAATCCGTTGCGGCCAAAAATCGATCCAATTGCTGGAGATGTCAGAAAAAATGGTAGATCTAATAGGATCTGCAAAAATCATAGCCCCTATTGCCCCTTACCGGGCGCCTTACAACATTGGCGTTAATTATATCCCGATTGAGGAAGGGCGGAAGCCCAACCTAACAAGCGTATCGCGTTTCCTCTATCTGCCCGACGCAATAAAGCGATATGGACCTACGAAATACTGGACACTGGATATTCTTTCAAAGGAGCTCCAAGACTACTACGACCATTCATCTTATTATTATGGAAGGAGTTGACAGCATGAAGACATCTAAATTTCAGTTTTTAAAATTCGTCCCTTCGTTTTTCGTGTTTTCCTTTGTATGGATATGTTTAATCCCAACCCTTTTTGCTTGCTCAATCAGCGAACGACTCATCTGACGTGGCAGTTATGATACTGACTAAGGTTTGGGAAAAGGCCCGCCCCGTCAAGTCCTGTTTCATCCCGCTAAATTCGTTATCAAAATAATACCTGCTGCGCTAGGTTTCGATGTTTGAGCCGCCCTCTCTCCTGGCATGGCCGCGCCATGCCTTCATAACTCTATCGAAAATGTCGGGCATCCCAAGCAAGCGCCTGGTATACTCCAAATCGGAAAGGAGGCAGGGACGATGGATCTGCTTACCCAGCTAAAACGGGCTATGGAATATATCGAAGCGCATATTGCGGACGGCATCACGATTGCTGACGCCTCAAGTGTCACATCCTATTCTCCCTATCATTTCGGACGGCTATTCTATTACATCACCGACATGCCCCTATCGGAATATATCCGTAAGCGCAAATTATCCCAGGCGGCGCTGGAGCTGCAGGGGAGCGCTGTAAAGGTGATCGACGTTGCGGTGCGCTATGGATACGACAGCGCCGACAGTTTCACCCGGGCATTCGTGCGTCACCACGGCGTCACCCCGTCCGCAGCCCGGCAGGCCGGGATAAGCCTGACCCTGTTCCCGCCGCTTACCTTCCAAATTCAAATTAAAGGAGTGCAGGCAATGAACTGGCGGATCGAAGAACGGGAAGCCTTTGAGGTGTTCGGTATGGAGCGAATCCTAACCAATCACGGGACAAACCAGGCTCCGGAATTCTGGGCCGAATGCCACCGGAACGGCAGCTATGAAAAGCTCTTTGACGACGCGGGCGGAAAGCGCTACCCCGATGGCCATGGGTATCCGCGGGAGGATGGAAGCTGCGTGATCAACGCGCTATGCGGCTATGGTACGCCGGAGGGGGACGTTTTCCCCTATATGCTGTTCGCCCTGAAGACGCCCGCGAGCCAGACGGCGGGCTACAAGGTCGTGCAGGTACCGAAGGCGACCTGGGCGGTATTCAGAAGCGAAAAGAGCGACACCGTCGGCTTGGCCATACCTGAGTTGTTTTCCCGGGCCTACAGCGAGTGGCTGCCCACCTCCGGATATGACAAGGCCCAGGGGCCGGACATGGAAATATACTATACCGACGCTGACGGCAAAAACTATGAAGAGGTTTGGATTCCGGTGAAAAAGCAGTAACCACAAAAGGCCCGCCCTTCTGTCAGGCCACGGCCGGATAAAGGATCGGGCGGAAATGGCCGTCTGAAGGAAAAAGGCCGCCGGATGCAGCATCCTGGATAGGGGATAGCTGCATCCGGCGGCCTTTTTCCATCCATGGCCGGCCGGGATGCCGGGCGTAAGCAGCCGCGGCAAAGGGCCTGCCCTGGATCAATGCACGGCATCGCGCCATAAGATGCCAAAGCGTAGGCTTTTTTATCAAAGGCAGGATATTCTGCCTGGCTGTTAAAGGCAAGGGTGGATTCAGGGGCGCTTGCTACCGGGCCTTGTCCTCCCAGGGAAAGATCACCGTCAGCAGCATTTTGAAGGGCTCTGACGCATCGACGCTGTGGGGTTTTCCGGCAGGCATCACCAGGGTCTCCCCGGCCGAAACGTCATAGCGCTGGCCGTTGACCGTCAAAAGGCCGCGGCCCTCCAGCACCGTTACCATGGCGTCGCCCGAAGCGCTGTGGGCGCTGATCTGGCTGCCCTCTGAAAAGGCGAACAGCGTAATGCCCACGGCGTCGTTCTGTACCAGCGTCTTGCTGACAACCTGCCCCGGCCCTGCGCTGATCTGCTCCGCCAGGCGCAGGATCCTCTCGTGCTCAATATGCTGAAGATAGGCCATGGGAAAGCTCCTTTCTCTATTCGTCGATGATATGGCCATCGGTGGACAGGGTGACGACCTGCCAAGGGATCTGCTTGCCGCTTTCCTGGAGCGCCCGCTTGACCGCCTGCTCCAGCCCGCCGCAGCAGGGCACCTCCATGCGCACCACCGTTACGCTTCGGATCGCATTTTGGCTGATGATTTCGGCCAGCTTCCGGGCATAGTCCACGCCGTCCAGCTTCGGGCAGCCGACCAGGGTGATGCGCCCCTTGATAAAGCGCTCATGGAAGCCCGCATAGGCGTAGGCTGAGCAATCGGCGGCGACCAGCAGCTTGGCGCCATCAAAATAGGGCGCGTTGACCGGGGCCAGCTTGATCTGCACCGGCCACTGGCGCAGCTGCGACGGGGCTTCCCCTGCGGGCGGTGCGGCTGCGGGCCGCTGCGGGCGCGGGATGGCCCGCGCCCGCAGCCCCGGACAGC
Organism: uncultured Eubacteriales bacterium; assembly: GCA_900542005.1. Taxonomy (GTDB): domain Bacteria; phylum Bacillota; class Clostridia; order Christensenellales; family UMGS416; genus Parachristensenella. The sequence goes on from UQLW01000007.1 coordinate 70,080, forward strand.
CCGTCGTGGGATTTTCATTGGGTTTTCCAGGCCCTTTGGCGGCCATCACCGCCGCTTCATCGTAGGGGGCCGCCTCCCGCTCTGTAAAGCGGATCGCGCCAGTGGGGCAGGCCGGCAGGCAATCGCCCAGGCCGTCGCAATAGTCGTCCCGGAGCAGCTTGGCCTTTCCCTCCACCATGCCGATAGCGCCTTCATGGCAGGCGGCAGCGCAGGCGCCGCAGCCGTTGCATTTCTTTTCGTCAATTTCAATGATCTTGCGGATCATATCATTACCTCCATTTCCCAGCCGTTTGACTTTTCAACGCCAGTATACTAGAATATCAGCCACAAAACCGTTGTTATCACAACAAAGCAGAGGAAAATATGAATCTTATCATGATCTCGCAAACGCCACTGTTCCGCGGCACGGCGCCGCAGGAGGCCGGCACTATGCTGAAATGCCTTAGCGCCTATACCCGGCGCTACGCCAAGGGCGAAATCATCTGCCGCGCCGGCGAACCCTTCAGCGCCTTGGCGATGGTGTTGGAGGGCGGCGTAACCATTGAAAGCGACGATGTTTGGGGGAATAGGAGCATTCTAAGCCATATAGGCGCCGGTGAAATCTTTGCCGAAACCTATGCCTGCCTGCCAGGCGAACCGCTCCTTGTCAACGCCGTGGCTGCGGAAAAGGCCGAGGTGCTCTTTATGGATATGGGTAAGCTGACCACGGTCTGCCCCGGCGGCTGCAGCCACCACAACCGCCTGGTTCAAAACCTGCTTTCGCTGACCGCACGGAAGAATCTGACGCTGTCGCGCCGTATACTGCACACCTCATCCAAGACTATCCGCGGGCGTTTAGTCTCGTATTTCTCCGATCAGGCCCTGCTTCAGGGCAGCTGCCGGTTTTCCATCCCCTTCAACCGGCAGCAGCTGGCCGACTACCTTGGCGTCGACCGCAGCGCCCTGTCCCATGAGCTATCCAAGATGAAGCGCGAGGGCCTGATCGCCTATGAAAAGAACCGGTTTACGCTGATCCAGCCCTGACGTATAGAAAAATGGGCCTCCAACCGGAAGCCCATCGATGCTCATGGCCGGGCGTGTCCGCCGCCCCTATTCGCCCTTCGGATAGCAGGGGAAGTCCTCTGTCCGTCTTGCCTTCGCCGCCGAAGCGTACAGCCGCCAGCCGCCGGCCAGGTTATAGCAGTCAAAGCCGTGGCCCATGAGCATGCGGCAGGCCAGATAGCTGCGCAGGCCGCTGTGGCAATGGACATATACGGGTTTGCCCTGGGGAAGCTCCTCCAGGCGTCCCCGCAGCTCGTCCAGCGGGATGGAGCAAAAGCCTGCGATCCGTCCGGCTGCCACCTCGGCCGGCGTCCGTACATCCAGCAGCGTCACGCTGCCGTCCCGGGGCAGATCATCCACCTCATCCCAGAAGAACTGCTTGAGCTTGCCGGTCACGACGTTCTCCGCCACATAGCCCGCCATATTTACCGGATCCTTGGCCGAGCCAAAGGGCGGCGCATAGACCAGCTCCAGCTCCTTCAGGTCCGTTACCTTCGCGCCCAGGCGGATGGCTGTGGCCAGCACGTCCATGCGCTTATCCACGCCCTCAAAGCCCACAATCTGCGCGCCCAGCAGCCGCAGGGTATCCCGCTCCCAAAGAACCTTGACCGACAGGTTCCTCGCGCCCGGGTAATATCCGGCATGGGAAGCCGAATAGGTATAGGTCTTGTCGTATGCAATGCCCTTGGCCTTGGCCGTCCGTTCATTGATCCCGGTAACCGCGACGGTCATCTCAAAGAGCTTCACCACTGCCGAACCCTGGGTGCCGGCATATTCGCTGGATAGTCCGCAGATGTGATCGGCCGCAATCCGCCCCTGCTTGTTGGCCGGGCCGGCCAGGGGGATATAGGCGCTGTCGCCGGTCACATAATCCCGCACCTGCACTGCATCGCCAACCGCGTATATATCCGGCGCGCTGGTGCGCATATGGCTGTCGGTTACGATCGCGCCCCGCTCGTTCAGCTCCAGCCCCGCGCCCTTTGCCAGCGCCGATTCCGGCCGCACGCCCACCGAAAGGATCAGCATGTCAGTATCCAGATGCCCCTCGTCCAGCATGACGCGCAAGCCCTCATCCCGGGCCTTAAGCGCCGTCACGCCCCGCCCCAGCACCAGCCGGATGCCTTGGCTCTTTAGGTACGCGTTTACATCCGCCGCCATTTCAAAATCCAACGGGGCGATCACATGGTCCTGCAGCTCGACGATGGTCACCGCAAGGCCTGCGGCCTTCAGGTTTTCCGCCATTTCCGTGCCGATCATGCCGCCCCCGACCACCACCGCCGAGCGCGGGCGGCGCTCCTGCACATAGGCGCGGATGGCCTGCGCATCGGGAATTGTCCGCAGGGTAAATACCGGCGCTCCCTCAAGGCCCTGCATCCGTGGTATCATAGGCTCAGCGCCCGGCGAGAGGATCAGGCTGTCATAGCTTTCTTCATACTGGCTTGCGTCGGCCAGGTTGCGCACTGTTATGGTCTTCCCCGCAGGATCGATGGCCACGGCCTCATGCCGCACCCGGACGTCCACATTGAAGCGCCGCCTGAAGCTTTCCGGCGTTTGCAGGGTCAGCGCGCTCTGGTCCGCAATGGTCCCGCCTACATAATAGGGCAGGCCGCAGTTGGCATAGGAGATGAAGGCGCCTCGCTCCAGCATTACGATTTCCGCCTGTTCGTCCAGCCTTCTTAGCCGCGCGGCGGCAGATGCGCCGCCTGCCACTCCGCCTACAATTACGATTTTCATCCTATCATCCTTTCTATTAAGTTGATCGGACAGGCCGCACTGCGGCCGGGAGGTTTGCCTTGGATTATCCAGCCAATACAGAATCCGTCAGCCGCTATTTTCCCTTCTGGTCCCATCTGACAGGGCCGCAGGCCGAGGCGCTGTGCCGTCACATCGCCCCTGCCCGCTTCGCCCGCGGGCAGAATGTCCACGGCGCCAGCGGCCATTGTACCGGGGCGATCGTTGTCAAGTCAGGCCTGCTCCGCGTATATATGCTTTCCGAGGCCGGCCGGGAAATTACCCTCTACCGGCTGTATCCCGGCGATATCTGCATGCTTTCAGCCTCCTGCGTGCTCAGCGCCATTACCTTCGATGTTCTGGTGGACGCCGAATCGGATACGGAGGTCTATCTCGTGCAGCCCGGTTACCTTGCCCAGCTCTGCCAGGAGAACCTGTATGTGGAGAACTTTGCGCTCCGGGTTGCGGCCGAGCGCTTTTCCGACGTCATGTGGGCGATGCAGCAGATCCTGTTCATGAGCTTTGACAAGCGCTTGGCGCTCTTTCTCTGCGACGAGCTGGCCCGTACCGGCGGGGACACGCTGCGCATGACCCAGGAACAGATCGCCCGGTATATGGGCTCGGCCCGCGAGGTTGTCTCGCGGATGCTGAAATACTTCGCTTCCGAGGGGCTGGTGGAGGTGGTGCGGGGCGGCATCCGCGTGCTGGATAAAGAGCGCCTGCGGCAGATTGCCCTATAGCCGGTCCAGCTCTGCGAGAATTTCGCTCTTGGGGCGTGCGCCTACGATGCGGCTCACTGGCTTCCCCTGCTTCAGCACCACCAGGGTGGGGATGCTCATCACGCCGAAGGCCTGCGCCAGCTCCGGCTGCTCGTCCACATTCACCTTGCCGACCGCAACCTGCGGCCGCTCTGCCGCTACCTGGTCGACGATGGGGGAAATCATGCGGCAGGGGCCGCACCAGCCAGCCCAGAAATCCAGCAGCACCGGCCGGTCGGCCTGCTGCACCTTTTCTAGAAAGTTCTCTCGGGTTATGGTTTGAATCGCCATCGTTCTGCCTCCTTTTGCCTTTTCCCTTGCGGGTATGGCCCTATCATACCGGTTTGCGGAAGGAAATACCGTGACTAAGTTACATTCCGGCAAAAAGATCGCGCCTTGCCGCCTCTTTCTTGAGTCCCCCCCTTTATGCTATGGTCACGCTGAAAATTTCATTCATCGGGCGGGTATCTACCGCATACAAGGGATTGACCGCCCCGCAAGCCCCAAAACGAGCAAAGCCGCCTTAAAGGCGGCTTTTGTATTCGTGAGAAAGCGGCTGGCCCGCTGTCCCTCTTATAATCCGGGCAGAGCGTCAGGGCAGCAGGCTTTCCAGGGTAACGCCCGTCAGATAAGCCTCGATCTGCTGCTGCAGCTGCTGATAGCAGGCCTGCAGGCGGCACTGGCCCGCCGTACAGCGGCCGGCCTCCTCCCGCTCCAGGCAGCGGTTGATCTTCAGGGTGCCTTCCATGCAGATAAGAATATCATACAGGGTGATTTCACTGGCCTTTTTCCGCAGGCGGTATCCGCCCTTGCTCCCGCTGGAGGCCGTAATCAGCCCGGCGTTCCGCATATAGCGGGTAATGGTGACAAGGTAATTCTGCGGGATCTCCGCCTGCTTGGCAATTTCGGCGGCCGCCGTCATCCGTTGTGTGCGCGCCAGATAGATCATCATGCGCACCGCATATTCGGTCGTGGTTTTCAGCTGCATTTTCTCCCGCTCCTTGAGAAACGATGCCAGCCCCGATGCATCCGGCCGGCAAAGGCTGCTACCCAGCCAATAAAAAACATCCTGTATATATGCTATTCTATATTATACGCGAAGCCGATGATATTTTCAAGATTTCTCGTAAAAGTTTTAACTTTTGCCTCCCTCGTCCCCGAGGTCGCCCCGCCGGGCAGGCGAAAGGCCCGCAGGCGCAAAAAAAGCGGGCTCAGCCTCAGCTCAGTCCCGCAATGCATGAATCCGCCGGCTTCAGCGGCGGCCCGGTAAACCGGCGGATATCCTCTGTAAGCAGCAGCGCGTGCTCACGCTGATGGGTTACCACCAGCACCAAGGCCCTGCCAGCCTGACGGCGAATGCAGGCGGCGGCCGCCGACACCGCTTCGCCGTCCAGGCCGTTAAAGGGCTCGTCCAGGAGCATAAGCTCCGGATCGACCGCAAGCGCCCTGGCCAGCGCCGCCCGGCGCCGCATGCCGCCGGAAAGGCTGCCCGGAAGAAGCGCCTCCGTGTCGCCAATCCCCAGCTGCCGCAGGGCCTTCCGGGCCCGTTCGGCTTGGTTTGCGCCCTCCATCACCAGCGTAATGTTGTCCAGCACCGTCAGCCAGGGCAGCAGCCTGTCCTCCTGGAATACCATGGCCCGGCGCAGGCCTGCCAGGGGACTAAGCTCCGCTCCCGGCGCGGGAATCAATCCCGCCAGCACCCGCAGCAGCGTGCTTTTTCCCGCGCCGGAGGGGGCCATGACCGCTACGATCCCCTTTGAGGGCAGGGAAAGGGCAAAATCCTCCAATACGGCGCGCCCGTCAAAGCGCACGGAAATCCTTTCCAGCTTCATTGGCCGCCCTCCCATCCCATTTTCCGGGTCAGCGCCGTCATAAGCCTGGCAAAAATACGCTCGAAGGCCACCGACAGCAGGATCACAACCAGCGTCCAGGCGAAAAGCTCCGCCGTTTCCAGGTATATTTTGGCGCTGTACATGGCGCTGCCCATGGCCAGCTTGGGCGTACCCAGCACCTCGGCTGCAATCACCGCTTTCCAGGTCAGCCCTAAGCTGGTGGTGCAGGCCGAGGCAAAGGACGGCATGATCTGAGGCAAATACAGATATCTCAGCCGCTTCAGCGGCTTTAACGCGAATACCCGGGCCATCTCCTCATAGGCTGGGTCGAGGCTGCCGATCGCCTGGGACACGTTACCCCATACGATGGGCAGCGTCATAATGAGCCCGGTAAAAACCGGTACCGCGCCTGCGCCCATCCACACCAGCGCCAGGATGATGAAGCTGGAGACCGGCGTGGCCCGCAGGGCGGAGAGCAGCGGCGCGATAAGAACGCCGCTCCAGCGCCAGCGCTGGGTCGCCACGGCCAACGCCGCACCCAGCGCGACGCCCATGAGAAAGGCGGCGGCAACCCGGCCCATGGAGGCCAGCAGCGCCCGCCAGAAGGGCGCCGTCCCGGCCAGGACGAAGAGGCGCTGAAGCACCTCGCCCGGGCTGGGCACCAGCAGCGGCTGCCCCACAAGGATGGCCGCCAGCTGCCACAGCGCCAGGTAAAAGGCGGCGGCCAGCGCCCACCGCCCCATCCGGGCCTTAAGGCAGGTAGTAGAAGCCGTCATCGGGCATGGCTCCGCCGACCGACTTGGGATTGGCGTCAAAAAGCACCTGCAGCGTGGAGCTGGCCATCGCCTTCATCTCATCGCCCTGAATGCAGACGATGTTGCAGTTGGGAATCGCCTTGGTCGCCAGAGCCGCCTGGGGCATGATGCCGGCGGAGGCTACCAGCTCGCCCGCCGCCGCAGGGTCGCCGTTGACATAGTCCACCGAGGCGGCATATTCGGTCAGGAAGGTCTGCACCGCCTGGGGATTCTCCTGTAAAAAGCCGTCGCGCACCACGATGCAGCCCTGCACCAGCGTGCCCAGCTCCAGGCTCTCCCACTGCTGCGTCAGATCCAGCGCAATACGCAGGTTTTCATTCTTGGCCATGGCAGCGGTCACGTTGGGCTCCGGCAGCATGGCCAGCGTAACCTCGCCGCTGGCGGCCAGCGTCGCCAGCTCATCATGCTCCGCCTTATATTCGATGACGACATCCTCGCCAACCTTCAGGCCGTTCTTCTCCAGGATGGCGTTGAGCACATATTCCGGCGTAGACCCCTGGCCGGTGGCATAGAGGGTCTTCCCCTTCAGGTCCGCCACCGAGTGGACGCTGTCGCCGTTCTCCAGGATATAAAGCACGCCCAGTGTGTTAACGGCCGCCAGCTTCACCTTCCCCTCGGTCTTGGCGTACAGCGAAGCGGCCAGGTTGACGGGAACAGCCGCAATATCCACGCTGCCGGAGGCCACCGCTGAAACCACCTCGTCCGGCGCGGCGGCCACGGTGAACTCATATTTCCCCTGGGTCTTATTCTGCTTTGCCTGATCCATGAGCTGGGCCATACCGATACCCGTGGGCCCTTTCAGCGCGGCGACCCGGACTTTCGCCGGGGTCGATGTGCTGCAGGCGCACATCAGCATCACGGCCGCCAGCACGACGGCCCAAAACGCAAAAACCTTTTTCATGCTTTCCTCCTTATCCCTGTCCGGCCTGTCCAGCCGGGCGGGCGTTATCCATCCGTCTTAAGATTACCCCTTTGCCGGCCGCGATGCAAGGCGCCCGGGCTTCTTTGCCATAAAAATGTCGATTCGCCGCAAAGCGCCCCGCGGGCTATGGGTAAATACGCCAGAATCACGGTAGGAATTTTATCAGCTTTTTGCTGTAATCCTGCGCCTAATCTTCGTCTAACAATTAAAGCTTGCAGGATAGGGCCGCAGGCATTAAAATATAGATGGTGTAATATCGATAAAAAGATACGGTACCGTAAGGGAGGAAAATAGATGATTTGTCCCCATTGTCATAATCAAACGCCTGAGGGCGAGGCCTGTATCCATTGCGGGGCCGCGCTGCACGACGCCGCAGCGGCCGGGGCAGAGCCGCAGGAGCAGGTCATGGATAATGATTCCCTGCGCTGCCCCTACTGCGGCGCCGCGCTTTGGGAGGACGCCGCCTTCTGCCCGGTATGCGGCCAGTCGCTCAACCAGCCGGAGGATGCCGGAGATATCGGAGATGCCGGAGATGCCGGGGATGCCGGCGAAGCAGAGGGCGCAGAGGCCGCCGTGCCCCCAGTGGGCTGGCGGTGTCCCATCTGCGGTACCATTAACGCCCAGAATACCCGTGTCTGCCGCCACTGCGGCTATGTGCTGGGGGATGAGGGCCAGCAGAACGCTGCCGGCAGCGAAGAAGCCTACGGCGACGGCGAGGATGAAGACGGTAACAGCTATTACAGCAAGGACTATGGCGAGGATGCCGGCGGCTATGAGGACGAGCCGGATGACAATGAGGAGGAGGACGGCGTCCGCTGCCCCCGGTGCGGCCGCCTGAACGACCCCGGCGCCGAGCGCTGCGGCTACTGTGGCCGCCTGCTGGTAGAGGCCGACGCGCTGCAGGTGGAGGGCCGCCCGGTGGAGGAAGGCCCCGATAAGCTGAAGCTTACCCTGCAGATCGTCGCTGCGGTGCTCCTAGTGGCGCTGATCGTGATTATGGTACTCATTATCCGCCGGTGCGCCAACCCCACGGACCAGGTCATCACCACGCCGACCCAAACCCGGGAGGCCACCACGCTTATTACCCCCAGCGAAACGACCACCACGGCTACGCCCACGCAGACCTCCACCCTCACGGGCAATCCGCTGTGGCCCTCGTCCAGCCCTGCTGGGCCGGTGGAAACAGCCGACGCGGCAGACACCACGACCACCACCACAAAGCAGACCACCAAGGCAACCACCACCACGACGAAAAAGACCACGACAACTCAGCCTACGGTGGCCGTAATTACGCCAGCCCCCACGAAAAAGACTACGACAACTACTTCAACCACGACCACCACGACTACGACCACCACGACCACGGCCCCAACCACCACGACCACGACCTCAACCACCACCACGACGGCCCCAACCACCACGACCACGACCACCACGACCCCAACCGCCACCGCCTCAACCCCCTCTACAACCTCCTCTATACCCCCCTTCTCTACGCCGGATCCCAATACGGAGCCTGCCACGACGCCCAGCAAGGGAGACAGCGAATGGGAGCAGGAGGTCAAGCCGGATGACAATGGCTCCAATGCCGCCAATAACGGGGTGGCTGTAGCCAATGGCGGCTGGATCTATGCCAATATCGACGGGCAGCTTGTCCTGATGCGGCCCGACGGCTCCAATGCTACCACCATGGCCGAGGATGTCGCCAGCTCCCTGATCTATGCCGGCGGCAAGGTCTACTACCTCAACAGCGAAGGCCAGCTCATGTCCAACCAGGACGGCTCCAGCCAGGCGGTATCGGCTGCACCCAAGGCCAACGCCCTGGCCGCCATGGGTTCCGACCTGTACTTGGCCTGTGACGATGGTATTTACCGGCTCTCCGGCGGCGAGGCTGCGCAGGTTGCCGCCGGGACCTATGGCAACCTGGTGGCCTCCTCCGGAACGCTCTATGCGCTGGACACCGCCTCTGGAACGCTGGTCAAGATCGACGGCGGCGAGGCCGTGGAGCTGGTGACTCAGGTTTCACGCTTTGCCATGGCCGGAAGCTATCTTGCCGTAGCCACTGACGACAACCGCCTGGTGCTCTGCGATGCGGCCGGCGCTGAGCAGTCCCTGGTTTTTGAGGGCCAGGTACATGAGCTTACCGCATCCGGCAGCTGCATCGTCGCCTCCGTCACCGGCGGCGATGGCAAGCGCATGGTCATGCGTTTCACCCTTACCGGCACGCAGGCGGATAGCGGCGTCATGCTGGCGGAAGGCAGCTATACCAATCTCTCCCTGCTGGGCGATTGGGTATACTGCTCCTCCGGCGGCAAGATGCATCGCCTGGCGCTGTCCGGCGGCCGGGATGAAATCATCGATCCCAACTAAAGCCAATCAGACTCCCCTCACAGAGGGGAGTTTTTTTGCCCTTTTAACCGGCCTTTTTCCCTTCACGCCCCCTTGCCAGGTATGATATAATACCAAAAAGGGCTACCGCCTTATGGCAGCCCCTTCGGAGAAGGGAGATGCGTTTATGCAAACAGGGCGCCGCCTTCGCTCGCTTTGGCCCCGCACCCTCAGGGCGCAGCTGGGCCTTTTGCTGGTGCTTTTTTGGCTGGTGCCCATCGTCGCCCTCAGCTGCTATACCATCCTGGTCTACCGGCAGAATGTGGCTGCAAGCCTGCGCAATACCATGGACAGCCGGCTGTATTATGCCGCGCTGCTGACCAATGAAAAGCTCTCCGGCGTGCTCAGCGCCAGCCGCGATATCTCCTATGACGACACCCTTGAAACGCTGAACGACGATTATCTTCTGCTGGAGCAGACGCAGGCCAATATGCCCAACGACACCTCTGATCCCGCTCAATCCTGGCAGCGCCGGCTTTACGACGCCCAGCAGGAGCTAAAGAGCAGCTGCACCACCTACCTGAATAACCAGTTCGCATTGAACAGCGATTTTTCCCTGGCCGTTCTGGTGCTGGACGCGCAGCCAAATACCCCCTACTTTACCGAACGCGGCCAGGATAATGCCTATAATTATTACGCCACCTTTATCGCCCGCAAGGCGGAGCGGATGAGCCAATCGCTTGGAAACAGGGTGGGGTTCATCGTCAACAACGAGCACCTGTATCTGGTGCGCGCCCTGCGCAGCACCGACAACACGACCGCCTTTGGCCGCCTGATCCTGGAGCTGAACACGGATTCGGTTTTCAAATTCCTGCTGGATGCCGTGCAGGAGGATACCCCCTTTTATGTGCAGCTCAACGATATGCCCCTGACGCTGCGCGCGCCGGAGTATGAGCGCGTTACCCCTCCGGTGCTAAGCCCGGACGATTCCGGCGTGGAGGAATCCATGGGGTATGTGACCTTCTCCGGCTGGTTTACCGAACGCGACTATTCGCTGGCTTACCAGGTGCCCATGTCCAGCGGCTTCCTCTATGGCTCCTTTAACAGCTATAACCAGGTGCTTTGCGTGATCGCCTTCGTATCGATCATATTCTTCTTCACCATCTTCCGCTCCTTCCAGAGCCGCTTTGCCAAGCCGCTGGAATCGCTCTCCAGCGCGGCGTGGGCCCTGAAAAACGGCGAGCTGGGCGTGCATGCCCAGGCGCCGCGGGACGATGAGATCGGCGACCTGGTCCAATCCTTCAACGCTATGAGCGACCAGATGCTCAATCTGTTCAATCGGGTATACCGGGAGCAGCTGGCGCTGAAGGACGCCCGCATCATCGCGCTGCAAAGCCAGATCAACCCGCACTTTTTTAACAATACGCTGGAGCTTATGAATTGGAAGGCGCGTATGCTGGGCGATGAACAGCTCTCCGACATGATCCAGGCGCTGTCCACCCTGCTGGATTCGGCTATGGACCGAAGCAATACGCGCTTTGTGCCGCTGAAAAATGAGCTGGGCGTGGCCGACGCCTATCTCACCATTATATCCGCCCGGTTTGGCCGGCGGATGCGCATTGAGCGGCACATCGACGAAAGCCGTCTGGATTCGCCCGTTCCCCGCATGGTGCTGCAGCCGCTGCTGGAAAACGCGGTGGTGCACGGCCTGGAGCCGGCGGGCGGCGGATGCCTGATTCTGGAAGTCGTAAGCCATGGCGCCAATCTGGACGTATCGGTCATCAACGACGGAAGCCCCCTGACCGATGAAGATTTCTCCCGCATCGACTCGCTGCTCACCAATCCGGTCGATCCCTCTGATCCGCGAAGTCATCATTTGGGCATTCGGAACGTCAATGAGCGCCTTACGCTGATCTACGGCGATCGTTCCGGCTTGCACTTCCGGCTCGACGATCAGGGGCGCACCCATTGCTATTTCCGTATCCCCCCGCCGCCCCCCGGCAAAGAACAGGAGAATCACGGATGAAAAAGGCGCTAGCCGTTATGCTATCCCTGTGCCTGGCCTGCCTCGCCTCTGGCTGCGGCCCGGCTGTTACCCGTTCCCGGGATGAATCCCGCCCCCTGACGCTCAACATCGCCTCATATTTTTCCGGCGAGCATGCCGCCCAGACCTATCAGGAGCTGAGCAATCGTTTCGCTGAAGATCAGGGAATTGATATTGTCGACAGCTCCACCCTCACCGGGGACGCCTTCACCCAGCAGATCATCAACGATTTCGCCGCCGGCAACGAGCCGGATGTATTCTACTTCCCGGTAGGCGACGCGCAGACCATGATCGATAACAACCAGGTGGTTTCCGTTCAGGAGATTTGCCGGGAATATCCCCAGTACGCGGCCAACATCCAGTCCAGCATCATGGACGACCTGGCTGATGAGAATGGGAATAACTGGTGCGTTCCCGTGATCGGCCGCTATCAGGCCCTGTACTGCAATGTCAGCCTCTTTGAAACCTACGGCGCGCCCTTGCCCCATACCTGGGGGGATTTATTGAGCGCCATCGAGATCTTTAAGCAAAACGACGTAATCCCGATTGCCATGGGCTTTAAGGATCAAACCGCGTTGTGGGTGGATCAGCTGATCCTCTCCTATGGCGTCGATGAGCACGAGGCTTCACCCACGGACGCCGCCGACGTACCGACCACCTGGAACCAGGCCCTGGCCCAGCTGGTCAGCCTGGAAGCCTCCGGCGCCTTCCCCAGCAACGCCCTGACCAGCAACCGCTCTACCGCGCTGACCCTCTTTAACACCCAAAAGGCCGCCATGTATCTTGATTTCAGCGACAGCGTATCGTCCATCTCCATCCCCAACACCGTAGTGGCCTCCGCCTTTCCCTGCCGCGCTCCCCACAGCGGCGAGGACCACCTCATTATTCAGGTATCCTATGGGTACTATATCTCCAGAAAGACCTGGGAAAACGAAGCGCTTCGGGATGCCGCGGTGAGCTTTGTCATGTATATGTCCTCCAGCGACGCCATCGCCCATATGAACGAGGACGGCGGCGGCTATCCAACCATCCTGCTGGAGTCCCTCGATCCCATATCCGGCCAGGGCACCCTCGCGCAGAGCGCGCTGTCGCTATGCCGCAGGGCCCAGGCCCACTACAGTATGAAGGAACGTCTCAGCCGCCTGGCCTGGTCCTCGCTGGTGGCGGCAGTGGAGCCGATTATACAGGGCTATGGCAGCATACCCAAAACATTGGATCAGCTAGCAATCAACAACCGCGCCCCCAAATAGGGAACAGCATAGGAGGTCATCAGAATGTATAATGTGGTAATTGTAGATGATGAGGAAATCATTGCCAATGGGCTAAAAACGATCCTGCCTTGGGATCAATACGATTGCCAGGTGGTAGGCATGGCCTACGATGGTGAGGAGGGGCTGGCCCTTATCCGCAAGGCCCGGCCGGATATTCTGTTCACCGATATCCGCATGCCCGGACTGGATGGGCTTTCCATGATCGCCGCGCTGAAAAGCGAATTCCCCCGCCTACAGATCACGGTGCTGACGGGGTTCCGCGATTTTGAATACGCGCAAACGGCGATCAAGCTGGGCGTATGCCGCTTCCTTCTGAAGCCCTCTAAGATGGATGAACTGCACGAGGCGCTGACCGCCATGACCCAGGCGCTGGCCGCCATGCCGGCGGCCTCCGAGCCCGAGCCGGCCGACCCCGAGGATGACGCGGCCGTGGCCGCCGCCATCGAGGAGGAACTGCCGGAGACGGAGCAGGAATCCATGACCCATTCCTTCGTCGTCAAGAACGCGCTGCGCTATATCGACGAAAAATATGCCACCAAGCTGACGCTGGCTGATGTGGCCGAGCATACCTATGTATCCCAGTGGCATCTATCCAAGCTGCTTAAGCGGCACACCAACGCTTCCTTCTATGATCTGCTCAATGGCGCCCGTATCCGCGCCGCCAAGGAGCTATTAAAGGACCCTTCGCTGAAAATACGCGATATTGCTACCAAGGTCGGCTTCTCCGACACAGCCCACTTTGCTAAGATCTTCAAGAAGCTGGAGGGCTGCTCGGCCAACGAATACCGCAATTCCCTGCCCGGTTAGGATATTCATAAAATGTTCATGGCCCGTTATTGTCCTGTTCATAGGCGTTTATTATAATGACATCATCCAAGGGGGACACACTAAGAGCCATTCTTCCCCCGTTGGTTTTACGATAGACTTTCTTCTTCTTTCCTCTCCCCTTTTTCTTCACAAGGCTGGCCCTGTCCCAAGGGCCAGAAGGGCCGGCAGCCGCCGGCCCTTTTCCTTTTTCCCCAATCCGCGCCTCCCATCCCCCCGCTTTAGCTTTATAAAAATATGGACGGTTTTTCCCGTACCGGCGTATAAAACCCGCGAAGCGACCCATACTATTTACATCCCGTTCCCGACAGGTTCACAATTGGGCGGTATACTAGCGGTCATCGGCGGAACGCTTCGTGGTGGTGGCGTCGTCGTTTGATGATAGATCTTCTCTTCTTCCTCTCCATCTAGTTCGGGAAGCCTTGTCCCAGGCTTGCCGCAAAAGAGGCCCGGCTTTGTGCAGCCGGGCTTCTTTTGTGGGTGAGTATTGGCCTTTGCAGCATCCTTATCGTATGTTCATACTCGGTTCATGGAGGCGGGATAGGATAGGATCATGATAGTAAGCGTACGCCGCTTGGTATCATGTTTAGATAAACTTCCTTCTTTCCAATTTCTTCTCCCCTTGCCCGGCCGGCTTCCCACGGCCGGGCGCCTTTTTTGTCTATAGGAAAATCTTTCGGTCCGTTCATGTTAGCTTCATCTTATCGTCGTATAGTAAGAACTGTCAACGGGCGGTGCCAAACAATTCCCGTTGTGCGAAACGACCTATTTCCTTCTTCCCCTTCTTCTCCCTCTTGCCCGGCCGGCTTCCCACGGCCGGGCGCTTTTTTGCCCTTATGACCCTATCCTCCCCCGGGCGGCCCCTGTCCTGGCCCGCTGATTTTCGCCCGGCCCGCTTTCTTTGAAAAAAAACCTTTTTGTTCATGTTAGCTTCATCTTGCCTTTGTAAGATAGGATCAACCGATGGGGCTCCTACGGATGACGACCGTTCCCCCATCGTGTTCATAGATCTTCTTCCTTCTTTCCAATTTCTTCTCCCAAGGCCCGGCCGGCTTCCCACGGCCGGGCCGCTTCCTTTTTGGCGGCAAATATGATATGGTATGGTTCGGTAAGAAGAAAGGAGTCTTTTTTTATGGCTAAATCCCTCCAGAACGACCTGGGCCGCGATCCCGTCGGCAGGCTGCTTTTTCGTCTCGCCGTGCCGGCCATCACAGCTCAGCTGATCAATGCGCTCTATAACATTGTAGACCGGATGTATCTCGGGCATCTTCCCGGCAGCGGCACCCTGGCTCTGACCGGCGTAGGTGTCACCTTCCCCATCATTATGATTATCTCCGCCTTTGCCTCGCTGATCGGTATGGGCGGCGCGCCGCTGGCCTCCATCAAGATGGGCGAGGGCGATCAGGCCCGGGCTGAACGGATCATGGGCAACTGCTTTGCCACGCTGCTGGCCCTCTCTGTCGTGCTTACCGTCTTTTTTCTTGTAACCAAGGATACGCTGCTCTATTGGTTTGGCGCCAGCGACGCCACCTTCGGCTATGCCGACCAATATCTGACCATTTATGTCATCGGCACCCTGTTTGTGCAGCTCACGCTGGGCATGAACGCCTTTATCAATGCGCAGGGCTTCGCCAAAATGGGCATGCTGACCGTGCTGATCGGCGCCGCCTGCAACATCATCCTGGATCCCATCTTTATTTTTGTCTTCAAGATGCAGGTGCAGGGCGCAGCGCTGGCCACCATTCTCTCCCAGTGCCTATCTGCCTGCTGGGTCGTGCGCTTCCTGTTCAGCGAAAGAAGCACGCTGCGCATCCGCCGGCAGTATATGCGGCCTAGCTGGGGCGTAATGGGCAAGGTGCTGGCGCTGGGCTTCGCCCCCTTTATCATGCAGTCCACGGAAAGCCTGGTGCAGATCACGCTGAACGCCAACCTGAAGCTATTCGGTGGAGACGCCGCTGTGGGCGCCGCCACCATCTGCAGCTCGGTCATGCAGATCGTCATGATGCCGCTGACCGGTATGACCCAGGGCGCCCAGCCCATCATCAGCTATAACTACGGCGCAGGGAATTTTGACCGCGTGCGCAGGACCTTCCGCTATCTCCTGGCCTGCTGCCTGGCCTTTTCCTGCCTCAGCTGCGCGGCCATCGAGCTTTTCCCCGGCCTGTTCATTTCCATCTTCAACCGAGATCCGGCGCTGCGGGAGATCGCCGTGTCCGGTATGCGCATCTTCTTTGCCGGTACCTGGCTTTTCGGCGCCCAGATTGCCTGTCAGAATACGTTCCTGGCCGTTGGGCAGGCCCGCATTTCCGTCTTTCTCGCCCTGCTGCGCAAGGTCATCCTTTTAATCCCCCTGGCTATCCTGCTGCCCCGGCTGGGCATGGGCGCCTGGGGCGTCTTTACCGCCGAGCCTATCGCTGACCTTGCCGCCGCCGCCACGACCAGCATCGTTTTCGCCTTCAGCATCCAAAAGATCCTGGCCCATCCCCCGGTCCAGGCCTCTTCCGGCCCTGCGCTGAAGGGATAAGGATAACGGCGCCCGTATATAGGAAAATGCCTTGGCTGTTCTTGATGAACAGCCAAGGCATTTTTGCTTTTGATTGGTTCGTTATTTCGCCTGCTCAAAGCGCAGCTTCGGCAGGTGCCAAATGGTATCGTTATACTCCAGGATCGTGCGGTCTGAGCTGAAGAAGCCCGACCGGGCCGTATTGATCACCGCTTTCTTCCACCATTCGCCGGTCTCAGCGTAGGCCTGCTGCACCCGCTGCTGCACGTCCATATAGTCCGGCAGATCCTTCAGCACAAGATAGGGATCCGCCATACCGCCGAAGTCGCCATAGATCAGGCCATGGTAAAGCTCGGGGAAGGTGACGCCCAGGGTGCCGTCGTTCATCTGCTCCATGGCCCGCCGGATCTCCGGCTGGGTCTCCAGCACGTCATAGGCATGGTAGCTGTGGGTGCTATAGAGCGCGTCCACCTGGGCGGTGTTAAGCCCGAAGATAAAAATATTCTCATCCCCCACCAGCTGGCCGATCTCCACATTGGCCCCGTCCAGGGTGCCGACCGTCAGCGCGCCGTTCATCATGAATTTCATATTGCCGGTACCGGAAGCCTCCTTGCCGGCGGTTGAGAGCTGTTCGCTGATCTCGGCGGCCGGAATCAGCAGCTCCGCAGCGGATACGCAGTAATTCTCCAGGAACACGACCTGCAGCATTTTGCTGGCCCTGGGGTGCTTTGCCACCAGCTGCCCCACTGCGTTGATGAATTGGATGATCTGCTTCGCCCGCTGATAGCCCGGCGAAGCCTTGGCCCCAAAGATATAGCAGCGGGGTGTAACGGTATAGTTGGGATCATCGGCAATGCGGTTGTATTGAATCAGGATATGAAGCGCGTTAACCATCTGGCGCTTGTATTCATGCAGCCGCTTGGCCTGCACGTCAAAGATGGCGTCGGTATGCATCACCACCCCCTGGGTGCGCTCCATAAAGGCAGCCAGCCGCAGCTTGTTGGCCTGCTTAACCCGGGCATACTGCTCCACGAAGGCAGCGTCCCCGCTGTAGGGCTCCAGCTCGGAAAGCCGCGCCGCATCCCGCCGCCAGTTCTCGCCGATGGTTTCATCCAAGAGGGCGGACAGGGCGGGGTTGGCCTGCATCAACCACCTGCGGTGGGTGATGCCGTTGGTGATGCCGGAGAACTTTTCTGGGCTTACCAGGTTAAAATCCTTGAAGGTGGACTTTTTCAGAATCGCGCCGTGCAGCTGGGAAACGCCGTTGACGTGGTGGCTGACCCAAATGCACAGATTGGCCATCTGAACCTGGTTATCCGCGATGATGGCCATCTTGCCGATACGGTCCCACTGGCCCGGGAACTGCTCCCACAGCCTGGCGCACTGGCGGCGGTTCATCTCCTCCAGGATCATATAGATCCGCGGCAGCAGCGATTTAACCATATCAATGGGCCATTTCTCCAGCGCCTCGGCCAGGATGGTATGGTTGGTATAGGCAAATACGCCCTGGCAGATGCGCGCTGCCCGGTCCCATGCCAGGCCCTTCTCGTCCATCAGGATCCGCATCATCTCCGGAATCGCCAGGCCCGGGTGCGTATCGTTGATGTGGATGGCCACCTTCTCCGGCAGCCGGTCCCAGCGGGGGCCATAGGTTTCTTCAAAGTCCTTCAGCGCGTACTGCACCGAAGCGGAAGCAAAGAAATACTGCTGCTTCAGGCGCAGCTCGCGGCCGGCATAATGGTTATCCTCGGGATAAAGCACCTTGGAGATGACCTCCGCCAGCTCCTGCTCCTCCATGGCCCGCATATACTGGCCCTGGTTGAAGCTAGCCATATCCAGCTGCTTGGGCGACTGCGCCGACCACATCCTCAGCCGGTCCACATTCACGGTGTCATAGCCCACCACCGGCATATCATAGGGCACCGCCAGGACCGTGACCGGGTTGTGATGGCGGATTGTAAGCTGGCCCGAGGACCAATCCTCTTCGATCCAGCCGTAAAAGTGAACCGGGCAGGTTTGCTCTGGATAGGCGATCTCCCAGTCGTTGCCGTTGGCCAGCCAGTTATCGGCCAGCTCCACCTGCTGCCCATCCACCAGCTTCTGGCGGAAAAGCCCGTATTCATAGCGGATGGTACATCCCATAGCCGGCAGATCCAGCGTAGCCAGCGACTCCAGGAAGCAGGCGGCCAGCCGCCCCAGGCCTCCGTTGCCCAGGCCCGGCTCCGGCTCCTGCTCGGTCACGGCCGAAAGATCGACGCCCATCTCCTCGAGGGCCTGCCGGTAGGCTTTGGTGCTCATCAGGTTGATGATGTTCTGATAGGTGACCCGGCCGGTCAGGAACTCGGCCGAGAGGTAGTAGAGCTTTTTCGCGCCCTGACGCTTACGCGCGCCGCGGGACACGGCCCGCTGCTCCATGACCTGGTCGCGCACGGTGAGCGCCAGCGCGTGGTAGATCTGCTGGGGCGTCGCGTCGGACACCTCGCAGCCATACAGATGGCGAAGCTTACGCTGGATGCTCTGCTTGATTTCTTCCGGTGTATAGTGGGATACCTGCATAAGAACCCCTCCTTATATCGAAGTCGGCCGGTGGCCGAAAGGTATACATAGGATGCCGCAGCCTGATATTCCATGGTTGCAGTTGGCTTTTACTATATCACATTTTGACTTAAAGTTCTACTTTTATGCATGATTTTGCTGATTTTCTCTGTAATCCCCACGGCGTCAGGCCTCCGTATGGCTTATCATATGCATGGAGGCGCCAAAATGCATAAAACGCGCCCCGGAGCATCGCTGCCCCGGGGCGCTTTCCTATGCGATAGGCCCCCTCCGGCTATACAGGCTGCTCCCTGCCGGTGAGGTAGGCCTTTTCCAGCGCGTTCATCACCCTGACCGGCAGCAGCAGCTCCTCCATGGGCTGATCGGCCCGGCCTGTGCGCAGCATCCGGGCAAAATTTGCCGCCTCCAGGCTATAGCAGCTGGAGATATCGATCATGCTTTGCCGGACGCCCGCGGTACCGAAGGCAGCGGCTGAATACAGCCCCGTCCCCTCTATAAAGTGGCCGGTGACATCATAACCCGGATAGTGGAACAGGGCGGTCACCCGCCCCTCGCCCCGCAGGGCCGTCACCGAAGCCGGGCCATAGCCGAATATGGTCATGACGATCTCCACCAGATGGGAGGCGTAAAAATAGAAGCCGCCATAGGGATTATCCAGATTCACCGGCGCAGATACCGCGCCTGAACGCAGCACGCCCAGCTCCCCGGAGGCTGCCGCCGCTTTCATTGCCAGCACGTCCGCCACATACTTCGTAGAGGAGCCGCCCACCACCGGCACGCCATGCCTGGCCGCCAGCTCCAGCAGCGCCCGGGCCTGCTCCCCGTCGTTGGCGATGGGCTTATCGATAAAGGCCGGCAGGCCCGCCTCGATAAAGGGCCGGGCATAGGGCAGATGGAAGGCCCCGTTACGGGCGGTTATCATGACCGCATCCACCCGCCCCAGCATATCCTCGGGCTGCTCGGCGATGAAGCCGATCCCGCAGGCTTCGGCCACCTTCCGGCTTTCCTCCCGGTCGGCGCCTCCGATGGCGGTAACCTCAAGGTCCGGATACAATCCGGCCGCCTCCGGCTCCAGGCCGTTGAAGATC
Organism: uncultured Eubacteriales bacterium; assembly: GCA_900542005.1. Taxonomy (GTDB): domain Bacteria; phylum Bacillota; class Clostridia; order Christensenellales; family UMGS416; genus Parachristensenella. The sequence goes on from UQLW01000007.1 coordinate 89,794, forward strand.
CGCGAAAAGGCCATCGCGTGGGAATTTTCCGATCCAATAATCCCAATCCTATACATGGCGGCAATCCTCCCTTTCCGGCATGGGGTTCTGCCGGTGGCACTCCTGGGCCACGGCGATCTGCAGCCGTACCTGCTGCGGCGTCACCACCAGCGGCTTGCCCTGGGTCAGGTGGTCATAGATGGTGGTATAGTAGCGGTAAACCGCGGTGGTGAAGGGGGTATCATCCTCGCCCGCCTTCCAGCTTTCCTGCTGCCAGGGCAGCGTTTCCCCGCAATAGGCCGGCGAACCGTCGGCATGGGCCAGCGGCGTCTTAATCAGATGCTGTTCGGGCGCCTCCTTCTCGTCGAACCACCGCCAGGCAAGCTCGGTCAGCGAGCCCTGCAGCCCGCCCCGCGTGCCCTGGATGTTATAGGTAAAGTTGGGATAGGCCTGGCAGGAGCTGATCTCCAAATCCACCAGCGGCTTGCCCGGGGCGGTCAGGATCAGCTTGACATAGTCCTCTGCGTCGCCAAAGACGTTGGCCCGGTCCATCCGGCACAGCACGCCGGGCATGTGTTCCCAGTCATCCAGAAGATCCAGCGCCTGGTCCAGCGGATGAGGGCCGGTGTTATAAAGGTTCCCGCCTTTGAAATCCTGGCAGGTCTGCCAGTCCCAGCGGCGGGCAAACCCGGAAAAGGCGATGGAAACCTGCACCAGGCGCCCCAGCTTGCCCGATGCGATGACTTCTTTGACCTTCTGATAGTAGCTGGCAAAGCGGGACTGCTGAAATACAGCCAGCATTTTCCCGCTGCGCTTTGAGGCGGCGATCATCGCGTCCACCTCCTGGACCGTCGCCGCCATGGGCTTCTCCGTCAGCACTGCAAAGCCGTGCTCCAAAAGGTCGATGGTCACCGGGGGATGCAGGTAGCTGGGCAGAGAATTGACGACAAGGTCAATGTCATCCTGCCCGAAAAGCGCCCGGTAATCGTCATACACCGCGCATCCAAAAAGCGCCTGCGCCTTGGCCCGGCGCTCCTCCAGGCGGTCCACCACAGCCACCACGCGGAAGCGCTCCCGGTCGGTCAGGAAATACTTCCCGTGGATATCCAGCCCGCTGCGTCCCTGTCCCAGGATGGCAACATTGATAGGCTTCATCACGATCCCTCCTTTTTCATTGGGGCTTTCGCCCGCTATCGCCACTTTTTCATCGCGTCCATGCATTCCTGGCTGGCCGCGCGGCCGCCCTTGGAAAACTGGTAGCCGCCTGGCAGGCGCATCTCTTCCTCCGTCAGCGCCTCTCCCAGGCGGTAATGGGTCTCCAGCGACAGATACCCCCGGTACCCGTCCCGTTCCAGAGCCGCCAGCTGCCCGGGAAAATCCACCAGCCCCTCGCCCAGGCATACGGCCCTGGCATCCGCTCCCTTTCCTACGGCATCCTTGAGGTGTACATGGGCGATCCGGCCCCGCAGCAGGCCATAGCCCTCCGGATAGGGGCGCTCCCCCTCCGGATCAAAGGGAAGGTTGCCCGGATCCCATAGGGCCATGACCTCGGGCGCGTCCAGGTCGTCCAGAAAGCGCCGCAAAAGGCCTGCGTTGGTTGTCATCACCGCCGGCTCCGTCTCCAGGGCCAGGGTGACACCGGCCTCCCGCAGCAGCGGCAGGACCCTGCCATACCGTTCCAGCGCCTCATCCCAGCCCCCGGAGCCCTTCCAGAAGGCAAAGCCCCTAACCACCGGCGCCTGCCAGCGGACGGCCAGCTCCAGCGCCCGGCGCAGCCCCCCCAGGTGGCTTTCTACCGCGGCCCCATCGGATACGCCGCACTTGAAAAAGGGCAGGGCCAGGCAGCATATTTCCAGGCCGTACGCCGCCCGAACCCGATCCACGGCCTCGATATCGGCCTTGATCCATTCAAAGGGCCCCCGCCCGTTGATGGAGCGCAGCTCCAGGCCCGACAATCCGTTTGCCCTGGCAAAATCGGCCGCTTCCCACAGATCCTGGGATACCTCGTCGGTGATGACCGCAAGACGGCGCTCAGCCATGGTCGCGCTCCCACAGCGCCGCGCTGTCGGGGTCCAGATAGAGCCGGGCCTCCGGGCACCGGCGCAGGATCGAGGCCGGGCAGGCTTCGGATACAGGGCCCAGCAGCGCATCGCGCACAGCCTGCGCCTTGGTGGCCGCAGGCACCACGCAGAAGATCCGCGTGCCCGCCGTCAGCGCCGGGATGGTCAGTGTCAGGGCCTGCCGGGGCACAGCCTCCAGGCGGTCAAAGCAACCATCATGCACCTGCTGCATCCGGCATTGCTCATCCAGCGTCACGAGCTTGACCTGGGCAGGATCATCAAAATCCGCCTCCGCCGGGTCGTTAAAGGCGATATGCCCGTTCTCCCCAATGCCCATGCAGACCACGTCCGGCGGGTCAGCCTGCAAAAGCGCCGCATACCGACGGCACTCCGCTTCCGGATCCTCCGCCTGCCCGTTCAGATAGTCCACCGCGCCGAAGGCTGCCCGGCCAAAGAGGGCCCGCCGCAGGAAATTCCCGAACCCCTGGGGCGCGTCGGGCGCAAGGCCCAGATATTCGTCCATATGATAGGCGTGGATGCGGCTAAAATCCAACCCCGAGCCCACCAGCCCTTCCAGGAATTCATTCTGGGACGGCGCGGCGGCAAAGACCACCGAAACCCGCGCCTTGCGCTCCAGCAGCCGCTGGATATACGCTGCGGCGTCGGCGGCTGCCGCCCGGCCCATGGCCTGCCGGCTTTCCGCCCTGTATACGGTCAGATGCTCCACCTGTTGGGTTTTCATGGCTTCTCCTCCTGTCTGTCGTAAACACATTGCCCGCCTACCAGGGTTTTATCGACCCTGATCGCATCGTCAAAGATGACGATATCCGCGTCATACCCGGCCGAGAGCAGCCCCTTGCGGGGGATGCCCGCGATGCGCGCCGGCGTCAGCGTCATCATCCGCACCGCATCGCAGAGGGGGGCTCCCGCCTGCTGGACCATGGTGCGCACCAGCCGGTCGGCCGTGGCTACGCTTCCGGCAAAGGCCGACCGATCCGGCAGCTTGGCAACCCCGTCCTCCACCAGGCAGGCCTGCCCGTTGGCCAGGCTGCCCAGCAGGCTGGGGCCATCGCCCTGGCCGGCCGCCCGCATGGAATCGGTGACCAGGCACAGCCGCTCAGGCCCCAAAGACAGGTATGCCTGGCGCAGCAGCCGGGGCGGCACATGGCAGCCGTCGGCTATGATCTCCGCCGTCAGGCCCGGGAAAAGGTACGCGCTTTCCAGCAGGCCCGGATAGCGGTATCCCGCCCGCCGCGTAATGGTGCTCATGGTGCTGTACAGATGGGTGATGTGCGTATACCCGTTCTCCATGGCGGCCAGCACCTGCTCGTCGGTGGCGTCGCTATGGCCCATGGAGGCCAGGATCCCCGCCTCCCGAAGGGCGCGGCCAAAGGCCAACGCGCCGGGAAGCTCCGGCGCGGCGCTCCACCGCCCGATCATCCCCTGTCCCCGGCGCAGCAGGGGGCCATAGTGCCCAGGATCCGGACAGCGAAGGTACCGGGGATCCTGCGCGCCCTTCTGGTTCCAGGCAAAGTAGGGCCCCTCCAGGTGCAGGCCCAGCAGGGCCGCGCCGCCGGTGCCGCCGGAGCGCACCCCTTCATAGCAGGCAAAAAGCGTCTCCATCTCCTCATCGCTGGCGGCCAAGCTGGTGGGCATCAGCGCGGTCGTCCCGTGGCGGGCATGGGCCTGCGCCGCGCCGCAGAAGGCCTCTGCCGTACCGTCCATAAAGTCATGGCCGCCTCCGCCATGGGTATGCAGATCGATAAAGCCCGGCGCCACATACCGGCCTGCCGCCTCCAGCAGGCGGCAGTACCTGTCGCTTGCCGTGTCCCGGGGGCCGGCCGCTTCGATCACACCGTCCTTGATCACCAGCTCCCAATCCTCCAGGATGCGGTAGGGGGTAATCAGCCGCCCATTTATGATCTTTGTCCTCATGTTACCTCCTCCTTTAGATCCGCCAGGAGCATGGCGGTGATCGCGGCGATCCGTCTGCGCTTTTCCCCTTCGTCCATCAGGTCCTTATGCATCACCCGGCTCAAGGTATGCCGGTTGGAAAAGTAATTAAAGGTCAGGGCAAACAGCGACAAAAGCGCCTGCTCCTCGTCTGCGCCGGCCCGGAAGCGCCCCGAGGCCTTGCCCCGGGCGATAAGCTGGCTCATGGCCCGGCGCATCGGGTCCCGTACCTGGTGCAGATTTTTCGCGTCCATAAACTTGCCCCGGTGCAGGTTCTCCCACATGACCATCCGCACATAGCTGTCGTTTTCGGCCAGGAAGCGGAAGTATGCCTCCACCAGGGCGGCGATGGCCGCTTCCTCCTCCAGGTTTTCCAGCCCGGAAGCCGCCTCGCACTGGCCCAGGCGGGCATAAACAGCCTCCAGCACGGCCATATAGAGCCCTTCCTTGCTGCCAAAGTAGGCATAGATCATCCGCTTATTGACGCCGGATTCCGCGGCGATCTCGTCGACCCGGGCGCCCGAAAGGCCCTTCTCGGCAAATACCGCTTCGGCCGCCTCCATAAGCCGCCTGCGCGTGGCCTCTGAACGGCCTTCCCCTCTGCCCTGCTCCATAGAACCTCCAAGTAAGTAACTGTTTAGTTACATTCTATGTCCCGGGTTCCCCGCTGTCAAGCTTTCTTTCCAGATTTCCATGGGGCCCCTTGCGCGCCCCCGCGGCGGGAGGTACAATGAAAAAAGGACCAATGCCCGAGGGGCAGACAGTAAGGAGGACGGAAAATGATCTTTCAACAGGGACGCAAGCTACGCATGGGCGTTGTGGGACTGGGCGGCCGGGGCCGCGGGCAAATGGGCGTATTGCTGGATATGGATGATGTGGATATCGTAGCGGTATGCGACCTGTATGCCGACCGCGTGGCAGCCGGGCAAAAGGATGTATACGATAAGCGGGGGACGACGCCCTTTGGTACCCAGGATTACCGGGAGCTGGTTGCCCGGGACGATCTGGAAGCTGTCATGGTTACCACCTCCTGGACGACCCACGCCCTGGTAGCCGTTGCGGCTATGCAGGCTGGCAAGCATGTGGCCATGGAGGTGGGCGGCGCCAGCTCGCTGGATGAATGCTGGTCCCTGGTGCGTACCAGCCAGGCCACCGGCAAAAGCTGCATGATGCTGGAAAACTGCTGCTATGGCAAGGTGGAGATGCAGGTGCTCAACATGGTAAAAAAGGGTCTCTTTGGCGAGCTGGTGCACTGCCAGGGCGGCTATGAGCACGACCTGCGCGAGGAAATTGGCATGGGCGACATCAACCGCCATTACCGCCAGGAAAATTTCGCCCACCGCAACGGCGAGCTTTATCCTACCCATGAGCTGGGCCCCATCGCCAAGCTGCTGGAGCTCAACCGGGGCAACCGTATGACCCATCTGACCTCCATGGCCAGCAAGGCCCGCGGCATGAGGGAATGGACCGCCAAGCACCGCCCGGAGGATCCGGTGAGCCGGATTGAATTCCGCGAGGGCGATATCGTGACCACCATGATCCAGTGCGCCAACGGGGAAACCATCCTGCTGACCCACGACTGCAGCCTGCCCCGCCCCTATTCCCGCGGCGGCCGGGTACAGGGCACCCGCGGCCTGTGGATGGAGGATAACGCCTCCGTCTTTATCGAAGGGCTGTCGCCGGAGGACAAGAACAGCTGGACCCACGGGATCTGGGAGCCGCTGGCCAACTATTATGAGGCCTATGGCCATCCGCTGTGGAAGGCCTATGAGGATTTCGGCCTGCGGGGCGGCCACGATGGCATGGATTACCTGGTGCTGCGCGCCTTTGTCGAGAGCGTGCAAAAGGGCCAGGAGACGCCCATCGACGTCTATGATACCGCCTCCTGGATGGCAATTACCTGCCTAAGCGAGCAGTCCATCGCCATGGGCAGCGCGCCGGTGGCCATTCCCGATTTCACCGACGGGCGCTGGATCGGCCGTACGCCTGCGCCCAAGAGCGTATACAGCCTGGATGGGGTATACGACGAGCTGTTTTAAGATGAATTGATAAAAAAGCCCGGCGCAAACCGGGCTTTTTTATCTATTTTTATGATATACAGGGTCCTTGCCGGCGGACGCTTTTGGAGCTGTCGTGCTCTTCAAGGCTTCTCCATTCACTCCGCCTTTCAACCAGCGCTTTCCGTCTGGTCGCGCCATTGTCAAGGACGGCTTGCCAAAAATCTATATTTAGCAGCCGGATAATGGCAAAACCATCCTCGCGGCTGCCTTCTTTAACCCTTGAAGCATGGGGTCACCCGCCCCTCAAGCCGTCGTCGCCTGCACCTACCCTCCTTGAGCCCGTCCTCCTATATCGTGCTTTTTATGATCCAATTGTTTGCCCCGGTGAATATCCTGCGTCGGTATACCGCTGGGCGGCTGTCTGATAGCGCTGCGTCAGCTCATCCTCCATTTCACTTACACCTTGCTGGCTCATCCAATCCATAAGCTGCGCCCATCCATCCTGAACCGCCTGCTCCGATCCGGCGGTGATCAGCTTTGCCGCCTGGGTATGCCATGCGAGGCCCAGCCGGATATAGCGGTTATATTCCGCGTCCTGCTCGGTGAAAAGCGCTTCGCCCATGGCGATATTGCGGTCGAGGCGCACCTGCTCCGTATAGGCCTTATAGGCGTCAAAGTAGCGCTGCTGATCCTGCCGGGCCGCGCCGTCATCCGTCTCCCGGATTTCACAGGGCCACAGCATATCCGCCCGCCAGGTGGAACCTAGGAAATCCCAGCGCCCCGCGCCCAGCTTCATCCTCCGGTAGGCCGCGTCGTCATAGGGGGCTTGATATTGAGGAAGCCCCTCCTCATCCAGGACGTAGTGTTCGCCTTCCACACCCCATTGGGACAGGGTGGAGCCATCCGGGCTTCGCAGGAACTCCATCAGCCGGGCCGCCCGTTCGGGCTTGCCGCAGTCCTTGGTGATATACAGCATAAACTCCGGCAGCCCATAATCGGCGGCTGTGTTCCGCTGGGCGCCTTGGTAGGTCAGCGCCGCCTGCAGCGGCTGATACAGCGGCATTGCTACCTGATCATTGCGGCCGCCCAGCCCGGCCTCCCGCAGCAGGGCGTTCAGCCCGGCGGCATCCTGATCCCAACCGGCATAGACCAGCGTGTCGGTCACCGCTTCCCGGGGGGCTTCGCCGTAAACCGTATTCTCCAGAAGCTCCACCGCCTCATAGCGCAGCAGCCCCTCCCGGTACCAGCGGTTCATCAGGAGGAAATAGTCCAGCCAGCCCTCATCCCGCCAGGGGGTCCGCACCCGCTGGCTGTCTCCGTCCCAGTAGGGCTCCTGCCGCAGGCCCAGGCTTCCCGCCAGGGGGAATCGGGGATAGGCCGCATCCATAAAGTCCAGATAGCAGATGTCCCACTCCTCTACCGCCAGAATATCGGCCGCATACACCCCATCCATATGCAGGGGCGTCTCGATGCCCAGCTCCTGCTTGCGGCGGCCCGCCTCCCGCAGCGTTTGCTCCAGCTCCTCCAGGGAGGATGGCTCCTTAGCTGCAATCTTCTCCATAAGGTCCGTACGGATCGCCAGCGGGTCAAAGGCCCGGTCGCGGTGGATGGGGTTTTCAAACCGGTAGGCCGCGGGGCTGCCGGCATAGGCCGTCAGGCCCGGGCGGCTTCGCCCTAAGGCGTATACATGCCCGTCGGCCTGCTGGCGGGCCAGCTTCTCCATGGGGTCGAGGTTCTCCCAGAATCCCGGGCACGCCGATTGGCTCAGCGTATCCAGGGCATAGCAGCGCTCCTCCCGGGCCAGCTGCTTGTCGTAGCCGCAGGCCAGCACCATATCGCCCAGCGCCCCGGCCGCCAGCTGCGCATCCAGGGTATCCACCGTCTCAGCCTGGATGGAAACGCCGGTGAGCGCCGCAAGGGCCCGGGATATATCGTCGCCCCCTTCTGATGTGGGATAGCTCACCATCCAGCGGTTTCGGGCGGTGGGCTTATCTTCCAGGCTCAGGACCGGCGCGTTGCGTACCACCGTCAGGGTCAGCGTGACCGGCGAGGTGTCCTTTTGGTAGGAGCCGCCCGTCCATACCGCAGCGGCGTCCTGCGGCTTTGGGGCGGCGCAGCCGCCCGCTGCCAGTGCAAGCATCAAAACCGCTGTTGCGAAAAGCTTACTTATCATCCTATCCATCTTCGCCTCCTGTTCCCGGGACTATCCGCTTTTTCTTTTATTGTAGCGTGCCGCCCTCCCCTCCGGCAGATGCGTATTTTACCGTTTTTATCGAATATTCTATATTTTTTTCATTTCCCGCTTTCTCTATCCCTTCTCCATGCAGCCTGATGGCCGTCCTGCCGAAAAATCCTCCATATCGCCCCGCCCCTTCGGCTTTTTTCGCTATGGATCATGTTTTACCCATATTTTACGCAAGTAAGCTGCGTATTTTACAATCGGGCGATATGCTAGGGCCGTAATCGAAGAAAGGTGGAATGATTCATGAAAAAGCTTACCGGAATGCTTCTGGCATGCGCCATGCTGGTGGGCCTGATGGCGGGCTGCTCGGCCACGCCGGCAGCCACGACCACCACGACCACCACGACCGCAGCGAAGGACGCCGCCGGCGCCACGACCACCGCCGCTGAGGCGGAAACCACGGCCGCTGAGGCTCAGGGCCTGACCGAGAACATCGTGGTCATCTCCCGTGAGGACGGCTCCGGCACCCGCGGCGCCTTCATCGAGCTGATGGGCGTCGAGGTGAAGGACGAGGCCGGTAATAAGTCCGATATGACCACGCCCGGCGCGGTGATCGCCAACAAGACCGACGTGATGCTGACCCAGGTGGCCGGCAACAAGGCCGCCATCGGCTATGTCTCCCTGGGCTCCCTCAACGATACCGTCAAGGCGCTGGCCATCGACGGCGTAGAGGCCACCAACGAGAACGTAAAGAACGGCTCCTATGCCGTGGCCCGTCCCTTCAACATCGCCACCAAGGGCACGCCCGAAGAGGGCAGCCTGACCGCTGACTTCATCGCCTTTATCCTCAGCAAAGAGGGCCAGGAGGTCATCTCCGACGGGTACATCCCTGTGGACGACGCGGCGCCCGCCTATGCCGGCACCAAGCCCTCCGGTAAGATCACCGTGGGCGGCTCCTCCTCCGTCACGCCCATCATGGAGAAGCTGAAGGAGGCCTATGTGGCCCTTAATCCCAACGCCACCATCGAGCTGCAGCAGAGCGACTCCACTGCCGGCATGACCTCCACCATCGACGGCGCCTATGATATCGGCATGGCCTCCCGCGAACTGAAGGATTCCGAAAAGGCGGAGCTGACCGGCACGCAGATCGCCATCGACGGGATCGCCGTCATCGTGAACCCGGAGAACCCCGTCAGCGACCTGAGCCAGGAAGCTGTGCGCGCCATCTTCACCGGTGAAACCACCAACTGGGCGGACGTGAAATAATCGCCTCCTCTTGTGGCCGTAGCTCCCCCTTGGGCTGCGGCCATTTTTATAGAAACCGCAATGTAAAATCCTTGAAGGGAAACGCCCCGAAGCGGCTGCGCCGCTGGGTTAGGAGCCATCTATGAAGAATAAAATCCTGGAATTATCCATGCGGATCCTCTTTTTCATCACGGCCTGCGCTTCCGTGGCCGCGGTCGTCTTGATCTGCATCTTCCTCTTTTCAAGCAGCATACCCGCCATATCCGAGGTGGGATTGGGCAATTTCCTGGGCGGCATGAAATGGGCCCCCAACAACCAGCCCGCCCAGTTCGGCATCTTCCCCATGATTATCGGCAGCATCTACGTCACCGTGGGGGCGATCATCGTAGGCGTGCCCATTGGGCTGTTGACCGCGCTGTTCATGGCCCGCTTCTGTCCGCCCAGGGCATACCGGGTTCTCAAGCCCCTGGTGGAGCTGCTGGCCGGCATCCCCTCCATCGTCTACGGCTTCTTCGGGATGATGGTGCTGGTACCCTTTGTGCGCAACGCATTCGGGGGCGATGGCAACAGCGTGCTGACCGCGGCGCTCCTGCTGGGGATTATGATCCTCCCCACCATCATCGGCGTATCGGAGGCGGCGCTCCGGGCCGTGCCGGAATCCTATTACGAGGGCGCGCTGGCCCTAGGCGCATCCCACGAGCGCAGCGTCTTCTTTACCGTATTCCCGGCGGCCAAGAGCGGCGTGCTCTCGGCCGTGGTGCTGGGGGTGGGCCGGGCCCTGGGTGAAACCATGGCCGTTATCATGGTGGCCGGCAACCAGCCCTGGATCCCCTCCTCCATCCTGCAGGGCGTGCGCACGCTGACGGCCAACATCGTTATCGAGATGAGCTATGCGGCCGACCTTCACCGGGAAATGCTGATCGCCACCGGCGTGGTGCTCTTTACGCTGGTGCTGCTGCTGAACCTGTGCTTCTCGGCGCTGAACCGCAGGAAGGAGGGCTAATATGGAGAAAAAACATCGCCGGGATTGGCTTTCCCCCATCCTCCGGACAGGCGTATGGGCCGCCATGATTCTCACCGTCGCTACGTTGGTGGTGATCATCGCCTATATCCTCATCATGGGCGTGCCGCACCTGAAGCTGTCCCTTTTCGCGCCCACCTATACCAGCGAAAACGCGTCCATGCTGCCCAGCATCCTCAATACCCTGTGGGTCATCCTGGTATCGCTGGGCATCTCGGTGCCGCTGGGTATCGGCTGCGCCATCTACCTGGCTGAATATACCAAGCGCGATTCCATCGTCGTGCGGATCATCCGCATGGCGGCGGAGACGCTCTCCGGCATCCCCTCCATTGTATACGGCCTCTTTGGTTACCTGTTCTTCGTAGCCCAGCTCAAATGGGGCTATTCGCTGCTGGCCGGCTCCTGCACGCTGTCGCTGATGATCCTGCCCCTTATCATGCGCACCACCGAGGAGGCGCTGCTCTCGGTGCCCGATACCTTCCGGGAGGCCAGCTTCGGGCTGGGCGCCGGACGGCTGCGCACCATCCTCCGGGTGGTGCTCCCCTCGGCTGTGCCGGGGATCCTCGCCGGCGTGATCCTGGGGATCGGCCGTATTGTCGGCGAAACGGCTGCGCTCATCTACACGGCCGGCACTTCCACCGACACCCCCCACAGCCTGATGGACTCCGGGCGCACCCTGTCCATCCACATGTATGTGCTCTCCGGCGAGGGCTTCCATACCCAGGAGGCTTTCGCCACAGCCGTTGTGCTGCTGATCACCGTGCTGGGCATCAATACGCTGGCCAGCGTCATCGCCAAGGCCCTTATGAAAACGACGGGAGAAAAGTCATGACGAAATTCGATATCGCCCATATGGATTTGCATTACGGCAGCTTCCATGCCCTTAAGGACGTCAACCTTTCCATTGAAGAGAAATGCATTACCGCCTTCATCGGTCCCTCCGGCTGCGGCAAATCCACGCTGCTCAAATCGCTGAACCGCATGAACGACCTGATCCCTACCTGCCGGATTACCGGCAGCATCCTGCTGGACGGTATGGACATCTATGCCCGGGAGTGCGATGTGAACCAGCTGCGCAAGCGGGTGGGGATGGTCTTTCAAAAGCCCAACCCCTTCCCCATGAGCATCTACGACAACATTGCCTACGGCCCCCGTACCCATGGCATCCGAAGCCGGGCAAGGCTGGACGAGATCGTGGAGCGCAGCCTGACCCAGGCGGCCCTGTGGGATGAGGTAAAGGACCGGCTGAAGAAAAGCGCGCTGGGCCTTTCCGGCGGCCAGCAGCAGCGCCTGTGCATCGCCCGCGCCCTGGCCGTGGAGCCCG
>UQLW01000008.1 GCA_900542005.1 uncultured Eubacteriales bacterium
CGCCCGCGTGGAGAGCGACGACGACGAAATGGCCATGTACACCAAGATCACCGACCAGTGGACCAAGTCCATCGCGTCCATGATCACGGCTGATTCCGAGGCTGCTTGTGAGCAGGCCTGGAACGAGTTCCAGACCTATGCCATGAACGAGGGCATGGAGGCTGTCGAAGCCAAGATGACCGAGCGCTATGTGGAGAACCTCAAGCGTTATCAGGATGCCGGTTACTTCACCGATATCGTGACCGAATAAGGGTTTCCTCCCCTGCGGGCTTGCCCGCAGGAATGACCCCCGCTTCGTCCCAGCGGGGGTTTTTTTCGTGCCCAGAAAAGAAAAGGGCAGACGCTTTGTGCGCCTGCCGGGCAGGAAAAAGGCCATATACGCTAACGGCCAGAAGAGAGCGCGCGCCAGCCAGCTACGGCTGTATCGGTCAGCTGACGGGCGGCGCCGGGCTCAAAGGGCATGACATGACCATGAAAGCGATAGAAGATCAGGTAGCTGTAGTGGGTTTCGTAGCCGCCCTTGGCCCATTCGGCGGCGGTGGGCAGGTAGCCGGTGCAGCCGTTGGTATACCCGCTGAAGAAGAAAAGCGGGGTTTGGGCGCGCTGGGCCGCCTCCAGGGCCAGCTCACAGAAAATTTCGTCGGGGACGCCGCAGAAGCAGCCCTCATCAAGACAGAAAAAGTGCATGGAGCTGGGGATAGCCTGACGCTGCAGGCCCGCCTGCCGCAGGCGGGCGCACTCCGCCAGCCAGGGGCCGGCCTCCATGCCCGATTGGGCGGCAAGGGCCTCCGCCTCCTGCGCCGAAGGCACGGGCGAGTGCAGCTCCAGGGGCAGCTCCGCCATGGCGAGGCGGGATACGGCCCGGGGCTCAAAGCGAAGGCGCAGGGCGTCGCCTACCAGGCGTCCGGCGATACGCTCCGCGTCAGCCAGCGTACCGCCGTGGATGGTGTCCGCTCCGGCGGGCTTGAGATTACCCGAAGCGCCCTGCAGGATCATCACAGGGCAGCCCATGGCGGCGGCAATCTTTTTGCGGGCCAGGCCGATATAGTCGCTGGACATCTGGGGCCCGGTCAGGATATTGGCATGGGCGCAGGCCCTGAGCAGCAGGACGATGGGCTTGCGGCTTTGGGCATGCTCCACCAGCAGGCCGCCCAGACGGCTGTCGACGGTGGAGCAGCCGGGGCGGCGGTTTTCACCGATGCCGGTGTGCCCCAGGCCCCAACCGGCCAGGCAGGGGGCCAGACGCTGCGCGGCCTCCCGGGCACAGGCTGCCAAGCGCTGGGCGAGGAGCTCTACATATCGGGGGCCGTTCACCTCAGAGAGGGGAGCCGGCGCCGAATGGGTATGGGTGGCGCACAGCATGACGCGCTCCACTGATGTGCCCAGCGCATCGGCCACCTGCTGGCGCAGCTGCCGGGCCAGGGCGGTGGTAAAGCCCAGCGTATCCAGCGAGAGGAGGCAGAAGCGCTCGCCCTCCCGCTCCCAAAGAAGGAGCTGCGCATAGAGCCGGTGGAGCACGGCCTGGACGGGCTCGGGCCTGAAATAGCCGATAAGCTCCACAGGGAAGTCTGGGGTAATATCTGCCTGGGCAAAGGCGGCCCGGCAGGCGGATGATTGGAGATTCATAACTTTTTCCTCTCTTTTGCTTTGTAATCGCTATGGCGCGCTTCCCGCCTTCAGCCTTCGATATAGCGGTATATGGCCTGGGACAGGGCCGGCAGGTAGTCCTTGTGATCCGGCGGCACCCGCTGGGTCATAAAGACGGCCACCAGCCCGTGAGCAGGGTCGATGCGCAATGAAGCGCCAGCTTTTCCGTTCCAGCCAAAGGCGCCTTTCCCCTCGCCGGGATACTGGCTTTGCTGCGGCTGCTGCATAACCCGTACCATATAGCCGTAGCTATAGCCCAGCTCATCGCCGCTATTGAAGACGCGATAGCGGGCGCGCTGGGCTTCCGTCAGGTGGGCGGATGTCATATCTTCCACGGTATGGGGCTGCAAAAGCTGCCTGCCGCCCAGGCGTCCCCGATCTAGCAGCATCTGTCCGAAGCGCCCATAGTCGTCAATGGTGGAGATCAGGCCTGCGCCGCCGGACTGAAAGCGGGGATTATCGATCATGCGGAAGCCCACTCCCGTATCTTGCCAGGGAATCAGGCCACCGGGGCCGTCAGTATAGATGGCGGCTACCCGCGCCCTTTTAGAGGGCGGCGCCAGGAAGAAGGTATCGTCCATCCCCAAGGGCTCCAGGATGGACTGACGGAGATACTGGCCCAGCGTCATCCCGGAAGCCGCCTCGATCACACCGCCCAGCACGTCGCAGCTGAGCCCATAGAGCCAGTCTGCGCCAGGCTGGAAGCACAGAGGGCAAGCGGCAATCTGCTCGATATATTCCAGCGTGCCCCAGGGACGGCCATCGTCCTCATCCGCCTGCATCCGGCGGTGGAGGGCCTGATAGGCGCGGTTGACCTCGGCCATGACAGGGTCAGCCCTTTCCCCACCGGGATAGGGAAGGCCGCTGGTCATGGTCATAAGATCATAGAGCGTGACCGGCCGCCGGACCGGCTCCAGGGCGATGGCGCCATCGGGGCGGGCTACAGCCACCTGCTGCCCGGAAAAGGAAGGAATAAAACGGCTGACCGGGTCGGACAGGGAGAGACGGCCGGCCTCGGCCAGGGTGAGCAGCGCGGCAGCCACCACCGGCTTGGAGACGGAGAACATATGGCAGAGGGTATCCCGGGAAAAGGGCCTCCGGGCCGCCAGATCGGCATATCCGGCCTCGTAATCGTATACCTCGCGGCCATTGCGCAGGAGCAGGAGCGAGGCGCCCGCCACGCTGCCCTGGCTGACAAAGCGGTCGATCACCGGCGCGATGGGGTCAGCCATGGCAATGGGCCTCCACAAAGCTGCGGTAGTCCGCCAGGTTCTTCGCCAGCAGCTTCCGGGTCGGCAGGTGGTAGGGACAGCGGCTTTCGCAGGCGCCGCAGTCCAGGCAGGCGTCGATCCGCGCCATGTTGTCCTGCCATTGGGGCGTAGTATAGCTCTGCCAGGGCGCGCGGCGCAGGAGCAGCGACATGCGCGCCGCCATGTTGATGGGTATACCGGCCGGGCAGGGCAGGCAGTAGCCGCAGCCCCTGCAGAAATCGCCGGAAAGCTCCCGGCGCAGCGCCTCGACCGCCTGCTGCATTTCCACGGTCATCCGGGGCGGGTTGGACTCCAGGGCTACGATGTCCTCAAGCTCCCAGCGGTGCTGGATGCCCCACAGGGGGAACACGCCCTCAAACCGGTCAAGGAAGGCAAAGGAAAGGGCAGCCCGGGTGATGAGCCCGCCGGAAAGGGCCTTCATGGCCAGTAGGCCGATGTTCAGCCGCTGGCAGGTTGCGATTACCGAGAGATCCCGGTCAGTGCACAGCGGGGAGAGGGGATACTGGATGGTCTCATACAGCCCGCTTTCAGCGGCGGCCAGGGCAATATCAGCGCTGTGATTGGTCAGCCCGATGTGGCGGATCATGCCTTGGCGCTTGAATTCCTCCATCTGGCGGTACAGCGGCGAATCGCCCAGCGGAAGCTCAGCGGGGTTGTGGAATTGGTAGATATCCACATAATCGGTCTTGAGCATGTTCAGCGAGGTTTCCAGGTCGCGCTTGATGCCGTCCACCGTGGTGGAAGGCGTCTTGGTGGCGATCACCACCTGATCCCGGACGTCCTCCAGGGCCAGCCCCAGCTTGTATTCGCTGTCGGTATAGCTGCGGGCCGTGTCATACAGGGTGATGCCTTCTTGGTAAGCGGCGCGGATAAGCTCCACCGCCTCCTGGGTGGTGCGCCGCTGCAGCGGCAGGCACCCCAGCGCGGTGCGGGTGACGGTCAAACCGGTTTTGCCAAGGGGAGCGGTACGCATATTCGTTTCCTCTTTTCTCAGCATAAGCTGCGTTCATTCATCCATAGGTATATTATAGACCTGTGGAAGATAAAAACAAATACGATAGCTATTGAAAATTCGTTCCATTTCGTGTACCATCATCGAGTAGGAGGCGATATTTTGAGCGGTCCGCAAAGACGTTATGGCTTCGACGCGCTGAGCGTATGCTGCGTGGCGCTGGCAGCCGTCCTGGCCTGGATTCCCTATGGATTTATTCTGTCGCTCATATTGATCGGGTGGGCGCTTTTCCGCGCGCTCTCGGGAAACGTTCAGGCCCGTTCGGCGGAAGCGCTGTGGTTCTCCAACCACACGCGAGGCCTGCGAAGCTGGGCGCTTACCGCCTTTTATCGGGTACGCCTTTGGTGGCGCAGGATGCTTGAAAGGGCGCGGTATTGGAGAACCTATAAGGTGTTCCGGTGCAAGAAATGCGGCCAGAAGCTGAGGGTGCCCCGCGGAAAGGGCAGGCTGAGGGTGACCTGCAAGAACTGTAAGGAACAATTTTCCATTAAAAGCTGAAGAAAGGATGGACAAAAGTATGAGCAAGATCACGAAGGATATGACCATCTCCCAGGTGCTGGAGGTTTCCCGCGCCACGGCCCCCGTCTTCTTCTCCATGGGCATGCACTGCCTGGGCTGCCCCATGTCTGCCGGCGAAACGGTGGAGGAGGCCTGCGCCGCTCATGGCGTCGATGTGCAGGAGATCGTAAAGAAGCTCAACGAAGCTGTGGAAGACTAAAAATTCAATAAAAAAGCAAAGGAGCCGTCTGCCTGGACGGCTCCTTTGCCATAGAAAAGGCTAGCGGGACGGAATAGTATGGGCACGGGGAAAGCTTAGCGCCAATTTACTGAAAAAGTCCTCCAGTATGTAGCGGGAGTCAATTGTGCGGTATACGCGTAACGTTTTGCCGGCCGGCTGCAGGGGTAGATAATGCATCTTATCATCAATATAGGGGATGGGCATGAGGTCGTATGAGAACAGATACGGGTCAAGCGCTAATCCAATAGCCGGTGAATCGCCCAATACCCAACTCTCTCGGGCGGGGCGGCCGGGCGGGGCGGACATTGCTGTAATGAAATCGGCCATCTGCTGAAAAAGATAACCGCCTATCTCCCCATAGGGCTGGACTTTAAGCTGGAGTTCAGCTATAGATACCCGCATCATGGTATAGACATTTTGTGGGACCTGCCAGACTGAGATGCCGGATTGCAGCACAACATTGGCGGCGTGGATATCGTTGGAAAGATTAAACTCGTTTCCGCCATTGGGCCAGGGACCTCCGCCAATCCATATACAGGTTACCTTTTCCGCGATAGAAGGATCCATCAAATAGGCGGACGCCATATCGGTCAATGGGCCTAAAAAGAGTGCGAAAAGCGGACGGGGGTCTTCACGGTGCGCTTGCGCAATAAGGGCCTTAGCTCCGGGCGAGGGCACAGGGGTGTTCGGATCAGGCAGGCGGTTGGGCGCTCCCCGGAATACGGGGACGCGTTCAGAAAGTCCCATGATATCCAATATATGGAGAATCTCCTGGTAACTTTCCTCCATGGAACGGTCTGTGCGCTGTGTGCCAAAATGCGCGCCAATCAGCCCCTCGATAGAGAATTTAGGCGTCAGCAATCCATGGACAATGGCAAATTGATCGTCTGCTTCATTCTTTGCGTCGGTGTTTATGATTACCCGCACCTGTTTGGATACGGGCACCTTGTACGCATAGGGGGACATAGCCATACCTCCTTCTACCTTTCATCATGTTTATTATAGCGCTATGAAAGAACGAAAACGAGGAAAATCTTCCGCCGAAGCCCGGCCTTTTATCGATTGCACCCTTCAACCAGCCCCATGGATATGATAAAATAAAAGAATATGCGGGCTGGCGGCCCGCTGGGGATCGAGGGAAAAAGAGGGGACATGATGGGGGGAATGACAATGGAAAATACCGTATCCGCCGAAGCCCGGCTGGGCTCCCGGGAGGAAAAGCGCGCCTTTTACCGGCGGGCGGCGGCGATAACCGGGCCGATCGCCCTTCAGAACTTTATGGACGCGGCCGTGGGATCGGCGGATGTGATTATGCTGTCCTTTGTCAGCCAGGCGGCGCTGGCGGCGTCCTCGCTGGCGGGGCAGGTGATGTTCGTCTTGCAGATGATGCTCTACGGGCTTTCCTCAGGCGCGTCGGTGCTGTCGGCCCAATATTGGGGTAAGGGCGACGCGCGTACGGTGGAGCGCATCATGGGCATCGCGCTGCGGGTATCGGTGTTGGTCGGCCTGGCCTTTACGCTGGCTGCCGCCATATTCCCCCAGGTGTTGATGCGTATTTTTACCAATGATACCGCGCTGATTGGCGAGGGAATCCGATACCTGCAGGCGGTCAGCGCTTCCTATGTGCTGGGCGGGTTTGCCACGGTGTACCTGAGCGTGATGCGCAGCGTGGAGCGGGTAAAGATGAGCGCGGCCGTCCACTGCGGCGCGGTGCTGATGAACGTGGTGCTGAACGCATGCTTTATCTTCGGATACGGGCCCTTTCCCAAGCTGGGGATCACAGGCGTGGCGCTGGCTACCTCCATCACCCGGGCCGTGGAGGTGGTGGTCTGCCTGATCGACAGCCAGCTCAATCCGCTGATCCGGTTGCGCCTGCGGGACCTGGTCCATCGCGGGGGCAGCCTGATGCGGGACTTTTTCCGCTTCTCCGTGCCCGCGGCCGCCAACGATATTATCTGGGGCCTGGCCTTCAGCGTGTATTCCATCATCCTGGGGCACCTGAGCAGCGACATTGTGGCGGCTAACTCGGTGGCTACGGTGGTGCGGAACCTGGGCACCGTGGTCTGCTTCGGCACGTCCTCCAGCGCAGCCATCATCCTGGGCAAGGCCATGGGCGAAAACCGGCTGAAGGAGGCGGGCGTCTATGCCAAGCGCTTTGTGTGGATCGCCGTATGGACGGCGCTGGCCGGAGGGGCGGTCATTTTGCTGTGCCGCCCGTTGGTGCTGCAATTCATGCATTACTATGTGACGGTGACCGATACGGTACGCTCAGAGCTGAGCACCATGCTGCTGATCAATTCCTATTACATCATGGGATCCTCGCTCAATACCATGCTGATCTGCGGCATCTTCCGGGCTGGGGGCGACGTGCGCTTTGGATTGGTCTGTGATGTCATTGCCATGTGGGGCTATGCGGTGCCGGTGGGGCTGCTGTGCGCCTTTGTGCTGCGTATTCCGGAGATGTGGGTCTACTTTGTGCTGTGCCTGGATGAATTCGTCAAGCTGCCGGTGGTCTTTGCCCATTACCGTAAGCGGGGCTGGCTGCGGAACATCACCCGGGACGAGGTATAGAGAGCGGCGGCAAGATAGAAAAGAGAAGGGGGAGGCCAGGGCCTCCCTTTTCTGCTATGCCCCAATGGCAGGTATAGGGCCTGGGTTGACCGGGATATCGAGGCTTTTGACTCGGGAATGAGCGGGATGGATTCGAGAAAAATATAGAAAATAGAATGGGAACATTGGATACATAGACATGGCCGCGAAGGCACGATACAATGAAAATAGCCGAGAAGGAAGGGGGAAAAGCGTATGAAACGACTTGCGACCATCCTTACATGCATGCTGCTGGCGATCAGTATAAGCGCCTGCGTCCCTGACAGGATCCCCGATATGCCCCAGGCCAGCGGCTCCGTGGCCGCTCCAGAGGTAGAGCCGGCCAGCTGGCAGAAGAAGACCGACCCGGTTACACTTTCAATGGCGGCCACCAATGTTTGGCTTGATACGGACGGCCAATTCCCATTATGGGCCGAGGATGAGGTGTCCAGGCGGATTGCCGACCTGACCGGGGTTAAGCTCGATATCCTGGCGGGGAGCGAAGCCAGCTCTATGCAGGGTATGCTCCAGGTGATTGAAGCCGCAGATGAATACCCGGATCTGCTCTTTGTCCACGCAGATGAAGAGATCCTCCGCCTTTCAGACCCCAGCTACAGCCTGCCGCTGGACGAGCTGGCTGCCCAATACTGCCCGGATTTCTGGGACAGCCTGGATCCGCTGGAAATCCTCAATAACCAGCAGGCCGATGGCCATGTCTATACCTTCCGGCGGGGCTACATGACCCAGGAGGCCTATGACGACCCGGCCATCGGCCTGCAGCCGCCCAGGGTCCTGACGTTACGTCGGGATCTGCTGGAAAGGCTGGGGCGGGATATGCCCCAATCCATCGAGGAATTGGAAGAGCTGCTGAAGCTTGTCAGGGATCAGGGCCAAGCCCTGGACGTGAGATACCCGCTCCGGCAGTACGCCGTGACGGACTCGCCCATCGCTGAGTGGATGGGGGTGCGGCGCTACCTTACCTGGGATGAGGAGGCGGGCTTGGTGCGGACGCCCCTGCGGGACCCAAACTGGCTGGCCTATTTCCAACTGATGAACCGCTGGTACCGGGAAGGACTGCTGGTCCTGCCGGAGAAGGAGATCTGTTGGCGAAGCGATTATGACCTGCCCTGGGCTTATGCGTCGGAGGAAACGATCAGCGCCAGCCAATATTATGAGCGCGCTATGGGCCTTGAGTTCGCTACTGCCGCAGGCCGTGTTTCGACCAATGAATCGCTGTATCCCGTGCGGAAAAGGGTAAGCGGAGACGCTGCGCCCTTTGCCTATAGCATGGTGGAGGAGCCGCTGACATACGGGGGCGAAATCCGGCTGCAGGCGGCGGACCAAAGGGCCTATTGGGACGAACAGCATACAGCCTTCGGGTATACGCGCGGCGGGCTTTTTATTACAAGCGGATGCGTCCAAAAGGAGCGGGCGATTCTCTTTATGCAGTTTCTGAAAGGGCGCGAAGGCGCGCAGCTGGTCAGCTGGGGGGTGGAGGGCATCCACTATGAGCGGGATGACCAGGGGAACCTTATCTATTTGCCGGAATATCGCAACGATGAGGATTATATCAATGAAAATACCCATGCGCTAAGCAAGCATGGGGTAGATTATTGGAACTGGATGGACAATAGCTGGGTGGAGGGCAGGCTGGCCGCTTCGCCGGTGTCCTACTATACCAACCAGGATGCCCTGGCCCTGCACCAGATGCGGATCCGTACCGGGCAGAATTATAAGGCTTATGCCGAAAAGAATAAGAATCCCGTATTCCACTTTGCCGGGCCGACCGCTGGTACGGAAGCCTATACGGCCTATATCCGGCTGCAGGACGAGTGGTATCATGGAGCCTGGGAGCTGGTGCATGCGCCCAACGAAGAGGCGGTGGCCGAGGGCTGGGAGAAGCTGATGGGCGACATGACGATGGCCGGACTTGACAGCCTGGAGGCGGAGATGACGGTGCGCTTCAAGGATGCCCTAGCCCGCTACCAGGCGGCGGGATACTTCACCGAGATAAAAACCGGATCGTAGCAGATGGGAAAGCCGGCGCTACGATGATAGGGCGGGAGGAACCAGCGGAGGCTGACACACAAACCGCACGGCGGCAGGGAAACGGCAGCGCGGCAAAGAAAAAGCCAGCGCTCAAAGCTGGCTGGGGGAACGTTATTGGGGCCGGGGCTGCTTCAAGGCCTCCGGGACGGGACGTAAGGCGGGGCGCCTGGACATACGCAGCAGCGCGACCAAAAGCGGCACAACCAGCAGCGTGATGATACAGGCGATGCCCAGCAGCGTGGGCACGTTAAAGGCGTCGAGAATGAAGCCGCCGGCCAGGGAGGAGGCCATCCCGGCCAGCGAGCCGAAGAAGGCGTCGGCCATGCTTTGGGCTGTTGTGCGGGTCTCCGGGGTGGAGCTGACCAGGATCGCCTGGCGAAGGGTGGGCAGCAGCAGGCCATAGGCCAAACCGGCCACCAGATAGCCGCCCAGCACCACCAGGGCGCTGGAGGAAAAGCCGATGATGGCGTTGCTGGCAAGGTACAGGCCGGCTGCGCCCAGCAGCAGGACATAGGGCGAGTAACGGCTGAGCGGGCGGGCCAGCATCATCATGGGTACCTGGGTAAAGGCGCTGAAGGAGAGCGCCAGGCTCTGATAGGTAACGCTGGCGCCGACAGAGTCGAAGATCATAGCTACATACTGGTAGACGGGGCAGTGGGCCAGCCCCAGCAGGAGCAGGGCGGCCAGCAGGATGCTGAAGCGCTTTTGCTTCAGCAGGGACAGAAGACCGCCTTCGCGGCCAGGCTGCGCCCCGTCGCCTGGCAGAGCGGGGGCCTCCGGGATCATCAGGGCCAAAGCGATGTTAACGCACACAAAGCAGGCGGTGAAGGGCAGCATGATGCCAAAGCCAAAACGGTTGATGAGAACCCCATAGAACAGGGTAAAGGCGGCATAGCCCAAAGAGCCCCAGCCCCTGATCAGGCCGTATTCCTGAGGCGTCTTGTAAAAGCACTTGAGCAGCCATGTATCCATGTTGCTGGCGATAGGGGTGATCAGAAGCCCCAAGAGCGCATACAGCACCACGAGAAAGGGCGAATGCACGCCGAAATAGACCAGCGCCGTCAGCCCCAGCATGGCCACGTTCGACCAGATAAAGACCTGCTTGTGGTTATGCAGGCGGTCGCAAAGCTGGCCGAAGAGGAAGGCTCCGGCAAAGGCGGCCAAGGTAAAGAGCGCCAGCATCACGCCAATTGCGGCGGCAGAATGGCCATTGGCGCTGAAGTAGGTGACGGCAAAGGAATTAAAGGAGGCGGTGGTGCAGTAATAGGAAATCTGCATGGCGCAGAATTTTGCCCGGAGCGAACGCTTTTCGGGCGGCAAAAGGTCGTGGTTCAATGGGGGGATCTCCTTTCCCATGATCAAAATGCAAGGAAAAAGCGCCGCGTAACGGCGCAAGCCTATTATAACAAATTTGGCTTCCCTGTAAAGTAAAAAGAATAAGGAATTTCTTGGAGAATAAGTAAAAAAAGTCGCAATGAATGGCAAACTGCTTCGCAGGAATCTTGCATTTGCGGTTCGTTGTGAAAGGAAGAGAGGGAAAATCCGGTGAAAGATTGTATGTTCTGCCAAATCGTTGCCGGGACGGCGCCCTGCCTGAAGATTGCGGAGGACGCTGAAACGGTAGTGATACTCGACGTAGCCGGGGATGTAGACGGCCACATGCTGGCCATCCCCAAGAAGCACTGTGAAAGCCTGCTGGATGTGGATGAGGAAACGTTGGCGCACCTGATGGAGAGCGTACGGCGCGTGGCGCGCCATTGCGTGACGCACTGCGGCTATCAGGGCGTCAACCTGCTCCATGCCAGCGGAGCCAGCGCCGGGCAATCGGTTCCCCACCTGCATATTCATATCATTCCCCGGCGGGAGGGCGATGGGGTGGACGCATGGCCAAGCCTGCCGGGCGCGGCAACATCCCGGGAGGCGATGGCCGAGGCGCTGCGGATGAAATAGGCAGAACAAAAGACCGCGGCGGAAGTCCCGCCGCGGTCCTTGGGTTATTGGTTGATATGATTGTGCTTGGATACCTTCAGCCGTACCATCGCCCGGGCCATCAGCGCCTTGGCGCTGGCGTACTCGCGCATGGATTTCTGCTGCCGCAGAACCTCCAGGGCCCGGAGGCGGTCGCGCTCCGCCCGGTTGATATCGATATCCTCCGGACGTTCGGCCGTCTGCACCAGCACCAGGACGCGCTCCGGCGTAACGGTGGCAAAGCCATCGCTGACGCTGACCAACCGCCACTGGCCATCCACGCAGAGGCGCAGCTCGCCGGGCGGGATGGAGGCAATCATGGGCGCGTGGTTGGCCATGATCCCAACCTCGCCGTCCTCACAGGGCAGTACCAGCATATCGGCCTGGCCGGAAAAGAAATCGTTCTCCGGCGTAATGATCGACAGCTCAAAGGTGGCGGCCATCCTACGCCTCCATCTTCCTGGCGATGCGGCGTACGTCCTCCAGATCGCCGGCCATGAAGAAGGCCGACTCAGGGATGTCGTCCACCTCGCCGTCGACAATGGCCTTAAAGGATGCGATGGTGTCCTTCAGGGGGACATACCGCCCGGGATTGCCCGTGTATACCTCGGCCACCGACATGGGCTGGGAGAGGAAGCGTTGGATACGCCGGGCGCGCTGCACCGTCAGGCGGTCCTCCTCAGAAAGCTCATCCATACCCAGAATCGCGATGATATCCTGCAGCTCCCGATACCGCTGCAGCGCCTCCTGCACCCGCAGGGCTACCGAATAATGCTCCTGGCCCACAATTTGCGGGTCCAGGATGCGGCTGGAGGATTCCAGCGGATCTACAGCCGGATAAATACCCATCTCCACAATGGCGCGGGAGAGCACGGTAGTAGCGTCCAGATGGCTGAAGATGGCCGCCGGGGCAGGGTCGGTCAGATCGTCGGCCGGCACATAGATGGCTTGTACTGAGGTAATGGAGCCATCCTGCGTGGAGGCGATGCGCTCCTGCAGCTGGCCGACTTCGGTGGCCAGCGTGGGCTGGTAACCCACGGCAGAGGGCATACGCCCCAGCAGCGCGGATACCTCGCTGCCAGCCTGGATATAGCGGAATATGTTGTCGATGAAGAGCAGCACGTCCTGCTTGGCCGTGTCCCGGAAATACTCAGCCAGGGTCAGGCCCGTCATGGCTACGCGCATACGGGCGCCCGGGGGCTCGTTCATCTGGCCAAAGACAAGGGCAGTCTTTTCCAGCATGCCGCTTTCGGCCATTTCCGTCAAGAGGTCGTTGCCCTCCCGGCTGCGTTCGCCCACGCCGGTGAAGACGGAGGTGCCGCCGTGCTGGGTGGCGATATTGTGAATAAGCTCAAGGATCAGGACCGTTTTGCCCACGCCGGCGCCGCCGAACAGGCCGATCTTGCCGCCCTTGGCATAGGGCGCCAAGAGGTCGATGACCTTGATACCGGTCTCAAAAATCTCCGTTACAGGCCGCTGCTGGGTGAAGGGCGGGGGATCCCGATGGATGGGCATATGGGATGCGGCGTGAATGGCACCGCGCCCGTCGATGGGCTCGCCCAGCACGTTCAGCGTGCGGGAGAGCAGCTCTGGGCCGACGGGAATGGTGATCGGCGCGCCGGTATCCTCCACGAGCAGGCCCCGGGAAAGGCCCTCAGTGGCCTCCAGCGATACGCAGCGCACCGCGCCCGGCAGATGCTGCACCACCTCACAGGGCACCTTGCGGCCGTGCTGGCCATCCAGCACATAGACAAGGTTGTGGATCGGTGGAATCGCGTCTACCGGAAAGGCTATATCTAATACGGCGCCGATGATGCGGATTACCGTACCTGTCATAGGCTTCCTCCTTTACGGGACGGCCGGGTGAAGGGCCTCCCGTGATATGGGTTCGGGTTAGACCTCCATTTGGGCCATGGAATCGGCGCCGGCGATAATCTCCGTCAGCTCCTGGGTGATGGCCGCCTGCCGGGCGCGGTTGAGCTCGATGGTCAGCTTGGCGCTCATCTCATCGGCATTGCGGTTGGAGGCGTCCATGGCGGCCATGCGGGCGCACTGCTCGCTGGCATAGGACTGCACCAGGGTGGCGTAGGTCAGGCCGATCAGGTACTGGGGCACCAGCACGTCCAGCACAGCCTTGGGGGAGGGATGAAAATCAATATTGGTCGAGGGCTCATGGAAAAGCTCAGCGTCGGAAAAGCTTTCAGGCACTACAGGAAGCATCTGAAGCACCCTGGGGGTTTGCTTGGCCATCGAATCCATGTGGGTATAGACCACATAAACCTCGTC
This sequence comes from uncultured Eubacteriales bacterium, assembly GCA_900542005.1. Taxonomy (GTDB): domain Bacteria; phylum Bacillota; class Clostridia; order Christensenellales; family UMGS416; genus Parachristensenella. The sequence goes on from UQLW01000008.1 coordinate 13,562, forward strand.
CAACTGACCGGTTTCATAGAGATGGGTCAGCTGGAACGTTATGTTGCGGGCGTCCTCCAGGTTGGGCGCCTGGATCACATGCAAAAACTCAATGTCGCTGACGATCCCCAAACGCTCGAAGTATTCCCTTGTCATCTGGCCCACCGTCAGAAGGTAGCATTCGTCGTGCTCCTTCATATGGCTGTAGGCCAGGTTTAGGACATTGGCGTTGTAGCCGCCGCACATGCCTTTATCGGCGGCAATGACAAGATAGGCCGCCCGGCTCGTCGACCGGTGCTTAAAATAGGGGTGGTCGATCGGAGAAACCGATTCCAGCAGATAGCGGATGTCGGAGCGGACCTGGTTAAAATAGACCAGGTTCCGGTTCTCCTGGGCCACGGCCTTGCGCATCTTGGACGAGGAAATCATGTACATGGCGCGGGTGATTTTATGGGTGTCGTCAATCACCTTCAGATGATGGCGGATTTCAGCGATGGAGCTCATCTATTTTCCCTCCCCGGCGCCGTGCAGGGTAAGCCACTGGCCGGCGGCCTGGGTCAGCATTTCCTCGCAGCCCTCTTCCAGCTTGCCGCTGGCGGCGATGGTCGTGAACACAGGCGGATACTGGTCGCGCACAAAGCCGGCGAATTCCGCCTTATACTGCTCCAGCACCGCCGGATCCAGATCGTTGGGGATCAGACCGCGGGTAAGGGGGAAGAGCAGCGCTACCTGGCTTGCCGTATTCAAGGGGTTGGAATTGCGCTGCTTGAGCACCTCGGTCAGCTGGGCGCCGTAGGCCAGCATGCTCTGGGTGGTCTTATCCATATCCGAGGAGAACTGCGAGAACACCGCCAGCTCGCGGAACTGGGCGAGCTCGATACGCATCTGCCCCGCCACAGCCCGCATGGCCTTGGTCTGGGCCGCGCCGCCCACACGGGATACGGACAGGCCCACGTTGACCGCGGGGCGGTTGCCAGCGCGGAAAAGCTCCGAATCCAGGAAGATCTGCCCATCGGTGATGGAGATGACGTTGGTAGGAATGTAGGCGGAAATATCGCCCGCCTGGGTTTCAATGATGGGCAGGGCCGTCATGGAGCCGCCGCCCTTTTCCTTGCTGAGGTGGGCGGCGCGCTCCAGAAGGCGGCTGTGCAGGTAGAAAACATCGCCGGGATAGGCTTCGCGGCCCGGCGGCCGGCGCAGCAGCAGGCTCATGGCCCGGTAGGCCACCGCGTGCTTGGATAGATCGTCATAGACGACCAGCGCATCCCGGCCGGAATACATAAAGTGCTCGGCCAAAGCGCAGCCACAGTAGGGCGCAATGTACTGCATGGTAGCCGAATCGGAGGCCGTCGAGCACACCACGCAGGTATACTCCAGCGCGCCGGCCGCCTGCAGCGTCTCGATGATCTGGGACACGGTGGAGGCCTTCTGGCCGATGGCCACATAGATGCAGGCGACGTCCTTGCCGCGCTGGTTCAGGATGGTATCAATGGCGACAGAGGTCTTGCCGGTCTGGCGGTCGCCGATAATGAGCTCCCGCTGGCCGCGGCCGATCGGCACCATGGCGTCGATGGAGATCAGCCCGGTTTCCATAGGCTTGTCGACGGGCTGACGGTCCAGGATGGAGGGGGCCGGCGCCTCGATGGGGCGCAGCGACGTCGCCCCCTCCAGGGGGCCAAGGCCGTCGATGGGCTGGCCCAGCGGGTTGAGCACACGGCCCAGCACGCAGTCGCCGGCCGGCACGGAGAGCACCTGGCCGGTGCAATAGGCCGCGTCGCCCTCCCGCACCTTCGCCTCGTCATTGAGGATGACGACATCCACACGATCCTGCTCCAGGTTCATGGCGATGCCGAATACGCCCTCGTTTAGCTCCACAAGCTCGCCGCTGCGGCAGCCGGCCAGCCCGCTGATACGGGCGATACCGTCGCCGGCGGAGAGCACCTGGCCCGCACCGCGAACCGTCACGGTGCGCTCGTAGCTTTTCAGGCGGGAACGGATAGCCTCGGAAAGGGAAAACGCGTCCTTCAGGCTGGCGCTGGGGTCTTCGGAGCCCTTCAGCACCGCGCCCAGGCTGGCCAGCTGGCCGGCTATGGTATCGTCATAAAGCTGGCCGTCCAGCATGATGCGGATACCGCCCAGAAGCTTGGGCTGGACGATCATTTCCAAGGTTACGGGTTCGCCGACGGTTTGCGTAAAGCGCTGCTCGATGCGGGACAAGGTGGACGCATCCAAGGGCTTGGCTGTATATAGCTCACCTTTCATGCTATTTCACCTTTGTCAAAAATTCTTCGATGATCTCCTCGTGATCGGAGGCGGAAATCTCCCGCTCCAGGATCTTGGAGGAAATATCCACCGCCAGGGATACGGCTTGCTCCTGCATGGCCTCCATGTTCTTCTGGCGGATCTGCTGGGCGTCGACCTGCGCCTGTTCCAGGATGGCCTTCGCCTTGGCCTGCGCTTCGCCCACGATGGCGTCAGCCTGCGCCTGAGCCTGTACGGCGCTGTTGGACAGCACGGTAGAGGCTTCGGTGGCAGCCTGCTGCACAAGCTCCTTGCTGTGGCGCTGCTGCGCCTGGGCGTCGGCCAGGATGCTGGAGGCTTTCTCCTGCTGCGCCTTGAGCCGTTCCGTGCGGGCGTCCATGAATTTGCGCACCGGACGGTACAGCAGAAAGCGCAGCCCGATAAACAACACCAACGTGTTGAATACGTGCCACAGGATATCGCCTATGTTGAAAAGTTCGCTGATATTCAAGGGTTGCCCCGCCTTTCTTTATGCTGCCACGACGAAAATCAACAATATTGCGACAAAGAGACCGTAGATGGCGGTCGTCTCCATCATAATCAGGCCCAGCATCAGCGAGGAGCTGATTTTGCCGGAAGCCTCAGGCTGGCGGGCGACGGACTCCACCGCCTTGCCGGTAGCAAAGCCCATACCCAAAGCGGCGCCAATGCCGGTGAGCGCCGCGATTGCGGCGGCGATAGCGATAAGACCCAGTTCCATGGTTTCTTTCCTCCGTTATACAAAAATATGGTTCCAAACCCAGCTATTCCAGGGCTTCCTGGACGTAGTTGAGGTTCAGGGTTCCGAAAACGTAGCACTGAATGGCCGCGTGCAGCAGCGTGAAATACACCGACAGCGCGCCAGGCAGAACGACTGGACAGAACAGATAGATTAGGTGCATAATAAGATAGCCCACCAGAATATTGGCAAAGAGCCGCAGCGTCATGGATAGGGGGGCGATGCAGTCGGTCAGCACCTTAATGGGCAGCACCACAGCCGTCGGCGTGGCCAGATGCTTGATCCGGCCGCGAAGCCCCAGCACCCGCAGCGCCATCACGTTCACAATGACAAAGCTGGTCAGACCCAGCGCCAGGGCGCAGTTGACGTCCTTGGTGATGGGCGGGAGCCCAAAGAGCTCGATGCAGGTGCCAAAAAGGATATAGACCATGAAGGTCAGCGTGAAGGGCGCCAGGGTATCGGCATAGGGGCTGACCTTATCGTTGGCAAAGTTATGTACCGTATCCACGATGAGCTCGATTACGTTCTGCAGGCCCCTGGGCGTATCCTGCCAGTTTTTCATGCTCCGGCGTATGAAATAAGCCGCCAGCAGCAGGATAAGCACCAGCACGGTACCAAGGATGCCCGACAAAGGCAGGGTAACGCCCCCGAGCTTAATCATCTCCGGATAGATGCTTTCGCCCAGGTCCATGCCCGATGAGAGCATGAGGCTGCTAGTCATGAATGATCCTCCTTCCTTAAACGAATATAAAGGGTCACCTGATAGCCGATGAGCATCGGTGCCAGGGTGGCTACCAAGGCGATAAGCGTGGGCAGCGAGATCAGCGCGCCTGCGATAAGCAGCGCCGCCCACAGGCCAAGGCGCGCCAGGATAAAGGCCATGCGGCGGGCGGGCGTCCAGCGCAGGGAGAGGCATTTGTGCAGCAGCCATAGCTGCAGCGCCCCGACGGCGGCGCCCATTGCGATTCCGATTGCCACCATGGGTTGCTCCCCCTCCCTTAGCCGGAGGGCGCGGCAAAAAGGCCCTCTTTCTGAATCATCAGTACGATACACCTGTTTTACTGAACATGCAAGCGGGAAAATAATGAAAATGAGGCGTTTAACGTGATATAAAGGGTTTTATCCATAAAATACTTGTGAATGCTCTGAAATGCTCGCTCTTGCTCGTGTGATTGAAATCATAGTTGTTTTCTACAAAAATAATGTTAGACTTCTAAGCAAGTTACGGAGAAACCATAGAACGATGACGAAAAAATCGATAATTTGGGAGGAAGAAATTCGTGCAGCAGCTCTATGAAATCCTGGAGGGGTGGATAAATGACTTCACCCGCTTCAGCATTTTGATCCTGGAGGCCATCGGCGTCGTGTTGATCCTGTTTGCCGGGATCCGGGGCGTGGTGGAGTACGCGCGGCACAGGACCGGCGCACAGCTGCGCATGGCCAGTGCCATGGCCTTTGCGCTGGAGTTCAAGCTGGGCGGCGAGATCCTGCGGACCGTGCTGGTACGCGAGCTCAGCGAAATCTTCATCGTAGGCTGTATTATTGCCCTGCGGGGTATCTTGAATTACCTGATCCATCGGGATATTCATGAGCAGCAAAAGCTGCAGCAGGGCGCCTGCGAGGAGCCGCTGCAGAAGCCGGGCTTTTGGCGGGCGGCTTTCGGCCCCCGGCCGAAGGTGCCCGGCGAGCCGGAAACCAAGCAATAGGGCGCCGCCGGCCGGAGGGCCGCGCTTTTACAGGCCAAATGGAAAAGGCCCGCAGAGCAAAAGCGGGCCTTGCAGGGGTTTTGGCGCGGGGCTAGGGATGGCGCAGCACGACGAGAGGAAAGCCGTGCTGCACGGCATACTCATAGGGCGATGTCTTTTCGTAACAATAGACTGTGGGGATCCGGGCGCGGTGAAAGGCGCCGGCAGGCAGCTGGCATTCGCCCATGAACCAGACGCGCTCCAGCGCGGCGCATTGGGCAAAGGCGCCGGAAGGGACGCGATAGCCATCGGGGATGACCAGCTCCTGCAGCTGACGAAGCTCCAGGGGCGCTTCCAGACGGGATTCGCCCTCTGGAAGGACAAGACGAAGGATGCCGGCGTGGGCTGCGGCCTGAAGCGCTTGCATGGCGCTCAGCGGGGGAAGGGCGTCGCTCTGGCGCACCGCGCCGCGGGCGGGCAGTATGTGCCCGTGATAGCTGATGGTCCCTTCATAGAGCGCGGGAAAGGGATCGCCGGTAAACGCAGCGCGCAGGGAACCGCATTGCCCCCAGAAGGAGGCGGTATTGGCGTCATTGCCAACCACGCGATAGACCTGGCGCGGGGGCAGCTGGTCCAGCAGGGCTGCCAGCCTGGGGTCATGGGCCATAGAATCCCTCCTTTCCAAATCGGGAAAACGAACAGGATAATCGCGGGCCTGCCACGGCAGGCCCGGCCTACTGGTAGCTATGTGTACTGTAGCATGACGCCGCGCCCCCGGTCAAGCGGGGTTTTGACTTTGGCAGCGCCTCTATGCTATAATAGCTAGGTTTTGATTGAAAATACTGGCAAAAAGAGCCTCTAGGAAGGGGGCGGGCCGCAGGAGGGATACCATGGGAAACGAATATCAGGCCAGCGATATCCAGGTGCTGGAGGGGCTCAACGCCGTGCGGGTAAGGCCGGGCATGTACATCGGCTCCACAGGCAGCCGCGGCCTGCATCATATGCTCTGGGAAATTGTCGACAACGCCATTGACGAGGCCATGGGCGGCTATGCGGATCTTGTGACGGTCACGCTCAACCAGGACGGCTCGGCCACGGTGACCGACAACGGCCGCGGCGTGCCCACCGATATTCACCCCACCATGAAGGTTTCAGGCGTAGAGGTCGTCTATACGCAGCTGCATGCCGGCGGCAAATTTGGCGGTAAGAGCTATACCTATTCCGGCGGGCTGCATGGCGTGGGCGCTTCGGTGGTCAATGCGCTGTCAAGCTTCATGACGGTGGAGGTATACCGGGATGGCAGGGCCTATCGGATCGAATTTGAATCCAAGGCCAAGGGCAACAAAAAGGTAGCGCCCGGCGTCCCCAAGGGCCCGCTTCAGATGGTGGGCAAGAGCGCGGAAACCGGGACAAAGGTTACCTTTCAGCCGGATCCCGCGGTGTTTGATACGGTCAAATGGAACCGGGATACCATTGACCGCAGGCTGCGGGAGTTGGCCTACCTGAACCGGGGCCTGCGGGTGGAGTTCGCCGACCTGCGGGAGGCCGAAGCCTACCGGGCCGCCTATCACTTTGAAGGCGGGATTGCCGACTACGTTCGTTACCTGAATGAGGATAAGACACCGCTGAGCCCCGCGGTGATGGAGCTTTCCGGCAGCCGGGATGACGTGACCCTGCAGTGCGCCATCCAGTTTACCGACGGGTATACCGAGAGCCTGTTCTCCTATGTGAACAATATCCCCACCACCGAGGGCGGCACCCATGAGACGGGCTTTAAGACGGCCATGACCAAGGTGCTGAACGAATATGCCCGCAAGACCGGTACCCTCAAGGAGAAGGACAAGCCCCTTTCCGGCGAGGACTTCCGGGAGGGCATGACGGCGGTGCTGTGCCTGAAGATGACCAATGTGCAGTTCGACGGGCAGACCAAGACGCGCCTGGGCAACGTGGAAGCCCGAAAGGCGGTGGAGGCCATTGTGGGCGAGCAGCTGGGCGCGTACCTGGAGGATCCGGACCATGGGGAGCTGATCGGGAAAATCCTGGAAAAGGCGGTGAAAGCCGCGCGGGTGCGGGATGCGGCCCGCCGGGCCAGCGACCTTGCCCGGGAGAAGAACGCGCTGGATGTAGCGCCGCTGGTGGGCAAGCTTTCCGCCTGCTCAGGGAAGAACGCCGAGGCCAACGAGCTTTTCATCGTGGAGGGCGATTCGGCCGGAGGCTCGGCCAAGCAGGGCCGCGACCGCCGCTTTCAGGCGATCCTGCCGCTGCGGGGCAAGCCGCTGAACGCCGAGAAGAAGCGGCTGGACGCCGTTCTGGCCAACGAGGAGTTCCGCACCATCATCGCCGCGCTGGGCTGCGGCATCGACGAGCACTTCACGGTGGATACCCTTAAATACCATAAGGTCATCATTCTGTCGGACGCCGACCAGGATGGCGCCCATATCCGGGCCATCCTGCTGACCTTTTTCTTCCGGTATATGAAGGATCTGGTGACCCAGGGCCATGTGTACATCGGGCAGCCGCCCCTGTATAAGGTCGCCCAGGGAAGCAAGGTGACCTATTGCTACGATGACAAGGAGCTGGCCCGGGTAACCCAGGGGCTGAGCCGGGGCTATACGCTGCAGCGCTATAAGGGGTTAGGCGAGATGAACCCGGAGCAGCTATGGGAAACCACCATGAATCCGGACGGGCGCAAGCTTGTGCAGGTGACCATCGAGGATGCGGCCGAGGCCGACCGGCTCATCACCCTGCTCATGGGGGACAAGGTGGAGCCCCGGCGGGTCTATATCGCGGAGCATGCCGACTTTAACCGGCAGGACGACTTTGAGAAGATGGGAGGAGGACGGTAAATGCCCAGAAAAAAGACCGCGGGCCAGCAGCCGCCGGCCAAGCCGGAGATCATCGTGCAGCAGCCCATGGAGGAGGTCATGCGCGATTCCATGATCCCCTATGCGGAATACGTCATCATGGACCGGGCGCTGCCCCGGGTGGAGGATGGACTCAAGCCCGTGCAGCGGCGTATTCTATATACCATGATGGAGCTGGGCAACACGCCGGATAAACCCCATAAGAAATCGGCCCGCGTGGCCGGCGACGCCATGGGTAAGTATCATCCCCATGGCGATTCCTCCATCTATGACGCCATGGTCCGCATGGCCCAGGACTTCGTGATGCGCGCGCCTCTGGTGGACGGCCATGGCAACTTCGGCTCCATCGACGGGGATTCGGCGGCCGCCATGCGCTATACCGAGGTGCGTATGGCGCCCCTGGCGCTGGAGCTGCTGCGGGATATCGACAAGGAGACCGTCCCCTTCAGCCTGAACTTTGACGACACGCTCAAGGAACCGGATATCCTGCCCGGCCGATTCCCCAACCTGCTGGTCAACGGCGCCATGGGCATTGCCGTGGGGCTGGCTACCTCCATCCCGCCGCACAACCTGGGGGAGACGGTGCGGGCGGTCATTGCGCAGATGGACAAGCCCGATATCACCACACGGGAGCTGATGCAGTACCTCCCGGCCCCCGATTTCCCCACCGGCGGCATCATTGTCAATCCCGGGGACCTGGAGGCGGCCTATGAGACGGGAAGGGGCCGCATTGCCGTGCGCTCCCGCTGCGAGATTGAGGAGCTCGCCGGCGGCCGCAGCCAGATTGTGATCCACGAGATCCCCTATCAGGTCAACAAGGCGGCCATGCTGGAGAAGATCCAGCGCCTTTCCCAGGAGCGCAAGGACGCGCTGGGCGGCATTGGGGATATCCGGGATGAATCGGACCGCAACGGCCTGCGGGCGGTGATCGAGCTGAAAAAGGGCGCCGACGCGCAGAAGATCCTGCAGTATCTCTATAAATACTCGGACCTGCAGGTGAACTTCGGCGTGAACATGGTGGCCATTGCCGATGGCAAGCCCCGCCAGCTGCCTCTGAAGGAGATCAACCGGTACTATATTGCCCACCAGGAGAAGGTAGTAACCCTGCGCACCCGCTATGACCTGGAGCGGGCCGAGGAGCGGGAGCATATCCTGGAGGGGCTCTACATCGCCATCCAGAATATCGACGAGGTGATTGCCATTATCAAGGCATCCCCCTCCACCCGGGAGGCGCAGAAGGCCCTGATGAAGCGCTTTGACCTGACCAGCGTGCAGGCGCAGGCCATCCTGGATATGCGCCTGGCCCGGCTTACGGCCCTGGAGGTGGATAAGATCGTGGCGGAGCTGGAGGCGGTCCGCAAGCAGATCACCCGCCTGAAGGCCATCCTTAAAAGCCATAAAAAGCTGATGGAGGTCATCAAGTCCGAGCTGACTGAGATTGCCAAGCGCTATGATACGCCCCGGCGGACGTCGATTGAGGATACGGCCGGCGAGGAGAGCTTTAACCCGGAGGACTATATTGTGGTGGAGGACGTGCGCGTGACGGTGACCCGGGCGGGCTATGTCAAGCGCATGGCGGAAAAGGCCTACCAGCGTTCCAACCACGAAACGGGGATGGAGGACCTGGCGGCTGACGACGGGCCGCTGTGCTGCCTGGAGGCTACCACCGCCCAGCGGCTGTATCTGTTCACCTCCGGCGGCGCCATGCTGCAGATCCCGGTCAGCGAGCTGCCCGAAGGCCGCTGGCGGGACAAGGGGACGGCCCTCTTTGCGCTGCATAATGGGTTTGCCAAGGGCGAGCGCGTGGTGGCGGCCTTTGTCTACGAGGCATGGCCGGAAAAGGGCGAGCTGCTCTTTATCACCAAAGGCGGTATGGGCAAAAAGAGCGCGGCCGCCGATTACGTGACCCGGATGCGGAAGCTGACAGCCTGCGCTGTGAAGGATGGGGATGAGCTGGTCGCCGTTGAGTGGGTCCGGCGGGGCGCGGGCCTGGTGCTGCTCTCCCGCAAAGGCATGGCGCTGATGACGCGCCACAGCCAGATACCCGTCCAGGGAAGGGCAACCCGGGGCGTCAAAGCGATGGCGCTGGAGGGGGACGATGAGATCCTGCTGGCGACCCAGCTGGAGCCCGAGGGAGAGATCGCCCTGATTACCGACGCGGGCTACGGCAAGCGCCTGCCCTATATGGCCTTCTCCGCCCAGAACCGCGGCGGAAAGGGTATGCGGGCGGTAGCCTTCTATAAAAACGGCGCCAACGGACGGGCGCTGGCCTGCGCGCTGCCGGTGGCGCCCCACAGCCGCCTGCAGGTGGAGATGGCCAGCGGGGAAAAGGTGCTGCTGGCAGCCGGGGAGCTGCCGGCTGAAAAGCTGGAGGGCCGCGGCGCGCCGACCGGCATCATGGTGGTATTGGGCAACGAGATTGTGAACGGCTTTGCATGCCTGGACTAATACTGCATGGAATGACCCCGAGTATGGTGTATTTTATCAAACCGTGGAGCTTTGCTCCGCGGTTTTTTCCATGCGGGAGAGGTTATGGAGCATTTTGTTGGCGGGCTAAGGGAATTCCGTATGATGCGAACATGTTCAAGGGGGCTAAAATGCGGTAAAATTAACAATTATAAGACACTGGCTATGCAGGATTTTGTACTGGAAGGAAGAAGGCAATGGATCAAAAACAAGCGTATGCGGTGGGGATCGACTTTGGGACCCAGTCGGGCCGCGCCGTGCTGGTGGAGCTGGGGACCGCCCGGGAAATGGCGGCCAGCGTATGGGAATATCCCCACGGCGTGATGGACCGGACGCTGCCGGACGGGCAGCGGCTGGGGGCAGACTGGGCGCTGCAGCACCCGGCGGACTATCTGCAGGTGCTGGAAAAGACGGTGCCCGAGGTAATCCGCCAGGGCGGTGTATCGCCGGAGCAGGTCATCGGGCTGGGGATCGACTTTACGGCCTGCACCATGCTTCCGGCCAAGGCTGACGGGCGCGCGCTGTGCCTGATGGAGGAATACGCGCACCGCCCCCACGCCTGGGTCAAGCTGTGGAAGCACCATGCGGCCCAGGGCCAGGCCAACCGCCTCAACGAAGTGGCCCGGGAGCGGGGGGAGGGCTTCCTTAAGCGATATGGCGGCAAGATTTCCTCGGAATGGATGACGCCCAAGGTCATGCAGATCCTGGAGGAGGATCCGGAGATCTATGATGCGGCCGATACCTTTGTGGAGGCGGCCGACTGGGTAGTCTGGCAGCTCACGGGCCGCCTGACCCGTAACGCCAGCATGGCCGGCTATAAAAACCTGTGGAGCAAGCGGGAGGGATACCCCAGCGCGGGCTTCTTCCGGGCGCTGGATCCCCGGCTGGAAGGCTATGTGGAGCAAAAGCTGGCCGGGCCGGTATTGCCGCAGGGCGCCAGGGCGGGCGGGCTCTGCCCGGGTATGGCGCAGCGCATGGGGCTGATGCCGGGTACGGCCGTGGCCGTGGCGAACATTGACGCCCATGTGACGGTGCCCGCCGTGGGCATCACCGGCACCGGCGATATGCTGATGATTATGGGCACCTCGACCTGCCACATCCTCTGCGGGCAGGAGGAGATCCTGGTGCCGGGTATCTGCGGGGTGGTGGAGGACGCGGTGCTGCCGGGGCTGCTGGGATACGAGGCTGGGCAGAGCTGCGTGGGAGACCATTTCGAGTGGTTTGTCAAGAACGCGCTGCCGGAGGCCTATGCCATGCAGGCCCGGGAGGAAGGGATTTCCGTCCATACCCTGCTGGAGCGCAAGGCGGCCCAGCTGGCCGTGGGCGAAAACGGCCTGGTGGCCCTGGACTGGTGGAACGGGAACCGCTCGGTGCTGGTGGACGTGGACCTGACGGGTATGATGCTGGGCATGACCCTGCAGACGAGGCCCGAAGAGGTATACCGCGCGCTGATTGAGGCCACAGCCTATGGTACGCGCAGGATTATCGAGGCCTTTGACGAGGCCGGCGTGCCCATTGAGCGGCTGTATGCCGCGGGCGGAATCGCCCAGAAAAACGCGCTGCTGATGCAGATTTACGCCGATGTGACGGGGAGGGAAATCCGCATCGGCCAATCCACCCAGGCCCCGGCTGTGGGCAGCGCCATGTTTGGCGCGGTAGCGGCCGGGGAGGCGGCCGGCGGATACGGCTCGATCGCCGAGGCCGCCCGGGCAATGGGACGGACCCGGGATACGGTATACCGCCCGGACGCCGGGCGTCAGGCTGCATACGATATGCTGTACGCTGAATACAAGCAGCTTCACGATTACTTTGGGCAGGGCGGGAACGATGTGATGAAGCGGCTTAAGCGGCTGCGGGAATCGGTTCTATCGTGATAAAAGAAGCATAAAAAAGAGGAGGATGTAAAGATGACAAAGGGATTCGCAAAGCGGGCGCTGACCTGGGGACTGGCTGGCGCTCTGACATGTGCCATGGCGGGCTGCAGCTACCTGCTGCCGACAGAGGAAGAAACGCTGGCGCCTCCGCTGGTGGAAACCAAGGAGGTCGAATATGTGACGGTCCCCGTGACCCGCGGCAATGTGGTGGAGCAGAAAAAGGGCAACGGCGTATTCCGTTCCTCCAAAACGAGCGAGGTATTCTTTGAAGCCACCGACGGCCGGCTGGCCAAGATCCTTACCGCCTACGGCGCCGACGTGGAGGAGGGGGACGTGCTGCTGGAGCTGACGGCGGACGACCTGCAGTATCAGTATGAGACCGCCAAGATCCGCTACGAGATCCAGGAAGCCACGCTGAAGCGTACCTCCGGCAGCTATAACCGCAAAATGCAGCAGTACCAGGTGGACCTGGCGAAGCTGGAGCTGGACCATCTGGAGAAAAAGCTGGCGAACACCCAGCTGAAGGCGCCCATCAGCGGCAAAATTACCTATCTAGCCGAGATGAAGGTGGGCGATACCCTGGAGCCCTATAAGAGCTATGTCTCCATTTCCGATCCCAGCGAGGTGCTGCTGGTGGTGACCGGCGAAAGCTCCTACGATTTCATAAACGGCCGGGACGTGACGGTGAAGATCAAGGATCAGGAGTTCAAGGGCAAGGTGGTGCAGAGCCCCTATGACGAGCCGGAAACCCTGGAGGAGAACACCGACGACCCCTATGCGGTCTTTGAGGTGTACGATCTGCCGGAGGAGCTGAAGACGCTGGGCCGCGAGGCGCAGGTCACGATGGTGGCCAACAGCCGGGAGGACGTGCTGACCATCCCCACCAACGTGCTTCGCGAATACAACGGCCGTAACTATGTGCAGGTGCTGCAGGACGGCGTGAAGGTGGAGAAGGACGTGGTGGTCGGCCTGAAGGGCACCATGGACAACAGCACCGTGTATGAGATCGTATCCGGCCTGGAAGAGGGAGAGCAGGTTATCGTAAAATAGGAGGGACAGCAATTGCTATTTATTGTATTGCGTAAAATCCTCAACAATAAAGGCCTCATTGCTGCGCTCCTGGTGGGTTCGATCCTGGCGGTCGCCATGATCAGCGCCATCCCGATGTACACGAACGCCATCCTCCAGCGTATGCTGGTGAAGGATTTCGAGTCTTACCAGGAAAACAACAATGAATACCCCGGCCGATATGTGCTTGAGGCCAACATTATGAGCCACGCAGCGCCCAGCAAGCGTATGCAGAATTTTGAGTACTTCAACCAAGAGATCAACGCGCGGGTGCTCAGCGAGATCGGGCTGCCGGCGAAGGAATCGGTGCTGTCGCTGGAGACGAAATATATCAACCTGACGCCCCGCACGCCCCGGGAAAAGGACCCGCCCACCCGTGAGCTCTCCATCGTCACCTTTGAGGATTTTGCCGACCATATTGAGCTGGTACAGGGCCGTATGCCCTCCGGCGAGCTGGTGGACGGCGTGATGGAGGTGCTGGTGCAGGAGGAGACGCTGCAGTCCTATGATATGTATGTGGACGAGGTCTATGAGGTGAGCGTCACTCTGCGCGCCGAGGCCCACGAACCCTTCTATGTCAAGCCGGTCGGCGTGTATACCGTGTCTGACAGCAACGATCTGTGGTGGTATCAGCCGGTCAGGCAGTTCAAATCGGCCATGCTGATGGACTGGGACCTCTACATGAAGGAGGTCGCAGGCACGCAGAACATGCTCTGCGAGGCGGTATGGTATTATGCGCTCGACTACACGCAGATGGATATCGACTATATTGAGAAGTATACCAGCGCGATCCAGGCGCAGAAGAAGTGGATGGGCTCCTTTGAGGGGACCTCGGCGACCTTCGGCGCGCTGAGCATCCTGGAGGGCTACGGCCCCAGGGAATCCACGCTGCGCATCACGCTGTGGGTGCTGCAGGTGCCCATCATGATTATGCTGGCCTTCTACATCTTCATGGTGTCCCAGATGGTGGTATCCAATGACGCCAATGAGATCGCGGTGCTGAAAAGCCGCGGCGCCAAGGGCGGGCAGATCTTCCGGCTGTATATCCTGCAGAGCTGCCTGCTGGCCGGCGCGGCCCTGGTGATCGGCCCCTTTGTAGGCTATGGCATCTGCAGCCTCCTGGGATCGTCCAATGGGTTCCTGGAGTTTATCGGACGCAAGACGCTGCCGGTGCATATCGGCCTGCAGGTGATCCTATACGCGGTGGGCGCGGCGCTCTTTACCGTGGTGATGATGATGTTCCCGGCCATGTCGGCCGCCCGCGTCACCATCGTGGAGCATAAGCAGAAGAAAGCGCGCCAGTGGAATGCGCCGCTATGGCAGAAGATGTTCCTGGATGTGATTTGCCTGGGGCTGGCGATTTATGGGCTTTACAGCTACCAGCTCCGCCAGGCCACCATCAATGTGGGCGAGCAGGCTGCTGCCGCCTCCACCCAGGCTGCTACGGCGACGGCCGCCGCCGCTGCGGCCAGCATTACCGCCCCGGTGGACCCGCTGCTGTTTCTGATCTCCACCTTGTTCATCCTGGGCGCGGGGCTGCTGTTCCTGCGGCTGTATCCCTATATCATCCGGCTGGTGTTCTGGCTGGGCAGGCGGGTCTGGAGCCCGGTGCTGTACACCTCCTTTATCTCGGTCGGCCGCTCCGGCGGGCGGGAAACCTTCGTGATGCTGTTCTTGATCCTGACGCTGTCTGTCGGCGTGTTCTCGGCCAACTCGGCCCGGACCATCAACCAGAATATTGAGGACAGGATCCATTACGCCATCGGGGCCGACATGGTGATGGAGCTGAAATGGCCCAGCAACTCGGTGGTAATCGAAAGCAACCCCAGCGTGGAGAGGGGCGAGGGCGCATCCTCCAGCAGCACGAGCTCCAACTCGGTGGTGATCTATAAGGAGCCGCCCTTTGAGACCGTGGAGAATATCAAGGGGGTGGAGGCGGCTGCCAAGGTCTTTTTGCCCGAGCAGGTGCGGGTGCGTACCGACGAAAACCAATACCTTTCCGCCCGGCTTATGGCCATCGAGCCCGATCAGTTCGGCAAGGTGGTTTGGACGGGGGGCACCTACCTGAGCCATCATATCTATGCTTACCTGAACCTGATCAGCAACGCGCCCAACGCTGTGCTGGCTTCATCCTCGCTGCAGGAGGACGGGTATGCGGTAGGCGATCCCATCCGCTTCTCCTGGGGCAGCCAAAGCGAGGTGGAGGGCGTCATATACGCCTTCGTCGACTACTGGCCGGCGATCAACCCCACCGAGACGGGTTCGGATCGCTTCGTCATCGCCAATTTGGACTATGTGCAGGCCATTACCGCCATTGAACCCTATCAGTACTGGATCAAGCGGGACGATACCACGAGCACAGCGGAGCTTTATCAGGACATCGCCGATAAGGAGATCCCGCTGCTCAACACCCGGGAGATGACCGACAGCTTCAAGCGGCTGAAGAACAACTCCATGCTGAAGATCGATTCCGGCTCCTGCCTGGTGGATGCCAGCCAACAGCTTGTCATCCAGAAAAACGACGCGCTGCTGCAGGGCACCAACGGCGCGCTGACGTTGGGCTTCCTTGTCACCATGGCGATCGCCATGATCGGCTTTAACATTTACTGGGTGCTGTCGATCCGGGGACGCGAGCTGCAGTTCGGTATCCTGCGGGCAATCGGTATGACACAGAAAAAGGTGATCGGGATCCTGGTGTGCGAGCAGATTATGATTTCCTTGGTGGCGGTGCTGGTTGGCGTGCTGATCGGTTCGCTGACAAGCCAGCTGTATGTGCCGCTTCTGTCCATCGTCTATTCGGCCTCCGAGCAGGTGCCGCCCTTTACCGTGGTGGCGACCCGGTCCGACTACCTGAAGATTTACGGCGTGATCGCCTTTATGCTGGCTACGGGCTTTGCCATCCTGGGCACCATCGTATCCCGCATCAAGATCGCTCAGGCCATCAAGCTTGGGGAGGATTGATCATGGAACCGATTATATGGACGGAAAACATCAACCGCATCTTTAAGACCGGGGATACCCAGGTGCACGCCCTGAAGGACGTAAGCATCCAGGTGAACCCCGGGGAGCTCCTGGTGCTGAGGGGGCGGTCCGGATCGGGCAAAACGACGCTGATGAATATTCTCAGCGCCCTGGATACGCCGACCTCGGGCAAGGTCTATGTGGAGGGCAAGGAAATCACCGCCCTGCCGGAGGCTGCCCGGGATGAGCTGCGCCGGACGGATATGAGCTTCGTGTTCCAGTCGGTGGCGCTGATGAGCCAGATGAATGCCTATGAAAACGTGGAGTTCGGGCTGCGCATTGCCGGATATCCGGCCAAAGACCGGCAAAAGCGCGCGGAGGAGGCCCTGACGCTGGTAGGGCTGAAGCAGCGCATGCGCCACCGGCCGGCGGAGATGTCCGGCGGCGAGCAGCAGCGGGTAGCCATCGCCCGGGCCATCGCCCATCACCCCAAGGTGCTGTTTGCCGATGAACCGACCGCTGAGCTCGATACGGCTATGGGCCTGCAGGTGATGCGCCTCTTCCGCGAGCTGGTGGCCAAGGAGGGCGTAACCATGATTATGACCACCCATGACCCCAACATGATGGAGCTGGCCGATCATGTGTACAGCATCCAGGACGGTGCGATTATCGAGGAGACCTACAACGCTGAGGCGGCCGCCGCCTTTAAGGAGGTGCAGCCATGATTCAGTGCGAAAACCTGGTGAAGATCTATAAAACCCGGGAGACGGAGGTCGTGGCCCTGCAGGGGCTGGACCTGACGGTGGACGACGGGGAGCTTATGGCCATTATCGGCAACTCCGGCAGCGGCAAATCCACCCTGCTCAATATGATCGGCGGGCTGGACCGCCCTTCCGCCGGTACGCTTCTGGTGGACGGCAAGGACCTGCTGAAATTCAAGGAAAAGGACTACATCGCCTATAAGCGCGATACCGTCGGCTTCGTGTGGCAGAACAACGCCCGCAACCTGATCCCCTATATGACGGCGCTGGAGAACGTGCAGGTGCCCATGGTGCTGACCAGCCGGAAGGACAGGATCGAGCGGGCGCGGCAGCTGCTGGAGACCGTGGGGCTGGCCAACCGGGCGGGCAGCAAGCTCAGTCAGCTCTCTGGCGGCGAGCAGCAGCGGGTGGCCATTGCCATCGCCCTGGCCAACAACCCCAAGCTCCTGCTGGCCGATGAACCGACCGGCGCGGTGGACAGCGCTACGGCCAACATGATCCTGGACATCTTCCGGGAGGTATGCCGCACGACAGGGCTGACCATCATGATTGTAACCCACGACATCTCCCTGTCCCGGCGGGTGGACCGCGTGGTCGCCATCCGGGATGGCCGGACGTCCTCGGAGTTTATCCGCAGAAAGTCCTATGCCCAGCAGATCAACGAGGTGGGCGAGCTGGAGCAGATGAACCAGGAGCCGGAGGAGCTGGAGGCCCAGGAGGAGCTGGCGGTGGTGGATAATGCCGGCCGCCTGCAGATCCCCAGGGAATACCTGGGCGCCATCGGCGTATCGGGCAAATCCAGGGTGCGCGTAGAGCTGGAGGACGATAAGGTTGTGATCATTAATCCTGACTATCGCAGCGGAACATGAGCCCATAAAGCCAAGCAAAGGAGGCCGCACGGCCTCCTTTTTCTTGTCCCGGAAGCTTAGCAGGACGATTCACTAAGCAGGGCAGGGGACGCGCAAAGGCGGGACAGCCCTTTCCCTGGATCCCTCTGCCTTTTGCCGGCAGGGAAATACTTTTTTCGGTTGCATCCCCAGGCCGCCGGGTGCTATACTAAAGGTCCTTGACTTATGAAACGGAGGGTGATCATAAAGGGAAAAGGCGGCGCCTATGGGCAAATTCGCCGCTTTGGATAAGGAGGCAGCGTACATGGCCTATATTCATGTGGATCAACTCGACAAGACCTACCAGATCAGCCGGCGCGGCAAGGGCGCGCTGGGCGCAATCAAAGGACTGCTCCACCCCAGCTATACGCGGGTGGAGGCGCTTTCCCAGGTATCCTTCGACATTGAGGCCGGGGAGGTGGTGGGCTATATCGGGCCCAACGGCGCAGGAAAGTCGACGACCGTGAAGATCCTTTCCGGCATCCTGGTGCCGGATGGGGGGACAGCCCTGGTGGACGGACGCATTCCCTGGAGGCAGCGGCGGGCCCATGTATCCCATATCGGCGTGGTTTTCGGCCAGCGCACTCAGCTGTGGTGGGATGTGCCCGTCATCGACTCCTATGAGCTGCTGCGGGACATCTACGGCGTGCCGCAGGCGGATTTCCGCCGCCGCCTGGAGGAGATGACCGAGGCGCTGGACCTTGCGGCCGTACTGCATACGCCGCTCAGGCAGCTTTCGCTGGGGCAGCGGATGCGCTGCGAGCTGGCCGCCAGCCTGCTGCATTCGCCTCAGCTGCTCTTTCTCGACGAGCCGACCATCGGCCTGGACGCGGTAAGCAAGCTGGCCGTGCGGGATTTCCTGGCCAGGGAGCGGCAGCGCCACGGGACCACCATCATGCTCACCACCCATGATATGGAGGACATTACCAGCCTCTGCAGCCGTGTCATGGTGCTGGGGCATGGCAAAAAGCTCTACGATGGAGCGCTGGACCCGCTGCTGGCCCGCTACAATACCCTGCGGACGCTGACGGTGGAATATGAAGGGGAAGCCCGCCTTGAAATACCGGAGGCGGAGAGCTGCCGCAAAGAGGGGCTTACCTACCGGGTGGCCTTTCAGCCGGAGCGGGTGGAGACGGCCCGTGTGCTGGAGCTGGCCCAGCGGGCCGGGCATGTGCACGACCTTTCCGTGCAGGGGATGCCCCTGGATGAGATGGTAGCGGCCCTGTATAAGGAGATGGCGCTATGAAGCGGCTCAAGCCCTATCTGTCCACCCTGCGCCTGCGGGCCATGCTGGAGCTGCAATACCGGGGCGCGGCCGTGGGCGGCATGCTGACGCAGCTATTCTTTGGCTTTATTCTTGTCTTTTTATACCATGCCCTGTATGCCAGCGGCGGGCAGCAGAGCTCCAGTCTTTCCCAGATTGTCAGCTATGTATGGCTGCAGCAAGCCTTTTTCCGGGTCATCATCGGCAGCGACGGCGCGCTGAACAGCGAGGTGATGAGCGGCGACGTGGTTTATTCGCTGTGCCGGCCTGTGGATCTGTATGGCTATTGGTACATGCGCGCGGTAGCCTACCGGGCGGTAGGTTCCCTGATGCGGGCGGCGCTGATGCTGCCGGTGGCGCTTCTGCTGCCCCAGCCGCTGGGGCTGGCGCTGCCGGGCTCCGCGGCGGGCCTTGCAGCCTTTATCCTTTCGCTGGCAATGGGCGTCCTGGTGATGGCAGCGCTGGAGAATATCATGTCCGCCTGCACGCTGATTACCCTGGATCACCGGGGCGCGGCCAACGTGCTGGGTATGTTCAACGCCTTTGCCGCCGGGAACCTGCTGCCGCTGACCCTTTTCCCGGATAGCTGGCAGCGGTTTATCCTGTCGACGCCCTTCGCCCAGACACTGGACGTCCCCATCCGCTACTATACCGGGCAGCTGCCCTTTGGAAGCCTGGGCGGGACGCTGGCGCTTCAGCTTTTCTGGCTGGCAGCGCTGGCCCTGGCAGGCTGGCTGCTATGGCGGCGCGCCCTGAACCGCATGGTGATCCAGGGAGGTTGAGCGATGAACGCATGGAAGCTATATTTCCGATCCATGGGGATCCATTTCCGATCGGCGGCGCAATATAAGGCCTCGATGGTCATGCAGATGCTGGCGCTATTTGTGATGACTGCAACGGAGCTGGCCGCAGTGGCGCTGACCTTCCGGCGCTTCCCGGCGCTGGGCCAGTGGTCGCCGCAGCAAATCTACTTCTTCTTTGGCCTGATGAGCTTTACCTTTGGCCTGGTGGAGTGCTTCTGCCGGGGCTTTACGGCCTTTGGCGGGCAGGTGCGGACCGGAAACTTCGACCGGCTGCTGCTGCGGCCCCGGAACCTGGAGCTATTGGTGCTTTGTTCGCAGATGGATGTGCGGCGTATCGGGTCGATGGTGGTGGGCCTGGCGGCGCTGGTCTATGGCGCGGCAGCCGCCCAGGTGCAGTGGACGGCGCTCAAGGTGCTGGCGCTGCTCTTTGCCCTTGCCGGGGGCGGGTGCCTGGTGCTGGGGCTGTTTATGATCGAAGCCACGGCGACCTTCTGGTCGATCAGCTCGATTGAGGTGGTGAACGTGCTGACCTATGGCGGCCGCAGCACCTGCCAATACCCTGTGGATATTTACCCCCGGGGCTTCCGGTGGATCTTCATTGCCCTGGCGCCCTATGGCCTGGCGATCCATCTGCCGGCGGCTTATATTCTCGATCAGACCATGCTGGGGCTGCCGCCCTGGGCGGCCTTCATCGGCCCGCTGGCCGGCGTTGCCTTCCTCTGCCTGATGCTGGCGCTGTGGCGGCGGGGCGTGGCCCATTATACCTCTACCGGCAGCTAAGCTGGCGGCCATCCGGGGGCAGGGCCCCAAAGCAAAACACGCTTATGCAAGGCGCATAAGCGTGTTTTTTTTGTTAAATTTTCCGGCGGGCAAGACGCAGGGCCATCTCAAGGAGCGATCGTTCCTGCAGCTCGTTGGGACGCTGGGGAGGAGGCACAGCTCCAAGAGGCAGGGCCCGCCCTCCTAGAAGGAACACCTCTTTGGGCCTGTCAGGGCCGCAGGCCCTCCGTCAGATCTGTCACGACCTGCCAGGCCAGGATCAATCCGGCGGTCCCTACCACATAGGGCAGGCTGCCGGCCACCGAACGCTTGCCGCCCGCGTCGTCCATGATATCCGCCGGCTCCTGGCGGGGAGGCGGCGGCTCCGGGGAATAGACCACCTTGAGGCTGCCCAAGCCCCGCTTGCGCAGCTCCCGGCGCATGGCGCGGCAGAGCGGGCAGCCCTGGGTGGAGAAGATGTCGGCCACCATAAAGCCCAGGGGGCTGAGCTTGTTGCCGCAGCCCATGGCGGAGATAAGCGGGGTGCCGGAAGCCTGGCAGCGGCAGGCCAGCTCCACCTTGGCCGCTACGGTATCGATCGCGTCCACCACATAGTCGGCCCCGGACAAGGCGGGCAGCGGCTCGCCGGGCAGGAAAAACTGATCCAACAGGGTGAGCTGGATATCGGGACGGATGCTGCGCAGGCGGGCCGCCATGGCGTCGACCTTCTTCCAGCCCAGGGTCTGCTGCGTGGCGATGATCTGGCGGTTCAGATTGGTCAGCGATACCCGGTCGTGATCCACCAGGGTCATACGGCCGATACCGGTGCGGGCCAGCGCCTCGGCGGCATAGCCGCCCACGCCGCCCAGGCCAAGGATGACCACATGGCTGGAGGCCAGCTTGTCGATGCCCTCCTGCCCCAGCAGCAGCCGGCTGCGGGAAAATGAATCCATCATAGCTTTTCAGGATCGAGCGCAAACCGCTCAAAGTCGCGCACCAGGGTGGGCTGCAGCGCCATCTTCAGCAGGGCGCGGTCGTGGTTGACCGAATCGCTGCCGGCAATGCGCACCTGACAGCCGGGGAAATGGGCGCGAATGCGGCGGGCCTTTTCCCCGCCGCGGTTATTGCGGCCGGTAAAGCGCAGCGTACGGGGATGGAGCTCCGTCGCCAGCAGGCAGTCCACCTGCAGGGCACCCTGAAGCAGCGGTTCCACCATGAACCGGGGCGAGGCGGTGCATACCACCACGGGCACGTCGTTCTCCCGGGGCCTGAACCAGGGCGCGATCCAGCCGCGCCGGGCCATCTCCGCCCAGAATTCCTCCATAAGCTCGGGCGCGTTCATCAGCCGTATGGGGATGAAGGTAACCGTCTTGCCCAGACGCACATCCCAGGGCATCAGCAGCATCAGCAAAAAGCCCACCAGCGGAAAAATGAGCAGCACCCACATCCAGGGATGGTGGCGGGTACAGACGTAGCGAAAGAACTCCGAATAGGTATCGTACTTGAAAATGGTGCGGTCGAAATCGTAGACATCAATCAGCTGCATCCTGGGTTTTCCTTTTCTTCTCTTTTGTTATGGCTATAGCGGGCTTGCTACAGCTGCATCCGCCGGTTGGCCCCGCGCTCCAGCGCCACAGAGCCGGTGCGCACCAGCTCGACGATGCCATAGTCCTCCAGCAGCTCCTCCAGCGCGTCTACCTTCTGGCTGGTGCCGGTGATCTGCAGGATCATGTATTCGGGGCTTAGATCCACCACGCTGGCACGGTAAACCCGGCAGATCTCCAGCAGCTGGCTGCGGGTAGCGGCCCTGCAGGATACCTTGATAAGCGCCAGCTCCCGGGACAGGGCCGTGTCAGTGATATCCCATACCTTGATAACGTCGATGAGCTTATTCAGCTGCTTGACCATCTGCTCCAATACGGCGGGGTCCCCCTCGACCACGATGGTCATGCGGGAAATATCGCTGCGCTGGGTGGCCGATACGGTAAGGGATTCAATATTATATCCGCGCCGGGCAAACAGGCCGGATACCCGGGTCAGCACGCCGGGCGAATTGACGACGACGACCGAAAGCGTGTGGCGCATGCTATACCTCCTGAATGGATTGGGCGTCCAGCCCCTGGGGCACCATGAGGCGCAGCAGCGCGCAGCCCGGCTGGCGGACCAACCACGCAAGGGCATCCTCATCCTCCATGGAGGCGGAACGGGAAGATAGCCCATAGGCCCGCGCCAGCGCGCAGAAATCCGGGTTCCCATCCAACGAGACCCCGAAATGGCGCCCGCCCTGATGCTCGTCCTGCAGCTCGCGCACCAGCCCCAGCGAGCCGTTGTCCATCACAAGGAGCTTGACCTTCGCCCCGCTGGCGGCCAGGGTGGCCAGCTCGGGCAGATGCATCTGGAAGGAGCCGTCGCCGGTTATGACAAGGGCCGGGCAGCCCGTCCCCAGGGCCGCGCCAATGGCGGCGGGCAGGCCATAGCCCATGGTTCCCAGGCCGCCGCTTGTGATGAAGCTGCGGGGCTGCTCGACGGGCAGGTAACGCGCCGCCCAGAGCTGATGCTGCCCCACGTCTGTGGTAACGATGGTCTCCGGCGGCAGCAGCGCCGCAAGGCGGGCCATCAGACGGGCGGCGGGGTGGTCGCTGTGCTCGGGGCCGGGAAAGGGCCAAGGCGGCCGCGCCGGCGCGGGCTTATCCAGCAGCGCCCGGAGAATGGCCCCAATATCGCCCACCACAGGGATATCGGTCCGCAGGGTCTTGCCGATTTCAGCGGGATCCGCATCCATATGGACCAGGACGGTACCGGGCCGGAGCGTATGCTCCACCCGGCCGCGGTCCCCCAGCCGGGCGCCCGCCACCAGCACGAGATCCGCCTGCGCCAGCGCCTGCATAGCCCGCCGGGCGCCGTGCATGCCGGTGAGGCCCAGGCACAGCGGATGGCTGGCGGGAAACGCGCCCAGCCCCATCATGGTCAGGGCCACCGGCGCGCCCAGGCGCTCGGCCAGAGCCTGGAGCGGCTCCCAGGCCCCGGCGGATAGAACGCCGCCGCCGGCCAGGATCAGCGGCCGGCGGGATTGGGCCAGCGCGGCCCGTATGCGCTTAATCTGCAGGGGGTGCCCCTCGAAAACCGGGCGGTATCCGGGCAGCTCCGGCCCTTGGGCAAAATCCATATTGGCTTCGTCCGCCGCCACGTCGGAAGGGATATCCACCACCACTGCGCCGGGGCGGCCCGTCGCCGCAATATGAAGGGCCTCCCGCATCATCCGCGGCAGGGCGGCGGCGCTGCGGGCCTGCATGACATGCTTGGCAAAGGGGGCGGCCGCCCCCGTCATATCCACCTCCTGGAACACGTCCCGGCCGATCAGGCGGCTGGGGACCTGCCCGGTAACCGCCACCAGGGGAACCGAATCCATGTTGGCAGTGGCGATTCCCGTCAGCAGGTTGGTGGCGCCGGGGCCGGAGGTGGCGATGCATACGCCCACCTTCCCCGTAGCCCTAGCATAGCCGGAGGCCGCATGGGCGGCGGCGGCCTCATGGCGCACCAGCGTATGGGCGATCCCGCCCGCCCGCAGCGCGTCGTAAAGGGAGAGCACCGCGCCCCCGGGCAGGCCAAAGACGCGGTCCACGCCCTGATCGGCCAATACCTTTACAACCGCCTGCGCGCCGTTCATCCAGGCCATGGCAACCTCCTATGCGGTAAGATCATTGTATTCGGGCGTGGGCAGAAGGGATATCTCGCTGAGCGGCCAGACGATGGCGTGGACCTTGCCCTTAAGCATGGACAGGGGAAGCGCGCCGATCCTTGGATCGTGGGAATCGGAGGAATCGTTGCGGTTATCCCCCAGGACAAAGACATGGTCCGGCTGGACGGTGATCTCCTCCATCTCATACTGGATCTCGCCCTTGATATAGGGTTCGTTGAGGCGGACGCCATTGATGTAGACGGCTCCATCGTGGATGGCGACGGTTTCCCCCTCCAGGGCTACGACGCGCTTGACAAAATTATCCCCCTCCCGGTTGGGATAGGCGGTGATGACGATTTCGCCCCGGACAGGCTTGCGAAGCAGGTAGGTGGCCGGTGTGCAGAACATGCGCTGCCCGGTGTGCAGGGTGGGCTGCATGGAGGGGCCCTCCACCTGGATCAGCTGAAAGACAAGGAAATGCAGAAAAAGGCCGATAGCCAGCGCGATGGCCAGGGCCACGCACCATTCCAACAGCTCGCGCCTGGGGTTGGTCTCAGGGCGGCGGGCGTGGCGGCCGCCGGAGCGGGCGTTAGCGTTGCTCATCGGTCCCTCCTTTTTCCAGCACCTTGCGCAGGCGCTTGTCAAATACGCTGCGGTCCATCATCACGATGCGCCCGCAGCCGGCGCATTTGATCTTGATATCGGCACCTACCCGGATAATCTCCCATTCGTCGCTGCCGCAGGGATGGGTTTTGCGCATCTTCACGCGATCGTGCAGGTCGTATTGCATAGCTTGTAATTACTCCTTTATGTTTCAGGCTCAGGCGGATTCTCCGATTCTGATTTGAGTATATGCGCGCCATCTGCGTCAAGCCGCTGCTCAAGCTGTGCGCGCAATTCGGCTTCGGCCTGGAGATGGGCTGATTTTTCAACTTTGCAAGTCACGCGTATGATTACGCCCGAATCGCTCAGCTTGGTGGCGCCCAAGACCGTGGGCGGCCCGTGTACAATATCCGGATGCCTTTGGGCCCAACGGTTTGCCTCATCGGCGACGGCGGAGATGGCGAGCGGGATATGGGCCTGCTTGGGGAGGCAGACATCCGCTACCGCCAATGCGTCCTGTTTAGCAAGGCGGCTGTTCCGCGAATAATTGGTGACCATGGTGATGCTGCCGGCATGGATGGTATATAGCTCCCCCCGGAAGCCCCGAATCTGCACGGTGCGGATGGTCAGCCCCTCCACCGTGCCGGAGATGCCGTTGACCTCCACGAAATCGCCCAGGGTGATTTGATCCTCCATGGTCAAAAGCAGCCCGGCGATGAAATCCTTGACGATGCTTTGCGCGCCGAAAGCGACGAGCAGGCCGCCCACGCCGGCGGTAGCCACGACGCTTGTCAGCACGCCGGTGAGCCCCAGCAGGTTAAAGACGGCGACGATCGTGAAAAAAACAATGAGCACCCGAAGCAAAAGCAGCGAAAGATTGCGGATGGTGTTAAGCTTGCGTTCGCTGGTGGGAATCGCCCGGTTGGCATTCAGGCGGCGGATAATCCCGGTAATGCTCCTTTTCAGCAGCCGGTATAATACCCAGGAGATCAATAGCGCCAGCAGGATTTCCAGCAGCTTCCAAGCCGCGCCCGGAAGCCAATCAAGGAGCGCTTCGCCGGCCTTCGCCAGGGTTTGATTGATCTTTTCCAGGGCTCGCACGCCCCCCTTCTTTTCATTAGAATTTCATTTTATCATACCACAAGATTCCCGCTGCGTACAGTACGTTTGCAGTTGAATCGGGCGGGCAAGTTTGCTATAATAACCCTGCCGGCATCCAGTGTGAGCCGGACAGGTTTATCCCTATCTTTTTTCGACTGGTATCTCAGAGCGAGAACCGGAAGCGGAGGCAAAAATGAATATTCGCACATCCACACGCAGATTGGTCCTTTTGTCGGTGTTTGCAGCCATTATCCTGGCCCTGGGCTTCCCAGGGTCGCCGCTGCATATCATCGGCTTCCCCACCTTCGGCCCCATCAGCGCCACCACCCTGCACATCCCGGTTATCCTGGGCGCGGTGCTGGAGGGCCCGCTCTTTGGCGGCATTCTCGGCTTGGTTATGGGCGTTACCAGCCTGCTTTCGGCCCTCTTATCGCCGGATCTGTCCTCGCCCTTCTTCCTGCGGCCGGAGATTTCCATCCTGCCCCGTATCCTGATCGGGCTGGTGGCGGCAGGCGTGTTCCGCCTCCTGGCCCGGCGGGTGAACCGCTCCTGGGCGGCGGGCCTTGCGGCGGCGGCCGGTACGCTGACCAATACCATCCTGGTGGTGGGGCTGATGACCTGGCGCGGCGCCGTGGGCGCTGTCGACAGCCAGGTATGGACGGCGATCAAATCCGCAATGGGTGTGGTGATTTCGGCCAACGGCATCTGTGAGCTCGTCATCGCCATTGTCGTGACGGTGGCCCTGGAGCGGGCCCTGCGGCCGCTGGTGGCCCGGGGGCATAAGCGCGCCCCCTCCGGCGGCCAAGCATCCTAAAGAAAGCCAACGGGGCCGCGCCCCGCAGAAAGAGGACAACGGACATTATGATTCTGACCCTAGACACCGGCAATTCCAACATCAAAATCGGCATTTACGATGGGGACGCCCGGATTCAGTACGCGCGCCTGGCCACCGACATGCGCAAAACCAGCGACGAATACGGCCTGCAGATCGAAGGGATCTTCCAGTATGCCGGCCTATCACGCAGGCAGGTGGACGGCGTCATCATCTCCTCGGTGGTGCCGTCTTTGAACTATACGCTGCAGTCCATGTGCCATACCTTCTTCTCCTGCGAACCCCTTTTCGTGGGGCCGGGTATCAAGACGGGCATGGCCATCCGGTATGACAATCCCCGCGAGGTGGGTTCCGACCGGATTACGACGGCGGTGGGCGCGCTGGAAAAGTACGGCGGCCCCTGCATCGTCATTGACTTTGGTACGGCAACCACCTTCGGCGCGGTATCGGCCAAGGGCGAGTTTTTGGGCGGCGCCATTATGCCGGGCCTGAAAATATCGCTGGAATCCCTGGTCAGCCAGACCTCCAAGCTGCCGACCATCGAGCTGAAGAAGCCGCCGAAGGTGATCGGCCGCAATACCGTGGAGAACATGCAGTCGGGCCTTATTAACGGGTATATCGGCGCGGTGGAGCGGCTGGTGCGCAAGATGAGCCAGGAGATGGGCGAGGAGCACGTCCAGGTGGTGGCGACGGGCGGTATGGCCCGCATGATGGCCGAGGGCTCGCCCAGCGTGATTGACCATATCGATCCGTATCTGGCCATGGACGGACTGAAGATCATTTATCATCGCAACCTGAGCGAATAAGGAGGCTTCGGATATGAAGGTATGCGCAAGTCAAAGGGTCCATGAGCTGCGCGAGCATATGCGCGGCGGCGACGGAGCTGCGGTGTTGGACACGGTGCCCGCGGCGCTGCTGCCGGCCCACACCCGGCTGGCCGGGGTGATTACGCTGAAGAAGGGCTGCTCCATCGGCAGCCATGCCCATGAGGGCGAGACGGAAATCTTCGTTTTCCATGCCGGGACAGGCCGGGTGGAGGACAACGGCGAGGACAAGCCCGTAGGGCCCGGCGACGTGGTGCTCACCGGCGGCGGCGCAACCCACGCGGTAGCCAATACCGGCGACGAGGATCTGGTCTTTACGGCGGTCATCGTGACGGAGGCATAAGCGACGGCAGAAATTTTATGCCGCCGGCCCGGGTATGGGCCGGCGGCATACGGTTTATCATGCATTCTTTGGAGGGATGATTTATGGCACAAGAAGTTGGACAGATGTCCATCCATTCCGAAAACATTTTTCCCATCTTAAAGCGCTGGCTCTATACGGATCGGGAGATCTTCATCCGCGAGCTGGTTTCCAACGGCGTGGACGCCATCACCAAGCATAAGCGGCTGGTCAGCCTGGGCGAGGCACAGGACGACGGCGAGGATTATGAGGTCGTCGTGACCGTGGACGCGCAAAAGGGCGCCCTGTCCTTTACCGACAACGGCATCGGCATGACGGCCGACGAGGTGCGCCGCTATCTGAATACCGTAGCCTTCTCCTCGGCGGCGGATTTCCTGGAAAAGTACAAGAGCGACGAGCGCGGCCAGATCATCGGCCACTTCGGACTCGGCTTCTATTCGGCCTTTATGGCGGCCAAGAAGGTGGAGGTGGAAACCCAGTCCTATCAGGATGCGCCGGCGGTACGCTGGCAGTGCGAGGGCGACACCCAATACACGATGGAGGAGCTGCCCCAGCAGGCCCGGGGCACGACCGTAACCCTGTATCTGGACGAGGATTCCGAGGAATTCCTCAATGCCCCGCGGGTGAAGGAAACGCTGATTAAGTACTGCGGCTTCCTGCCCTATCCCATCTATGTCTATGAGATCGACGAGGACGGCAAGCTCAAGGGGCAGCAGGAGAGCTGCGAATGCGGCCATGAGCATACAGAGGATGGGGAGCATACCTGCGAGTGCGGCCATGAGCATGCGGAAGGCGGGGAGCATACCTGCGAGTGCGGCCACGAGCATGCCCATTCCGGCCATGAGCTGAAGGTGCCGGAGCCGGTGAACGACACGCAGCCGCTGTGGACCCGACCGGCCTCGGAGATCACCGAGGAGGAATACAAGGCCTTCTATCACAAGCTCTTTACCGATTTTGAAGAGCCGCTTTTCTGTGTGCATTTGAACGCCGATTTCCCCATCCGGATCCGCGGCGTGCTGTATTTTCCCAAGATCTCCCACCAGATGCAGACGCTGGAGGGCAAGATCAAGCTCTATAACAACCAGGTTTTCGTAGCCGACAACGTGCAGGAGGTCATCCCCGATTATCTGATGATGCTGCGCGGGGCGGTAGACTGCCCCGACCTTCCGCTGAACGTTTCGCGCTCCGCCCTGCAGCAGGACCGCGAGGTGCAGAAGATTCCCGCCTATATCGCCCGCAAGGTGGCCGATAAGCTGGTGGGGATGTTCAACAGCCAGCGGGAAGAATATGAAAAGTACTGGAACGACATCCGCGTGTTCGTGGAGTACGCCTGCCTGAAGGACGAGAAGTTCTATGACCGGGTGAAGGATACCCTGCTGTATCCGCTGGCTGGCGGCGGCTTTACCACGCTGGAGGAATACCTGGAAAAGGGCAAGACGCTCTATGAGAACAAGGTCTATTATGCCAACCACGAGGAGGCGCAGGCTTCGGCGCTGACGCTGTTCAAGGATAAGGGGATCCAGGCGCTGGTGATGGATTCGCCGCTGGACGCTCCCTTTATCTCGATGATCGAGTCCAAGCACGAGGGCGTGCGCTTTGCCCGGGTGGATGCGGAGCTGCCCGATGTGCTCAAGGGCGAGGGCACGGTGGACCTCTCGGACCAGACGGCGCTGGAGGCCGGCCTGCGCCGGGCGGCAGGGCAGGATGAGCTGAAGGTGCGCCTGGAGTATCTGGCCGACGCCGATACCGCCGCGGTGATCCAGCTGAACGAGCAGTCCCGCCGCTGGCAGGAGATGATGCAGATGAACGCCATGGGCGACGCCGATATGTTCAAGGGCATGATGAAATCCCAGCAGGAGGTTGTGTTCAATGCGGCGAGCCCCGTGGTGCAGGCCTTGGCCAAGGCTGAACGCGACGGCAAGGGGAATGATGAGATGCTGCTGCAGGTCTATGACCTGGCCCGGCTGGCCGGCGGGTTTATGGATCCGTCGGAGCTGGCCCAGTTCATCCGGCGCAGCCAGCGCCTGATGCAGGCCGGATTGGAGCAATAGCATGGAGCGGGACAGGATCCGTTTAAGCAGCGGCGCGCTGAGCGTATCGCTGTGCCGGCCGGGCGCGGTATATGGCGGCGCGCGCTTTGACCATGCGGGCGTGATGGATGAAATATGCTGGCGGGGCCACAGCTTTTGTTCGGTGGAGCTGCCGGCCGGGGTTGAGGGTGAGACCACCGACGGCGTAGGCATGATCAGCGAGATGCGCGGCAGCGAAGCGGAGACCTTCCATGAGGGCGAGCTGGGCTCGCGCTTTGCCAAGTTTGGCGTGGGCTCCCTGGTCAATGACCGGCCGGGCGGCTATCACTTCATGCACCCCTATCCCATCGCGGAGCCCTGCTTCCATCGGGTGGAGGCGGCAGAGAGCCGGGCGGTGATCCTTACCCAGCAGCCCCTTTGCCAGGGGTACGCCATGACCATGGTGAAGGATATCCGGCTTGAGGGCGATACCCTAAAGATGACGACAACCCTGATCAATACCGGTGAAAAGGATATCCTGACCTATGAGTATAATCATAACTTCATGCTGATCGACGGGCTTGAGCTGGGGGAGGGCGGCTATGAGCTGACGCTGCCGCCCATGCTCTCGCTGGATCAGGTGGAGGGCGATTACCTGACGGTGGAAGGCCGCACCCTGCGCTTCACCGCGTCCCCGGAGGTTTTCTTCTTCGGGCTGGGCGCGGCCGGCGCGCCGCAGGAGCGCTGGCGGCTGCTTTCGCGCCGGGCGGGCGTGGGCCTGCGGGAAACCGGAGGCGGCCCCATTGAGCGGATGTCCCTTTGGGGGAAGGCCCATGTGGTATCTGCGGAGGCCTTCCTGAAGATCCAGGCGCCGGTGGGCGGCTGCGTCCAATGGCAGCGTAACTGGGAATTTTTCGCCCTGTAGCGCCGGCCGCGCGGCCTTGACAGCCGGAGATGATCGTGTATCATAGACATAAAGTGACAAGCGCCGCGGCGCAAGCAGAAATGGAGGAAAGCCCATGGCAACACGATGCGATTACCGCATCTCTACCCAGGAGCGTATCCTGGAGATCGAAGCGCCCCAGGAGCGTATCCTGCCGGGCCGGATGATCCGCGAGATGGTCCGCAACCTGGAAACCCGGTATGAGCTGTATGAATATTCCCTGATTAAGTCTGAGCGCCAGCTGGAGGAGATGGACGATGTGGTGGCCACCGTGCCGCTGGCCGGGGGCGGGCTGCAGAAGGGCAAGCTGGTGGTCATCCAGCGCCTGCATACCTCGCTCTACGATCCGGCCTTTGTAAAGCTTGAGCCGGAGCAGATGGACGAATTTGCCCAGACGCTGGAGCCGGGCGAGGAGCTCAATCCCGACGATTATACGGTGGCGCTGCCGGCGGATTACTATGTGATGGTGACCGACGACCTCAAGAAGTTCGTCATGGTCGCCACCCACCTGAAGCTCACCGGTATGGACAAGATGGTGGAGTGCGTATCGCGGCTATGCTGCGCGGGGATCAGCATCCAGGACGAGGCGCTGATGACGGTGGAATATGAAAACGAGGATTTCCCGGAGCTTTTGTCCAGAGGCTGCGATGAATTCCTGCGGGCCCCGGTCTATCAGATGATGCACAGGCAATAAAAATCCAAAAAGGGCGTAAAGCGGCAGAGGCCGCAGCGCCCTTTTTGCAGGAGGAGGTATATCGTGGCAAATACCGATATTGATATCGCCCGCCAGGCGAAGATGGATCCCATCGAGGCGGTGGCCGGGCGGCTGGGGCTTGAGCCCCAGGAGGTGGAAAGCTACGGACGCTACAAGGCGAAGCTTTCCCTGAAGGTGATGGACCGGCTGAAGGACAGGCCAGACGCCAAGCTGGTGCTGGTCACGGCCATTAACCCCACGCCCGCGGGCGAAGGGAAAACGACCATGACCGTCGGCCTGGGCGACGCGCTGCACCGGCTGGGGAAAAAGACGGTGCTGGCGCTGCGGGAGCCGTCGCTGGGCCCGGTCTTCGGCGTAAAGGGCGGGGCCGCCGGCGGCGGCTATGCCCAGGTGGTGCCGATGGAGGATCTGAACCTGCACTTTACCGGCGACCTGCACGCCATTACGGCCGCCAATAACCTGCTGGCCGCCATGCTGGACAATCACATGTTCCAGGGCAATGAGCTGAAGATCGACCCGGAGCGCGTGCTGTTCAAGCGCTGTATGGACATGAACGACCGCCAGCTGCGGGCCATCGAGGATGGCCTGGGCGGCAAAAAAGGCGGGGTGCCCCGCAAGGACGGCTTCCAGATTACGGCGGCCAGCGAGGTGATGGCCACCTTCTGCCTCTCCCGCGACCTGATGGACCTTAAGGCGCGCTGCGCCCGGATCCTGGTGGCCTATACGGAGGATGGCCAACCGGTTACCGCAGGCGACCTGCATGCTGAAGGCGCCATGGCCGCGCTGCTGCGGGATGCCCTGGCGCCGAACCTGGTGCAGACGCTGGAAAACACGCCGGTGCTGATCCATGGCGGGCCCTTCGCCAACATTGCCCATGGATGCAATTCGGTAATCGCTACCCGCATGGCCCTGAAGCTGGGCGATTATGTGATTACCGAGGCCGGCTTCGGCGCGGATCTTGGCGCGGAGAAGTTCATCGATATTAAGTGCCGGATGGCGGGATTGAAGCCTTCGGCTGCGGTGGTGGTCGCCACCGTGCGCGCCCTGATGCAGCACGGCGGCGGCGACCTGGCCGCCGGCCTGCCGAACCTGGAAAAGCATATTGAGAATATGCAGGCGGCCGGCCTGCCGGTGGTGGTGGCCATCAACGGCTTTGTGACCGACACCCCCGAGGACTGGAAGCTGATTGCTGATGCCTGCGCGGCCAAGGGCGTGAAGGCCTGCATCTCGACGGCCTGGGCCGACGGGGGCGCCGGCTCGGTGGAGCTGGCTGAGGCGGTGCTGGAGGCCGTCGAGGGCCCTGCTCCCGAGCTTAGCTTCTTCTATGACCTGGAGGAGCCGGTTTGCCAGAAGATCACCCACCTGGCACAGCGGGTCTATGGCGCCAAGGACGTATCCTTCTCGGAGAAGGCGCTGGCTTCCATTGAGAAGCTTTCAGCCCTGGGCATGGATAAATGGCCCATCTGCGTGGCCAAAACCCAATATTCCCTTTCGGATAACCCGAAGCTGCTGGCCCGGCCTGAAGGCTTCACCCTTTCCGTACGGGATGTGGTTCCCTCGACCGGCGCGGGCTTCCTGGTGGCGCTGACGGGGTCCATCCTGACCATGCCCGGCCTGCCGAGGATCCCGGCGGCCAACAGCATCGATGTGGATGCGGACGGCGTGATCACCGGCTTGTTCTAACCGGCTGCCCGTGGAGGGAGGGGTGGTCCGCGGCTGAAGCGGCGCCCCCCAATCACCGGTTGGGGTCCCGGCCGGCGGGCGAGCGAAAAGAATAGGCGGCCATGGGCGTTTTTCGTCCATGGCCGCTTGTTTTTGTGGCGGGATATATTCGCTGGGGGAGCATACTTGAAGATCTGACATTTGAAGGGAGGGGCCAGCGGAGATGGCAAGGTATATCGCGCTTCTGCGGGGGATCAATATCAGCGGCAAAAATAAGATCCCAATGGCGGCGCTCAGGAAAGAATTCGAGGGACTTGGATTTGAAAGAGTCAGGACCTGCCTCAACAGCGGGAACGTGCTTTTTTCCAGCGACGAAGAGGACGTCCGGCTCCTGGCAAACCTGATCGAGGCCAGGATTAAGCATCAATTCGGCCTGGGTATTCCCGTGCTTGTCCTATCCAAGGAGAATCTGGAGGATATTTTGCATCATGCGCCAAAGTGGTGGGGGACTGATACGGAACAAATCTATGATCAAATCATATTTATTTTGCCCCCCGCTACCGTTGAGGATGTTTTCAGGGAGCTGGGCGAACCCAAGGAGGCATTAGAAAAAGCTATGGCTTACAACAACGCGATATTCTGGTCCTTCAGCCGGAAGGACTACCAGAAAACCAACTGGTGGCCCAGGACGGCCAGCGTGGCGGCCGCCCCAAAACTGACGATCCGGACCGCCAATACCGTGAGAAAGATTGCCGGGATGGATTAGCGCCTGGCTCATTTGGAGCCTATACGCTGCTGGCGCCGCCGGGCCCGGCGCACGCGGTTGATGTGCCGCTCGAAATCGCCGCTGTCGATGAGCTCGGACAGCACATATTGCTCGAATACCGGCACCGTGCAGGAATAAAAGCCCAGCGCCCGCCCGAAGGGCTCCACCCACTGGGCAGGCAGCACCATATATCCCACCCGCATGGAGGGAGCGATGGTCTGGGAAAAGGTGTTCAGGTAGATGACGGTACGCTCCGGCTCAAGGGAGAAGAGCGTATCGGCGGCTTTGGTGGATACGGTGAATTCAGAATCAAAGTCATCCTCCACAATCATGGCATCCCGCCGCCGGGCCCATCGGATGTACTCCATCCGCTTGGAGGCGCTGGCAGTAATCCGGCTGGGATAGCTGTTGAAGGGGGTCACATGGAGCACGGTGGCCTGTGTGCGCTCCAGCTCCTCGCTGAGGATGCCGTCCGCGCCCAGGCGGAGCAGGTCGCATGTCACGCCGTTGGCCAGGTAGACGCGGCGGATCTTGTCATAGCAGGGATGCTCCACTGCATAGACCCGCCTTTCGCCCAGCAGCTGCACGATGAGGCTATAGAGATATTCGGCCCCCGAGCCAATAACCACCTGCTCCGGACGCACGGCGATACCCCGGCTGCGGGCTAAATAGCGGCAGATGGCTTCGCGGAGCTGCAGGCAGCCGCTATTGGGCGGCTTCACCAGGATGCGCTGGCCATAATCGGTCAAAACGCGCCGCATTGTCCGGGCTAACACGCCAAAAGGGAAGGCATTGGCATCGTTCGGGGGCGGGGCTGCGGGCGGAGGCGATATCTGGGGCAGGGCGACAGGAACGCAGTCCGACTGCCGGTAGATCACAAAATATCCGCTGCGCTCCCTGGACTGTATATAGCCTTCGTCACAGAGGATCCCGTAGGCATGCTCGACGGTGATGACGCTGACGCCGGCCTCGGCCGCCAGCAGCCGCTTGGAGGGCAGCTTACCGCCCCAGGGATAGACGCCCCGGGTGATGTCTTCGCGCAGCTTAAGATACAGCTGCATATAGGCGGGCCCGGTGGATCCCGCATGCACATGGTAAATCATCTGATCTTATAATATTTCTCCTAATTGATTATTTGCATCATACCAAAATTGATTATACTAAAATCATCGGTTTTGTAAAGAAAGGGAGGAAGATTATAATGTCTCAGAGCGCAAAATTCCGGCATACCACGCTGTGGATCTGCGTGACGGCGCTGTTTATGGCACTGAACGTGGTGATGAGCTCCTTTGGCATTCCGGTGCCGGGCGGGCATCTGTATCTTAACGACGTAGTCATTTGTACGGCGGCGATCCTGCTGGATCCGCTGGCGGCCTTTATGGTGGGCGGCGTGGGCGCCTTTCTGGGTGACTTGTTTTTTTACCCCACGCCCATGTTCGTATCGCTGGTAACCCACGGCCTGCAGGCTGTCGTCATTTCACTCTTTGCCCACTACACGCTGAAAAAGCGTCCGGTCCTGGCCTCCGGGATAGGGGTGGCCCTGGGCGCTGTCATCATGGTGGTGGGATATTCGCTGGGGCGCGCCTTTATTTACAGCACGCCGGAATATGCAGTGCTCAAGCTGCCCTATCAGATTCTGCAGGCCGTGGTGGGCGCGGTGGCGGGTATGCTGCTGTGCTGGAAGCTGAAGCTCGTGCAGCATATGGACCGGATGCTGGAGCGCCGCCAGCGATAGGCAGGAAAAAGCGGACAGGAAAGGAAAAGCGCCATGGGGCTGTTCAGGATACCCCTGGCGCTTTTGTGTGCCGGGGCAGTGCGCTGCCGCATGCTTGACAGGAAGTTTTTCCCGCGGACATCCTTCCACCCTTGACAAGGGGGCCGGGGCTGGCTATAATATAACAGTGATATATAACGGCGTTATAAAGGAGCGGCAAATGGCGGCGGACAACTGCACCACCCTGGAGCGTATTCACCAGGCGGCCCGGGCGGAATTCCTGGCGAAGGGTTTTCAGCGGGCCTCCCTGCGGAACATTGTAAAATCTGTCGGCATGACCACCGGCGCCTTCTATGGCTATTACAAGAGCAAGGAAGCGCTCTTTGAGGCCCTGGTAGGGCCGCAATACGCCTATTTTCTCGATCGCTTTAAGGCAGCCCAACGAGAATTTGCCCAGCTTCCCCCTCAGATGCAGCCTGAGGCCATGGGGGAGGTGTCCGGGCTCTGTATGTTCGATATGCTGCATTATGCCTACCGCAATCTGGAGGCCTTTAAGCTAATCCTATGCTGCTCTGAGGGGACGGCGTTTGCGGGGCTGGTTGACGAGATGGTGCAAATTGAGCTGGAAGCGACCCACGCCTACCAAAAAGTTTTAGCGGAATTGGGCCGCCCTTCCCCGCAGATCGATCCCCGGCTGGAGCATATCCTTGTCACCGGTATGTTTCATACCTTTTTCGAGCTTGTGATCCATGAGATGCCGCTGCCGGATGCGGAGAACTATCTGCATGAGATGCGGGCTTTTTATACGGCGGGATGGATGAAAATTATGGGGCAGTAATGCCTTTTTCTTTTCCAATAAAGTTAGCTATAGCTAACTAATAGATGGTCTAAGAGGCGGCTAAAGGCGCCTTTTATCAAAGAGAATCAACAATAGAAGGGGGAATTTGGTTGAAAAAGCAATCCAATCTTTCACGACTGCTTGGGTATGCCGGCCGATACAGATACCTGAGCTATGCCTCGTGGGGGCTATCGGCCGCCAGCGCGCTGTTAGCGCTGATCCCGTATGTGTATATCTGGCGGGTGATGAAACAGGTGATGGAGACGGCACCTGGCTTTGAAGGGGCCCAAAACCTGACGCACGACGGGTGGATGGCCGTGCTATTTGCGGTGATCGCCATGCTGGTCTATATCGCAGGGCTGATGTGCTCCCATATGGGCGCCTTCCGCATTGCCACCAATCTGAGAATTGCTGCCATGGAACACATAGTCCGTCTTCCGCTGGGCGCGGCAGAGTCCTTTGGCAGCGGGAAGCTGCGCAAAATCGTCAATGAATCCAGCGCGGCGACGGAAACCTATCTGGCCCATCAGCTTCCGGACCGGGCCGGGGCCATCGCCACGCCCTGCGGGCTGCTGGCGCTGCTCATCGCCTTCGATTGGCGGCTGGGGCTTTTGAGCCTTGTCCCGGTGATATTGGGCTTCCTCATCATGATGGCCATGACAGGGCCAAGGATGCAGCAGAAAATGAAGGAATACCAAAATGCCCTGGACGATATGTCCAATGAAGCGGTGGAATATGTCCGGGGTATCCCGGTGGTCAAGACCTTTGGCCAGACGATCTTTTCCTTCAAGAAGTTTAAGGGCTCCATCGACCGGTATCAGAAATGGGTGATCGCCTATACCAAGGAGCTCCGTACGCCGATGATGCTTTACACGGCAGCCATCAATGGCGTATTCGCCTTTTTGATCGGGGGCGCGCTGTGGATAACCCGGCAGGGTGTGACCACGGAATTCTTGCTGAATCTGATCTTCTATATCATCATCACGCCCATTATATCCGTTACGCTGACCAAGATCATGTTCCAAAGCGAGAACGCGATGATTGTGGATGACGCGCTGCAGCGCATAGATAGCGTGCTGAACCTCAAACCCCTGAAGGAGCCCCAGCGGCCGCAGCTGCCCAAGGATGCTTCCATCACCCTCAGGCATGTCCGCTTTAGCTACGATGGCAAGACTGATGCGATCCGGGATGTTTCCCTACACATCCCCGCCGGGCAGCGCGTAGCCCTTGTAGGGCCCTCCGGCGGCGGCAAGACCACGTTGGCAAACCTGATTTCCCGCTTCTTTGATCCCCAGAGCGGAACGGTCGAGATCGGCGGTGTTGACGTAAGGGAGATTCCCAAAGAAGCCCTGATGGATACGGTGTCCTTTGTATTTCAGCATAGCCGCCTCATCAAAGCCTCCATCCTGGACAACGTGCGGATGGGCAGGCCGGACGCCAGCCGGGAAGAAATTATGGCTGCGCTTGAGCATGCCCAGTGCGCCGACATCCTGGAAAAGCTGCCCCAAGGCGTGGATACCGTCGTAGGGGCAAAAGGCGTCTATCTCTCCGGCGGGGAGCAGCAGCGAATTGCCATTGCCCGGGTGATGCTGAAAAACGCGCCGGTCATCATCCTGGATGAAGCGACAGCCTTTGCCGATCCCGACAACGAGGCCAAGGTACAGGCGGCCTTCTCCAACCTATCCAAGGGGAAGACGGTAATCATGATCGCCCACCGCCTTTCTACGGTGAAGGACGTGGATACCCTCTATGTGGTGAAGGACGGGGTTATTGCTGAAAGCGG
Source organism: uncultured Eubacteriales bacterium (assembly GCA_900542005.1). Lineage (GTDB taxonomy): Bacteria > Bacillota > Clostridia > Christensenellales > UMGS416 > Parachristensenella. The sequence goes on from UQLW01000008.1 coordinate 51,782, forward strand.
AACCAGCCGGGAGCTGCTGGAGCAGGACGGCATTTTCAGTAAAATGTGGAAGGACTATCGCCACTCTGTACAGTGGAAGGTCTCAAAGGAGGCATAGAGCATGATTGAGCGGCTGAAAAAACAATACGCGCTATCCGAACGGGGGGCTAAGGATCTGGTCAAAGGCTGCCTGGCCTGTGTGCTGCAGAACCTCTCCTTTATGTTTCCGGTTGGGCTTCTGTACACGCTCGTCAGCGAGCTGATGGCCGGCGGCGTGACCGGCGGCAGGGCGGCATTTTATGGAGCCGGCTGCGCCATATGCGTGGCGCTGATCCTGCTGACGACATATATTCAATATAACGCCACTTATTTTGCCACCTATGTGGAGAGCGGCGTACGGCGGATTACGCTGGCGGAGCGGCTGCGGAAGATTCCGCTGTCCTTTTTCGGAAAGAAGGACCTTGCCGATTTAACCAGCACCATCATGGCGGATTCTACCTTCCTGGAGCAGAGCTTCTCCCACTTTATACCGGAGCTGGCCGGTTCCATTTTGTCCACCCTGCTGATCGCTGTGAGCCTTTTCTTCTATGACTGGCGTATGGCTCTGGCCGCCCTGTGGGTGATGCCCGTTTCCTTTGCGATCGTAGGCTTTTCCGCCAAGGTGCAGGAGCGGCTGAACCAAAAGGCGATGGACGCGAGGATGGCCTGCGCGGACGGCATTCAGGAGTGCATTGAAGCGGTGCGGGATCTAAAGGCCAATAACGCCGAAGGGGATTATCTGGAAGGGCTGAAAAGGAAGATCCGGGCGGTGGAGCGGCGCTCCATCATCAATGAATTCGGCCTGGCGGCCTTTGTAGTAAGCGCCTCCCTCATCCTGAAGCTGGGTATCGCCACCGTAGCGCTGGCGGGCTCCATCCTGCTCTTGCAGGGGACGCTGGATATAATGACCTTCTTTCTTTTCCTGCTGGTCGTCTCACGCCTGTACGATCCGCTGCAGGGCGCGCTGCAGAACCTGGCGGCCGTCATCAGCACCCGCACGAATATCGCCCGGATGAACGAGATCCTCGGCCATCCGATTCAGCAGGGCGAAAGCCGGCTGACAAACCGGGGCTTTGATATCGTCTTTGACCGTGTGGGATTTGCCTACAATACTGGGGAAACCGTGCTGAAGGACGTATCCTTTACGGCGAAGCAGGGGGAGGTGACCGCCCTGGTGGGGCCCTCCGGCGGCGGCAAGACCACCGTATCCCGGCTGGCCGCCCGCTTTTGGGACCCGGATCAAGGCAGGATCACCGTAGGCGGGATGGACATTTCCCAAATCGAGCCCGAGACGCTGCTTTCGCTGTACTCCATCGTATTTCAGGATGTGACGCTGTTTAATCAAACCATCCTGGAGAATATCCGCATCGGCAATAAAGACGCCACCGATGAGGAGGTGATGGCCGCGGCACGGCTGGCTAATGTGGATGAATTTGCCCAACGGCTGCCGGATCAATGGAATAGCAAAATTGGGGAGAACGGCTGCGCCCTTTCCGGAGGTGAACGCCAGCGGATATCCATTGCCCGCGCCTTCCTCAAAAACGCCCCGATTATCCTGCTGGACGAGGCCACCGCCTCCCTGGATGTGGAGAATGAGACGCTGATCCAAACGGCGCTGTCCCGTCTGATTCGTGATAGGACGGTGCTGGTCATTGCCCACCGGATGCGTACGGTGGCAGGAGCGGATAAAATCGTGGTGCTGGACGGCGGCACGGTGGCGGAGCAGGGCACGCCGGACAGCCTCGCCCAGCAAAGGGGCATCTATGCGCGCATGGTGCGGCAGCAGTCCCAAAGCCAGCAATGGCGGCTGGTATAGACCTGCATACTGGAAAACAAGAGCTCCATATAGCTAAAGCCGGCGCGGCAGATGCCGCGCCGGCTTTCCTATTTATCCTAGAGCATGGTCCCTATCAGCGCCCGGGCCTTGAAGGAGGCGTATGGAGAGGACGGATCTGGCCTATTCCACAATATGGCTGCCGCCATCGGGGAAATAGAAGCCCCGGCCATCGGGCAGGTAGACCCGCACCGGCACGCTGGGCGCAGTAAAGCTCAGGCTGTAGCGGCTGTCCTTGATGATCCAGGAGACCTCGACGCTGCCCTTTGGCGTGCAGACCTGACCCGCGCACTGGGAAAGGCCGCAGGGAACGGGCGTGATGCGGATCTCTGCCCAGCCCGGCTGGCCGGGCTGTACGCCAAGCCACTTCCGGGGCAGCTCATACAGCACAAGGGCGCTCCAGGCGTGGCAGTCGCTGCGCACCCGGAAGGGGCGTTCAGGCACGGTGGTCAGATGGTCCTTGAGCATATCGCGGTATACCGCCCAGATTTGGCTGTCGGCGCGTTCATAGAGGCCGACAGCCTCCAACGCCCGGATCAGGTTGAACATCCAGGGGAAGGAGCAGGGGATCAGGCTTGGGTCAGCCAAGGTGCGCTCCATCAGCGCCCGGGCTTCGCCGCCGGACACAAGGCCGGTGAGGATGGCCAGGATCTGGGTGTGCTGGGTGTACTCCTCCACCGCCGGCCCCTCGCGGAATAATCCGCGCCCGGTATCGTAGCACTGGGCCTGAACCCCTGAGAGGATGGCCTGGGCCCGGGCCGTATAGTCGGCGGCCAGCGCGGGACGGCCCATGGGCTGGGCCATGCGGGCCGCGGCCTGCAGCGCCTGTGCATAGCAGAGGTTATGCATGGCGCAGGGCCCGGCGTCCACCGCAAAGGGCACGCCGTGCCGCTCCTCCCACTGAGGGGTCCAATCGCCGAAATCCCAATAGCCCAGATGCTCCACCAGCCCGCTGGCGCCGGTATGGCGGTCAAAATAATCCAACACCCCATCCATGGTGGAGCGGTATTGCTTCAGGAGCGCATCGTCGCCAGTCTGCGTATAATAGTCCTCCAGCATAAAGATCCAGTGCAGGCTAAAGACTGGGATCACCTGCGGGTACTGGGAGGGATAACGGGATTGCAGCATCCCGTCAGGCAGCTGGGAGCAGTGAAAATCCCACAGGGTGCGGCGGGCCATCCGCGTATCGCCGCCGACCGCATAGGTGAACAGCATCTCCAGGCGCGTGTCCATGATATACTGGAGCTGCTCATAATAGGGGCAGTCCTCATAGGTTTCATGCATGCAGCGGTTCAGGGTGCGCAGCGAGATGCGCCAGAGCTGATCGGCCCAATCGGGCGTCAGGGTGGGCAGGGTAGAGACGGGAAGCGGGTAATCGGTCTCCAGGAAGGCGGGCATGGCCAGGGTGAGCTCGGTTTCAGCCTCCACCTCCAGGCGGATAAAGCGGAAGGTACGGAACCAAAAGCTGTCCCAGGCCAAAGGCGTGCCTGCGGCCAGGATGACGTCGGTCGTGCCGGTCAGGCGGCCGCTGGCATCGTCGCGTACGCCCTTGTCGCCCTTTTCATCCACATAGCTTTCCGCATAAATCAGCCGTACCCGGCCGCGGCCGCTTTGGATGCGCAGCTTAACATAAGCGGTATAGAGCGCGTCGAAGGCCAGCTCCAGCACCTGACGGCCGCCGGCGGGCACGGTGGCCACGCCGTCGGTAAAGGCCAAGCCCTCCTCGCCGGGGCGGACGGGCTGGGCGCGGATCGGAGACAGGGGACGCTGATAGAGGGAGGGGATGGGCCGCTCCTTCAGGATCAGGGGGGAGATTTCCCCGAAGGGATTGATCCCGCTGGCAAAGCGCACCGCCGCCGCCGGCCAGTCCCGGCCGCCGCTGGTAGCCCAATCGGCGCAGGCCAGCGAGCCGTCATATTGCTCCACCCCGCCGCCCTGCCAGGCAGCGGGGCAGCTGATGAGCTCGGTAGCGCGGTCCCAGCAGGCCTGCCAGGCGGCGTATCCGGTCGAGAGATCCAGCCCCTCGCCCACGCTCTCCAGGAAAAAGAGCGGCTCCTGCTGGAAGGACATGACGCTGGTGGGCCCATTGACCTGGTTATGGTCGACGGTACGCTCCAGCGGCGCATACCACATGACCCGGGCCAGCAGGATATTCTCACCAGCCAGCAGGGGCAGCTGCAGCGTATCATAGAAGTGGTTCCAGCGGTCGCCCTTGGCGGGACCGGCGTGGATGGACTGCCCGTTCACATAGAGCCGGTAGCGATCGGCCGCCGATACCCGGACGGTAACAAGCCGGTCCTCGGGCAGGGTAAAGGCGAGGCGGAAATAGGTGGATACAGAACGGCGGGGCAGCGATTGCACCACCGCATCGGGCAGCGCGATCCAGCGGGCATGCTGCAGCTGGTTGGCAATGGATTCAAGCATGGGATACCTCCTTAGCGCGCTTCGGGCAGGATCACAAGCTGACCCCTGGGAAGCACTGAAATCTCGACCCGGCGCTGGCCGGGCTGTATCTCGCCGTCGGCGTTCAGGTCAAAGCCGTCGGCCCCGCCGGCCTCGATGACAATATGGCGCGCGCGGGAAAAATGAACGAAATCATAGCAGGGATGCTGGCCCTTCATAAACCGCGGCAGCAGCCGCAGCACCGTGCCGGTGGATACCGGCTCGATGGTGCAAAGGTCCAGCAGGCCGTCGCAGGGATCGGCCATGGGCAGCACGTTCATACCGCCGCCGTAATGGGTGCCGCAGCCGGCGGCTACCAGATAGTAGCGGCCCTGCTGCGTTGCACCGTCCACCGTAAGGGTCAGTTCGGTATACCGGTAGCGGGTGAGCGCAGCGTACACGCCCATGGCATAGCTGACGCTGCCAAAGCTCTTGTATTGCTGGGCCGCCTTCACCACCTGGGCGTCGAAGCCGACCGACATGATATTGAGGAAAATGCGCCCGTTAACCCGAAGGATGTCCACCCGGCCGCGGGCGCCCCGCCGGAGCACCTCCACGGCCTGCTCCAGGCCCAGGGGGATACCATAGCCCCGGCAGGTATCGTTCCCTGTGCCGGCGGGCAGGATCCCCAGCGGCAGCGCCGTATCCCGCAGCCCGGCGGCCGTCTCCGATACGGTACCGTCGCCGCCCATTGCGACGACCGCTTCATAGACGCCGGCTTTCGCCGCTTCGCGGGCCAGCTCGGTAGCGTGTCCGGGCGCATGGGTGTAGACAGTCCGGCAATTCCCCAGAAGGGAGGACGCCTTATCGGCCAGGCGCATGGCTTTGCCATGGCCGGCGACGGGATTTACAATTAGCAGCATCATGGGCGGGAGTCTCCTTGTTGACAGGATCGGGAATCATTAGGGGACAAAGGGTTCATCCTCCATTATACGACTTCCCTGCAAGGATGAAAAGTATAATCTTGATCCCGCCGGATGGATGCAAGGGCCTATCGTGTCAGCCGCAGGATGTTGGTATCGCTGGCGAACCAGCTCATATTGTAGCTGATGAGCACATCCGTTACCCCCTGCTCGATGAGATAGGGCCTGACGGGCTGGCTGAAATACCGAAGGTCGATCAGAATAACCCGGTCGTAATGGGCGGCCAGCAGCGGGGCCAGCGCGTGGGCAAAGGAATCCTTCATGACCGCCAGCGTGCGGCCGGTGTGGCTGCCGGTGCGGATATCCTGTGTGACGTGGTTGCCGTCCAGGAAAACGGTATACTGATCCTTCTTTTGAAGGTTCTGAAGCTTATAGGGGCTGGTATCCCCGGAGGAGACGCCGTCGTAATAAATATCCTCCACCGGCGCGGTTTCCCTATAGACCAGCGTATCGCCCTGGATCCAGGGGAGGGGGGCACGGGAATAGAGGGTGCCGTAAAAGGGAGCGGGGCTCACGGAAACGTCGGCCCAGGGCAGCGGATCAAAGCCCATCGCCTCCGCAAAGGCGCGGTAGGCCCAATATGCGCCCTGCTGGGTCCAGTGGTGGTCGGTCTTAAAATAGATCGGCTCGTCCCGGTGGGCGTAGGTCGCTTCATAGGGATCCAGCACCTCGATCCCCGTAAGGGCGGCAGCGATCGCCCGCTCATCGGCCACCGCGGCATGGGCGGGCAGGCGCTCCGGATAATAGGTGGCGGCGCTGTAGGCCGGCACAAAGCAGGCGCGGATCCCCTGCCCCTGTGCCCACTGGGCAAAGCCGGCCACATAACCGGCGTTTTTTTCCAGCTGGCCGGGGTCGGGCGCATCGCGCTTTTCAAAGAGCCAGCCGTCGCGGCCCAGATAGGCGCCGCCGATATCCTTTTTGCCCAGCAGCGCGTCGCAGGCGGCCTTCAGGCGGACCCAGCCGTCGCGGCCAAAGCACTGGTCGTTCATCATCTCTTCCAGCTGGGGGATCCATTCTCCGGAAAAGAGCTTGGAAAGGGAAAAGCTGGGCCATCCCTGGAGCACACGGTTTTCCAGCTCGGAGAAACCGCGCTGGGGGGTGAAGATTGACAGGGCCGGCAGCAGCACAAAGACGGCGGCGAACAGGACGATGCAGAGATTGAGGTAGCGCTTGCTGACCATGGCGGGCCTCCTTAAAAGCGAAAATAGAGGAAGGGGTTATAGCTGGAATCCACCACATAACCCATGCAGAGGAAAAGGCCGGCCAGGCAGGCGGCCAGCGCCAGCCAGGGATAGAGCCGGGGCAGGCGCGCCTGGAGCCTGGCGCAGAGCCTGGCGGGCAGCGGTGTGGAGCACAGCGCCAGCAGCGCGAGAAGCGGGCCATAGCTGGCCAGGGCATAGAGGGAGAAGCCGTCGACCCCGCCGCCCAGCCCCAGCAGCCGGGTCAGGTACAGAGCGCCGTCCCCCAGGGCGTCAAAGCTAAAGAAGCACCAGCCCACCACTACGGCCAGCATGGTATAGCACCAGCCCGCCCAGCGGGGCAGGCGTTCCAGAAGGGGGCCGAAAAGGAACTTTTCCAGGATGAGGATTAGGCCAAAGTACAGGCCCCAGACAAGGAAATTCCAGCTGGCCCCATGCCAGATACCGGTTGCGGCCCAGACGATCAGGAGGTTCCGGACCTGCCGGGCGCGGCCGCAGCGGTTGCCGCCCAGGGGAATATAAAGGTATTCCCGGAACCAGGTGGAAAGGGTGATGTGCCACCGGCGCCAGAAGTCGGTGACCGAGGTGGCAACATAGGGATACCGGAAATTCTCCGGGAAGGTAAAGCCGAACATGCGCCCCAGGCCGATGGCCATCTGCGAGTAGCCGGCAAAGTCGAAGAAGATCTGGAAGGCGAAGGCCAGGATCCCCAGCCAGGCGGTCAGCGCCGGGAGCGACGCGATAGGCTGGGCCTTGACAAGCTCCCACAGGGCCCCGATGTTGTTGGCCAGCAATACCTTTTTGGCCAGGCCCAGGGTGAAATCCATCATGCCCCGCACAAGCCCCTCCCGGGTTTCTTTGCGGCCCTCCAGCTCCTCGGCCACGGTCACATACCGCACGATCGGCCCGGCGATAAGCTGGGGGAACATGGCGACATAGCAGCCGAAGCTGATCAGGTTATGCTGCGCGGGGCATTGGCGGCGGTATACGTCGATGGTATAGCTCATGGTCTGAAAGGTATAGAAGGAGATGCCGATTGGCAGCGGCAGATGGGTTAACGGCAGGGACAGGCCCAACGCCGCGTTGAGGCTTCCAATGAGAAAATCGGTGTATTTGAAAAAACCGAGCAGCCCCAGGTTGATGATGCAGGAGCTGGCCAGCACCCACCGGCGCGCAGCGGGGCGGCTGTCCAGCCGCTCCAGCAGAAGCCCATGGGTATAATCCACCAGCGAGGAGAAGAGCATCAGCACCACATAGACCGGCTCGCCCCAGGCATAGAAAATAAGGGAGGCGGCAAACAGCAGGCCGTTGCGCATCCGGCGGGGGCACAGAAAGTACCCCAGCATGACCGCAGGGAAGAAATACAGCAAAAATGGCACGGAGGAAAAAACCATGGCAATCCGCCTTTCCAGCATTGATGGGAGCGATGGGGCAATAAAAAATTCCCCCTTCCAGTGTATCATACCCGGAAGGGGGAAGCATAGAGCCTACTTGAGTAGGGACTGGAAGGCGCTGACCGCCGCCGGCGTATCCTCCAGGATGGCCAGCATGACATAATTCCCCTCCGCCACCACCTGCCCCTTGAGGGCGAGCTCATACTGGTCGGGCAGATACTGGGCAAAGGCGTCCTGCTGGGCCTTCAGGCGCTTTTCAAAGCCGGCCTTGACGGTTTCCACATTGGAGGCGTCCTTCACCTTGGCGATATAGCAGGTAAAGACGCGGACGTTCATCATCGGGTCGTAATACTTGCCCTCCTCGATCAGGCTCAGGTCCAGGCCGGTGGCCTCGGACACAAAGGCGTCATCGGACTCCATCATGGCGTTTTTCAGCTCCTCGGGGATCACCTTGGAGGCGATTTCCTCGACGGGGACATCCTTTGCCTGGGGCTGGGGAGCGCAGCCGGCCAGCAGGGCCAGCATCATCACAGCCAGGCCCAGGGCGAGCTTGGCGATAGGCTTTTTCATCATAGTCTCCTTCCTCACGGGCGTATCCGCCCGCGGTATGAATGATTGGGTAACTTAATAGACGGCGGCTTCCCGGATAAGTTCCGCAGGGCCCCCGCTTTGTTGACAGTGCACGGCGGATGTGGTTCAATAATGGTAAAGTTGCTGAGTAAGGAGGGATGTTCCATGAATCAACCCAATATACTCCTGCTGCTGGCGGACGATCTGGGCTATAAGGATCTGGGGATCACCGGCTCATCCTTTTACGAGACGCCCCATATCGACCGCCTGGCGGCCCAGGGGATGCTGTTCTCCCAGTGCTATGCCTCCTGCCCGGTATGCTCGCCCACCCGGGCCAGCCTGCTGACGGGGAAATACCCGGCACGGATAGGGGTCACCAACTGGATCGATTGGACGCGCCCGGGCTTCCCGGCCGGGCGGCTGGCCGACGCCCCCTATGTGGACCACCTGCCGGAGCAGGAATTCACCCTGGCGCAGGCGCTGGCGGAGGGCGGCTATCAGACCTGGCATGTGGGCAAGTGGCACCTGGGCGAGGGGCGCGCCATTACTGGGCCCCATGGCTTTGACGTGAACGTAGGCGGCAGCCACTGGGGCAGCCCCATCGAGGGCTATTTCTCGCCGTGGAATATTCCCGGCGTGCCCAACGGGCCCGAGGGCCAATATCTGGACGACTGGCTGACGGATGAGGCGATCCGCCTGATGGAGATGCGGGATACCGGCCGGCCCTTCTTCCTTAACCTATGGTTCTACCTGGTGCATATTCCCCTGCAGGCCCCGGCAGCGCTGGTGGAAAAATACCGCCGCAAAGCGGCGCGCCTGGGCCTTGACCGGGTAGAGCCGGTGGCCGAGGGCGAGCGGTTCCCGGTGGAGCATCTCCGGGACCGGCATATCCAGCGCAGGCTGCTCCAGTCCAATCCGGTCTATGCGGCCATGGTGGAAAAGCTGGATGAGAACGTGGGGCGGCTCCTGGAGGCCCTGGAGCGGCTGGGGCTTTGGGAAGATACGCTGGTGATCTTCACCTCCGACAACGGCGGCCTATCCACGGCGGAGGGGTCGCCTACCTGCAATTTCCCCCTGCGGGAGGGCAAGGGCTGGCTGGAGGAGGGCGGCCTGCGGGAGCCCTGCGTGATCCGCTGGCCGGGCCGGGTGCAGCAGGGCTCGCTCTGCCATGACTACTTCACCACGCCGGACTTCTATCCCACGCTCCTGGAGGCGGCCGGGCTGCCCCTTCGCCCTGAGCAGCATGTGGACGGCGTTTCCATCATGCCGAGCCTGTCCGGCGGGCGGCTGGACAGAGGCCCTATCTTCTGGCATTACCCGCACTATTCCAACCAGGGCGGCACGCCCGGATGCGCCATGAGGCTGGGAGACTATAAGCTGATCGAGCAGTTTGAAAGCCGGGGAACATACCAGCTATATAACCTGCGGGACGATCCTTCGGAAACGGTGAACCTGGCTGGCCGGGAGCCGGACCGGGTCAGGGAGCTGGCGGCGATGCTGAACCGTTGGCGCGATACCGAGGTGCAGGGCTATGTGAACCCCATAAACCCTGCATGGGATCCATGGGACTAGCTGGCCGCGGGCTGATCGCGGCGAAGGGAGGCTATGATGCGTATCATTCCCCTGGACGAAAAACATATTCCCCAGGCCCGCCAATGGCTCAACCGGCTGATCGAAGGGGATGGGCTTGTGTACAAGCCGCTGGATGAAGCGGCCTTTGAAGGCGCATTCTGGCGGAGCCTGCCCCAGGCAAGGCGGCACACGGCGCTGCTGGAGCGGGACGACGGGCAGCTGGCTGGCCTGGTTGGCGGTGTGTCCATGCCGCTGGCCGGCAAGGCCTATATCAGCTTTGTGGCGGTCGATGCGGCGCTGCGCCGGCAGGGCTGGGGGACAAGGATGCTGGCCTGGCTGGAGGAGCAGCTGACCGGCCTGCCGGAGGGACGGCCGGAAAAGCTGGAGATCGTATTCTTCAATCCGGCCAGCTTCACCTGGATTGTCCCGGGTACGGCGGGCCATGACCACCCCAACGCTCCCGGCGTGGACGTAGCCAGCGGCGCCTATCTCTTTTTTAAAAACCGCGGCTACCGGGACTTTGCCATGCAGAACGCCTACCATCTGCCGCTGGCGCAGTATGAGTATCCGGCGGCCCTGGCGCAGCGCCTGGCGGAGCTGTCTCAGCGGGGCATTGAAATTACCTACTATGACCCGGAAACCCACCGGGGGCTGGCCGGGCTGATGGACGCCCTGGGCAACGAGGATTGGCGTCAGCGGGTGCTGGAGAACGTCCACCGGCCGGATGGCGGGGATCCGCTGCTTATCGTGGCCCATCAGGGCCGGGCGGTGGGCTTTACCGGCCCGCTGTCGGTGCAGCCCAGCGGGCGGGGCTACTTTGCCGGGATCGGCATTCATCCCGACTACCGGGGGCTTGGCGCCGGCAAGGCGCTGTTCGCCGCCCTGTGCCGGGGGCTGAAGCAGCAGGGCGCCGGCTATATGACGCTTTTTACCGGAGAAAATAACCCTGCCCGGAATATCTACGAGGCTGCGGGCTTTAAGATTGTGCGGGTATGGGCTGACATGCGCAAGGAGGGATAGCATGGGACAAAAATGCATTATGGCCATCGGCGGCCATATCGGGGATGCGGAGCTCACCTGCGGCGGGGTGCTGGCCAGCCTGTCGCTTGAAGGATATAAGGCGGTGACGGTAGCGCTGACCGGCGGGGAAAAGGGCAACCCGCCGGGCGTGAGCGTGGCCGATTACCGGATCCAGAAGGAGCGGGAGGCCCGGGAATTTGCCGGGATGCTGGAGGGGGAGAGCGTGGTTTTTCCCTATGCCGACGGCGAGCTGCCCGATACCGAGGCCGTACGCTTCATGCTGGCCGATTTGATTCGTAAATACAAGCCCTGCGCCCTGCTCACCCACTGGAAGCACTCCATGCACAAGGACCATGAGCTGACGCACCGCATCGTCAGGGACGCGCAGTTCTATGCGGGGCTTGCCGGCTTTGAGCGGGAGCTGCCGGCCCATTTCGCCGCGGGGCCCTATTACGCGGAGAATTGGGAGGACGCCGAGGGCTTTGTGCCCTATACCTATGTCAAGGTTTCGCCGGAGGGCTTTGACCTGTGGCAAAAGGCCATCGAAAAGCATTGGTTTGCCGTGCATAGCCCTTCCTTCCGGTATAAGGAGTATTATGAGCATCTCATGGCCCTGCGGGGCTGCCTGGCCCGCACGCGGTACGCCGAGGCCTTCGCGGTGGACGAATATACGAAAAAGCAGGTCTTGGAGGGCTTTTAGTGAAAGGGAGCAAGGATAACCGCGGAAGGGTCAAGAGGAGGTATGGCCGCTATGAGACGTAACCCAATGAGGACGCTGGGCCTCGTGTTCGCCTGCGTTGCGGGCCTGGAGGCCGTCGTTCTGCTGGCGGTGGCGATGCTGGTGAAGCAGGGGGAGGCCCGGCTGATCGCCTCCATGGTGCTGGGCATCCAGATCCTGGTATTCGGGGGCATTGGAGGCGGCTTTCTGCTGTATCAGAAGAGAAAGCGGCGGCTGCGGGAACGGCTGACGCGGGAGGGGTATTATGAAATGGCAGAGGTTGTGGAGGTGGAGCGCCAGCTCAATGTGCAGGTGAACGGACGCAGCCCCTATCGGGTCGTCTGCCGCATCCTGCGGGACGGCGTGCTCCATGAATACCGCAGCGAGCTGCTGCCCTACCATCCGGGATTGCCTGCGGGCGCGCAGGTGCCGGTCTATCTGGACCGGTATGATGAAAACCAGTACTATGTGGATGTGGAAAGCGTGATGCCCCGGATCCGGCAGCACTGAATCCTATGCGGATACCCCAAAAGCATAGGCCGCTGGCAGACGCCTTAGGGCGACGGCCAGCGGCCTGGACGCCCGCCGGATGGCGGGCGTTTTTTTTATGGCTGACAGGGCGGCTGGCGCGACGCGATCAGCAGCGACGCCACATAGGAAGCAAAACCATGGTCATAGCTGCCGTGGAAATCCCGGTTTTCCCACAGGGTAGCGGTATAGGCCTCCATCTGCCCAAAGAAATCCTCAATATCCCGCAGCATCAGGCTGTGCTCGCCCATGCGGAACAGCGTTTCCAGCCGGAGATACACGCCGATAAAGGCGTTCACCGGGACGATCCGGGGATCGCGGGCGCCGCTGCCCGGCGCAAAGTCCCCGGTGATGCTTTCGCGCAGCCGCCGGTATCGGGGCTCGCGCAGATCCAAGCCGCCAAAGAGCGCGGCATAGTATTGCCCGATCTCTGAAATATCCCCGGCGGGGCGCAGCTTTCCGGCAGCGTCACGCTGGGCGTGGTCCAGAAAATAGCGGCCATCGAAGGACTGAGCCAGGGCCGCGGCGCGAACCTGGGCGCTGCGCTTGAGGCAGGCCTCGTCCCCATAAAGGCGGCCGGCGCATTCCAGGGCCTGGGCATAGAGGAAATTGGTCGGGTAGTTTACATCCTGCGTCCAGTCGTTGGCCTGGCTCCACTCCACAAAATTCCAGGAGGGCAGGCGCTCCAGAAGGCCGTCCTCGTTCTCATAGCGGCGGTAAAAGTCCAGCAGGCGGTATATGCTGCTGCGGAAACGGCCAGCCTCGTCCCCGTGACCGCGGCGATGGACGTATTCCTCCACCTCCAGGATGTACCACATGGTCCACTGGGGGATGAACTTGCCGTCATCCGGAAGGTCGGAGGGGTAACACATGGGCAGCGCGCCCTCCGGGAGCCCTTCCCCCTGGGGGTAAAGGGCATAGTTTTCCAGAAAGGCGTCCTCTGTGGGCGTGCAGCCAAAAAGCGCATATTCGGTGCGGCCGGTAAAGTAGGAGTCGCACAGCCATCCGGCCCGCTCGCGGGAGGGGCAGTCGGTATACAGATCCAGCGCGTTATGGGCGAAGGTCCGCAGGGCGCCCCGGTAGATGCGCTCCAGGGAAGGCGAGCCCAGCTCCGGCACAGGGGCGGCGGCCATATTGCGCTCGTAGGCGGTCATGCCGAAGCCCTCCAGGCGCAGCTCCCCCTCGCGGACGCCCACCAGGACGAACCGGAAGCTATAGGGCTCGAAGCTCATGACCTCGCGCCGCTGCCCGGCGGAGAGCAGAAAATCGACCGTGTTCTGCACATGCATATCGGTGAAGGCAAAGGTATCGCCGGGGCAATATTCGCTGAAAGCGACAATGATCTCGCTGTCAGCAGCGGCTTCCACCGCTAGCCGCAGGAACCCCACTTCGATGCGGCTAAAGTCGAAAAGCGCATAATCCCCAGCCTTCAGGGGCAGCGGCAAGGCAGCATCATGGCGCTGCGGCTGCTGGCGGCATTGCTGAATCCAGCGGTAAGGGAAGCGTTCTATCCCGCCGGGCGCAAAACCGCCCCAGCGCTCCGAGATGGGCACAGAGAAGTTATCGGCCTGGTAGGGCAGGGAGGCGTCGTAGAGGAGCCGGCCGGCCACCCGGCAGGCGGGCAGGTCGCGGGCGCTGTAGCAGGGATAGGGGGCGGTGCGGCACAGCAGCGTCAAAGGGCGATCCACCACCGACCAGGGATGGGGGCTGCCCGGAGCAGGGGATGCCGCGCTGCGGAAATCCCACACCTCGCTGAAGTGGCGCTGGTAGGAATAGCGCTCGGCCCGCTGCACCCGGCTTTTGACCCGGTATCCGGTAAAATCCCGGCCGGTATAGGAAAGCACCTGGCCGCCGCGGCGCAGCTCGGCCTGCAGGAAGGGGGGCTGCTTCACCGTGGACAGGCTGCGGCACTGGTAGCCGGCTACCTCCAGGACGATTTCGTTCTGCGGGCCGCCATCAAATGCATCCAGGGCAATCACGTCCACCCGCGCATAGCCCCGGGCCGCGCGGGCGGGGCCGAAGGCGGCGAAGCGCCCGTTCACCCATAGCCGGTAGAAGTCGGCGGCGGCCAGGTGCAGCGTGACGCCGGTCAACCGCCCAGCCTGCAAGGAGAAGGCGGCGGTTATGTTCATTTCATCATCCAGGCCGGTCAACCAGACCGGCTGCGCGCAGAGAAACATGGCGGGCTCCTTTCTGCCGTATCGGGCGCTAGAGCTGTCGGAGGGCGTACCGGCGCACAGCCTGGGCTACGCCGGCCTCGTCGTTGGAGGCGGTAACGATCCGGGCGGCGGCCTTGACTGCCTCGTCGCCGTTGGCCATGGCCACCGGCCAGCCGGCTACCCGGAACATGGGCAGGTCGTTTTTCTGGTCGCCCAGCACCATCACGTCGGCGGTGGAGATGCCCAGATGATCGCACAGCCGCTGGATCCCCACGCCCTTATCCACGCCCCGGGCCACCACCTCGATATTGTTCCACCAGGAGGAGGTGATGGTGAGCGGGAATCCGGCCCCAGCGGCATCGCGCTTCAGCCTTTCGGCCTCGGACCGGTCAGGGCTGCTGGCAATGACCTTCATGCAGCGGTCAAGCTCCGCTTCGGGGATCTCGCGCCAGCTATCGATGAAGTGGGTCTGTACGCCATGGGCCCCCAGATGCAGGCGGCCGGATTCGGCCCGCGCCCGATGACGGCCCCGGGCCATCAGATACCGCAGGCCCACGGTGCACATATTATAGTAAACGTCCTGATCTTCCTCCAGAAAGGTCAGCAGCCGCTCCAGGGCGGGGCGCTCCAGCGGCTGGCAGAAAATATCAGCCGGAGCGCCGGGCTCCCGCACAACGGCGCCGTTGAAGCCGATGATCCAGGTGTCCAGGCCCATCTGGCGGTGGACATAGCGGATATCCACCGGGCAGCGGCCGGAGCAGATGGCCACGGCGATACCGGAGGCCTGGGCCTGGCGGAAGGCGTCCACGTTAGCAGGGATGATTTGGGAATGAGCGTCAAAAAAAGTGCCGTCCAGATCGGTGGCGATCAATCGGATATTGGACATGAAGCGTTCCTTACCTCTCAATAGCATTACAAATCTATTCCACCTGACGCGCCTGTTTTCCTGCTGAAAAATTTTGTTTTGCCAAATCGTGACAAGCGCTCATGAAAAAAACATTTTTGGGAAACCTTTTGCTAGGGACTTCATGAAAAGGCCCGAAGACGAAAGGATGTGCAACCCATCATGAAAAAGATAACCATGGCTTTGGTGCTGGTTTGTCTCGTCGCGCTGCCGCTGGTGGCCTGCTCTACGAACAATCCCACCACCACAACCACGCCTACCCCGATGGCGACCGCTACGACGACCACCTCTATGGCGCCGACCGACGCCTCGAGCCCGGAACCCAGCGCCACGCCGGGCGTAGCGGCCAACATGACCCACTACCTGCACGGTAAGATTACCAAGGTGGAGGGAGAAAACGTCTCGCTGTCCGATGTGCCCAAGTACGGCACCTGCACCATTAAGGTGGATACCTCCACCCAGCTTGTGGGCGTAACCAAGGTGGACGAGCTCAAGGAAAACCAGCTGGTCATCGTGGGCTACGCTACGCCGGAGATGGGGCTGGGCGTGCTGCCCGAGCCCAGCGATACGGCTGATATGAGCGGCGCCGCCACCAGCGCGGCGGACGCCATGACGACGGCCGCGCCCAGCGCGTCGCCGGACGCCAGCGCTTCCCCCATGCCCTCGGCTACCCCCGGAGCATCCGCTCCCGAGAATATGGTCGCTACCACCGTGGAGGTCGTGGAGACGCTGCCGACCCTGAGCGGTAAGGTCACGGAGGTGGATGCCGATGCCTTTGTGATCGAGGATACCGCCGAAGGCAAGGTCAAGGTGGTTTGCCCCCAGGGCACGCTGATGGAGGGTATGGACCAGCCCGCGGTGGACGATACCGTTACGGTGGTCTATTCCGGTCAGATTGCCAAATCCAACCCCGCCCAGGTGACGGCGATCTCCGTGACCAAGGGCGCGGCTTCCCCCCAGGCATAAACGCATCGATAAATGAAAAAGGCTGCCGGAGCCCGGCAGCCTTTTTCCTGTGCGCCTGTTTGGGCGCTACTTCACGGGATTGGCCTTAATATAGTCGATAATGTCGTTCACATAGCTGTGGGCCATGCAGATGACGGTGTCGGCGCCGCCGTAGTAGAGGGTGATGCGGTCGGTGGGGGCGTCCACCAGCGCGGCGCAGGGGAAGGCCACGTTGGGCACGTCGCCGGTGCGCTCATAATCGGCGGAGGGATGCAGGAGGTAGGGCGCGCCGCGGACGATCACCTTCCAGGGCTCGTCCAGATCCAAGAGGGCCGCGCCGAAGGAATAGACAAAGCCGTTGCAGGAATTGAGCACGCCATGATAGATCATGAGCCAGCCCTCGTCGGTCTCGATCGGGATGGGGCCTGCGCCGATTTTCTTGGATTGCCAGCCGCCGGTGGGCCGCATGACCAGCCTGTGCTTGCCCCAGAAGGTCAGATCCGGCGATTCGGAATAGAAAATATCGCCAAAGGGGGTATGCCCATTGTCGGAGGGGCGGGAGAGCATGGCATAGTTGCCCTTAATCTTCCGGGGGAAGAGCACGCCGTTGCGGTTAAAGGGCAGGTAGCTGTTCTCAATCTGATGATAGGTTTTGAAATCCAGGGTCCAGGCCATGCCGATGGTGGGGTAGCCCATGTATCCGTTGCACCAGGTAACCCAGTAGCGGTCCTCCAGCCAGCAGACCCGGGGATCGTAGCCGTATTCAAAGTTTGCAATCTCGGGGATATCGCACTGCCAGTCAATGGGCTCCGGCTGGATGTCCCAGTGTACGCCGTCCTTGGAATGGGCGGCATGGATGCGCATCTCACGCTCCCGGTTATCCACACGGAATACGCCGGCGAACTCCCCTTCAAAGGGGACGACCGCGCTGTTGAAAATGGAATTGGCGCAGGGGATGGCATCCTTGGGCACGATGGGGTTGAGGCTGGAGCGCCACACCACGTCCTTGCAGGCGGCGGGCTTGTCCTCCCAGGGGAGATTGGGCAGGGGAGAGCCAATGATTTTAGCCATGAGAAAACTCCTTTCCGTGGCAGAATCCTTGCCGTTTCCTGTTTATTATACCATGAAGCGGTGAAATGGGAAGAAGCAATTGACAGGCGGGCGGGGATGTGGGAAGATGAAAACGTATGGGCGAAGGCCCGTCAATTTTTCATCGGGAGGTACTAAAATGCAATATCGTCAATTCGGCAAGACCGGAGCCAGGGTATCCGCCTTTGGTATGGGCTGTATGCGTATGCCCACCTATACGGACGGGGAAGGCCAGGTGAAGGTGGACCGGCCCAAGGCGGTCGCGATGATCCGCCGGGCGGCGGAGGGCGGCGTCAACTACTTTGATACCGCCTATGTGTATCACAATGAGGAGAGCGAGTCGGTGGTGGGCGAGGCGCTTTCCGGCGAGCTGCGAAAAAAGGTGATGATCGCCACCAAGCTGCCCATGTGGAAGATCACCTGCGAGGACGACCTGGAGGCCATCTTTAACGAGGAGCTGCGCCGGCTGAATACCGACTATATCGACGTATACCTGCTGCATTCGCTGAACGCCGGCTCCATCGAGATCATCAGGAAATACCATGTGCTGGAGTTCCTGGACCGCAAGAAGGCCGAGGGCAAGATCCGCTTTGCCGCCTTCTCCTTCCACGATAAGCTGGAGGCCTTCAAGCAGCTGGTGGACCTCTATGATTTCGATATGTGCCAGATCCAGCTGAACATCCTGGATATCAACGAGCAGGCCACCGCCGAGGGCATGCGCTACGCCGCCGAAAAGGGCATGGCCGTCGTCATCATGGAGCCGCTTCGGGGCGGCACCCTGGCCACCGTGCCCGGCGAGGTCATGAAGCTCTACGACGCGATGCCCGTCAAGCGCTCTCCGGCCGAATGGGGCTTCCGCTTCATGTACAATTTCCCCCAGGTATCGGTCATCCTCTCCGGCGTCAGCACCATGGAGCAGCTGGAGGATAACCTCCGTATCTTCGATAGGGCGGAAGCGGGCGGCTGCAGCACCGAGGAGGAGGAGCTCTTCGTCAAGGTGCGCGAGGCCTATGATGCCCGTATCCGCGTGCGCTGTACCGACTGCAAATACTGCCAGCCCTGCCCCCAGGGCGTGGAGATCCCCAAGATATTCTCCCAATATAACGACCTGGCGGTATTCGACCATGTGGAGGGCAACCGCAAGCGCTATGCCAAGCTCATCGAGGGCCAGGCCGACGCCGCCCGGTGCGTGGAATGCGGCGCCTGCGAAGCCATCTGCCCCCAGCACATCGCCATCATCGAGAAGCTGAAGGAGGCCCGGGCGCATCTTGAGATAAAACGATAGCAAGAAAAATTGCTTGCAGTATCAAGTGAAAGTTCAAGGCCTCTATAGAGGCCTTGAACTTTTATATAGCTATTATTTGTTGAATTTGGATCCGCGCAACAATCTTCATATTTGTTAAAAACCCTCAAAAATGTCAAAAAATAGATTGATAATATGAACAATAGTAGAACACAAATAGCAAATAAATACAATAATAAAAAACAATATTTTATATTGACAGATACAAATAGTGACATTATAATAAAATAAATAATTAAATATGACAAAGGCGAGCTTTCAATAAACAAATTGAATATTATTGCATATGGAATAAAAGATGATAATCATCAAAATGCATAATAAGGAGGAAAAAGATGTTCATAAAACCGCTGAATCATCTTAAGCTGTATTGGAAAAGCATGCTTATTTCGCTGCTTCTTACTATAATAGTCCAGGGAATCGCATTGGTGCCGCCCTATGTTATGTCCTATACGATTGATGAAGCGATTCCGTCTGGTAATATGAATCTTATCTTACGAAGTATTTTGTTATTCGTTGCTATCCCGTGTATTAGTGGACTGCTGTATTCATTATATATCTATTATACGGCTACATGTTGTCGCAAATTTGCTTATAGGATTAATCAGTCTATCCTGGCTGCTCTCATGACTCAGGATATGAGTTTTTTTGATTCGAACCCAGGTGCGGAATTGGCCGCAAAGACTTCGCAGGATGCTAACGATTATGTCTATTTATGGATTTGCACGATCCCTCAAACGTTAGGCGCGCTGATTACAACATTGATTAGCCTAATGCTTATTGCTCGTATGAGCTGGATTATTACTGTTACACAGCTTATTTATGTTTTGCTATTACTCTTGCCGGCGCAGATGCTAGGCAAAGTGGTTAAGGATAATTCCTCTCAAATATTTACCGCAGTAGTCAAAATCCGAACGATGCTGGTGGAAACATTTCAAGGTATTCGATATATTAAAACAATGTGCCTGGAAAATAATATCATTTCCGAATACAGAAAACTATTTCTTGGAGCCAATAGCATTTTTGGCCTGTAGTTCTAGAAAGTATATTACATACGAATATTCGAGAGTTTTTGAGCTCCTTATTTTTGGGAATTGGATTTGTTACTTGTACAATTTTTGTAATCAATGGGCAATTTACTATGGGCATGTTAGTCGCGTGCCTATCATTGCTTCCCAGATATTATCAGGGCGTTGGGGCTTGTACGGGAGCAAATTTGGCTTTTATGAAACAAATTGGCCAATTTGAAGAATTTTTTAAATATATGGAATTAAGGAAACCCACAAAGGGTACTGAAGAGCCACAGAAATTTTTGCAACAGAGCCTTGATTTAAAGGATATAAGATTTACATATAATGATCGTGTAGCCGTATTTGAAAACTTTAATCTTTGCATTCAACCAGGCAAATGGTTTGGCATTGAAGGGGAAAGCGGTAAAGGTAAATCTACGTTATTGCATTTAATTCTTCAGCTATACCAACCAGATTCGGGTGCCATTTATATGGATGGGTACAAGGTAGATGAACTAGACATTACGTGGTATCGCAGCAATATTGCTTTCGTAGATCAAACTCCATTTTTATTCAATAGCAGCATCTATGATAACTTTAAATTGGTCCGTAACTGCACGAATGAAGAAGATATGTGGAAGGCCTTAGAGCTGACTTGCCTGGAGAAAAAAGTCCAAGAACTTCCTGAGGGGATACACTCGCAGGTGGGAGAAAATGGTGTAGCCTTTTCGGGGGGAGAGAAGCAGCGTTTAGCATTGGCTATTGCGCTGTCTACCAATAGACCACTGCTTGTTTTAGATGAGGCAACTTCACATTTGAATGAAGAACTGGATGAACGAATTATGAACAATTTGCGAGCGCTTGTTGATCAGGGAATGACAATAATTTCTTCTTCACATCGTAAAAAGTTTCATAAACTATGCGATAAAATAATTAAATTATAATAATTATAGGGCAACGAGAAGTACTATAAAAAGCCATTTGACTTATGAAAGAAGAAGTGAGGTTATGCGGATAAGTCCAACCTTCGCAGAATTTGAACTTGAAGATTAGTTTGTGCGGACCTTTGCCAGTCCATAAGCGATCAATAGAACAATATGCTGATATTAAAAGTACATTAGCGCAAATTGAACTAATTCCATAAACTTTAATTTCCTCCCTTGCCACCTTCCGCCGGGCCCGATATACTGAAAGGGACGATGAAGGCCCCGGTAGGGGCGGAGGAAAACGAAATGGCGATGATTGAGGAAAAGAATGTGGATATGGTGCTGGCCAAGCTGGCCGACGCCATGGAGCGATACCAGGCGCTGCTGTTTGAGCCGGTGGGTACGGTGGAGGCCGCGGGATGGCCGACCCGGGAGCATCTGCGGCTGCCGCCCGATGGGAATCGGGAATGGAAGCCTCTAAAGGCGGGCGACGTATGGGGCGGCGAATGGGAGAACCTATGGATCAAGGGCTGCTTTGCCATAGATGAAGCGCTGGCCGGGCAGCCCCTTTTCCTGCAGGCGGCCACCGGCGCGGTGGAGGCCATGCTCTGGGTGGACGGTATGCCGGTGGGCCTCTATAACGAGAACGCCGGCGCGGCCTATTATTCCCTGGGCTCCCACCACACGCTGCGCATCACCGGCGGCGCGGCGGCGGGCTCGGTGCTGGAGCTGGCCCTGGAGGCCTATGCCGGCCACTTCTGCGCCGGCTGCATGCCGGCCGACCGGGAGACGAGACGGCCGGAGGATTTCCTGCGCACCTACCGGGGGCTGACGGTCTGCACCCGCCGGGAGGACGTTCTGGCCTTTGTGATGGATCTGCGCACGCTGCTGCAGCTGGCCGAGTGCCTGCCGGAAACCAGCTTCCGCCGGGCCAAGGTGCGCGCCGCCCTGGTGGAGGTGTCCCGCACGCTGGTCCACATGCCCGCCGAGCGGGAGGAGGAAGCCTGGCGGGACAGCCTTGCGCGGGCCCGCGCCATCATGGCCGAGCCCCTCTCCCGGAAGAACGGCCCCTCGGCCCCCTATGCGGCCCTGGTGGGACATTCCCACATGGACACGGCCTGGCTGTGGCCGGTGGATGAGACCATCCGCAAGTGCGCCCGCACCTATGCCCTGGCCCTTTCCATGATGGAGCAGTATCCCGAATATATCTTCATCCAGTCCAGCGCCCTGCATGCCTATTGGATGGAGAAGCAATACCCCATGCTGTTTCAGCGGATGCAGGAAAAGGTGAAGGAAGGACGCTGGGAGCCCAACGGCGGCGTATGGGTGGAGTGCGACTGCAACGTGACCGGCGGCGAGGCCATGGTGCGCCAGTTCCTGCGGGGCCAGCGCTACACCCGCCAGGCCTTCGGCTATACCTCAGATACCTTCTGGCTGCCGGATACCTTCGGCTATTCAGCGGCCATTCCCCAGATCCTCAAGGGCGTGGGGATCCGGTACTTCTGCACCACCAAGCTCTCCTGGAACGATACCACCGCCTTCCCCATGGATACCTTCCTGTGGAAGGGGCTGGACGGCAGCGCGGTTATGGCCCACTTCAATACCACCCACTCCTGGCCCGATGCCAAGCACCTGATCACCAGCCTGGAGGGCGGTTCCGGCTCCAAGAACTTTGTGGCCCATAAGCAGGTCAACGACAGCCGCCTGGTGGCCTACGGCTTTGGCGACGGCGGCGGCGGGCCGATGTTTGAGATGCTGGAGGCCAGCCGGCGGGTGAAGGACCTGGAGGGCTGCCCCTGCAGCTACCACAGCACCGTATCCGATTACCTGCACCGGCTGGAGGCAGAGGCGGACCTGCCCACCTATGCCGGCGAGCTTTACCTGCAGCTGCACCGGGGCACGCTGACCCAGCGCCACGAGGTGAAGCGCAACAACCGCAAGGGCGAGATTGCCCTGCGCTCGCTGGAGCTGGCCCAGGCATGGGCGATGCTGGCGGGCAAGGCGGCGCAGGCGGCCGATATCCAGCCGCTGTGGGATACGCTTTTGATGAACCAGTTCCACGATATCCTGCCGGGCACCTGTATCACCGAGGTCTATGAGCGGGCCGTGCCTGAAATGCGCCGGATGATCGAAGCTGCGGAAGAAAGGACGCGGGCGCTGCTAGAGGGCGGCGGCGCGGGCTTTACCCTGGTAAATCCGCTCTCATGGGACCGGGGCGATACCCAGTATCTTGAGGCGCCCGGCTATGCCCAGGGCATGGCCAGCCAGCGGGTGAATCGCCTTTGCGGCGGAGAGGCGCTGGCAGTGGCGCCGGTGATCCCGGCCATGGGCGCGGCCCTGGTCGAGCTGACCGATACGCCCTGCGATGCGCCTTCGCCCTTTGCCTACGATGGACGCCGCTTGACGACGCCCTATGCGGAAATTATCTTCGACGAAGCGGGATCGATGGCAAGCTTCATTGACCGGGCCAACGGCCGCCAGCTGGTGCGGGAGGCGCCGCTGAACCGCTTCTACATGGGCGAGGATGTGCCCGCCCTGTGGGATTGCTGGGATATCAACGCCGACACGCTGGATATGCTGGTGCCGCAGGAGCGGCTGCTGGAGCGGCAGGTGGTATCCGACGGCCCCCTTCAGCTGCGCATCCGCAGCCATTACGCCATCGGGCCCCGCTCGGAGCTCTGGCAGGACATGGTTTTCCACGCCCAAAGCCCCCGGATCGACTTTGAGACCCGGGTGGATTGGCAGGATAAGCACCACCTTCTGAAGGTGGGCTTTGACCTGGATATCCTGACGGACCGCATCCGTAACGAGGTACAGTTCGGCCACCTGGAGCGGCCCACCACCCGCAACGACAGCCGGGAGCAGGCGATGTTCGAGGTGTGCAACCACAAATGGAGCGACCTTTCAGAGAACCGGTATGGCGCGGCCCTGGCCAATGACTGCAAGTATGGCATCTCCTGCGAGGGCGGGCACATGATGCTGACCCTCCACAAGGGCGGCACCCACCCCGACGAATGCGGCGATGTGGGCGTCCATGCGTTCACCTATAGCTTCCTGCCCCATATGGGTGGCTTTGCGGCCGAAACCGTCATCCGGCCGGCCTATGAGCTCAATATGCCGGCGTTGGCCGCTGGCGGCGCGGCGGATATGCCCCAGCTGGCCCGGGTGGATGCGCCCAACGTGATCGTGGAGGCCGTCAAGCTGGCCGAGGACGGCGAAGGCGCCCTGGTCTACCGCCTCTATGAGGCGGAGCGCAGCGCCGTAACCGCCACCCTGACCCTGCCCGGCCAGCCCCTGCGGGCCGAGCTGACCAACCTGCTGGAGGAGCCCGAGGCCCCGCTTGAACTGGAGGGGAACCAGGTTCGCCTCGGCTTCCGCGCCTTTGAGATTAAGACGGTGAAGGTGTATTACCGGTAATTCCCCTATAGGTGCCGGCGTCCGGACTATGAAAAATCCGGACGCCGGCGTTTTTTGTATATAATTTTCGAGAAAAACTCAAATACGGACATGGCAAGGACAAAAAAATATATGGTCATAGAATATAAAAAATGTCATGATTTATATATACAAAGTGTGCATAAAGAAAGCGAGGTAAGGCAAAAACCCATAAGGAGGATGGAACATGCGGGCGTCGTTTACAGCGGTGAGAAAGATTCTTTTGCGCGGCAGGGCGCTGGGAATCCCCTGCCTGGCCTATTTTGCGCTTTTGCTGGGCTACGCTATCTATCAGGTGCTGAATTATATCAAATTCCGGCCCATCAATCCTGCGCTTTATATGAGTTCGGCTGAACAGTCCCTATATGTAGCTTTAGCGGGTTATGCTTTCTTCCTCTATCTGGGCTATGAGCTGGGCGTGCGGCTTAAGGAAAGCCAGCTTCAGGAGGCGGTGCGGCCGCTGCCGGGCGCAGCCTGCGGCTACATGGGCGCGGCCATGCTCCATATGGCCCTGCTGGCGGGCGCCGGCATGGCGGTGATTATGGCGGCAAACGGCCTGCTTTATCATCTGGAAGGGCTGCAGGACGGGGCGTTGCTGGCCCATCAGATGGCGGCCTGCGTGCTGTATTTATTCCTGACGCCGGTGGTAGGGGGCTGGATGGGCCTGGCGCTAGGGCGTCTTGGGATGCACCGGCTGGCAGCTTACCCCCTGGTGGTGCTGCTGATCCTGCTGACAACCGGATACCTTGACCGCTTTTTGCGCATCCCCTTTGAGCGGACAAAGGGCTATTGGGCGGGCTTTATTCCCTATTGGATTAAGGATTGGTTCACCTTTACGCCCTATGGCATGGCGACGCGCTATTATCCTGACGCTGTATATGGCATTCCCCAGGAGGGGGCCCGGTGGTGCCTGGCCCTGTTCTGGCTGGGCGGGCTGAGCCTGGCGGTGCTGGCGCCCCTGGCCGGGCGGCGGGGGCGTCGCTGGATCGGCGGCCTCTGCGGCGCGCTGGCGCTGGCAGGCGCGGTAGCTTTTGCCGGCCATGGTTTGCTGATGGCCAATGATGAACGGCCGGTGGGCCTGATCAGCAGCCATGAGGATATGATCTTCCAGATGGAGCACCCCATGGAAGCGGAGGACGCCGGATTTTCCATCGAAAGCTGCCGCATGGAGCTGGACCTATATCAAAAGCTGAAAGCCCGGGTGATGCTGCGGCTGACGCCGCTGGATGAGGGACGGGACGGCTATGTGTTCACCCTGCACCGCTATCTTACCGTGTCGAAGATCTATGACGAATCAGGCCGGACGGTTCCCTTTACGCGCCGCGATAACCTTCTGTCCATCGAGCGGGAAGCGCTGGAGGGGCGTGGAGGTATCACCCTGGAATACAGCGGCAGCCTGCCGGTCTACTATGCCAACGATCAAGCGGCGGCCCTGCCGGCCTTCTTCCCTTACTATCCCATGGCGGGCAGCCGGCCGGTGCAGGTGAATGGGATGGATAACACCCAATTGCCCGGGGAGATGACCGAATTCGCCGTTACCGTGCGGGCGCCCTATGCTATATCCTGCAACCTGCCCGGAGAAGATGGACGCTTTGCCGGCCTGAGCCATGGCGTGACGCTGATGGGCAGCCGTCTGGTGCGGCCACAGGCGTTGTCGGGCCTTACCGTGGTCATGGGTAATACCCTTGACCGCCATCGGGCTGAAGCGACACTGGACGCCCTGGGGCAGGCGGTCGAGGCCGTGAACCGGAAGCTGGGGCAGGACCGGCTGGCCAATCCGGCGGAGGCCTACCAGTTGCTATTCGTCTATCCGGAATACTTTACACATAGCCGCGTAGACGATGGATATATCGACGGCGGCGACCATCTTTTGATCGACAATTATTGCCTGTATACGCCGGATATGTTCACGGTGTCCTATGTCATGGGGAATTATCATCAGGAAAATACCGATTACTGGCTGGGCAATGTGTTTGCGGGCTTTATCACCGGATACGAGGATCGCCCCGCCCTGAGCATGAATGACGACACGGACTATCTCTTGGAAAAGCTGGAGGAATTCGCCAGCCAGGAATATGAATCGGGAACCATGGATACCCTCCGCCTGACGCTGTATTACGCGTTGGATAAGCTGGAGGCGGCAGACAGCGATTACCTGGTACAGGTCTATGACCGGCTTTGCAGCCCGCCTCAGGCGGAAGACCAGAATGAGTTTGCCTTTATCGCGGAACTGCTGAAGGAGGCGATGAACCATGATGCTTAGCATAACGGGGCTGAGAAAGAAGCTGGGGCGCTGGGAACACCCCACCGATTAAGTTCAGGCTGGGATAAGCGCTAAGCGGAATAGGAGGGATTCGATGAAAATCCATTTCCTTGTAATTAACCGGATGTTTAGAAGGAATCTCTGGCTGATCATCCCGTTTTGCGCGGTATGGCTGCTTAGCCTGGGGTATGATTTGCTGCGGGTGAAAAGCTTTATAGAATACGCCTATTTAGACAGCATGTACATGAACATGGTGACCATGACCATGTATTTCAGCCTGGCCGGTTATGCCCTATTCATGTATATCGGGTATGAGATGGCGATACGGCCCAAAGAGATGAATCTGGAAGAAAATATGGGCGCTTTACCGGCAGAACGAGTGAACTTTTTGATAAGCCTCCTGCTGTTTCTTCTGTGCTTGGCGGGAATTTTTGCCATACCGGCGGTTGCGGTAAACGTGCTCCTTTACTGCCTGAATCCCAGGGGTGTTGGGGCCATGCTGGCCAATCAACTGGGCGCGTGTTTGCTCTATTATGGGATTACGCCGCTCCTTGGCGGGCTGATGGGAATGGGTATGGCCAAGCTTTTTGGCTCCAATCGCATCATGGTGTATTCGGTCGCCGTGCTTCTTGTGCTGATGACCACCAGCTTTGTCGATCCGCTGTTTTCGGCGCTGTATCGGGTGTCAGGCATGCGCCTGGCAGGTAATATTGCCTATGAGATAAAGAACCTTTTAACCTTTACCCCCTATGGGATGGTCAGGCAGTATGATACTGACTTTTTCTATGGAATTTCCCAGGAAGGGGCCCGGTGGCTGCTGGCGGGCATGTGGTTCGGCCTTTGGGGGCTTGTCCTGCTTTGGCGGCAGCCTGGGAAGGCAATGCCGGGGAGGCAAAGGGCGTGTTTATTTGCGGCAGGCATCCTCCTGGTCGCCTGTGCGGCCGGTTATGGCTGCAAGGGGAGCGTTTTATACCTGGATGAGCGGCCGGAAGGCATTATCGCCCAGGATCAGGATTTCTACATGGAGCAATATTTGCAGGACAAGCAGATAAAAGAGGTGGATCCGGGCGGCTTTGGGATTGAAACATATACGTTCCAGATCAAGCTGGGACAAAAGATGAGGGCCAGCGTGACCATGCAGCTGACGGAGCTGGATGAAGAACGTGGCCAATACATTTTTACGCTTTATCGGGGGATGCATATCAAGAGCATTCGGAACGATAGGGGAGATCGTATCCCCTTTGAACGCCAGATAGATCAATTCAAAATAAATCGCGGGGATATTCCCGAGAATCGAATGATTGCCATCGAATATGAAGGGAGCCATCCAAGGTTTTATTCAAACGGCCAGGCGGCGGCCCTGCCAGGCTATTTCCCATATTATCCGATGGAGGGAATCCGGCCGGTTTACAAGACAGAGCAGTACGGCTATGAGATAAGCGGTTCCCCAAGGCTCCACCATTTCTCTGTTTCGGTTGACGCGCCCTATCCGGTTTATACAAATCTGGATGCTGGAGAAGGAGGGTGGACAGGGACTGCCCCGGCTTTGACGCTGTGGGGAAGCCGTACGCTGACAAGCGTGAAGCGCGACGGCGGGATAGAGACGATTATGCCGGTGGGCCTGGATACGGAAGCGATCCAGAAGACGCTGGAGGATGCGCAGGGGCGCATAGATCGAGCCCGTCAATGGGCGGGGGAATCAATTCCGGCGATGGACGTTGATACACTAACGGTATTTTGGGAGCCAACCTATTTTTCCATCTCTTCTGTCACAGAAGACGCCGTATTTTTGCAGGATCATCTTTTTGTGAGCAACTATGTATCCCATTCTCCGGATGCGATAGCGGAAGAATATATAATACGGCAACTGGCGCCCAGCAAAAGGAATACACAGCTGGCAAGCCGCTTTGCATGGAAGATCGTGGGAGAAGGAACAAACCAAAGCCGTTATGTCAATGCGGAAAGCCTGATTCAAAAGCTGGCCGAACCGCATTCAAAGGAAGGCGAAGATTATTTTGCATGGCAGCAGAATCTTGAGGAGGCATTGCATTATTTAGGTGATCAGCCTAGCCAGGATTATATGCTTCAGGTTTTGGAATTTTTGTGTACGGATGAAACGGATTTCGACGAAGGGACGTTTCTTGTCGGATTGCTGAAGGAGGCGATGAAGGAATAGTAAGCGCATGCCGGTAATAGCAACACGGTATAAGAGGAGGGCACCATGGAAACGTATAAAAAAGGATGGAAAATCCTGGCCCGCAACCCAATGCTGCTTGGCACGGTGATGCTCTACTTTTTAGGTTTTGCCGTGTTGATCTTTAAGGACCACCGATATGAGATGCTATACAAAAATTCACTGGGAACGCTGCGCGAAACGCTGGAATACGCCATGGTGCCCTATGCGCTTTTCATGTGCATTGGATATGAAATGGCGATAAAAATACAGGAAACCAACCTAGCCGAGACTGTTTCCGTCTATAAAAGCGGATTGCTTAGGGTGTACGGAGGATGGGCCTTGCTGCTGGTCACCTTAGCTTCCGCCCATTATGTACTGCCTATGGTACAAGTGGTAATGGTTTATCTGGTTCAGGGCAGCCGGAGCGGCTTGCTGATCCGGCATCTTTTGCTTTGCGGGTTGCTTTATCATTTTATTACGCCCTGCGTTGGAGGCGCGATCGGCCTCATGCTGGCCGTGTGGCTGAAGAAACGGCGAATCCTTGTCTATTCCGTGGTGCTAACTTTGACATTGCTTACCACCAATTACGTGGCGCCCATCCTATTTATCCCCTTTAATATTACCGGGCAAACGGCTGGGACGGATCTGCTCTACTGGCTGAAGGATTTGTTCACCTTGACACCGTATGGCCTTGAACCTACCGCGCTTCCTGATATTCTATATGGATTGCCAATGGAGCCAGCGCGGTGGCTGCTTGCACTGTTTTGGTTAAGCGGCGCTGTGCTTATGCTGATTCGCAATGCAGTGCCTCAATCGAAAAGACGATGCGTGCTTCTCGCCAGCTGCCTGGCCATATCGCTTGCATCTTTTGCTGGTTGGGCCATGAGGGGATCGGTATTAATCGAGGATTCCAGGCCGAGTGCGGCTGGTATTTATGACCAACTCTATTATATCGATACGCCATATGAAGAAGTGAAGCCGGCGTTCTCCGTACTCGGCTATGATTTGGATATATGCCTGTATCGAGAGCTTTCAGCTACTGTTCGTATGGAATTGTCTGCTGCACAAGATGATCGCGATTATCAATTTACTCTGTATCACCGGTTTCATATTGGCGCTATACAAGACGAGCAAGGGAGAGATGTGCGATTTACCCGGGAAGGAGATCAGTTTTCTATTACTCAGGCAGACATGCCGTTAAACAGAAATATTACCGTCCAATATACCGGATTTAGTCCCAAGTTTTACAGCAATGCGCAGGGTGTAAGCTTACCGGGGTATTTTCCCTATTATCCCATTGCGGGTGTTCGGCCCGTATATTCCAATGATGTCTTAAATGGGTATGATACGCGCCCAGATTCCCATGAACATACGTTTCGCGTTCATATACAGGCACCCTATCCGGTCTACTGCAATTTAGAGGGGTCAGCCAACCGCTATGAAGGGGTAAGCCATACCCTTAGCCTGTTCGGTGGGCTCATGGAGCCGATTCACAATGGCCCCTGGACGCTTTATGTGGAAAGCCAAAATAGAAACAGACGGCTTGACGAGGTTTTGATCCGGCAGCAGGCGGCATATGAACAGGCTTGCCAGCGGCTTGGCCGCGAAAGTCGGTTGGATATAACACAGAAGGATGTTTTCTTTCTACCGGTTTATTTTGGGTTCGGGTCAAATGGAGAAGAGCTTGAAGATATGGGCGACCATTGGCTCATTAAGCAGGAGATGGTGGATGCGGAAATGTTGGCAGAGGAGATGATTGCACGCCTGTGGAACCAGGGGCGCAGTCATGCTGATCTGTGCGGCGCCTTAAGCGTTTATCTGCGTGGAGCTCCCGACAGCAAGGCGCAGACCATGGATCACGATGAAATGCTTGCAAACCTGCAGACGCTATATGAGCTGAATGAAAAGGATAGCATGGTCAATTCAATTGATTCGTCGGACCCTACTGTGCAGGCGGCCTTTGCTTTCTTGGAAGCAGCTCAATCCAGCACATATTTCCCGCTTCAAGAATTAGACACGTTCCTGTGTAGCGGCAGGGAAGATAATCCGCTGGGAGTTTTGATTAATCTGGTAGAGGAGGCGATGAACCATGATGCTTAGCATAACGGGGCTGAGAAAGAAGCTGGGGC
>UQLW01000009.1 GCA_900542005.1 uncultured Eubacteriales bacterium
GCGAGGGTGGCCGCACGGTAGGCGCCGGCGTCGTTTCCGCCATCGAGGGCTAAAAGATAACAACGAGCGGGAGTGAAAGCTCCCGCTTCTTTTCGGGATGGATTCCGTCCTGTCGTTGGGCGGGTCCATCCCTTCTTTTTCGCGTATGGAAATTATGCTTGACAATACCAACTGCGCGTGATAAATTATTAAGGGTAATTTTATGGGATTTTATCACCATTTTGGGAGGTGTATGATATGCGCACAAAGATCACGCTGGCTTGCACCGAGTGTAAGCAACGCAATTACGACACGATGAAGAACAAGAAGAACGACCCGGATCGTATGACCCTGAAGAAGTATTGCCGCTTCTGCAAAAAGCAGACCGAGCATCGCGAGACCCGCTAAGCGGATTGAATGGATAGGGGACAAGGTGGAGAAAATGGCGAAGACGAACGAAAAAACCAAGGCCGCGGCCGAAAAGGCCGGCGCCAAGAAACGTAAAAAGTTCAACCCCATGAATTTCTTCCGCCGTGTGGGCCGTTATTTCCGCGAGGTGATCTCGGAGCTGAAGAAGGTGTCCTGGCCCAGCCGTAAGGAGCTTACGAATTATTCCGTTGCGGTTCTGGTGTTCGTGGCGATCTTCTGCGTCATCACCTTTGCGATGGATACCGGCCTGTCCGCGGTGGTCAATCTGTTCCTGCGGTAGAACTTTAACCTGATCAAGGAGGTAGGGCGACCAGGCCCTTTGAAGCATGGCTGAGAAAGAAGAAAGCACCCAGTTGGCGTGGTATGTCGTCCATACCTATTCGGGTTATGAGAACAAGGTCAAGGCGAATCTGGAGATGACCGTACAAAACCGTGGGCTGCAGGACTATATCTGCGAGGTCAAGGTGCCCATGGAAGAGGTTATCGAGGTAAAGGATAACAAAAAGCGGGTTAAGCAGCAGAAGGTATTCCCCGGTTACGTCATGGTAAAGATGGTGATGAACGACGAAACCTGGTATGTGGTGCGCAATACCCGCGGCGTCACGGGGTTCGTTGGCCCGGGCTCCAAGCCGATCCCGCTGACCGAGGAAGAGGTGGAGAGCATGGGCGTAGAGCGTACGCCCGTCCAGAGCGACCTTGCTGTGGGCGACCGGGTGCGCGTGCTGCAGGGCCCGCTGGAAAGCTTTGAAGGGGTTATCGAGGAGCTCTTTGCCGACAGCCAGAAGGCCCGGGTGGTCGTATCGATGTTCGGCCGCGATACGCCGGTAGAGCTGGATTATTCAGAGATCAAAAAGTTTTAATCGTTTGCATCCCTTTGGGGTTTGCATAGTGGGAGGGCCGTACAGCCCGCAATGACCACAATTTTATGGAGGTGTACACAAATGGCAAAAAAGGTAGTGGGTCTTATCAAGCTGCAGGTTCCTGCCGGTAAAGCGACCCCCGCGCCGCCCATCGGCCCGGCCCTGGGTCAGCATGGCGTGAACATCATGGGCTTCTGTAAGGAATTCAACGCCCGCACCGCCAATGAGGCTGGCATGATTATCCCTGTGGTGGTGACGGTCTATCAGGATCGTTCCTTCACCTTTATCACCAAGACGCCGCCGGCGGCTGTGCTCATTAAGAAGGCCTGCAACATCCAGAGCGGCTCCGGTAAGCCCAATACAACAAAGGTGGCTGTGCTTTCCAAGGATAAGCTCCGGGAGATCGCCACGCTGAAGATGCCTGACCTGAATGCGGCCAGCGTCGAGGCGGCCATGAGCATGGTTGCCGGTACGGCCCGCAGCATGGGCGTCACCATTGAAGAATAATAGTTTGCCTTAGTGGGAGGATTGGTTTCTCCGCTATGACCACAAGGAGGTTCGATTCATGAAGAGAGGCAAGAAGTATATCGAGAGCGCCAAGCTCATTGACCGCTCCGTTCAATACGACCCGGAAGATGCTGTAGAGCTCGTGACCCAAACGGCCAAGGCGAAGTTCGATGAAACCGTGGAGGTTTCCGTCCGCCTGGGCGTGGATCCCCGCTACGCTGACCAGCAGGTGCGCGGTACGGTTGTGCTGCCCCATGGTACCGGCCGTACGGTCCGCGTGTTGGTTTTCGCCAAGGGCGATTTTGCCACCGCCGCCCAGGAAGCTGGCGCCGATTATGTGGGCGCTGAGGATCTGGTAGAGAAGATCGAGAAGGAAAACTGGTTTGACTTCGACGTGTGCGTGGCTACCCCGGATATGATGCGCATCATCGGCCGCTTGGGCCGCACGCTGGGCCCCAAGGGCTTGATGCCGAACCCCAAGAGCGGCACCGTGACCAACGATGTGGCTAAGGCCATTTCCGAGATCAAAGCTGGTAAGGTGGAGTACCGCGTGGACAAGACCTCCATCTGCCATGTGCCGGTCGGCAAGGCCTCCTTTGGCAAGGAGAAGCTGCTGGAGAACCTGAAGGTGCTGATCGACGCCATCAACCGCGCGAAGCCCTCCACCGCGAAGGGCGTGTATCTGCGCAGCGTCGTCATCTCCACCACCATGGGCCCTGGCATCCGGATTAACGGCCTGAAGTTCTAATTGATCCTTGACAAAGGGAAATAGATGCCCTATAATAACTTTGTTTGTTGCACAGCCGCAGACAGCGGGAACCTGAGGGTTTAATGGGAAACCTCCCGCCGAGGAATGTGTATGCCTGATGTCATGCATGCCCTGCGCGTTTGTGCAGGGCATTTTATTTTGATTTTACGAAGAAGGAGGTTTGCTATTATGCATGAGAATCCTTTGACCAAGGCCCAGGTAGCCAAGAAGGCCGTAATCGAGGAGATCCGCGAGAAGTTTGAAAAGGCGGACAGCGTGATTCTGATCGATTACATTGGCATGACTGTGGCCGAATCGACGGAGCTGCGCAACCAGTTCCGCGCTGCTGGCGTGGATTTCAAGGTATATAAGAATACCCTGATTGATCTGGCCGTGCAGGAGCAGGGCATCAAGGGCCTGGATGAATTCCTGAGCGGCTCGACGGCCGTGGCTTTCTCCTACGGCGATCCCACCGCTGCTGCCAAGATCATTACCAAGTTCATCAGCAAGGTAAAGAAGACCAGCATCAAGGTCGGCGTACTGGGCAGCGAGGTGCTGGCTGCCAAGCAGGTAGAGGCTCTGGCCGATATCCCCAACCGCGAAGTGCTGCTGGCGATGCTGCTGGGCGTCATGAACGGCCCGGTGCGCAGCTTTGCCCGTTGCGTGGATCTGATCCGCGAGCAGAAGGAATCCGCTTAACCGCGTAGTACAAAAATGTAATGGAGGTCATACTCATGAACAAGGCTGAAATCATTGAAGCGATCAAGGCGATGAATGTACTGGAACTCTCTGAGCTGGTGAAGGAGCTGGAGGAGGTCTTTGGCGTAAGCGCTGCGGCCCCCGCCGCTGTGGCCGTGGCTGGCGGCGCTGCTGCCCCTGCTGAGGCTGCCGAGGAGAAGACCGAGTTCGACGTAATCCTTGCCGAGGTGGGCGCCGAGAAGATCAAGGTCATCAAGGTTGTCCGCGAGATCACCGGCCTGGGCCTGAAGGAGGCCAAGGAAGTGGTCGACAATGCGCCCAAGCCCCTCAAGGAGGCTGTGGCCAAGGAAGAGGCCGAGGCGATCGTCAAGAAGCTGGAAGAGGTCGGCGCCAAGGGCGAGATCAAGTAAGGATACCTTATCGCAAGGGAAGCAGCTTGCTGCTTCCTTTTTTATTTGCTGTTTCCAGCAGCCCGGCAAAGGGGCTGGGTGGGGGAAATAGCGCTAAAAATACCGAATTATGTAAGAAAATATGCAAAGAAGTGTTTACGAAACACGAAAATATGGTAAAATGGATCGGAAACAATACGATCTGGATGGAAAACGAAAGTAATGAGATGCGTTCAATGCGGATGCAGGAATGATGACCATGCCCGCTTTTGTGTGCGCTGCAGGCAGCCGCTGCCGGCTGCAGGACGAAGCCGGCATGTCCATGCTGCTGCCGGCGGAAGACGGCGCAGGCGAAGGCCGGGGGGCATACAGGGCGGCCTGCTGCGCTGGAGAGGCTGGATCCCCGTGGCTTCGGTGTTGGTGGCCGGCGGCCTGGTGATAGCGGCCATTTGGGTGGTGAGAGGTATGACCCCGGCGCAGGAAAACCGGGAAGCCGCAGCGCCCGCAGCGGCCCAGCCCGCGGCGGTGACCCTATCCCTGGATCAGGATACGGTTACGCTGGCATGCGGCGATGAATGCCGCCTGGCGGCCAATGCGGCAGGGCGCGTTGGCGAGCTGGAATGGATCAGCGCCGACGAAGCCGTGGCGACGGTTACGGAAGAGGGATTGATCCGTTCGGTGGCTGTAGGGGATACGACCGTGACGGTCCGGGATCGTGCCAGCGGGGTGCAGGCGGATTGCCTCGTTCATGTAGCGGAGCCGGCAGCCCTGACAGGTTTTGAACTTGCAGCCTATCATATGCAGGGAAAGGGCTGCCAACTGGAGGGCGTGGTCGATACCACGGCGCCGCTGACGGAGGTAACGATAACCATCTATCAGGATGGCGAGGTGGAGCTGGAGGAAAGCGTCCAGTGGGCGCAGGGCGAGGGGCCCTTGCACTATGACCTCAATGATGCTGAGCAGAATCTGAATCAGCTGGTGACCTTTAGTGAGCTGAGCTTGGGCAGAAAGCAGATGCGGATGACGGCCTCCACCGATACCCACCAGGCGGTCACCCTGGGCGAATGGTCCTTTGAGGTATACGAGCCGGCCTTCCCCTATGCCTCGGCCCTGGATGCGACGAAATATCCCACGCTGATGCCGGAGGAATGGGACCGCTGGCTGGAAGCGGACAATACGCGATCCAATATTGATCCGGTTTTTGCGGGACGCCTGGCGGCCTTGGCGAAGGATAAAGGGAAAAAGATCATTTATATATCTGGATTCAGAACAAAGGACAAGCAACAGGAGCTTTATAATCTATACCTTTCGGGCAAGGGCAACCTGGCGGGAACGCCCGGCTCCAGCTGGCATGAGTTTGGCGCGGCGGTTGATGTAACCGGCTGGGCCTGTGATTTGAGCAATAAGGAGCTGGCGGCTTACGGCCTGTGCAAACCGATCGCCAGCGAGGATTGGCATGTGCAGCCCATCGAGGTATCGCGCATGAATAAGACGGCTTTCTATAACGCCTATAGTTCCAAGAGCTATCCTCAGTGGTCCAGCAACTGCTACAAGGCGGCTCAGTAAACCTGCACGCCAGTCTTTAATCCCAGTGGAGAATATGAAGTTTGTACAGTAAAAATAATTTTCAGAAAATTGGTTTTACATACTGTACAAAGTTTATTTGTGTGTTATAATAAGAATGTCCCACAGATGAGGCACTTCGTAATCCTTCTCAAGATTCCTTGGTGATGGAGAAACCGAAGCTTCCATTGACTGGGTATCATGAGCAGGAGGTATTTCCCCAATGTATCAGAACAAAACCCTAGTGTGCAAAGAGTGTGGTAAGGAATTCGTTTTCTCCGCCGACGAGCAGGCTTTCTTCGCTGAGAAGGGCTTTGAGAACGAGCCCGGCCGCTGCCCGGCTTGCCGTGCTGCCCGCCGTGCCAGCCGCCGTACCCGCGAGATGTTCGAGGTCGTGTGCGACGAGTGCGGCCGCACCACCCAGGTTCCTTTCCAGCCCACCGAGGGCCGTCCGGTGTACTGCCGCGACTGCTTTGAGGCTCATCGCCGCTAATCAGTAGGCACAATCAAAAGCTCTGCTTAGGCGGAGCTTTTTTTGCGCGCAAAAACAAAAGCCAGGCGTCAGATACCCGGCCACGCACCCCCCAACGCCCCGAAGCGCGGAGAAAGCGATTAAAAAAGTGTACCTTATGGACAAGAAATAGGCCCATATAAATACAACCATATATTAGCATTTGTTTCAATCAAATTCAACAATAAATCTGCGATCCATCCCCTTGTGCACAGCGGATGATAAGGTACACCTTATGAGACAGCGCAAAAGCCCAAATACCGGATTTTACCCAAAAGGAGGAAGAAGCTGTGCACAAACACAAAAAGCAACATCTGAAAGGGGTTTTGCTCCTTGCGGCTGTCCTGATGGCGATTGCCCTGATGCCTGTTTCCGCCCTGGCGGCCGATGAGTATGGTTACAATGAGGCAACCGCCTCGGGACGCCCCTATAATGGAACAAACCTTGTTGCCATCACGGACATGATTTTTTCCGGCGTTTTGGTCATTGACGATGTCTCGGCCGATGGCGACGGTTATCTCTCTTCGCCAAACGCCGGTACATATACGACGGTAGATGGGACGCATTTCGTGCTTAAAGGCGATGACAAGATATGGTATACTGTGGATTACGATTCGGTGTACTCCGATATACCCTTCAAGGAGCCTGTCATCATTACAAAGGTTGAGCCCGAATTTACCCTTATGACGGAGGAAACCGTGGAGGGCGGCGCGGATTTTACCGTATCCGTTTCCCTGGATAATCACTTTTCCTATATGGAGGGCCTGCCCACCGCTGAGCAGGTAACGATTACGGTCGACCATGCTGTGCAGAAGCCTGGAACAGCGGTGGTACGGGAAGAAAACCGGTATACTGCCACCTTTACCGCTACCGATGATGCCGCGGTGCAGCAGCTGACGGTATCGGCCAACGTTTCCGATGCTGCAACCAACTACAGCCCGCTGGCAGCGCCGGCGCAGCAGACGGTTCAGGTGCGCCACGCGGTAAGCTTCTCGGATGTAGATGCGGCGATTGCCAAGGCAAAGGCGCTGGATCCCGCCCTGTTCCAGAATTACGCAGCGGTAGAGGCGGCGATCAAGGCGGTGGACCGTAACAGCACGGACCAAGCCGCCGTCAACGCGATGGCAAAGGCCATTGAGGATGCGCTGGCCCAGTTGGTGTATAAGGCTGCCGATTATTCAGCGGTAGAGGCGGCGGTCAATCGCGCCCAGTCCCTGAAGGCAGAGGAATACCAAGACTTTTCAGCCGTGGAAGCGGCCATACAGGCGGTGGACTATGGCCTGGATATCCGCAGCCAGGAAGCGGTAGACCGCATGGCGCAGGCCATTGAGACGGCAATCGCAGGGCTGGAGAAGGCCACCAGTGGGACGACCAGCACGGAGCCACAGACCACGACCTCCAAGGCCGCCTCGCCCCAAACAGGCGATCCGGCGAATGGGTGGCTGTATCTGCTGATGCTGGCCGCTGCCGCTGTGGGCGTGGCGGCGGCGCTGGTCACGCGGCGCCCAAGCAAAGGGCGCGGCATGCAATAGCCAAGCGGGCGCTGATGCCCCATAACCCTGCATCGATAACGGACATGAGCTTTCGCAAGCCGGCTCCGGAAGCCGGCTTGCTTTTTTATGCTTCCGGCGGGGAGCGATGGGGCTTGACCCGGTAAAAAATGCCATAACCGCAGGAAAAAGAACAGGGCTGTGTTGCATTTGCCACCCGATGTGGTACAATGATGGAAACGCTTACATGAAGGGAGCATTTGCCATGGCTTTTGTGCTGTCGGCCTTTGCCGACGAGATTGATTCCTCCCTGGATGAACAGATTCGCGTGCTGCGGCAAACCGGCATCCGATATGTGGAATATCGCTCCGGCGATGGAAAGAACATATCGGATCACAGCGTGAAGGAGGCGGAGCAAGCGGCGCGGCGCCTGCAGGACGCGGGCATTGCCCTGTCGGCCTTGGGTTCGCCCATAGGCAAGGTCGATATAACCGCCCCCTTTGCGCCCCATATGGATCTTTTCCGGCATACCCTGGATCTGGCGGAAGCGATGCAGGCCCCCTATATTCGGATTTTCAGCTTCTTCATGCCGCAGGGCGAGGATCCGGCCCGTTACCGCAGCCAGGTGGTGGACCGCATGAGCGCCTTTGCCGAGGCGGCGCAGGGGCGGCCGGTTACGCTGCTGCATGAAAACGAAAAGGAAATATACGGCGATATCCCGGAGCGGTGCCTGGATATCCTGCAGGCGGTGGGCAGCCCCAAGCTGCGGGTCACCTATGATTTTTCCAACTTTGTGCAGTGCGGCTGCGACAACATGGCTGCCTGGCAGCTTTTGCAGGACGAGGTGGTCTATTTCCACCTGAAGGATTCGGTATATAGCGGCGAGCATGCTCAGCGCGACCGCGGGCTGGAGGTGACGGGTAACGGCCACCGGCCCGTAGGCGAGGGAGACGGCTGCTGCCGCGCAATTCTGGAGCAGGCGCAGGAGCGGGGCTTCGATGGCTTTGCCAGCGTGGAACCCCACCTGGGCGAGGAATACGGCGGCAGCGGCGAAGCGCGTTTCCTTAGGGCGGCGCGCGCCGCCCGGCTGCTGCTGGATCAAATAGGAAGGTGAGGAGCGGAAGATGAAAAAGGTACGTTGTGCGGTTGTGGGCCTTGGGGCCATTGGACCGACCCATGTAGAGGCTATCACGCGGCTGGAGGAGACGGAGCTGGCGGCGGTTTGCGACATCGTCCGGGAAAAGGCCGAGGCCATGGCGGCCAAGCATGGCTGCAAGGCCTATGACGACTTTGATACGATGCTCCAGGATCCGGATATCGATCTGGTGCATGTCTGCCTGCCCAGCGGGATGCACGCGGATTTTGGTATCCGCGCAGCAAAGGCCGGCAAGCATGTGCTGGTGGAAAAGCCCATCGACGTGACGCTGGAGGCGGCCCAGCGGCTGGTGGATGCCTGCCGCGATGCGGGCGTCGTGCTCTCCTGCATTTCGCAGCATCGCTTTGATCCCGATTTTGTCAAGGCGAAGGAGGGGCTTGAACAGGGCTTGTTCGGTAAGCCTGTCTTTGGCGGCTCCTATACCAAGTGGTACCGTTCCCAGCAGTATTATGACAGCGGCGACTGGCGCGGCACCTGGGAGCTGGACGGCGGCGGCGCGCTGATGAACCAAAGCGTGCATTATGTGGATATGGTGCAATACCTGGTAGGCGAGGTGGAGGAGGTCACGGCCTATGCCGGATGCCTGGCGCATGAGCGTATTGAGGTAGAGGACACCGCCACGGCTATCCTGAAGTTCAAAAATGGCGCGCTGGGCACCCTGGAGGGGCACACGGTGGCCATCCCCGGCTTCCATACCAGGCTGGACGTATACGGCACGGAGGGCAGCTTTATCATTGAAAACGATAAGCTGCGCGAATGGCGGCCCAAGGATACGATCGGCGAAGGCGGGTTCTATGGCGAGGTACGCGACGCAGACCAGCAGAAGCCGGGCGATACCGGAGCCGGCAGCGCGGCCATTGCCGGAAGCTCCCACCAGCGGCAGATCCAGAACGTGGCGCAGGCGATCCTGACCGGCGGCGCCCCGGCCATTACCGGCGAGGATGCCATGAAGCCGCTGGCTATTGTGCTGGCCGTATACCGTTCCGCCCGCGAGGGCCATGCGGTAAAGCTTTAGGAGGGCGATGAAGTGAAGACGTTACGGGCGGCCATCATCGGCTGCGGCGGAATCCATCATGTGCATGCCAAGACCCTGGCGGATATCCCGGGGGTGGAGCTGGCGGCGGTATGCGATAACAAGCCAGAGCGGGCGGAGGCCTCCGCTAAGGCCTATGGCGCCCGGGCTTATACCCGGGCGGAGGACGTCTATGCCCTGCCGGATGTGGACGTCGTGCATATTACAACGCCCCATTACCTCCATGCGCCCATGGCGGTGGCGGCCCTTCAGGCAGGGAAATATGTGCTGTGTGAAAAGCCGATGGCAACCAGCTGCGCCGACGCCAAGGCCATGGTTGCCTGCGGCGGCGGCCGGCTGGGAATCATTTTCCAGAACCGCTACAACGCCGCCTCCGAACGGCTGAAGCAAATTGTTTCCGGCGGCGAATACGGCGCGCTTACCTGCATTCGCGGCCAGGTGACCTGGATCCGGACGCCCGCCTACTACAGCGACGATTGGCATGGACGCAAGGCGCTGGAGGGCGGTGGCGTCATGATGAACCAGGCCATCCATACGCTGGATCTGGTGCAGTGGCTGGCCGGACCTGCCCTGACGGTGACAGGGCAGGTCAATACCCAGGCTTTGTCCGGCGTGATCGAGGTAGAGGATACGGCTCAATTCCGGATCCGCTTTGCCAGCGGAGCGGTCGGCCTGTTCTACGCCACGACCGGTTATGGCGTCGACGACGAAGTAGAGGTAGAGGCCGTGCTGGAAAAGGGTGTGTTCTGGCTGCGGGGCGACCAGCTTTACCGCCGGCCTCACGGCCAGGAGCTGGAGATGATATGCCGGAACGAAAACCTGATCCCCAAGGGAAAGGATTATTGGGGGACCGGCCACCTGAAGCAGATTGCTGATTACTATGACGCGATCCGCAACAACCGGCCGATCCGGATCGACGGCCGGGAGGGCTATGCGGCGCTTTCCATCGTACAGGCGCTTTACCGGTCCGCAGAGGCTGGCGGCGTGGAGACGGCTGTGGAGCCGCTATAAGCAAAGAAAAAATAAAAGGCGGGGTTCCGCCTTTTATTTTTTTTGGATATCTATACCAGCGGGCTGCGTTTGGGGCAAATGGGTCCTTTGCCTTGCGGCTTTTGCCAGCGCTGCCAGAAGCCGCTGGCTTTGCCATCAATCATCGGGGATGGAGCGCACGACGCGGGGTCACAATGACTGTGCGGCCGATGACGCCGGAGAAAGGATGAAGGTCATGTGGCGATATAAGGTGGAAAAAAGCCCGCCGCTGCACGGCACGGTGGAAGCAAGTATTTCCAAAAACAGCGTTTTGCCGTTGATGGCAGCCAGCCTGCTGACAGAAGAAGCCGTGGTGCTCTCGAAGGTACCGCGGCTGCAGGATGTTTGGGCCATGGGGGAGCTGCTGACGGCTTTGGGCGTCGAGGTTGAGTATGAAGGCGAGGGCGTGCGGCTTAGATGCCGACAGGGGCGGCCGATGGCAGCGCCCCTTGAGCTGACGCGGCAGCTGCGGGCGTCCTTTATCGTATTGGGGCCCCTGGCGGCGCGCTTTGGCGAGGCATTCGTCCCGCTGCCCGGCGGATGCGGGATCGGCGCGCGGCCTGTCGATCTGCACCTTAAGGGGCTGAGCCAGATGGGCGCGGAAATTGCCAGCGGCCATGGCGGCATTTCCTGCCGGGGCAGGCTGCAGGGCGCCCATATTTATCTGGACTACCCCAGCGTGGGCTGCACCGAAAACCTGATGATGGCGGCCAGCCTGGCCCAAGGGCAGACGGTGCTCTACAATGCGGCCCGGGAGCCGGAGATCGTCGATCTGGCTGGACTGCTGAACGCCATGGGCGGACGGGTAACAGGCGCCGGTTCGGGCACCCTGTGCATCGAGGGGCAGCGCGCCCTATCGGGCGCGGTATACCGCCCCATTGCCGACCGCATTGAGGCAGGCACCTACCTATATGGCGCGGCGGTTACCCGGGGCGACGTGCGGGTGAACCATATTCCACCCCAATACCTGCAGCCGGTCATCGCCAAGCTCAGGCTCTCCGGGGCCGATGTTTGGGAGGGGCCCGACTGGGTGCGCGTGCGGGCGGCGGGGCGCCCGCAGGCCGTGGACCTGCAGACGCTTCCCTGGCCGGGCTTTCCCACCGATATGCAGTCGGCGGCCATGGTGACGGCCTGCATGGCTGACGGAACCAGCCTGATAACGGAAACGGTGTTTGAAAACCGGTTTATGCTGGCGCCGGAGCTGGTGCGGATGGGCGCATCGGTGCGGGTGCAGGGCAATACCGCCGTGGTAGAGGGGATCCCGTGGCTGAAAGCGGCCCAGGTGGAAGCTCCGGACCTGCGCGCGGGGGCGGCGCTGGTGCTGGCGGCGCTGGGCGCGGAGGGCGTGTCCACCATTGTGGACAGCGGCCATATCTGCCGGGGCTACGAGGACCTGCCAGGCAAGCTGGCGGCGCTGGGCGCGCCGATCGAAGCCCTGAAGCAATCCTAAACCCAAGCCAAGGCATAATCGTCCCTTCGCCGTGCATACTGTGGCTCAGCACAGGTTGGGAGGGACAAACCGTGAGACGAATGTATCGAACTGTACGCAGGCCAGGGCCGCCGCCGGCGCTCTTGGCCGTGCTGGTGCTGGCGCTGCTGGCCGTGGCTCTCTATCATCCCCGGAGCCGGTCCGAGGTATCCGAGGACGTCCCCGGCAGGGCGGGGCCGCCAGAGCAGGCCGTGGAGGTAACGTTGATTCCACCCCAGGCTGCCGGCGAGGCGGATAGCTATGAAGCGCCTGAGATTCAGGTCTACGATCCGGATACCCATAAGCTTTTGACCATGAGCCTGGAAGAATACGTTGTGCGCGTCGTGGCGGCTGAAATGCCGGCCAGCTACGAAAGCGAAGCGCTGAAGGCCCAGGCCGTGGCTGCCCGTACGCTGACTGTCTATAAAATGCAGCATGGCGGCTGCTCAAAGGCGGAGGACGCCGATGTATGCGCCGACCACGGGCATTGTCAGGCCTATTGCTCCGAAGCCAATATGCGTGAAAAGTGGGGCGGCGATACCCAGCAATATTTGGATAAAATCCTTATGGCGGTAACCGAGACGGCAGGCGAAATCATCTGCTATCAGGACGAGCCCATCGAGGTATTCTACCATGCCCAGAGCGCAGGGGCCACAGAACGGCTTGAGAACGTTTTTAACGGCTCAGAGCCCTATCTTATCAGCGTAGCCTCCACCGAGCGGGTAGAGCCCGTACAGGAGGCGTTGGACGCTGGCGAGGTGGTTCGGAGGATCAACGGCGCCTATCCTAAGGCTGGACTGTCCGCCGCCCAGCTCAGCAGCCAGATTGAGGTGACCGCCAGCAACGAAAGCGGACGGGTATCCCAGGTGCGCATGGGTAACGTTACGCTGACCGGCGTGGAGGTCCGGCGCGCCCTGGGGCTGCGTTCGGCGCAGTTCACCGTATCCTTCTCCGGCGATACGGTCGTATTTACCACCCTCGGATATGGCCATGGCGTTGGAATGAGCCAGGCGGGCGCGCAGTCCATGGCGCAGCAGGGCGAGGATTACGTCGGTATTCTGACCCATTATTATCCGGGTACCAGCATTCAAGGGCTTACCTGATGCTTCCAGTATGGGTATAAAATACTAATGTTGGGTCATACTTCCCTTGGAGGTGTGAACCATGAATACGAACAACGAACGGTATCGTCATTATGCCCGGGCGGTCAAGCGGTTTTTCCGCCGCAACGGGGCAATCTGCGCGGCCGGCGCCTGCGCGCTGATGGTGGGCGCGGTATTTGCCGTATCCACCCTGCGCAACGGCCAGCCGGAGCCTACGACCCCCACCGCGCCTGCAGCCCCCAGCCAGGTGATGGCCACCCAACAGGCCGTGCAGCA
Organism: uncultured Eubacteriales bacterium; assembly: GCA_900542005.1. Classification (GTDB taxonomy): domain Bacteria; phylum Bacillota; class Clostridia; order Christensenellales; family UMGS416; genus Parachristensenella. Next base: position 13,241 of record UQLW01000009.1, read on the forward strand.
GCCCGCGGTGGCCAGCACGACAAGCGCGGCCGCTACCACGACGGCCCCTGCCCAGGCGCAAGACCAGGGCCGGCAGATGATTTGGCCGGTAAAGGGGGAGATCCAACTGGAATATGCCAAGGATAAGCTGGTCTTTCAGCCGACCCTGGGCCAGTGGGCCGTGCACCCGGCGCTGGATATCCAAGCCCAGCCTGGCATTGACGTCGTAGCCGCCATGCAGGGCCGTGTGGAAACGGTACGGGAGGACAAAATGCTGGGCAAAACGGTTGTCGTGCTGCACGAGGATGGATGGAAAAGCTATTACTGCTCGCTTAAGACGATCGACGTGACGGTGGGCGATACGCTGAAGGCTGGAGAAAAGCTGGGCACGGTGGGGCAAAGCGCGCTGGAGGAGGTCAACCAGGGCAGCCACTTGCATTTCGTGCTGGAGCGGGATGGGGAGACGGTGAACCCGCTGGATTATCTGCCGGCGCAGTGAGCGTGCCCGTGGCCCCGGAGCATAGGGCTGTAGCCATAAAACAGTAAATCCTACCCATGGTTTCGTCCACAGGTAGGATTTTTTTTGTTGCGGTGGCGAAGCGGCGCCAAGGGTTCCCTTATCTGAAGAAGGGCCCTTCCGCAGCCCCCATATGGGGCGCGGCGGTTCATAGCCCTGTAAGCCGCCCGATGGATCTACCGGCTTAGCCTCCGCGCTGTAATTGCCTTTTTTGAATGCCGGAAGTATAATTCAGGCAAAGGAATCGGGAGGCAGGAAAATGGATTGGATCGATGAAGTATCGATAAGGCTCAAAAAGGGAAATCAAGTTTTATTTACCAAAAGCTCAGCGTATATGCAGGATTTGATCCTTCTGTTTGAAGCGCAAGACCACCGGGTTATGGCGTTATGGGCATTTGATTTTGCGGCTGAATCCATTGCAAAGCTGGAAGGAAAATATCCGCAGGAAAAGCGCCCGCGGGAAGCGTTGGAAGCGGCTCGGGACTGGGCGTCTGGGAAAATCAAAATGCGGCTGGCCCAACGGAAAATATTGGATTGCCATGCCTTTGCAAAAGAAATAGATAATAAAGAAGATATCGCCATTTGCCATGCCATCGGCCAAGCCTGTTCGGTCGTGCATACTGCTGGACACGCCATCGGCTATCCGGTCTATGACCTTACGGCCATTATCGTTCAATATGGGATTGAAAAATGCAAAGCCGCTGTAGAACAACGGAAACGGCAATACATCGAAAGGCTCATATACTGGAAGGATCATCTGCCTGATGATCCAGGCGTATGGGCGGATTTTATGCTCAGAGGCCCGTGTAGTGGGATAGGCCTTCTATTTGATGACTGATTGATAATACCTTCCAAAATCGGCTAGGGCGTCAATAATCGGCAGCATTTCTTTGCCGAGTTCTGTGAGGCCATACTCGACTCGTGGGGGCGTCGTCTGATAATCGTGCCGGTAGGCGAGCCCGTCGTCTATCATTTGGCGCAGGCTGTCTGTCAAGACCTTCTGCGATATCCCATCCAGATCCCTCTGCAATTCATTAAAGCGCCACGGGCGCGCTTTCAGATTCCGAAGGATCAATAGTTTCCACTTCCCGCCGATCAAAGAAACCGCGGTTGCTACCGGGCACACCGGAAGCTCATCCTTTGTTTTCATCACGATACACCCCCAGGCCCAGTATAATGCATTCTTTTTTGTATGTACAGTTATAAAAAAGTGCGTGCTTGTTTTTGGCGGCGTAAGCTTATACACTAAAGGCAAGCAAGCAATCTTGCGAATCATCTTTGGAGGTCAAAATCATGGCAAACTACACGAAAACCAACATCGCAAACGAAGGCCGCGTCGAGCTTCACGATACTCTGGCCTTGACCGGCGCAGAGGTCAGCGTCAACCAGCTTCCCGCCGGCGCGTGCGTACCGTTCGTACATGCTCACAAGAATAACGAGGAAATCTACGGTATCCTTGTAGGGGAAGGAAAGGCTGTAATCGACGGCGAGGAAGTCGCACTTGCTGCCGGGGATTGGCTGAAAATCGCCCCTGCCGCTAAGCGCCAATTCTTTGCGGGGGCAAATTCCAGCATCACCTATGTCTGCATACAGGTCAAAGAAAACTCCCTTGGAGCGTTTACCGCAGAGGATGCCGTTGCGGGCTAAATAAGACCGGCAAAACGAAGCGCGGTGGAGGATGATTCCCAAACCGCGCTTTGTTCCTTTTTGGATGCGCCCTATACCCCGGGGCTTTCCTGCCGCCATGGCGGGATGGCCCCGGCATGGGACGGAAGGCGCGCGATTTTTTCTGCCTGGTATGGCCGGCTTCTTTCCATCATATATATGTAAAAAACCGGATGGGGGAGGAGCATCATGCAGGAATATATCAAGGAGCGCTGCCAGGCGATAGGCCTTTATATTGTGGAAACAGGCGCAACCGTGCGGCAGGCAGCGGCGCAGTTTGGTATTTCAAAGTCATCGGTCCATAAGGACATGGTGCAGCGGCTGCCGCAGATTAACAGCCAGTTGGCCGGCGATGTGGCCAAGGTGCTGGAGAAAAATATGGCTGAACGGCACATCCGCGGCGGATATGCCACCTATTTGAAGTATCACCATGAGGAAATGGCGGCGCGTTGACAGCGGGATTTGACGGCCTAAATTCGCTATGCTACAATGACAGATAAAGGTTGCGGCGGGCGAGGGAGGCTTGTAAATGGATATCGGCGTCGATTTGGGTACGGCCAGCGTACTGATCTATTTGAAGGGGCAGGGGATCGTGCTCAAGGAGCCCTCCGTTGTTGCGCTGGATACGGCCAGCGACGAGGTGTTGGCTGTCGGGGACGACGCCTATCCCATGCTGGGCCGTACGCCGCCTCATATCCGCGTTGTCCGCCCCCTGCGCGACGGGGTGATATCCGATTATCGGGTGACGGAAATCATGCTGCGGCATTTTTTGAAGAAGGTGCTCAAACGCGGCGTATTGCGTACGGCGCGGCTGGTGATCTGCGTGCCCAGCGGCGTGACCGAGGTGGAAAAGCAGTCCGTACAGCTGGCAGCCCGGGATGCCGGCGTCAAGCGCGTGCGCCTGGTGGAGGAGCCGGTTGCCGCGGCGATCGGCGCGGGCCTGGATATTTTCCAGCCGATGGGCTCCATGATCGTTGATGTGGGCGGCGGTACCACGGATATAGCCGTGATTTCCCTGGGCGGCCTTGTGGCCAGCGAAACGCTGCGGATCGCCGGCGATGAATTTGACGAGACACTGATTACCTACATGAAGAAAAAATACCAGCTGCTCATTGGGGAACGCACTGCCGAGCAGATGAAAATGCAGGTTGGCTCCGTCTATCCGCGCGGGCAGGTGCTGCGGATGCAGGTGGCGGGACGCGACCTTGCCAGCGGCCTGCCGCGCCGCCAGTCCGTGGGCTCGGATGAGTTCATCCAGGTGCTGGACCGGCAGGTCCAGGCCATGCTGGAGGGCATCCATACCGTCCTGGAGCGGACGCCCCAGGAGCTGAGGAAGGATATCATCGACCGCGGGATCGTGCTGACCGGGGGCGGCGCGCTGCTCTATGGGTTGGATATGCGGATTCAGCAGCATACCCATATCCCTTGCTTCGTGGCGGACGATCCCGTGGGTTGTGTCGTAAGGGGCGCCGGCCGGATGCTGGACATGGCCGGTACCTTCTCCCGCCGCCGCTTCGGCTCCTATGAGGAGGCCCCGCCCGTTAAGCTGTAGGGATACAAAGATATACGAGGAAAATGGAGCGATACCCTTGACAGGCGGATGGTAAAATGATATTATACCACTTGTGCGAGACAGTAAGCTGATTTCGCAGCGTCTGGGTGTGGCGCAGTTTGGTAGCGTGCTTGAATGGGGTTCAAGAGGCCGAGAGTTCAAGTCTCTCCACCCAGACCATTTTTATCCCTGGAATTCGTCGGAATTCCAGGGATTTTTTTATCTGTGTATTTGTGTTTTACCCAATTTGCGCCAAGGACTATTTTGGCGATAGCTCACGAAGCCAATATCCCTCTGCGGCTGCCTTTTTGCCGCTGTCATAAACGTCTGCATACGGGGAATGCGTAAAATCTGCACTGTGATGGCCCATCACGTAAGCGATAGTGGGATCCTCACCATTGTTTCGTATATTGTTTTTTAATAAAATCAAGTCGAAATCTGATTATCCCTTGAAAACACTGTGTTTGCAAGCATTTCATCCGAGTCAAAAACACCTCATTTACTACTGTTGAGTGAGACTTGACACGCTGAAAGACCGGGAAATGCCAAGATACGGACACGGTGCGGGCGTCCGGGACCTCCGCCCCATGACCATACAACTGAATACAGACCGGCCATCAGCCGGAGCAACGCCATAGGTACACGAAAACCTGTGGAGTTTTTTTATGCCCTGACGGGGCCGCTCAAAACTGTATGAAAACGGGCGGGAAATCCCCTGTTTTTTCGCCTGTGGGCGGCGCAAAGGAGGCCGCCCATATCCTTTCCCCTGTGGGAGGCCGAGCGGGCATACAGGGGCGCCAAACCACTGAAACGAACACTTTGCCAAACCGAAGAAAGGAGGGGCAAACATGGCGGTATTCCGCATCGAGAAAACCCGTGATTACACGGAGATATCCAATCACCATCTGCGGGACAAGTCGCTCTCGCTGAAAGCAAAGGGCCTTTTCTCCCTTATGCTCTCCCTGCCGGAGGAGTGGGACTACACCACCAAGGGGCTGGCCCGGATCTGCAAAGATGGTGTTGACAACATCTGCGCCGGGGTGCGGGAGCTGGAGGAGCACGGCTATGTGATCCGCCAGCGGGTCCGCAATCCCAACGGATAGCTCGGCGCCATTGAGTACACCATCCTGGAGCAGCCCCGTCAGACCGGGCCAGGACCGGAAAAACCTGAACGGGAAAATCCAGTCTTGGATAACCCTGAACAGGCTTCCACTGTCTTGGAAGAACCTGAACAGGGAAACCCCGCACAATTAAATACTAATCAATCAAGTAAAGAAAAATCAAAGAAAGATCTATCAAGTACGGAAGGATCAAATCCTGTCCAATCGATCCCCCAAATCCCCAGGGGTTCGGACGGGATTGGATGCGTGAACGGGCCTGTTATCGGGAATTGATCCTGGAGAACATCGTGTATGACATCCTCATCCAGGACGTGGCATGGACCGGGAGCGCCTGGATGAGCTGGTGGAGCTCATGGTGGATACCGTCTGCTCCCGCCGGGAGACCATCCGCATTGCCTGGGACGACTATCCGGCGGAGGTGGTCAAATCCCGGTTCCTGAAGCTGAGCAGCTCCCACCTGCGGTATGTCCTGGACCGCATGGCGGAGAACACCACCTACGTCCGCAATATCAAGAAATACCTGCTGGCCGCCCTGTATAACGCCCCGGCCACCATGGACAGCTATTACACTTCCCAGGTGAGCCATGACCTGTACGGCGGCGGGGATCGGAGGTGACACAAGTGCAGGAAGAAATCACCCAGGGCACGCTCTCCCTCTCGGTGGAGGCGGGCAAGATGACGGCGGACCTGCTCCAAAAGGCCCTGACAAAGATGCTGGAGGAGATGCGGAAGAAGCCCTCTCAGCGCACCCTCCACCAGGGAAAGCAGACCCTGAACCAGCTCAAGCAGCACGGCGCCGCTCTGACTAACATCGAGATCACAGAGCAGAACATCAAGGCCTTCTCCCAGGTGGCGAAGAAGTATGAGATCGACTTCGCCCTGAAAAAGGCCCCCCATACGGATCCCCCGCACTACTATGTGTTCTTCAAGGCCAAGGACGAGGCGCGCCGGACCGCCCCGGAGAAGAAACCCTCCATCCGGGAGCGGCTGGAGGAGGCGAAAAAGGAGTGTGGCGAGCGCAGGCCCCCGGACAAGCCCCACCAGAAGAAGCCCCCGGAGCATGACCTATGAGCCGGAGTAAGAAGTGGCGGCTGGAGTGGTCCTTCTTCCTGGGGGAAAACGATCGCCGCCAGCACAACAAGGTCTGCAAGGGATGTGTCCATCCCTGCAAGCAAAGTTTCCGGGCGGTGGTGTTGTCCTGTCCTGTCCACACTATCTTTCCCTCAGTTCCAAAAAGCGGAGGAATTAGGATTCAAAATGGGTGAAGAAACCGCCTGTGTCAGATTTTCCGTGTAAGGGCAGTATGATTTTCTATGTGAGGGCGACAAGACGTTTCTGCATAGGGAAAATGTCGAATTTCTCCCCTTTAGAATGAGAGCGCCGTCACCGGACAGATGTCCGGTGACGACGCTCTGTTTTTTTAGTAAGCTCCTATCAACAATACGCCGGTAGTCCTATCTTTCTTACAGAACAAGTTTCCGCGAATTAGCCACAACGAAGTTAAATCTACAAACAAAAGTATTGACATCGCAACACTTTTACGGTATATATACAATCATGGAGGAGGGATCTACATGTCGTTTTCCTATAAACCCCTTTGGAAACTTCTGATTGACCGTGATATGACAAAAAAACGGCTTATGCAAGAAACAGGAATTTCAAAATCAACAATGGATAAAATGGCACGTGGGGAACAAGTTTCAATGGACATTATTGATCGTATATGTAATCATCTAAATTGCGATATTGAAAATGTCATTGAGCATCTTCATGATTGAGGTAAAAAATGGGAAAAGAAGCTAAGAAGCGCGTAGTAACCGGAAATTCTTCCACTGATTTAATTCTATCTGCATATATTCAAAACAACGAAGATATCTTTCCTTTGATCCTTAGTTTGTATGTCCCTATCGGGGCTGAAATAGCTGATGTCACATATGGGAAAGGTGTTTTTTGGAAGAAAGTAAAAAAGGATGATTATACTCTCCACTTTTCTGATATAAAAACAGGAGTGGACTGTCGCCATTTACCCTATGCGGATGCTTCTATGGATTGTGTTGTTTTAGATCCTCCGTATATGGAAGGATTTTACAGAAGACATAATGATCATTTAGCGGGTAATGGGACTTTTTCTTCATTCCGCGAAGCATACTCGGATGGAAGTGTGTACATTCAGCGTAAAGGTGCACCAAAATATCATGATGCAGTTCTTGATATGTACTATTCCGCAGGCTGTGAGGCATTACGTGTTCTGAAAGATAAGGGTATATTAATTGTTAAGTGCCAAGATGAAGTTAGTGCAAATAAGCAGCATTTAACACACGTTGAAATTATATATGAGTATACGGCGCATGGCTTAATCGTAGAAGATTTGTTTGTTATGGTAAGAAATAACAAGCCCAATATTTCGACACTAAAAAAGCAAGTTCATGCACGGAAAAATCATTCTTACTTTCTGGTGTTCCGCAAAAAAAATTAAACCATTTCATCAAGTAAAGAATAAATGTGCGTTGAGAATGGAGGCTGTAATGGCCAAGAAATGTCAATGAGTGTTTTTATTAAATATTCGCGGTCTTCTACAGCAACATTCCTCGATCTCGCACCAGGATGTGGCAAATCACTGTTTCTTGCAAAGGCAAAACGCCATTGATCTCCAAATGCATATAAGCTGACAGCTACGATATCAAATTCGCCAACAGCAAGACAGGTCGTGTTTACTGTGTGGCCATTCGGTAACAGAATCTCACGTCTATCACTTGCGTCACACTGAAATTTTCCGCTCCACTCATCATCTCCCACTTGAATTACAGAATTAGTTTGAAGAGATTTAGCCTCAATTCTAAATTCTCTCCCTTTGTACCGAAATGAAATATCACCTTTGCTAGTTCTATCGTGATCGTCATATTTCTTGAGGTTCTCTATACCGGCATGTCCATCAAAATATGTCCGTGCCTTGTATTCGCTGACATAACCAAAGATAAAGCCACGTAAAGAAGGGTTATCGTCAACTATTTTTGTGAGTTCTTCTGCCGAAATTTGCCATCTTTCAAGTAATGTTTTCATAATACTTCCTCCCAAAGGTCGAAGATTCTTAAATCATATTATATTGCATAGTGTAAATGCTTGCAACAAATCATTCTAATTCTTTAGGGTGGCGATTGCCATGCGAGATCTCTTTATTAAAAAATAAGATAAGGCGTGGTCAGGGAAACAACGGCCACAGCGGCAAGGGGCTTCAACCTCCTCGACGAGTGGAAACACTCAATATACAAGGGAAGGAGGTCATGTATCAGGCCATCATGCTACTGATAGCGATTGGAATAGCGCTTAAAATCACATCTAATACGCTTAAGAGCATAAAAAAAGCCGTTGACGATGTACGAGATTATCAACGGTAGGCCGCAAGGCTAACTCCAACAGAAGCCCTTTGCTGTCTTTATTATAAGCGATTGGAGGCGAGAAAGCAATAGAAAGAAAGCCCAGCGCCCATGAAATATGGCAAAAAGAAAATTCTGTACAATATCATTTTAAGGCAATGAAGCGTACTGAATCCGACATCATCAACAAGCTCGACAGCGTACCCAACAAGGCCGGATACATCAAGGCATTGATCCGGGCCGACATTGCAAAAAACGACGATTAACAAAAATCCCCCGCAAGCCTGGCAGGGCTTAGCGCGGAGGATAAACCACCCAGAACTAGCACGAACGGGGGGCCATCGATATATTAGCAGGGTTCCCCGAAAAAAGTAGACACGCAAACTATTTATCATTCTGGAATATCTAAAAAACCAGTGGAGCGAACTCCACTGGTTTTTTGGATGTTTTAGAGGATCCCCGCGATAGCCATTTTAAAGCCTGCCAATGCCTGAGCGTAACTCTGAGGGTTCTTGCCGATCTTCTGAGGATCGTAGTCGCACATGCTGAAAATGCCGGCATAGTGGGCGACAATTTTATCAAGGTTATTGCGGAGAAAGTCCATGGGCGCCTGCTTCCAACGGATCTCGTTGTTTCCGTCATTCTCCATCAAAGCCTGAAGACCATAGACAAGAGGCGTAATGAAACCATCGGGGCTGACTGTTTCAATTTCTTTTTCGGTATAAGGCGTCTTCTTGTCCTTACGCTTATCGTTTAGGGTCTTAACTGCTGTGATTCTGCCATAAATGCCGCCAGCGGCGTTGTAGAACCGGGGGAACATCTCATAAATATAGTCATACAGTTCGGGCAGTTCAACAGCAATCTTGAAAGCAGTGCGGACTTCGCTGTTGCGCAATTCTCTCTTGTAGTCTGCGCTTGTTTCGACGGTGACATCAGGAGAACTCATTAACTTCTCAAATTGGGTCAGACACCCCCCCTTCCCTCTGTAGGTATTCTGCGCAAGAACAGGCTCAATAGTTCTGCCATGGGAGTCTTTAACAGGAGAAATCAGATTCAGAGGGATCCAAGCAAGCGCAATGATATCCTGCGCCTTAATCTCGCCGCCTTCATTGCTCTTCCACTGAATCCGGTTGCTTAAAGTAGGATTGTGGGCATCCATGAGGGATTTGAGGGTATCATAGTATCCGAGCTGATTGGCCTTGTCGGAAATGTGAAGCTGCACATTGTTGTTTCGTGCTGCGCAGATCTCCAACAGGTCATTGCGGAATGCTTCAACGCAAAGAGGATCGTCTGCTTGACGAGGGACGAGCAACTCAACAGGAATGAAGAAACTCAGATTTCCAATGGAAGGATCTTTTCTGAGGGCTTCAAGGTATTCGTCGATCAAGTCACGATTAGCTTTCCATTCCTCTTTGAAACTACTCCAGGTTTTCGGCCCTTTGGAATGGGGCGCTCCCTTGAAGGCCTGGGCTGCTCTTAGGATGTATAAGCCGATGGCAAGCGTATTATGACCACCGTCAAGGATCCCTTCGATCTGAAGGTTGTCGGGAGTAATCTTCACGCGATCACGCTCCAGATGTTCGTACTGAGAAGAAGCAAGCAGAATACCCTTTGTTTTGAAGGGGAAGGTTTCAGGCGCACTTTCGATGGAATCCTGAATTGCCGCTGTAACAGGGCCAGTTGCAGAAGAACGAGGGTTAGCTTCCAAATCCAAAATATCGATGACGGGGATGAGGTACGTCGCTTTGGTGAGGCCGACGATTTTGGTGATTTCTCCGACAGTCTGTTCAGAGGAGAAATCGAACTTGATAATGACGCTTTTTTTGTTTAGCATGTTTGTCTCCTTTCGCTGTGTCGGAGGCCCTGGAAACAAAAAACGGGCCAACGATAGTTGGTCCGTGAAAATACGATCAGGGTATGGGTTTTGCCATATTTCCAGAACCTATCCAGGTGCTTGTTTTAACTTCCACCCACTATCCAGCAGGTATTCATATAGTAGCAAATTATGGTTTTTATGTCAAATATAGACATTTTATTCTTCTCATTTGGGGCGCAAAATCTCAAAGCGGGGTGCATGGTATCATTAGCGCTGCCTTCGCCGTTTTTATCTCTGGAATTTGTTGAAATTCCAGGGCTCTTTATTGTCTTGCTCATTAGAATCCAATCTGCGCAGCCGTCTATTTTGCAATCGACGACACCGTAAACCCCTGCCCGGCGCTGCGATGCCCAAACCGGGTGTAATGCACCCGGCCTTCAGGCCTGCCATATCGCTGCCGCAATATAAAACGGCCTTCCGATATATGAAACAGCGCGGGCTTACTCCACCTTGGCTTATGTTGGATAGGAAAGGAGGCAAAAAAATGCCCGGAACGCGGAAGGCGGCGCTTGCTCCGCTTTACGCCCCGGGCGGCGGTCTGCTATGCTTTGTACGATTGGGCGCCAGGGGCGGCCTTCATGGCAGTGTGGATAAACTGCTCCAGACAGGCCAGCCTGGCGTCGAGCGATTGAAAATCTGCGACAATGGATTGAGCCTCTGCAAGCAAAGCTTGCAGCTGGGCTTCGTGATCAGGCGTCGGCACAGGGGACTCCTTTCGGATCAGGTAGGTTAGCGCCCTCGCCTGTCAAAGGCGCGGATGGGCTGGTGAGGAGACGGGATTCCCTGCACCCTGAAGAAGGATGGGTTATGCAAAGGCATGCTGAGGCAGGATCCAATTTTCCCGCGGAGGATAGGGAGCGGTGCTGCAAGGGTGCGAATTGGACGGGACAGCAGGGGACGTTCAAAAAGCGCTGCACATAAGGGCGAAAGCGCCGGCCAGGAGAATGCAGCATAGAAAACCATACGGGCATCAAAAGGCCGGAGGCCTTCCAGGTCCTCCGGCGTTTTGAGAGAGAAGGAGGGCGTTCCGTGTATCCTGGAGCCGCGTGAGGAGAAATCAGGCGCCCTTTCCAACCCGAGTATCCATACGTTTTGTATCGCCATTGAAGCACGATTTCTGCCGGCTGTCAATAGGTTTGTAAAAAGTCGCTCCAAACCGAAGGACCATTTCAGGGTCGGAGATTTACAGAAGTATTTATAGAAAAGGGGGCATGATTGACCGAGGATCCATTGGCTGTGAATATTCATTCAGGCAGGGGATCAGGCTGAGGTTGAAGTCCATAGCCGGATAGGATATCATAAAAAGAAAAATGGGGAAAGTGTTCCCAGGGGAGGCAAAGGCCATGGGCGACTTTAAGGTTGCGCTGCTGCAGCTTTTATCGACCTCCAGCCAGGAGGGCAATGCGAAAAAAGGGATGGCATATTGCCGGCAGGCCAAGGCGATGGGCGCGGATCTGGCGCTATTTCCGGAAATGTGGAGCAATGGCTACCATGTGTGCGCGGATCCGGAGCAGCTTCGGCGGGAGGCTGTCGCGCGGGACGGCGCCTTTGTTCAGGGGTTCCGGGAGCTTGCCCAGCAGCTGGATATGGCGGTTGGCATTACCTTTCTGGAGCAATATGAGCCGATGCCCCGCAATACGCTCTGCGTATTCGACCGGCGGGGGCGGTGTGTGCTGACCTATGCCAAGATTCATACCTGCGACTTTGAGGCAGAACGCCATCTTACGCCAGGAGATGACTTCTTTGCCGCAGAGCTGGACACCCGGAGCGGACCGGTGACCATTGGCGCGATGATCTGTTATGATCGGGAATTTCCCGAAAGCGCGCGGATCCTGATGCTCAAGGGGGCTGAGGTGATATTGGTGCCCAATGCATGCCCCATGGAGATCAACCGCCTGTCGCAGCTCAGGGGAAGGGCCTATGAGAATATGCTGGGTATTGCTACGGCCAACTATGCCTATGGGCAGCCGGACTGCAACGGCCATTCCTCCGCCTTTGACGGTATGGCCTACCGGCCTGGGGAATCCGGCTGGAGGGATACGCTGCTGGTGGAGGCGGGGGAGGCGGAGGGCATCTATATGGCCTCTTTTCCCATGGAGCAGCTGCGCCAATACCGGAAGCTGGAGATCCATGGAAACGCCTACCGCCATCCAGAAAAATACCGGCTGCTGACGGAAACAACGCGCAGCGAGCCCTTTCTCCGGGCCGACTACAGGCCGTAACCTGCTGGGACCAGTAGGCCCGCCATCGGCTAAAAGGGTTTGGGAAGGTCCGGATGGGAAAGCGCCTCCTGATAGGGCACGCCGTATACGACGAAGTAGGCGCAATACAGGATGATTTCCGAGGGTTTGGGCTTTTGCGGCAGGGAGCAGCCGATGATCCGGTTCAGCGTTTTGTTTTGCCCTCCATCCCAGCATCGGGTTACAGCCCGATAGACCGCCTGCTCCGTGGTGCCAAGGGAGCGCCCGAGCTGGATGGCTACGCCATGGTAGATATCGCGGGTTACTTGAAACCGATCGAAGGCGCCGACCTCCGCTTCGGCAATGATCCGGCAAGCCCTATCAATGCTGAGGATAAGCGCCTTGCGTCCTGAATACCGGAGGGATGGGCCGATGCAGTCAACAAGTTTTTCAACTTTGTTCATGCGGGACCGTCCTTTCAATCAAGATGTATCTCCATCATAGGGAAAAATTCATAAACTGGTATAAAATGAACAGAAAATACGCGAAGCTGTTTTCAAAAATCTCCTATATTATAATAAATTCGAGAAAAAACGGGAGGCCCGTATATATACCTGCAGAACCGGCGCCGGTTGTCACGCTGCGGCATGAAAAAGGCGTCCCTTTGGGACGCCTTTTCATGCCGGGCCAGGAGGGGGCGGGGATAAAAGCAAAATCCCGGGGAAGGCTTTGATCCTTCCCCGGGATTTTTGAATCATCCGGCTTACGCCTTCTTTTTCTCTGTAAAGGCCCGCAGGACAAACAGCACGCCGATGGTCAATGCAACCCCCAAAGCCAGGCAGATCAGCGCATTCTGGATAAGGCCGGCCAGGATGAAGCAGACAAAGCTGATCGCGGCGACGGTAATCGCATAGGGCAGCTGCGTGGACACATGGCTTACATGGTCGCAGAGCGCGCCGGCAGAGGCCATAATGGTGGTATCCGAGATAGGTGAGCAATGATCGCCGCAGACCGCGCCGGCCAGACAGGCGGAGATGCCGATGGTGAGCAGCTCCGGCGAATTCTGGAAGATGGGCAGCACGATGGGGATCAGGATCCCAAAGGTCCCCCAGGAGGTGCCGGTAGCAAAGGCCAGGAAGCAGGCTACCAGGAAGATAACGGCAGGCAGGAAATTTGCCAGGCCGGCGGCCGCGTGCTTCATGAGGCCGGCGACATATTCATCAGCCCCCAGCAGGCCGGTCATCCCCTTCAGGGTCAGGGCAAAGGTGAGGATCAAGATCGCGGGCACCATGGCGATAAAGCCCTTAGGGATACAGGCCATGGCTTCCTTGAAGGTCATAACCCGGCGGGCGACCAGATAGACGATGGTGAGGATGAGCGCGATGAGGGCGCCCCAGGGCAGGCCTACGGAGGCATCCGTATTGGCAAAGGCGTCGATAAACCCGGCGCCCTGGAAGAGCCCGCCTACATACACCATGCCCAGCACGCAGAGCACAATGAGACAGACGACGGGCAGCACAAGATCAAGCACCCGGCTTCGGGAATTTTCAGCGGCGGCTACGTCGTCGTCCTCAATGGCCCCCAGATCGCCCTCGAGCATGGCCTTGGCTTCCGCCAGCTTCATGGGGCCGTAATCAAATTTCATAACAGCGAGAGCGATGACAAAAACCAGCGTGAGCAGGGAATAAAAGTTATAGGGGATAGCGCGGACAAAGAGCTCGATGCCGCTGACCGTACCCAAATCAGCCGCGACGCTGGATACGGCGGCGGCCCAGGAGGAGATGGGAGCGATCATGCAGACGGGCGCGGCGGTGGCGTCTATGAGGTAGGCCAGCTTGGCGCGGGAAATTTTGTGCTGATCGGTGACAGGGCGCATGACGGAGCCCACCGTGAGGCAGTTGAAGTAGTCGTCCACAAAGATGAGCACGCCCAGCACAAAGGTGGCCAGCAGCGCGCCGACGCGGCTTTTGATGTTCCGCTGCGCCCAACGGCCAAAGGCAGCGGAGCCGCCCGATTGGTTAATGAGGGCCACCAGGATGCCCAAGATGACCAGGAACAGGAATATGCCGGCGTTCCACTTATCGGCCAGCGAACCGATGAATCCCTGGTTGACCAGCGTATCCAGGGCCATGACCGGCTGGAAATTGGCGTAAAAGAGCGCGCCGACGACGATGCCGATAAAAAGCGAGCTGTAGGCCTCTTTGGTGATTAAGGCCAGGGCGATGGCGACGACGGGCGGGATCAGCGCCCAGAAGGTACCATACATGTTGCTGACGTAGCTTTCGCCTTCGGCGGCTTCAGCCAGGGCCGCCGGCCCCAGCAGGGCTGCCAATACCGCGACAGCGGCGGCAGCCAGGACGATGCGGATGCGTTTGTTCATGGTTCTTCCTCCCCAAAAAACAAGGCCATGATATAGCGCGGCGCGCAAATCATGACCCAATTATGGGGACGGCAGGCGGACAGGATACGCCTGCGCCATGACAGCTCTCCACGGAACGTGACAGTCCGGCGGATCTTATCCGACGGCCCGGCTGCCGGGCTGCCAGACAGCAGCCACAGCGCCTCGGCGGCGATCCCTTTTGCTTCCCGATGTCTGTCGGTAGGTGGAAGCTACTCTTGAACGCCGCGCCTCTATCATGCCTTATTGCATACTCCCAGTATAAACAACCTGTGACAAATGTCAATCGGTTTTGCCCAACGCAGCCGTTTTTCGCAAGAAAGGAATTTTTGCCTGCCGATAAAAAATCCGCCTGCGGCGCGCCGCCGCAGGCGGATTCCAAAGAAGCCCATGACATATTGCTTCCTACCGGTGGAAGCGGAATTTTTTATCCTCAGTCAGATCCAGCAGGTGAACGAGACGGTCAAAATTGGCCTTTGCCGCGTCCAGACCGGCTGGATGATGGGCGTCGCTGCCCAGATAAAAGCGGCAGCCGCAGGCCAGCGCAATGCGGTAGGGCCGCAGAATCTCCGACAGATCGCCGGGCGTATAGGCAAAGGCGTCCAGGTTCAGCTCCACGCCGGCGCCCCGCTGCGCCACGCGGGTAAACAGGCAGCGGAACGTATCGGAGGGAATACGGCGGACCAGCTCAATATGGTCGGCCCAGGATGCCGGCGCGATCAAGGGGCAGGTCAGGTGGGCGATGCCCACCTTGTGAAAGGGCAGCTCCATATCCAAAAGCGCATCCAGCCGGCGGATATAGAGCTGGACGCGGCGGTCCAGGGGGCTATCCTCGGGGGCGATGGTGAAACCCTCCATATGAAGATGGGTGGTAGGAATAATGACGAAATCGAACCGGGCAAAGGTATCGGGAGCCAGGCCAAGGCGTCCGTTTTGATCAATATCCGTTTCGCAGCCAAAAAAGAAGCGGACGCCGTCCCGCTCAGGCAGCGGCAGGGCCTGCGCGATATGGGAATAATCCTGGCGGGCATAGAACTCAAAGGTTACCGGAAGCGTCTCGTCCCAGAAATGATCGGTCAGGCAAAGCTCGTGCAGGCCGCTGGAGGCGGCATACGATAGCATGCGCGCGGTTGTCTGCTTGGGATCA
Source organism: uncultured Eubacteriales bacterium (assembly GCA_900542005.1). Lineage (GTDB taxonomy): Bacteria > Bacillota > Clostridia > Christensenellales > UMGS416 > Parachristensenella. The sequence continues at coordinate 29,050 of UQLW01000009.1, forward strand.
AGGGAGCACAGCGACAGATGGGAATGCAGATGATAGTCGTGATCCACGATGTACTTCATGAATATCCCTCCTCTTTGGCGGCATGGCCGCAATAAAAAAGGCAGGCACGGCTATGGGCGTGCCTGCCGGATCAAGGCCGCCTAGTGCTGCTGCGCAGCCCGGTAGGCCTCCATATCCATACGGACAATCTCCTTGCGGCGGATCTTGCCGGAAGGTGTTTTGGGTAGTTCATCGACAAAGACGACTACTCTGGGATATTTATAGGGGGCGGTCGCCTTTTTCACATAGGTCTGAATTTCCTTAACCAGGGCGTCCGAGGGCTCGTAGCCCCGCGCCAGCACAATCGTAGCCTTGACGGCCTGGCCGCGGACCGGATCGGGCGTGCCGGTGACCGCGCATTCCAGCACGGCAGGATGCTCCATGATGACGCTTTCCACCTCAAAGGGCCCGATGCGGTAGCCGGAGGACTTAATGACATCGTCCGCCCGGCCCACAAACCACAGATAACCGTCCTCATCCTGCCAGGCCACATCGCCGGTATGGTAATAGCCGTCGTGCCAGACGCTTTCTGTCAGCTCGGGCGCACGGTAGTATCCATTAAACAGGCCGGTGGGCTTGCCCTCCGCCGTATAGATGCAGACCTCGCCCTCTTCGCCATAGCCGGCCGGCTCGCCGTCGTCATTGAGCAGGGCAACGCGATAGCAGGGGTTAACCTTGCCCATGGAGCCGGGCTTGGGCTTCATCCAGATAAAGGTGCCCGCGATGGGCGTGGACTCCGACTGGCCATAGGCCTCCATCAGCGGCAGGCCCGTCTGCTGTACCCACTGGCTTTGTACCTCAGGGTTCAGCGGCTCGCCGGCCACGCAGGCGTATTTCATATGGGAGAAATCATAGGCGCTGAGGTTTTCCTTGATGAGGAAGCGGTATACCGTGGCCGGAGCGCAGAAGGTGGTCACCTGATAACGGGTGATGACCTCGCACATCCGGTCGGCGTGAAAGCGCTCGTAATCATACACAAAGATAGCGCTGCCGGCAATCCACTGGCCATAGATCTTGCCCCAGGAGGCCTTGGCCCAGCCGGTGTCCGCTACGGTCAGATGCAGCCCTCCGTCCTGCACATTCTGCCAAAATGCGGCGGTTACAATGTGGGCCAGGGGGTAGCTGAAATCCTGCAGCACCATCTTGGGCATGCCCGTGGTGCCGGAGGTGAAATAGATCAGCATGGGGTCATGGGCGCTGGTTGCATCCTTCCCCTGCGGGCGCGGGAAGTCGGCGGAGCAGGGCGCTGTCAGCGCATGCAGGCTTTCCCAGCCGGGGCGGGGCGCGTCGGAGATGACCAGGCGGTGCCGCAGCGTGGGCGCCTTGGCCATCGCGGCGTCGACGCCATCCAGAAGCGGCGCCTCCTCCACGCAGATCACCATCTTGATATCGGCAGCCTGGCAGCGGTATAAAATATCCTTGGCAGTCAGCATATGGGTGGCGGGGATTAAGATCGCCCCCAGCTTATGCAGGGCCATGGCGATGGGCCAGTATTCATAGCGCTGCATCAGCAGCACCATCACCGCGTCGCCCTTACCGATGCCCTTGGCGCGCAGCATGTTGGCCATGCGGTTGCTCTCGTCGCGCATTTGGGCAAAGGTGAAGCTCTTTTCCTCCCCGTCGTCGTTCACCCACAAAAGAGCCCGTTTTTCGGGCGTCAGGCGGGCGTATTCATCGCATACGTCGTAGGCAAAGTTAAAGTCCTCCGGCACCCGGATGGACAGGTTGCGGGAAAAATCCTCCATAGAGTCGTAATGGGCCCGGGTAAAGCGGTCAATGAGATTCATCAGTCCTGATCCTTCCTATCCCCTTGGGAGAGGATGGATAAAAAGCGGGCCGGCTTTCCGTTGAGCGCCCGCATACCGTGGGGCTTTTCCGAGGAAAAATATACCGCGTCGCCGGCTTCCAGCACCACGTCATATTTGCCGATAAAGATCTGCAGCGTACCCTCCATCACATAGGAGAATTCCTGGCCCGCATGGGAATACTGATGGTATTCCTCGCGGGGCTCCACCGTGACCATAAAGGGCTCCATGGTTTTATGGATAAAGCCGTAGGCCAGGTTTTGGTAGCCGTATTCCTTGCGGCGGTCCACGGCGATGCCCCGGCCCTTACGCACAACGAAATAATCGCTGGCCTTGGGCTCGTCGCCGGTGAGCAGCACAGTCAGGTCAATGTGATATAAGCGACTTAACTCATACAGTACGCTTACCGGGATATCCGCCTTGCCCTGTTCATAGGCAAGATATGTTTCTTCATCAAGACCGACCTTCTCAGCGACCTCTTTGACTGAGAAATCGGACAGCTCGCGCATTCCCTGAATGCGCTGTGCAACCCACATAAGCTCTTCGCGCATAGCCTGAGTACCCCTTTCATGGAATTTTTCCCATTATACCTAAAACGCAGCCGGGAAGCAAGGCATAGGAACCGGAAATCCAGGAAAAGACAGCGCCTAAAGCCCTATTGCGCTTTTTCTCAGGCCGAAATGGTGGTATACTTATATATTGGCTTCGCCCAGCTGCGGTTTGGAACCGCTCCGCCGGGGCGGCTGGAAAATTGGTGCAAAACCGCCCTATTGACAAGTATAAGGGGAATCGGTACAATACAGCGTATGGAACAGATGTTCTAACGAGGCCGTCCGGCTGCGGATGGAAGGAGGGCAGGATGGAGGACAAAAAATTTAAGCTGGTGGCGCCCTATCAGCCTACAGGGGACCAGCCCCAGGCCATCGACCAGCTGGAAACGGGCCTGGAGGAGGGCCTGGCCCGGCAGGTGCTGCTGGGGGTGACGGGCAGCGGAAAAACCTTTACCATGGCCAACATCATCGCCCGGGCTGAGCGTCCGGCGCTGGTGATCGCCCATAATAAAACCCTGGCGGCCCAGCTATGCCAGGAATTCCGCGAGTTTTTCCCGGAGAACGCGGTGGAATACTTTGTCTCCTATTATGATTATTACCAGCCGGAGGCCTATATCCCCAGCTCTGATACCTATATCGAGAAGGACTCGGCCATTAACGATGAGATCGACAAGATGCGGCATTCGGCCACCGCCAGCCTCCTGGAGCGGCGGGACGTGATTGTGGTGGCCAGCGTATCCTGCATTTACGGCCTGGGCGACCCGGAGGAATACCGGGACCTGAGCCTTTCGCTGCGCCTGGACATGCGGATGGACCGGGATGAGCTGCTGGACAAGCTGGTGGCGATCCAATACGAACGCAACGACATCAACTTTATCCGCGGCACCTTCCGGGTGCGGGGCGATATTGTGGAAATTTTCCCGGTGGCCAGCAACGATATCGGCGTGCGGGTGGAGTTTTTCGGCGATACCATCGAGCGGCTGTCGGAATTTGAGGTGCTCACCGGCCATGTAAAGAACCGGATCAACTATACCATCATCTTTCCCGCCAGCCACTATGCCACCTCGCCGGAGAAGATGGAGCGGGCCATCGCCATGATCCAGGACGACCTGGTGACCGAGGTGCAGAAGCTGGAGGCTGAAAATAAGCTTTTGGAGGCGCAGCGGCTGAAGCAGCGTACCGAATACGATATTGAGATGATGCGGGAAATCGGGTATTGCAATGGAATTGAGAACTATTCCCGCTATTTCGACGGCCGGGCTCCGGGGGAGCCCTCCTATACGCTCCTGGACTTTTTTCCCGACGATTACCTGCTCTTTATCGACGAATCCCATGTGACGCTGCCGCAGATTCGGGCCATGTATGCCGGCGACCGCTCCCGCAAGGAGATGCTGGTGCAGTATGGCTTCCGCCTTCCGGCGGCCTTTGATAACCGGCCGCTGATGTGGGACGAATTCCGCCAGCGGATGGGCCAGACCATCTATGTCAGCGCAACGCCCGCCGAGCTGGAGCTGTCTGAAGCGGGGCAGGTGGTGGAGCAGATCATACGGCCCACCGGCCTGCTGGATCCGGAGATTTCCGTGCGCCCCATCGAGGGGCAGATCGAGGACCTGTACGGCGAGATTACCGCCACTGTGGCGGCGGGCTACCGGGTGCTGGTGACCACGCTGACCAAGAAGATGGCCGAAAGCCTGACGGAGTACTTCACCGAGCTGGACGTGCGGGTCCGGTATCTGCATTCGGATATCGACACGCTGGAGCGGCAGGAGATCATCCAGGATTTCCGCAAGGGCGAATTCGACGTGCTGGTGGGCATAAACCTGCTGCGGGAGGGCCTGGATATGCCGGAGGTATCGCTGGTCGCCATTCTGGACGCGGATAAGGAAGGGTTTTTGCGGTCCACCCGCTCCATGATCCAGACCATCGGACGCGCCGCCCGAAACGCCCAGGGCCGCGTCATCATGTATGCGGATGTCATGACCGATTCCATGCGCAACGCCATTGACGAGACCAACCGCCGCCGCGGCATCCAAAGCGCCTATAACGAGGCGCACCATATTACCCCCCAGAGCATCTATAAGGCGATCCCCGCCCAGCTGCGGGTGACGCTGGAGCCGGAGGAGGAGCGGCCGGCTGGAAAGTCCCGGACAGCCAAAACCGGCGCGTCCGCCAGGCGGGCGCCCGCGCCCGAGGCGCCGCGGCCGGCAGGTAAGCGGATGAGCGAGCAGCAGCTGGAGGCGGCGATGAACGAGGCGGCCATGGCGCTGGATTTTGAAAAGGCAGCCGAATACCGGGATCAATTGCTGGCGCTGCGGGCGCAAAAGAAATAGGAGGAGAAGGCTTTGCAGGATTCTATCGTGGTAAAGGGTGCCAGGGAGCACAACCTGAAAAATATTGATGTGACCATCCCCAGGAATAAGCTGGTGGTGATTACAGGGCTGTCGGGCTCGGGCAAATCATCGCTGGCCTTCGATACCCTGTATGCGGAGGGGCAGCGGCGCTATGTGGAGTCGCTTTCCAGCTATGCCCGCCAGTTCCTGGGGCTGATGGAAAAGCCGGATGTGGACTATATCGAGGGCCTTTCGCCGGCCATTTCCATCGATCAGAAGACCACCAGCCGCAACCCGCGCTCCACCGTGGGCACGGTTACGGAGATTTATGATTATCTCCGCCTGCTGTATGCTCGGGTGGGGACGCCCCACTGCCCCAAGTGCGGCCGGGTGATTCACCAGCAGACGGTGGATCAGATGGTGGATAAGCTGCTGGAGCTGCCGGAGGGCAGCCGCGTACACCTGCTGGCCCCGGTGGTGCGGGGGCGCAAGGGCGAGTATGTCCAGCTGCTGGACGACCTTTCCCGCCAGGGGTATGCCCGGGTACGCGTCGATGGAACCTATTACGAATTCGGGGAGAAGATCCCGATGGCCAAGACCAAGAAGCACCAGATCGAGGTGGTGGTGGATCGGGTCATCATCCGGCATGACGCCGAATCGGCCAAGGCGGCCCACCGGCGGCTGGCCGATTCCCTGGAGACGGCCATGAAGCTTTCTGACGGGCTGGTGCTGGCCGCTGTACAGGATGGGGAGGAGATCACCTTCTCGGCCAACTATGCCTGCACCCATTGCGGGATCTCCATTGAGGAGATTACGCCCCGGATGTTTTCCTTCAACAGCCCCTTCGGCGCATGCCCCACCTGCTCGGGCCTGGGCATCCTGATGAAGATGGATCCGGAGCTTATGGTGGACGACTGGAATAAATCGCTGGGCGGCGGCGCGCTTTCGGTGATGGGCTCGTCGGGAGAGGACGCCTCCATGACCGCCGCAATCTTCCGGGCCCTGGGCAGCCGGTACGGGTTTACCCTGGAGACGCCGCTAAAGGACTTCACCCAGCAGCAGCGCCAGGTTCTGTTCTGGGGCACGGGCGAGGAGAAGATCGAGGTGGTCTATGACCGCGCCTATGGCTCCGGGAAGTATCAGATGGCCTATGAAGGCATCGTGCCCATGATGGAGCGGCGCTACCATCAGACCCAGAGCCAGGGGATGAAGGAATACTATGAATCGCTGATGAGCCAGCTCCCCTGCCCGGACTGCGGCGGGAAGCGGCTGCGCAGGGAGGCCCGGGCGGTCACCGTGGGCGATATGGCCCTTTGCGACCTGACGGAGCTGTCGGTGGTGGAGGAGCTGGCCTTTTTCGAGGGGCTGGCGCTTACGCAGACGCAGCGGCTCATTGCCGACCAGATCCTGAAGGAGATCCGTTCGCGCCTGGGCTTTCTGCGGGACGTGGGCCTGGAATACCTGACCCTGGCCCGGTCGGCCGGCAGCCTTTCCGGCGGCGAGGCCCAGCGCATCCGGCTGGCCACGCAGATCGGGTCGGCGCTGACCGGCGTGTTATATATCCTGGATGAGCCTTCCATCGGCCTGCATCAGCGGGACAACGCCCGGCTGCTGGCGGCGCTCAAGGGCCTGCGGGATTTGGGCAATTCGCTGCTGGTGGTGGAGCACGACGAGGAAACCATGCTGGAGTCGGACTACCTGCTGGATATCGGGCCCGGCCCCGGCGTGCATGGCGGGCAGGTTGTCTCCCAGGGTACGCCCCAGCAGGTCATGGCTGACGAGCGCTCCATCACCGGTAATTTCCTGTCCGGCCGCCGGAAGATCGCCATCCCTGCCCAGCGGCGCGCCTGCGATGGCCGCTGGCTGACCGTGCGCGGGGCGCGGCAGAACAACCTGAAGAATATCGACGCGGCGATCCCGCTGGGGCTGTTTACGGTGGTTACAGGCGTCTCCGGGTCGGGTAAGTCCAGCCTGGTCAATGAGATCGTCCATAAGACGCTGGCGCGGGACCTGAACCGCGCCAAGGTCAAGCCCGGCCTGTGCGGCGGCGTGGAAGGGCTGGATCAGCTGGATAAGGTAATCGCCATCGACCAGTCGCCCATCGGCCGCACGCCCCGGTCCAATCCGGCCACCTATACCGGCGCCTTTGACCTGATCCGCAGCCTCTTTGCCGAAACCATGGACGCCAAGGCCCGGGGCTATAAGGCGGGCCGCTTCAGCTTTAATACCAAGGGCGGACGCTGCGAGGCCTGCAACGGCGACGGCATCATCAAAATCGAGATGCACTTCCTGCCGGATGTCTATGTGCCCTGCGAGGTCTGCAAGGGCCAGCGGTACAACCGGGAGACGCTGGAGGTGCGCTATAAAGGCAAGAATATTGCCGATGTGCTGGATATGACGGTGGAGGAGGCGGTGGAGTTCTTTGGCCCCCTGCCGCGGATCGAGAATAAAATCCGCACGCTGTACGATGTGGGGCTGGGCTATATTAAGCTGGGCCAGCCCTCCACCCAGCTATCCGGCGGCGAGGCGCAGCGCATCAAGCTGGCCACGGAGCTCTCCCGCCGGGGGACCGGACGCACGGTTTATATCCTGGACGAGCCGACCACCGGCCTGCACACCGCCGACGTGGAGCGGCTGATCGATATCCTGCAGAAGCTGACCGACCAGGGCAATACGGTCATTGTGATCGAGCATAACCTGGATGTCATCAAGACCGCCGATTATATCATCGACCTGGGCCCCGAGGGCGGGGATAAGGGCGGGACGATTGTCGCGGCCGGCACGCCGGAGGAAATCGCCGCCTGTCCCGCATCCCATACCGGCCAATTCCTGAAAAAGGCGCTGGAGCGCTAGGCGGACGGATGCTGTATTGATCGGCGGAAGGAGGAAACAGATGCAGGATATACCGCGCTGCGCCTGGTGCCAGGACGGCGGGCCGATGCAGGCCTATCACGATGAGGAATGGGGCGTGCCCGTGGACGACGACCGGCGGCATTTTGAATACCTGATGATGGAAGTGATGCAGTGCGGCCTGAGCTGGCGCTTGATGCTGGAGCGGCGGGAGGCGTTCCGCCAGGCCTTCGACGGCTTTGACTATGAGCGGATCGCCGCCTACGGCCCAGGAGAGGAGGCGCGTATCCTTCGGGCGCCCGGCATGATCCGTTCGCCGGGCAAAATTCGGGCGGTGATCCAAAATGCCCGGGTCTATGAGGGTATCCTGCAGGAATACGGCAGCTTTGCGGCATACCTGGCCGCCTTTGCCGGGGACAGGCCCCGGCGCTATCCGGCGCACGCCGATACAGGCTGCGCCCGCAACGCGCTGTCCGACCGCATCAGCGCCGACCTGCGCCGCCGCGGTATGAAATATCTGGGCCCGGTTACCGTGTATGCGCATCTGCAGGCCAGCGGCGTCATCAACGATCACGAGCCTGGATGCCGCCGCGGTCAGTGGCTTCAGGAACGGTATCCCTGCGTCATCTGTGAAGAAACATAAAGGAAAAGGCAGTCCGCTGCGGAAAACTCCTGCGGGCTGCCTTGCTTTATAGGTATATGGCGTGGCCGGGCGGGCTGCCGCCCCGGATGAGGTTCTCCCAGCTGACCTCGACGCCGGCTGAAAGCCCCTCATAGGCCAGCTCTAGCGTGTCCAGCGTGACCAACGCCAGCGATATGTCGCGGCGTGATACCAAAGTAGAGAGCTGCCGCGTGGCCGTTTCAATGGCCTCGATCTGGCTATGCTCCACCAGGCGGGCCAGCAGCGGCGCATATTCGTCAAGGCAGCCCTCCAATTGGGCCAGCAGCGCATCGGCCTGCGGCCAGTCCTCCTGCTGCACCGCTTCGCGGGTCTGCTGGGTGAGGGAAGCGCCCTGTTGGGCGATTTCCCCCAGCTGGCTTTGCCCCCACCAGTCGAAGAGGACCACGCAGAGAATGGTGGCGGCCAGGACAAGATAGCTCCTCATGGCCGCACCCTGGCCGGCGCGCCCTGCATGGCGCCCACAACGGCCAATTCGCCCTTTTCGTCAACCGAAGCATAGGCTACGTCCTTGAGGCGGGCATATCCCTGCCGCTGCAGCTGCCGTGTCAGCCAGCCGGCGTCATAACCCGCCAGCGACAGGGCGTTTTTTTGTATCTTGCCGTCCAGCACCAGCAGATAGGGCATACAGGGCTCCTCCGGCGGCTGGGGCGGTTCGGCGGCTTCGGACTTCTCCAGGATGCTGAGGCTGCCATCGGTCTCCAGCACCGCGTATTCCACCTGGGAAGCGTCGAAAATTCCCGAAGCGCGCAGCTGGCTCATCAGGTCGGCGAAATTGTACCGCGTACGCCGCATGACGTCCAGGTTAATCTGGCCCTTATAGATGAGGATGATGGGCTGCCCGCAGACCGTATTGCGGATCCGGGCGCTCTTTTGGATGACGATGGAAAGCATCACGTGCACCGTCAGGAGCGACAGGATCGCCAGGATCCCCGTGTACAGCGGCACCCCCACATTGGCCATGGGACCGGAGGCCAGGTTAGCCAGCAGCATGGAAATGACAAGCTCAAAGGGCTGCATCTGCCCCAACTCCCGCTTGCCCATCAGCCGGGTTACGATGAGCACGACAAAGTAGAGGATCAGCGCCCGCAGGCAGATCACCAGCAAAGGTATTCCCTCCTTTTTCCTTATGATGGGCGAAAGGAGGGAAAATCATGCAGGGAGACGGCGGTAGATAAAAGCGCGCGCCTTATAAAAGGCGCGCGCTCCGTATGGATCGAAGGGTTACAGCGTCTTGAGGCCTTCATAGACCTCGATATAGGCCAATGCCGGCTGTCGCCAGCTGAAATCCTTGGCCATAGCCCGCCGCGCCATAGCCTCCCAGGAGGGGCGGTCATGGTGATAGACATCATAGGCCCATTCGATGACGTGGAGCATATCATGGGCGTTATAATGGTCGAAGGAGAACCCGTCACCCTCCTGCGTGAACTGGTTATAGGGCTCTACGGTATCCTTCAGGCCGCCGGTTTCCCGCACCAGGGGCAGCGCACCGTAGCGCATGGCCATCATCTGGGACAGGCCGCAGGGCTCAAAGGCCGAGGGCATCAGGAAGAGATCGCAGGAGGCGTAAATCTTCTGGGCCAGGGCTACATCGAACAGGATGAAGGAGCGTACCTGGCTGCGGTAGTCGCCCTCCAGCTGACGGAAGAAATCCTCATGGGTCTTGCGCTCTCCGGGCGCCGCAGCCTGGGTTCCCAGCAGGACGAACTGCACGTCCAGCCGCAGCACATCACGGATGACGCACTCGATAAGATCCAGCCCTTTCTGATTATCCAGGCGGGAGATAAAGCCGATCATCAGCTTATCCGTCCCCTCGGGCAGGGCATATTCATGTTGGAAGGCCAGCTTGTTGGCCATTTTGCCGTCGTAATCGCTGAAAGGGTGGGCCAGGTGCACGTCCCGGGCGGGATTGACCGCGTCCATATCCAGGCCGTTGACAATACCGGTCAGCTTATAGGAGAAGCGGTTCAGCACCCCATCCAGCCCCTCGCCATACCAAAGGGTCCGGATCTCCCGGGCATAGGTGGGCGAAACGGTGGTAATGGCGTCGGAGAAATACAGCGCGGCCTTCATGAGGTTCACGTCGCCATAGAATTCCAGCTCTTCGCTTTGGGCCAGGCCGGCTGGCAGCCCCAGAAGATCCGGCACCACCGAGGCGGGAAAGCGCCCCTGGAAGCGCAGGTTGTGAATGGTGAAAACCGTATGGATCGCCTGATAGGCCGGCTGCGCGGCATAGCTATAATGCAGAAGAAGCGGAATGGCCGCCGTTTGCCAGTCGTGGCAGTGGATGATATCCACGCCGCCCATATAGGGAATGGCCGCCAGCACGCACTGGCAGAAAAAGATATAGCGCTCGGCCTCGTCGTAGTAGCCGTAGAGCTGGTCCCGGTCAAAGTAGTAGGGATTATCCACGAAATAGAAGGGGATCCCCTCCGCACCGGTCAGCATGCACAGGCGGCACTCCTGATGACGCCAGCCTACGGTAACGGTGAAATGGGCGACCAGCTTCATCTGATCGCGGAATTGGGTGCGCTGGGCCCGAAGCCGGTCGTTGGGCGCGCCTTCCACGTCCAGCATGAAGCTGTATAGGGGGAGGATGACCGAGACATCCTGGCCGGCGTGTTTCAGCGCCTGGGGAAGGGAACCAATCACGTCGCCCAGGCCGCCGCTTTTGGCATAGGGAGCGGCTTCCGAGGCTGCAAATAGGATGCGCATGTCCTTCACTCCTTTCAGTTAACTCTGGGAGAAACGGCTAAATTTTGACGCCCTTGCCCAATACGACGGGATTTTCCGGCGTTCCCTGCAGCACCACATCGTCGGAGATGGTCACCATCCGGTCCAGGATGACATTTTCCAGGATGACATTGCGGCCGATGCTGCAATCCTCCATGATGATGGAGCCGTTGACGGTGGTCCCGGTGCCGATGCTGTTATGGCGGAAGATCACCGAGCTGTTGAGATAGCCCTCTACGGTGCAGCCGCTGGCCACAAGGGAATTGACGACCTGGGCATTCTTGGTATATCGGGTGGGCGGGTTATCCTTCATCTTGGTGCTGATCCAGCGCTCCGGGTTGAAAAGGCGGCTGGTAATGACCGGGTTGAGCATATCCATGCTGGCCGTATAATAGCTCTGGATGGAATTGATCTTCCGGAAATAGCCGGGATAATCGAAGAAATACACCTTCAGCTCGCCGATATAGCGGGCGATCACGTCGATCAGGTCATAGCTGCGGGTGGTCAGCGAGTCGCGGATAGCCCGGGTGAGAAGGCTGCCGCGGATAATCATCATATCGAGATACACCCGGTCAAAGCCCTGGTTGTTGTTGTCGGAAAGGCCGACCACGCGGTTTCCCTCGCCGCCCTGGATGCCCACATCGTCGCCGGATTGATCCAGCGCCGACACAATCCGCTTGGTCACCAGGGTTACGTCGGCGTCCGTCTCCGTGTGCTGGCGCATGACGGGCGCCAGGTCGATGTTGCAGACCATGTTGCTGGCGCTGATGACGAGGTCGGAATAGGTGTTGCGGCTGAAGAGGCCGAAATTATCATAGAAATCCGCCAGGTTGATGCGGGTGGTCCGGTTCCCCATATAGTTGGGCACACCGCCCTGAAGGATGATGAGGTCCTGGCTCTTGCGGGCCATGGACCACTCCTGGCCGGTACCGATGTGGTCGATCAGCGAGCGGTATTTGTTGGAGGCGAATACGCCGATCTTATCGATTTTGCTGTTGACCATGTTGGACAGGGCGAAATCGATGAGGCGGTAGCGGCTGGCAAAGGGGAGGGTGATGACGGAACGAATTTCCGTAAGCGCGCCCAGGTCGATGCTGGGATTGTTGAGGATAATGCCCATAGTCGGTTTCATATTCGTTCCCTCCTTTTACTGAACAGCCCCGTCGGACAGCGAGACCACCGAGATATCCTGTCCGGGCTGCGCGTCGGGACGGCCGATCTGCCGCCCCCGGGTGATGACGACGTTTTCATCGATAATGGCGTTATAAACCTCGGCGGAATCCTCGATACGGGCGCCGTGCAGGATGATCGAATCGTATACCTTGGCGTCGCGGCCAATATAGACGTCGTTGGAGATGACGGAATGAACCGCCTCGCCCAGCACCGTGCAGCCGTCGCAGACATAGCAATCGGTCACATGGGCCTCGCGGCCAATATACTGGGGCTTGGTCACCTGGTTTTTGGAATAGACCGGGAAGGTGGGGTCGTCCAGATCCAGGTTGCAGGTGCCGTCCAGCAGCTCCATGCTGGCCTCATAATAGCTGGGGATGGTTCCCGCGTCCTTCCAGTAGCCGTTAAAGCTGTAGGCGTAGAGCCGCCGCCCCTCGGCAAGGGCCTTGGGGATGATGTTTTTGCCGAAATCGTTGACCGAATCCGGATCGTCATGGTCGCGGATCAGGGCGTCCTTCAGGTATTGCCAGTTGAAGATATAAATCCCCATGGAGGCCAGGTTGGAGATCGGCTCCTTGGGCTTTTCCTCAAAGCGCTGCACCTGGCCGGCCTCGTCGCATACCATGATGCCGAAGCGGTTGGCCTCCTCCCAGGGGACGGGATAGACCGAGATGGTCACATCGGCGCCCTTCATCTTGTGATAGGCCAGCATTTTGGAATAGTCCATCTTATAGATATGGTCGCCGGAGAGGATCAGCACATAGTCGGGATTATAAAAATCGATAAACTCGATATTCTGGTAAACAGCCGCCGCCGTGTTGTTGTACCAGTTGAAGCCCTCGCGGCTCTGATAGGGCGGCAGGATCGTGACGCCGCCGTCCACCGAATCCAGCGCCCAGGCCGAGCCTGTGCCAATGTAGGAATTCAGCATCAGGGGGCGGTACTGGGTCAGGACGCCTACCACGTCGATGTGGGAATTGGAGCAGTTGCTCAGGGTAAAATCGATCATACGGTATTTCCCGCCAAAGACGACCGCCGGTTTGGCGATATTGGTGGTTAACCCACCCAGTCGGCTGCCCTGGCCACCGGCCAGCAGCATAGCGATACATTCACGTTTGCGCATTGTTGATTCGCTCCCTTTCTTGTTCCTCTATTTCTTCGCTTTTCGCGGATATGGCTTGCGTTTGCGGCTGCGTCAGCGCAAAGACGAGGGAGGTAAGCCCCGGCAGCTGAAAGGTGATCTTATAGGGCAGGTCAAAGCACAGCTCAGCATAGGCCTGCACCGGCGGGTTGCGGCGGCCCTGTCCCCCATAGCGGGCGCGGCCGGAGTTAAAGACCTCCTCATAGACGCCCGGCTTGGTTACGCCCAGGGAAAAGTATTCATGGTCCGTTGGCGTCATATTGAGCGCGCAGATAAGCTCGCGGCCCGCCTCGTCGATGCGGCGGAAGGAAAAGACGCTGTATCCGGCGTTGTTGGCGTCGATCCACTGGAAGCCTTCCCAGCTATCGTCCAGGGCCCACAGGGCGGGCTGCTCCAGGTAGAAAGCGTTCAGGTCGCGGACAAAGCGCTGCATGCAGGCATGCATGGGATAGTCCAGCAGGAACCATTCCAGCGGCTCGTTGAAGCGCCATTCGATGAACTGGGCAAACTCGCTGCCCATAAAGAGCAGCTTTTTCCCCGGGTGGAACATCTGCCAGCAGAGCAGGTTGCGCAGGTTGGCGAACTTCTGCTCATAATCGCCGGGCATACGGCCGATAAGGGAGAGCTTGCCATGCACCACCTCGTCATGGGAGAGGGAGAGCACAAAGCGCTCGGAGAAGGCGTACATCATGGCAAAGGTCATCTTGTCGTGATGATAGGAGCGATAAATGGGATCCAGCTTCATGTATTCCAGCGTATCGTTCATCCAGCCCATATTCCACTTGAAATGGAAGCCCAGGCCGCCCTCGGAGACCGGGCGGGTCACGCCGGGATGGGTGGAGGAATCCTCGGCAAAGAGCAGCACCCCAGGATATTCATTGACCAGCGTATCGTTCAGCTTGCGCAGAAATTCGATGGCTTCGATGTCCTCGGTGCCGCCGTCCCGGTTGCGCCGCTGGGTATCGCGGCCATAGTTTAAGTCGATCATGCTGGCCATGCCGTCGATCCGAAGCCCGTCGGCGTGGTACAGATCGACCCAGAAAAGAGCGTTGGAGATAAGGAAGCTCCACACATGCCGGTAGGCGAAGTTGAACTTCTGGGTCCCCCAGTGCGGGTGATCCTCCCAGCCATATAGCGGCGTACCGTCGTATTCATAAAGGCCCGGAGCGTCCTTGCAGAAGTGGCCGGGCACCCAGTCCAGGATCACGCCGATGCCCTGGGCATGGCAGGCGTCGATAAAGGCCATGACGTCGGCCGGACGGCCCAGGCGGGACGTGGCCGCATAAAAGCCAACAAGCTGATACCCCCACGAAGCGTCCAGCGGGTGCTCCATGATGGGCAGCAGCTCGATATGGGTGTAATGCATATCCTTGGCGTATTGGGCGAGCTTTGCGCCGACGCGGCCCAGGTCGATGCCGGCCTCGTCGGTGCAGGCCTCCAGCCAGCTTGTCAGGTGCACCTCGTAGATATTGACCGGCCGGCGTGCTGGCGTATCGCCGCCTGACGCCCGCAGGCGGGCCATATAATCGCCGTCCTTCCAGTCATAATTTCCCAGGTCATAAACGATGGAGGCGGTATTGGGCCGCAGCTCGCTTGAAAATCCATAGGGGTCAGCCTTCAGGCGGGTTACGCCGTCCTCGCCCACCACAGCATATTTATACAGCGCGCCCTCGGGCAGGTTCTCAATGAACAGCTCCCAAAGGCCGGTAATGCCCAGATGGTTCATGGGATGGGCCGCGGGATCCCAGCCGTTAAAATCGCCCACCACGCTGACAGACTGGGCAAAGGGGGCCCAGGTAGCGAAATAGACGCCCTGGCTTTTCTTGCGCCGTATGCAGTGGGCGCCCATGGAATAGTAAGCGCGGTATTGGGTTCCCTGCCCGTACAGGTAAGCGAATACCGCGTCGCCCTGCGAGAATCTCATAGGCTCCTCCTTGCATGCCATGATCGTGAAGTTAGACAATCATGACAATGAAACATGAATGCTTTTATTTATTTTATTATATTTTCTCTCTACTGTCAAAGGGAAAGGCGGTATTATTTGCCTGCCCGCTATGGCAATTTTATAATTGTTCGTGTTATCTCCGGCGCAAAGGGGAAAAAAGTTGGACGATATTGACGATTTGGCCGAAAAGAGTATAATAAAACAGATACAAACACCCTTGTTTGCAAGCGGTTGGGAGGAAGAAACGGCATGGCCAACGTGATGGATGTCCTGCGCGAGCGCGGATATATTAAGCAGACTACCTTTGAAGAGGATTTATACCAGACGCTGGGGAAGGAGCGCGTGACCTTTTACGTCGGCTTTGACCCCACCGCCGACAGCCTGCATATCGGGCACTATATACCGGTGATGGTGATGACCCACCTGCAGCGGGCCGGCCACCGGCCCATCGCCCTGGTAGGCGGAGGGACGGGCATGGTGGGCGACCCCTCGGGCCGTACCGACATGCGCAAGATGCTGACCCGGGAGGACGTGGCCCATAACGTGGCCTGCATCCAGAAGCAGCTCTCGCGCTTCCTGAATTTTGACCCCAGCCTGCCCAACGCCGCGATGATCGCCGATAACGCCGATTGGCTCTTGAAGCTGAACTATGTGGATTTCCTGCGGGAGGTGGGCGTGCATTTTTCGGTCAACCGCATGCTGACGGCCGAATGCTACAAAAACCGCATGGAGAAGGGGCTCTCCTTCCTGGAATTCAACTATATGCTGATGCAGAGCTACGATTTCCTGGTGCTCAATCAGAAATATGGCTGCAGCCTGCAGGTGGGCGGCGACGACCAGTGGAGCAACATGCTCTCCGGCGCCGACCTTATCCGCCGCAAGGAGAAAAAGCCCGCCTTCGCCCTGACCTGCCAGCTGCTGCTCAATTCCCAGGGGCAGAAGATGGGGAAAACGGTGGGCGGCGCGCTGTGGCTGGATGAGAACCGCGTATCCCCCTATGATTTCTACCAATACTGGCGCAACGTGGACGACGCCGACGTGGAGCGCTGCCTGGCGCTGCTCACCTTCCTGCCGATGGACGAGGTGCGCCGCCTGGGCGGCTACCGCGACGAGCGGATCAACGAGTCCAAGCGCGTGCTGGCCTTTGAGATTACGAAAATGGTCCATGGCGAGGAAAAGGCCCGCCAGGCCATGGAGGCGGCCGAAGCCCTCTTTTCGGGGAAGGGCGACCGCAACAACATGCCCACCACCACCATCACCCGGGCGCAGCTGGAGGAGCATGGCCGCGTGGTGGAGCTGCTCGCCCAGTGCGGCCTGACCAAGTCCAACGGCGAGGGCCGCCGGCTGATCGCCCAGGGCGCCGTCCAGATGAACGATGCGCCGGTGGACGATCCTGACGCCAAGGCCCAGCCCGACGATACGGGTACTATTATGCTGAAGAAGGGCAAGAAGGGGTATCACCGCTTCCTCGTGGAGGGCTAAATGGAACGCCCGCAGGCGGAGAGCTACCGCACCGTGCGCGGCGAGGGGCGCTATGAGGAAACGATCCAGAAAAGCCGGTTCATCGGCATCGCCTTTCCCGCCTTTTCCGAGGCAGAGGCCAAGGCGGCCCTGGATCGGGTGCGGGCCGAATTTCCCGATGCCAGCAGCCTGTGCTATGGGTATGTCTGCGGCGCGTCGGGCCAGCTGCAGCGCTTTTATGACGATCACGAGCCGGTGGGCGGTATGCCCATCCTGGACGCGATCCGCAAGCGCGGCCTTATCGGCTGCGGCTGCGCGGTGGTGCGCTATTTTGGGGGCATTAAGCTAGGCGCAGGCGGGCTGGCCCGGGCCTTCGGATCGGCCGCTATTGCCGCCATCGATGCGGCGCAGCCGGGCCTGGCGGAGAGAAGCCTGCGCTATCAGGTCGTTTTTGATTACAGCCTGCAGGGGAAAATGGAGTATGAACTGGCCCATTCCCCCCACCGGCTGGAGCAGGTAGAGTTTGGTATGGACGTTACCATGACGGTGCTGGTCCGCGCGGCGGACAGGGCCGCCTTTGAGGGCTTGGTCGGCAATATTACAAACGGCAAGGCGCTTTACGAGGTAACGGAGGAGATATTTTCCTTTTGGGATTCGTCCCGGAAGGTAAGCTTATAGGAAGGACGGTAGTATCATCAGATGAACATTCAAATTCAGCGTACCGATCACCCCAAGGAGAAGATCACCGACCCGGCTAAGCTTTCGTTTGGCAAGCATTTTACCGATCACATGTTTACCATGAAATACGAAAGCGGCAAGGGCTGGTTTGACGCGAAGATCGAGCCCTACGGCAGCATCCAGATGGATCCCTCCTGCATGGTGCTGCATTATGGCCAGGCGATCTTTGAGGGCCTGAAGGCCTATAAGGGCGATAACGGCGAGATCCGCCTGTTCCGCGTCCGGGACAACTTTGAGCGCATGAACCGCTCGGCGGCCCGTATGCGTATCCCGGAGATCGATGTGGATTTCTGCATGGAGGCGCTCCAGAAGCTGCTGGTCATGGAAAAGGACTGGATCCCCAGCGCGCCGGGCACCAGCCTCTATATCCGCCCGACCATCATCGCTATGGATCCCTATCTGGGCGTGAAGGCTTCCAGCACCTACCTGTTCTATATCATCCTCTCTCCGGTGGGCCCCTACTATCCGGAGGGCTTCAACCCGGTGCGGATCTATATCGAGGATGAATACGTCCGCGCCGTGAAGGGCGGTACGGGCTTCACCAAGGCGGCCTGCAACTACGCCATGAGCCTGCTGGCTGGGGAAATTGCCAAAGAGAAGGGCTATACCCAGGTGCTGTGGCTGGACGGCGTGGAGCACAAATATGTGGAAGAGGTGGGCAGCATGAACATCTTCTTCCTCTTCAAGAGCGGCCTGGTCACGCCGGCGCTGAACGGTTCGATCCTGCCGGGCATCACCCGGGATTCGGTCATCAAGATGGCCAAGGAGCTGGGGATCCCCTGCGAGGAGCGCCGCGTGTCCATTGACGAGGTATACGAGGCCCACGCCAAGGGCGAGCTGCTGGAGGTCTTTGGTTCCGGTACCGCGGCGGTTATCTCCCCGGTGGGCGAGCTGAACTGGGACGGCAACATCATCGAGATTCACGGCGGCAAGACCGGCCCCGTGGCCGCGGAGCTCTACGAGAAGCTGACGGAGATCCAGTATGGCCGGGGCAACGATGTGCACGGCTGGAGCACCGTGGTAGCCGAAAAATAAAGCAAAAGGGCAAAGGCCGGAGGATTCCTCCGGCCTTTTTTGTGGGGCGGAATGTAGCGGGCAGCCTGCATGATGAAAAGGCTTCCCACTCCCAGGATAAGCCTCCGTAAGCCGCTGCATTCATTTTGCGCATCGCGATATGGCTGAAAAGCTATGCCGGATGACTTAACAAATATGAAACCTTCCCGGGATGCTTTGTCCATTGCCTGCCCTTGCTGCTGCCAGCGGCAGAAAAGATGGATTGTGGCCATCCTGGCCAATATGGCGGTATCAGCACTTCCTAGAAAGCCTTTTGCAGGCATATCAATCATCCGCCTTATAGTAGCGGTATCCCAAAAGATTCATTTGAAGATGCCGATAACATCACGGGTATTCCAAATCTGTCCAATTGCAAACCTGGATGCAACAGAAAGCCACGCTTTCCTTATATGAATTGGATGCCGGCGCTCTGAAGGTCATTGACAATGGAAGTCAGATCATCATTACCGCTATTGACCTCAAGCACCATCTTTCTTGTGACTCCATCATCAAAACATGCTTTGAATGCCCGGAGAAAAGAATCCTTGATGGCGGAATCTCCAAAATAGGTATTCAGGTCTCCGCAATGAGCAACTTTACGTCCGCTCTCTGATATCCGTTTACCCCACAGATGGACGCCACCAATAAACCATCGGATGTTCTTGGCTTCTTCTAATAAACGGATAAACTGCTTTTCTGTTTTGGCATTATGCGCTGTAAAAATCTGGGGTACGTCATATGCCATTTTAAGGCTTAATCCCTTTGCTTGTATAAGTTCGGCCAGCTTGAAGATATCCTTAGTCTTTGACAATAGGAATTTCCCGCCGTGATAAACAGAACCGCAACGGTTTTCTATGAGTATTTCTACTTCCGGAAAATAAACCTTTATTATAGCTTCAAATATAGCATAGTTCTTTGCAAAGGTTTCCAGGTCCGTATAGTCGTTGAACGGAGGATGGATTTCAATGATTCTCGGTTGGGTTTTGCACCCCACAAGCTCAACAATAAACTTTGCGAATTGTGAGGCCCAATCCTCATTCTTCCATAGCTGAGGAACCCCATCCTTGTTGGCCATTTTGATTGCCGGTAAGCCATTCATTAGGGCGCTGTCAAGGTTCCTTTTACCATAGCTATATTCAGTATGGAGGGAGAAGTCTAATTGACCGCCGATTCTCTTCACATCAAAATGAGCAGCAATTTCTTCAATGCGGAGCGGAACATACGACGGGTATGTCTGTCCATGATATTTGATCATTTCAAAGCTTGTCATTTCCCACCACTTCCGTCTATTGCATATCATAGGTATAGGTCACGATTTGCCGCAATTTAGTGGGTATAGGCTCCAACGGGAAGCCTGTGATGGCATCCATAATAAACGTAAGGCAACGTATAGAGCGAGCCTCGCAGTATACGTTGCCTTATTCGATATCTGCCCTAAAACGCAGCATGGCCAGCTTGCGAATAGCTGTGCAACGGGCCTGTTGCCCTATCAAGGGCGCTACGCCTGCTTCTGGCCGTCCAGATAGGCCTGCATGGCCCGGGCCAGCTGATCGGGACAGCTGGTACCTCCCCGGCACTGGATCCCCTTACAGCGGTCAATGATCTGCTGCGGCGTCATACCGACGCAGAGGCTGGCCACGCCGGCGGTATTGCCCCGGCAGCCGTTGGTAAATTTAACCTGCGTGACGATGTTGTCCTTGACCTCAAAATCGATGGCGCTGCTGCAGGTCCCCGATGTCTTGTAATGAAACATGTATGTCAGTCCTCCTTGGGTTCGTTTTCAGTCAGGCGTTTGATAAGATCGGCATAAATGGCGGGCCCGTCCCGCCGGAAAGCGCGGCACAGCTGGGCGGCCATGGCCGAGGTCGGCACCGAGAGCTCCATATGGAAAAGCTCCACCGCATTTTCCCGGATACGGAGCGTGACCGGGAATTCCGCCGGGGAATCCTCCGTATAGGAGGCGGTGACTTCCATCTGCTGCTGAAAGGCCCGGCGGCGCTCCATAAGATAGCGGTCCATCTTCTCCCGCAGGGCGGGGGAAAGCTGCCTTTTGAAAAGGCCGACCATCTCCAGGCCGGCCGGGGTGATCTCGTGGAAGGTCAGGTTGTCCTGGGTGCGGATGCGGATGAGGCCGTCCTCAGCCAGCTCCACCAGGTGCTGGCACATGTCAAAATAATACATGAGGTCCAAATCGGCGCACATAACCGTCAGCTGATCCATCGTCATCTGCTGGCGTATCTTATAGAGGGCGTAAAGCAGCAGAAGCTTGTTTTCGGTCAGGTTTTCCTTGTGATGAAGCAAGGCTGCGCTCCTTACGCCTTCGGGCCATCGGTCCGGAAGGCGGCAATCGCTTCGAGGAAATCCCCGCATTCGCTGGCATAGACGTCCAGGAGGATATTGGCCCGGTTCCCCAGGCTGAGAATGCCCAGGATGGATTTGGCGTCCACCACATAGCGCCCGGAACGAAGGTCCATTTCAAAGGGAAAACGGCTGGCGATCGCGACAAATTGCTTGGCCTGCTCCATGCTGGCAAGGGAAATGGAAACCGTAGTAAGTTCGGGCATTGGCAGATCCTCCTCTTTAATCTATGAAACGCCCCCGGCAGGCGGCGGCTGAAGCACGGTACGAAAAGGGGTAAACAGTCAGCTTCATTATAGAGGGGTTTTGGAAAAAAATCAATTCTTGCAGGAAGATAAAATTGGGGCTTGATTTTACGGAGAAAAAATGTATAATAGATTTTGCCACCGCGCTGTATGGGGTTATAGCTCAGCAGGCTAGAGCGTCACGTTGACATCGTGAAGGTCGTTGGTTCGAGCCCAATTAACCCCACCATACAAAAAGGTTCCTGCTGTGTGCGTTGCGTTTTAATTAAAACCTACATATCTTAAACGGGAGTCCGGGTCCATAGGCAGATGTCAAGCCCCCTTTGTTTCATCCCTTGCTGGATGAAAGTGCCGGGGAAGGCAGCAAGCTGAGGCAGGGCACCCACCTGCTAGCTTGGCAGGTTTATAATTGGCGCAACGGCACTGTGGGACACGATGATCCTTGGGGCTCCTTCGGGAGCCCTTTTTTGCGCGAGGCGGCAGGGAACATGGACAAAAAAAGGACCCGCTTTACGCGGATCCTGCCTGCATTGAACTATTCAGCGGCCGGTGTCGTGGAGGAAAGGGTGGTGCGCTGCAGGATATAGCTTACAGGCTTATCGTCCAGATACAGCTGAAGCTCCGTGGCCTCGTCGCCCTCGACGATGACCCAGGAGCCGGTGATCGTGCTGGCGCCGGTGGAGCTGGGGTTGGCCAGCTTGAGGGTGAACAGGTTTTTATTGCGGGTAAAGGTCGCAAACAGCGACTGCTTGGAGCCCGCGAGCATGTAAACCTCACCGTTGCTGCGAATATCCAGGGTAACGGGAATCATGTATTCCACGCGGTTTTTCCCATATTCGTCGGCGGTATAGCTCAGCCGCCAGGTGCCGTACAGAAGCTCGTTGAAGCATCCGCTCAGCATCAGGGTAACGGCCAGCATGAACGCCGCTGCGAAGCCGGCCGCCAGTCTTTTCTTCATCCTTTCATGTCCCTCCGTTGCATATTATAAAGCTATTCTATCATTTCAGCCGGCCATCTTCAAGGTGCCGGGAGGTCAAAGCGATAAATTTACACATTATTCTTATTTATTCAAGGTAGCGCCCCGGCAGCGCAGGTGATACAATAATGGTGGTGCGGTTGACGCGAGGAACCTGCCGGAGCGGCGGAAAGGGCGGTGTGAACGATCACGATACAGATGGTATTTGATCTGATGGATATTCCCGTGCAGGCCATGCGGGCCATGTGGCAATGGTCGCTGGCCGGCGCCTTGCTGGTTGTCCTGCTCGCCGTGCTGGCCTATGTGTTTTTTGGCCGGGATAGCCGCCTGGAAGCGGTTGAGGTGGATGATATTCCCGATGGGCTGTCGGCGCTGCAGGTGGGCATGGCGGTGGATGGAATCGTATCGGGAGAGGATTTGGGCGCGCAGCTTTTTGATTGGGCGGCCCGGGGGCATGTGCGCCTGTCCCTGGCCGCCGGCGCGTGGACGCTGATTCGGGGCGAGCGCCCGGGCGAGGATGCTTATCCCTATGAGCGGGAGGCTTGGGACCGCCTTTTTCAGGCGGGAAAGCGGCGGCAGGTGAAGCCTGCGGAGCATCATGGGGATATCCTGGCCGCCACGCTGATTCTGCAAAAGGGCGCGGAGGACTGCTTTACCACCGGCAAAAGGCGAATGTCCGACGGGCGCTCGGCAACGGTTGCGATGGCTGTGTGGCTGATGGGCGCGGGGTGCCTGCTGCTGGCCGCGATCATGGCCGGGCGCCAGCGGGGGATGAACGCCTACGGGATTGCCCCCCTGGCGATTGGCGCCGTGATACCGGCGGTGGTGGCCGCCTGGATGTCCGGGTGGCTGCAGCGGTATTATCCGGTGCGTTCCCGGCGGCGGAACGGGTTGGTGGCGGCGGCGATCCTGCTGTGCGACGCAGTGCTGGGGGTGCTGGTTGTCAATATGCTGGCCAGCCCGATTTACCTGGCGGGGCAGGCGGCGCCCATGACGGCGGCCGGTATGATTGCGGCGCTGATCGCGCCCTTTGTGGGCCGGCGCAGCCGGTATGGGCACCAGCTGCTTTGCCAGCTGATGGGCTTCCGCGACGCGCTGGCTGATCCGGACCGGTTCCCGGGCCGGCATCCGGGAGAGAGCAAGGAGGCTTACTTTTTCCGTATGCTGCCCTATGCCCAGGCGCTGGGCGTGGGCGACGCGCTGGTGGCGCAGTATGCCGCGCTCCATATGCCCTGCCCCGGGTGGCTGGATTGGCAGGAGGAGACGCCCTTCACCGCTGCGGCGCTTCAGCGGAGCCTGGTTCAGATCCGGGATCAGATCCTGGAGCAGAAGCCGGAGGAGGCCGAATAGGCCCGCAGGGAAAGGCAACTCCCCCCTTGCATCCCGGCGGCATGTGGGATATAATAGAGCAAACTTGGGCGAGGAAGCAGAGGAGTACCGCTAAAGGGCGGGCCAAAGAGACGCGGCGCCACCGGCTGAAAGCGCTGCGGGCAGGCCAGGCGGGAAGGTGCGCTGCGGAGCCCGGCGGGCGGAACGCGAAAGCCAGTATGCCTGCCCGGATAGGGGACCGATACAGCCCCGCCGAGCGAGGCGGCCATGCCGCCTAACGAGAGTGGAACCACGAGGCAGGCGCCCCGTCTCTTTTGAGGCGGGGCGCTTTGATTTGAATAAGGAGGTTGGCCATGTTTTTTCACGAGATCCGGGAGGATTTCCGGGCGATCCTGCAGCGGGACCCGGCGGCGAGAAGCGGGCTGGAGGTCCTGCTGTGCTACCCCAGCATCCATGCCATGTTCTGGTATCGGGTCGCCCATATCCTGCACCGCCATCATCTGAAGCTGCTGGCCCGCATGATCAGCCAGTCGGCCCGCTTCTGGACGGGCATTGAGATCCACCCGGGAGCGACCATCGGCCCGGGCCTGTTTATTGACCATGGCTCCGGCGTGGTGGTGGGGGAAACCTGTGAAATCGGCCAGGGCTGCACCCTGTACCAGCAGGTAACCCTGGGCGGCACCGGGAAGGGCACGGGCAAACGGCACCCGACGCTGCGGGATCATGTGCTCGTGGGGGCCGGGGCCAAGGTGCTGGGCCCCATCGTGCTGAACGACCACGTCAAGGTGGGCGCCGGGTCCGTTGTGCTGAAGGATGTACCCGACGGATGCACCGTGGTGGGCAACCCGGGCACGGTGGTGCGCTGCTACGGCCGCCGCATTCAGCAGGATGTGGATCTCAATCACGGCGATATGCCGGATCCTGTGGAGGACCGGATGAATCTGCTGCAAAGCGAAATCGACGAGCTGCGGCACCGCAGTCACGCCAAAAGGGAGGATGAACGCCATGAAGATTTATAACACCCAAACCCGGACCAAGGAAGAATTCATACCGCTTACGCCGGGCAAGGTCGGCATCTATGCCTGCGGCCCCACGGTATACAATTATATCCATATCGGCAACGCCCGGCCGCTGGTGGTATTCGATACGCTGCGGCGGTATCTGGAGCATAAGGGGTACGAGGTGACCTTTGTGCAGAATTTTACGGATATCGACGACAAGATGATCAACCGCGCCAAGGATGAGGGGACGACGGTGGCTGCCCTGGCCAAACGCTTTATCGCGGAATACTGGGTGGATGCCGGAGGGCTGAACGTGCGCCCGGCGACCGTACAGCCCCGGGCTACCGAGCATATCCGGGAGATCATCGCCCTGGTGAAGGGGCTGGTGGATAAGGGCCTGGCCTATCCGGCGCCCGACGGCGTCTATTATGATACGCAGGCCTTTGCGGGCTATGGCAAGCTTTCCGGCCAGGTGACGGAGGACCTGGAGGCCGGAGCGCGCATTGAGGTGGACGAGAACAAGCGGCATCCCATGGATTTTGCCCTGTGGAAGAAGGAGAAGCCCGGAGAACCCTCCTGGGGCTCGCCCTGGGGCAAGGGCCGGCCGGGCTGGCATATCGAATGCTCCGCCATGGCGATGAAATACCTGGGCGAAACCTTTGATATCCACTGCGGGGGGCAGGACCTTGTCTTTCCCCATCATGAGAATGAGGTGGCCCAGTCGGAGGGCTTTACAGGCAGGCCCTTTGCCCGCTATTGGATGCACAACGGCTACCTCAAGGTCAACAACGTCAAGATGAGCAAATCCCTGGGGAATTTCTTTACGGTCCGGGAGATCGCCGAGCAATATGACCTGGAAGCCGTCCGCTTTTTCCTCTTGTCCGCCCAGTACCGCAGCCCGCTGAACTTCTCAGCCGAGCAGATCGGGCAGGCGGCCGCGGCCCTCGCCCGCATTGAGACGGCCCGGGACAACCTGGCCTTCGCGGCGGAGCGCCAGGCGGAGGGAGCGGTTTCTCCGGAGGTGGCCGCCCTCATCGATAAGCTGGGCGTGGATTTTGACGAGGCGATGGACGACGATCTGAACACGGCCGATGCCATCGGCGCGATCTTTGAATTCATACGCGAGATCAATATCCGGGTTGCCGCCGGCATCACCCGCCAATCGGCCGCCAGGGCGCTGGAGGCGCTGAAGTCGGCCTGTGCGATCCTGGGCGTGGCCCAGCGGGAGAAGGTCATGATCCCCGAGGAGGTGCGCCGGCTGGCGGATGAGCGGGCCAAGGCCCGCGCGGAAAAGGACTGGGCGGCCTCCGACCGGCTCCGCGACCAGATCCAGGCGCTGGGCTTCTCTGTGGAGGATACCCGGGAGGGGCAGAAAATCGGGAAGCTGTAGGCGGTGGACGCGGGCACCGGTTGGGATGGGCCTATGCGGGGGATCACCGCGGCCAAGCCGCCCTAAGGCGGCAAGGGCAAGGCAAAATCCATGATTCTTAGGCAATTTGGCGGAAAAATCCGGGGGTTTTTAAGCCCATTTCAAGGGTTGTAGGTCAGCGGCGGGGATGTTATAATCATGCCAATACGGGGTGAGGCCGCCGGCTGTGGCCAAGCTCCAAGGAGGATCTGCAATGAGTCAAGGGATTTTCGAGAAGGCCAGCCAGCTTTGGAAAATGGAGGCCTATACGGTGAAACGGATGGCTGAGGTCGTGAACCCGGACGCCTTTTGCCAAATCGTCCGCCGCATGGCAGAGGTGGTGCGCAAGGGCGGCCGTATCCTGGTGATCGGCAAGGGCGCGTCGGGCATCGCGGCGCGTAAAATGGTGCATAACCTGTGCTCCACCGATATTCCCGCCATCTTCCTGGGCGTGGGCGAGGGTAAGCACGCCACGCTGGGGCTGCTGAAGGCCGGCGATATGCTGGTGCTGGTGTCCAAGGGGGGCTCCACCGAAGAGCTGGTGCAGCTGATTGAACCTGCGCGGGATAAGGGCGTGACCGTTCTGGGCGTCACCCAAAACCCGGCCTCCATGCTGGGGATGAAATGCGACCTGCTGCTGCGGATCATGGTGGTCAAAGAGGTCGATATCACCGACCAGGTGGGCAACGCCTCTTCGATTGCGATGACCGCCATCCTTGACGCGCTTTGCGACGGCGTCATCAACTGCCTTTACGGCGGGGCCGAATAAAAACAGTGGAAAAAAGAGCCTGATACAGGCTCTTTTTTTGCGTCTTGGGGCAAAGGCGCAGACAGGGCAAATTTGACCATAGAAATCCGGCGGCAAGTATTGTATGATCGAACTAGCAAAAGGAGGCGCAGGGATCATGATGGATAAAGAGCAAGTGATTGGACGCATTGAGCGCAGGGGCGTGGTGGCTGTCGTGCGCGCCAAGGACGCGGAGGAGGCGGTGCGCATTGCCGAGGCCTGCCTGGCCGGCGGCGTGGAAGCCATGGAGATTACCTTTACGGTACCCGGCGCGCACCGGGTGATCGAGCAGCTGGCGGCCCGCTATACCGACGGCGCTATGTTGATCGGCGCAGGTACGGTGCTGGATCCGGAGACGGCACGCATCGCCATCCTGTCCGGCGCGCAGTATGTGGTGTCGCCCAGCCTGAACGTGGAGACCGTGCGCCTGTGCAACCGGTACCGGATCGCCAGCATGCCCGGTGCCATGACCATCCGCGAGGTGGTGGAGGCGATGGAGGCTGGGGCCGATATAATCAAAGTATTTCCCGGAGAATTATACGGCCCGAAGGTCATCAAGGCCATCCACGGGCCGCTGCCCCAGGCGAAGATCATGCCGACAGGCGGCGTATCGGTGGATAACGCCGGCGAGTGGATCCGGGCCGGCGCGGTCGCCCTTGGCGCCGGTTCGTCGCTGGTGGCAGGGGCCAGGACGGGGGATTTTGCGGCCGTTACCCAGTGCGCACGGGCCTTTATCGAAGCGGTGGCCCAGGCAAGAGCATAGGAGGAAAATAAGGATGCGTGATACAATTGTTGCCTTTGGGGAAATGCTGATGCGCCTCTCGCCGCCGGGATATCAGCGGCTGATCCAGGCGACGGGCTTTGACGCCGTGTATGCCGGCAGCGAGGCGAACGTGCTGATCTCTCTGGCGCAGATGGGCTGCCAGACGAAATACATCACACGGCTGCCGGAAAACCCGCTGGGCGAGGCGGCCCGCAACGCGCTGCGCCACTGGGGTGTGGATACCCGCGACGTGGTGTGGGGCGGAAAGCGGCTGGGCCTGTATTATCTGGAGCAGGGCGCGGCCCTGCGGGCCTCCAACGTGATCTATGACCGGGCCGGTTCCGCCATGGCCGAGGCGGAGCCGGAGATGTTCGACTGGGCGGCGATTCTCGCAGACGCGGATTGGTTCCATTTCTCGGGCATCACGCCCGCCCTGGGCCAGGGCTGCGCCGAAGCTACCCTGCAGGCGCTGAAAACGGCGAAAAAGCTGGGGATTACCGTATCCTGCGATCTGAATTACCGGGCCAAGCTCTGGACGGTGGAGGAATGCCGGCGCGTTATGATCCCCTTGATGGAGTATGTGGATGTGGTGCTGGGTACCTCGGAGGACGCCGACGACGTGCTGGATATCCAGCTTCCGCCCATGGGGATGCGGGAGGCCTCCAGGGCCGCCGCCGAGGCGATCCATTCGCGCTATGGGATCGCCACCTCCGCCATGATGCAGCGCGAGTCCCGTTCTGTCATTGACAAGGGCTGGTCGGCCCTTCTGTATGCCGACGGCGCGGTGTATGATTCCCAGCATTATGAGCTGCACACGGTGGATATTGTGGGAACCGGGGACGCCTTTGCCGCGGGCCTGATTTATGGGCTGCGCTCAGGCCGCGGCCCGCAGTTTACGGTCAATTACGCCCTGGCTGCATCGGCGCTGGAGCAGACCATGGTGGGCGATTACAACATGGCTTCGGCGGAGGAGATCCTTCCCCTGGCCGAAACCGAGGGGTTCCAGGACATCAAGCGATAGGCGGGACAACAAATGGCGAAGTATACGGTAAACGGATATCTGAACCGGCTGCGGGAGCAACAGCGGCCGGCCCTCTCCCTTGGGGATACCGGCGATCGCGGGGCATGGCTCAGCCGGCAGCGGGCGCTGCGGGAGGCCTTTATCCGGGCGCTGGGGCCGATGCCGGAGCCGGCCGCCCTGGAGCCGAGGGTGCTGGAGGAGGCGGAAATGCCCGGTTACCGCCGGCTGACGGTCGAGCTGACCGAAACCGAGGGACTGGTCATGCCCTGCTATGTGCTGATCCCCGAGGGCATCGGCCCGGGAGAACGCCGGGCCGCGGTGGTCGCCGTGCCGGGCCATGGCAGCGGGATGCGGGAAGCCATGGGGCTGGACGAGGCCGGGCGGCCGGCGGCCGATGCCGGCTACCAGAAGCGCTTTCCCGAGGCCCTTTGCCGCCGGGGATTTGTGGTGATCGTGCCGGAGCTGCTGGGCTTCGGCCAGCGGCGCTGGGAGGGGGACGAGGCCAAGCCGCTGAACCACAGCGCCTGTCACCAGATTTCCACGGCGCTGTGGATGTACGGGCAAACCATGGCCGGCATGCGGGTGTTCGACGTGAAACGGTGCCTGGACTATCTGGCGACGCTGCCCTTTGTGGATGCGGGACGCATGGGCGCCATGGGCATCTCCGGCGGCGGCCTGGCCGCCGGCTTTGCCGCCATGGTGGATGATCGGATCCGGGCCATATGCGTATCGGGTTATTTCAATACCTTTGCCGGCAGCGTGCTGAACGTATTCCACTGCGTGGACAACTATCTCTATGGCATCATGCAGACGGCGGAGCTGCCGGACCTGGCCTGCCTGATCGCACCCCGTCCCCTTGTCATGGAATGTGGGCGGCAGGATCCCATCTTCCCCTTTGCGGCCTCTGAGGCCTGCTACCGCCAGCTGGAGCAGGCTTACCGCATGCTGGGCTGCCCGGAGCGGCTTGCCATGGACGCCTTTGACGGGGACCATCAGATCTCCGGGCGGATAAGCTATGATTTTCTGGCCCAATACCTGATGGATTGACATGATCGCCCCTCCCGCCGCATAAGCTATCCTATCAATGAAAGGCTTCGGAGGGACAAGTCATGAAAGAAGAAACCCGTTCGATCACCCGGGGAAGGTTGCACACGGTACAGCTGGATAACCGCGCCAAGGCTGTTCTAACCGGAGTGGATGACGTCGACAGCTTCAACGAGGCCGAGGTGAACCTTATCACCGAGGCGGGCTATGTGACCATTACCGGCAAGGACCTGCATATTAGCCACCTGTCCCTGGAGGAAGGGCAGCTGGTGGTGGAGGGGGAAATCGCCGGTATCGCCTATACCGACAGCATTGTCCAGGAGGGCGGGCTCTTCAGCCGTCTGTTCCGCTCATGATGTACTGGTCGGCCTATGGCTGGCAGGCTGTGATGTATGGGCTGATTGCCGGCCTTTGGGGCGGTGCGGTCATGATGGCGGCTACCTGGATCAGGCGCCATACCCGGCGATGGTGCTGGATGGCGGCCGACGCCCTGGCCGGCGCGGCGCTGATCCTGCTGCTGGCCCGGGCGCTGTGGCAGGGGACGGAGGGGAGCTTCCGGCCCTTCATGGCGCTGGCTATGCTGGCGGGTATGCTGCTCTTCCGCTGGGGGCCGCAGGCGCTGGCGGAGGGATTGGCGCGTTGGGTAAAGCGCCGTCGCTTGCGGGATGGGGGGTAGTCTGCTATAATAGCCTCAACCATCGATCAGAAGGAGGCGTATCCATGGCGAAATCCCCCAAGCGGCGGGCCTGGCTGCGCTGGAGCATTGCCGCCTGCCTTGTTTTCCTTTTGCTGCTGGGCTGGGAGCTGGCTTCCAGCATGAAGCAGCTTAACGCCCTGGAGGCGGACCGGCAGGCTGCGCAGGAGCAGCTGGACGAGATTGAACAGCGCAACGACGCGCTGGAAAAGCAGATTGAGCTGTCGCAGACGGACGAATACATAATCCGCATGGCGCGGCAGCTGCTGGGATGGGTTTTCCCCGGCGAAATACGGATTATTGAGGGCGCAGAGCCATAAACCGAAGGATAACAGGAGGCGCATAGCATGCAGCAAGCCTATAAAATCGCAGCCATTGACGTAGGGACCAATTCTGTGCGCCTGCTGGTTTGCGAGATCTCACCCCAGGGCGAACTGATCCCGCTGTATAAGCACATTATGACCACGCGGATTGGCGAGGGGCTTTCTGCCACCGGGCAGCTGGGGGACGAAGCCATCGACCGCACGATCGAGGCCATTGAGGAGCTGAAGGAAAAGGCGGTGGAGATGGGCGCGCAGCGGGTCATGTGCTATGCGACGGCGGCGGTGCGCGAAGCGGAAAACAAGGATCACTTTATCCGTAAAACGCATCGGAAAACGCAGCTCTTGGTGGATGTGCTGCCAGGGGAGGTAGAGGCTCAGGTGAGCTTTGCCGGCGTACCCGGCAGCGGCGCACGCTGCACGGTGGATATCGGCGGCGGCTCCACCGACGTGGTGTTGGGCTTTGACGATGTGCCGCTGGTGTCCGCCTCGCTGCGGCTGGGGGCTGTGCGGGCGGCGGAACGCTATCCGCTGGGCGATGTGGCCGACCCGCTGACGCTGACGGCAATGCAGCAGTGGGCCGGCAACGTGATGAAAAGCGAACTGAAGGACCTGATGGAGAGCGCGGGCTCCCTGTCGCAGATTACCTATTACGGCGTGGGGGGAACCTGCACAACCCTGGCCGCCATGGATCAGCAGCTGGCGGAATATGACCCGGAAAAGGTGCATGGCTACAGGCTGACCCGCCGCCGGGTGGGCGAAATGCTGGAACAGCTATGCGGCCTTACCCTGGAGCAGCGCAAGGCGCTGCCGGGGCTGTCGCCCAAGCGGGCCGATATCATCATCGGCGGTACGGTGATTCTGGCGGCCTTCATGGACAAGATGCAGGCGGAGGCCATCCGTATCTCCGAGCGGGATAACCTGGAGGGCTACATCCTCACGCGGCTGAAGAAGGAACAGAGCTGACGGATTGTATGCGAAAGAAAAAGGGCAGGGTTCCATCACCCCCTCAGGGGATGGGACCCTGCCCTTTTTTGGCCCGTGCTATGCTTCGGCCAGGCATTGCTCCAGCAGCTCGACAGCGCGGAGCGTGTATATTTTAGCGCGCAGCATATGGGCCGCAAAGGCGTAGCGGACCTCCGGTTCCTTGAACCGCGCGGCGCCCCCGGCATCGGGCGTTACATATCGCCACAGCGCGCCGGAAGATTCACAGGCATGGAGATAATCGTCCGCCGCTTCCAGCAGCGGCTCGGTCCAGCCGGGCCGGACGCCGGCATACCGCGTAAGAAAGCGTGAAAAGTTTTCATAGCCGTTGAGCATGCATAAAAAGTCGCAGTAGCCTGCCCAGAACCGCTGATCCAGCGTCCGGGCTCCGTCGGTGCGGTAGTAGCCGCCGGGACGCCGGTAGGGGAAGGAGAGCTCGCCCTCATAGCGGCTGCCAGGGGCGAGGGGCGCGAAGCCTTCGTCCCATACCAGCAATTCGGCCAGCGCATCGAAGGCGGAGACACCCAGCGCCGCGCCGCCCAGGCAGGCCAGGCGGGCGGTGCGCGCCTGGTGGACCGCCGTTTGAAGAACCTCCCGAAGCAGCGCTTCATCCATGGGCCTGGGGGTAAAGGATTCGATCAAAAGATAGGACTTTGTTTCATCCTGCCAGGTATCAAAGGCATTGTAGCCATAGGGAGCGAGGCGCTTGTCCGCTTCGGCGAAGGTGGAGACGCCGTACAGCGTATCCCCCCGATACCCCAGCACCGCTGCATATACGCAGGGCTCCTGGATCAGTACGGGTACACCCCGGCCGATCGAGGCCTGTATGTCCCGCTTTGCCGTGTCCGGCCCCACGTCAGCCAGGGCCTTGCGGACATACCTTGCCCCTATGCGCTCCAGCGCAATTTCGACGATGTCCCGGCCGTCTTGGTTATAGAACACGCCCTGATTGGGCAGCTGGGCGTATTCGGCCCAACCGGGCTGCCAGGCCAGGCGGACGGCCATGCCGGACAGGCTCAGCAGATAATCATAATCGAAGGCCTCCGGCGCGCCCAGGGCCTGGGCTACGCGGTATACGGCGGGAATCTCCGGCATGAGAAAGGAACCGTCCTCCATGAACTGCTGCAGGGGCCGGATGCCCGGGATGAATTGCTCTGACATCGGTTTTCTCCTTTTGCTGGTAGGATGGGGCGCTTGGCCTGCGGGGCGCGCGGGGAAGGCGCCGGCGGCCGGGGCGGGTAGGCTTAGGGGAAAATGATTTGCAGTTTTTGCCCGGCCAGCTGCTCGGGGCTGAGAAGCCAGGCGTCCGCGATGGGGGCCAGCCGGGCCGGTCCGGCCTGGTAGCGGCCGCCGCCCAGGGCGAGGCGAGCGCCCTGGGGGCAGGCGTCTGCGCCAAGAATCAGGTCGCCATGGAGGATAAGCTGCCCTTGGCCGTTGTGGCGGCCGGGTACGCCCTGGCGGCGCAGCGGGATGGGGAAGGCAAGCTCATAACGCCCGCCGGGCTCGGGATAGAGACGCACAAAGCCGCCTTCCGGTTGGATAGGCGCGCCGTTCAGGGTGACCGGACCGGCCCAGGCGGGCAGGGCCAGGTCGACGGTGCAGCCGGCCGGGCAGGAGGCGATGGAAAGCGAAAGCCTGCCTTCGGCGGGAAGCTGGCTGATCAGCGTGAATTCCAAGCCGCCGCCCTCCAGCCGGGCTTGGCCCTGGCAGGCCAAAAGCTGCGTGAAGACGGCGCGGTTGCCCTCGGTCATCACGCTGTACTGGGCCATACGGGCAAGCCCTTCGCCGCCGCGCATGGTGCAGCACCAGGGCGCCTCATAGAGGCTCATGGCTAGATCCCAGGCGGAACCGCCGGAGGGGCCCGGGCAGGAATCGGTGCCGAAGCCGCCGTTGGCCCGCTGGCCCCGGAAAAGGCCGTTGAAGCCGATCATCCGGGCCGTTTCCAGGTAGTCCGGGCAGCCGGTCGCCGCGTAGAGCTGCATGGCCAGCATATAGCTGTCGATGACCGCGCAGGGTTCGGTCCACTGGGGACGGCCGAACCAGTTATAGTTGGCATAGTGGGCGGTCATGCCCTCGCGGCAGTAAAGGTCAAAAATGCGCCGGGCCTCCTGCAGCAGGCTGGCGTCGCTGGTATCCATGGCGAAGCGCAGCAGGCCCCGGCAGCCGGTGAGCGTGGCGTGGGTCTGAACCATCAGGGCGGTGAAATCCAGCTGGAGGTACCGGCCGATCATAGCTCGGAGCAGGCCGGCTATGGCGGGATCCTTCAGAAGGCGGTAGGCATGGCTGACGCCGTCCAGGGGGATAAAGGCGCAGCCTGTATCCGTGGAGATATGCCAGCAGCCGCTGCGGGCGGCTACCCTGCCCGCTTCGGCGCCGGAAACGACATGATCGCGGCGATCCAGCGGATAGCGGTCATAGGCGGCCTGGGCTGGGAGGAAAAGGGCCTCCACAATCCGGCGTATCATGGCCAGCAGATGGGGATCGCCCGCCTGCTCATAGGCCTCGCACAGGCCGCGCAGCAGCCAGCTATGGCCGGACAGCTGCTGCTCGTCAAATTCTCCCTCGGGCAGGATGGGCCCCAGATAGCCCCGGGCGTTGAACCGGGCGCCAAGCGCCTGAAGGATTTCCTCAAGATAGCTGGGCGTTTTTCCGGTGACGCGGCAGATCAGGCATTGCCCGAGAATGGCGCGGCCCTCCCAGTCCCCGGGCCATCCGGCCTGGTCGGCGGTGAAAATGGCGTCAGGCCGGTATTCCGGCCCTTCAAGCCGGGCGGCAGACAGGGCGCAGCGCGCGCCCAGCATGCCCAGCGGACGGATATGGTCTAAAGACAGCGCTTCCATGGCATCCTCCCTGGAAAACATATTTCTCCATCATTATACCATATTTTCGGGGCCGCAGCCCGGGAAAGAAGTCCTTCCCCTTTTCGTATGAGCATGAATATGATATACTTTTTGTAGATTTATACCGTAAAAGCGAGGGTAAAAAACTTTGAGCGAAATTCGGGATCTATCGCTGCAGGGCAGCGGGAGAAAAAAGATCGACTGGGCGGCCCGGCACATGCCGGTGCTCAATACCCTGGCCGCTCAATATGAGCGGGATAAGCCCTTTCAGGGCGTGCGCATCGCGCTTTCCATTCACCTGGAGGCCAAGACCGCCCATCTGGTGGAGGTGCTGGCCAGGGGCGGCGCCCAGATGAGCGTAACCGGGAGCAACCCGCTGTCCACACAGGACGACGTGTGCGCGGCGCTGGCGGCTGCGGGGATCGAGGTGTTCGCCTGGCATGGCACCACCGGCGAGGAATACGACCGCCTGCAGCGCCGCTGCCTGGCCATTCACCCCCATCTGGTGGTGGATGACGGCGGCGACCTGGTGCATCTGCTGTCAGGCCCCTGCAGGGAGCTGGCGGATGAGGTGATCGGGGGCTGCGAGGAAACCACCACAGGCGTGATCCGGCTGCGGGGACTGGAGCGCCAGGGCAGGCTGCCCTTTCCCATGATGGCGGTGAACGACGCCCGCTGCAAAAACCATTTTGATAATCCCTATGGCACCGGCCAGTCGGTGTTCGACGCCATTATGCGCAACACAAACCTGCAGATCGCCGGCAAGCAGGTGGTGGTCGCGGGCTATGGGCATGTGGGCCGCGGCGTCGCCAAGGTGGCGCAGGGCCTGGGCGCCCGCGTCATTGTCTGCGAGATCGATCCGGTGAAGGCGTTGGAGGCGGTGATGGACGGCATGACGGCCCTGCCCATGGATGAAGCCGCGGCCCTGGGCGACCTGTTCATCACGGTAACGGGATGCCGGGACGTGATTTGCCAGCGCCATTTCGCGCGGATGAAGGACGGCGCGATCCTGGCCAACGCCGGCCATTTCGATGTGGAGGTGGACGCTGCAGCCCTGCGGGCGATGGCGCGGGAAGCCCGCGAGGCGCGGCCCAACATCGTGGGCTACAGGATGGAGGATGGCAGGACGCTGTACCTGATGTGCGA
Source organism: uncultured Eubacteriales bacterium (assembly GCA_900542005.1). GTDB lineage: Bacteria > Bacillota > Clostridia > Christensenellales > UMGS416 > Parachristensenella. Next base: position 64,461 of record UQLW01000009.1, read on the forward strand.
GGGCCGGCTGGTCAACCTGGCCGGAGGCGACGGGCACCCGGTAGAGATCATGGACATGAGCTTTGCCCTGCAGGCGCTCAGCGCCCTCTATATGCTGCAAAACGGAGCGGCCATGGAGAAGCGTGTTTACCTGCTGCCCCAGGAGCTGGACGATTCCGTGGCAAAGATGCGCCTGGCGGCGGAGGGTTTCGGCATCGATACGCTGACCCCCCTGCAGGCGCGTTACCTGCAGGGACTGGAGGACTAAATGCAGATCCTATTCAAGCATGCCATGGTGCTGACCATGGAGAATGATACGATCCTTCGGGACGCGCTGGTGGCTGTGGACGGCGATAAGCTGGCCTATGTAGGGCCTGAGCGGGTCGAGTGGATGGACCGGCCCTACGACCGGATCGTCGACGCCGCCGGATGCCTGATTATGCCGGGTATGGTCAATACCCATACCCACCTGGCGATGACGCTGCTCAGGGGCTATGGAGGCGGGCTGCCGCTGAAGGCCTGGCTGGAGGAAAAGATCTGGCCGGTGGAGGAGCGTTTCCAGCAGGAGGATTATTACGTCGGTACGCAGATGGCGGTAGCCGAGATGCTGTTGACCGGTACGACCTGCTTCCTGGATATGTATATGGGGATGGAGCAGACCGCCGAGGTGCTGAGGGAAACGGGGATGCGCGGCGTGCTCAGCCGGGGGATGACCGCCTCGTCGGTGAAGGAGCTGGAGCCTAAGCTGGCTGAGAACGTCAAGCTTTTTGAGGACTGGCACGGCAAAGAAAACGGGCGCATCCAGGTGTTCCTGGGGCCCCATGGCGAATATACCAACACCAGGGACACGCTGCGCGCCTGCGCGGAGGCGGCGCGGCAGCTGGGCTGCGGGCTGAATATCCATGTGGCGGAGACGGCGGGCGAGCGGGCCGGGTGCCTGGAGCGCCACGGCGTTTCGCCGGTCGCGCTGCTGGAGCAGGTCGGCGCGCTGGAGGGGCGGGCTGTGGCGGCCCACTGCGTGTATGTGGATGAAAACGATATCCGGATCCTGGCCGGGCACGGGGTGGGCGTAGCCCATAACCCTTCCAGCAACATGAAGCTGGCCAGCGGCTTTGCACCGGTCAGCGAGATGCTGGCCCAGGGCGTGCGGGTGGGCTTAGGCACCGACGGCACGGCCTCCAATGACCGGCTGGATATGCTGCGGGAGGCCAACCTGGCCAGCCTGCTGGCCAAGGGCCATACCGGCGACCCCACGCGGCTGAACGCCTTTGAAACGCTGCGCATGGCCACGCTGGGCGGGGCCGAGGCGCTGGGGCTGGAGGAACGCATCGGCTCCCTTGTAGCGGGGAAGCAGGCGGATCTGGTGATGCTGGATGTGACAGGGCCCGGTTACCAGCCGCAGCACGAGCTCATCAACCACCTGGTGTACAGCTCTGACAGCCGGGATATCAAGCTGACCATGGTGGACGGCGCGGTGCTGATGGAGCGGGGCCGGCTGACGACGATGGATCTGCACGAGGTAAGCCGCCGCTTTACGGACCGGGCCCGCCGGCTGTTTGACAAGGCGTGACGGGCTGGATCGTGGAAGGAGAGGACCCATGAAAAAGCGATGGATCCATGCCGGCGTTTTCCTGCTGGCGTTGCTGCTGGCCGCCTGCTCCGGCGGCGGGGGCGTTATAGCCGGCCAGGGCGAGGGCGAACCGGGCGGCGCAGATCAGGGCTTTTATACGGCCGGGCAGTCGGTGACCGGCGGAAAGCCAGCCCAGGGCGCCAATCTCAAGGATATCAGCGTATGGCGGCAGGGCGGCGATACGGTCGTGACGCTCTCCTTCCGCAGCGGCAGCGACGAAGCCGGGACCGAGGAAGGAAACCTGCCAGCAGCCCCGGCCTATACGCTTAAGGCCCTGGACGGAGCGGACCGCTTTGCGCTGCAGCTGGAAGGGGTGGAGTATTGGGACTATGCGCTGTATGAGGAGGAGCTGGCGGACACAGCCCTGCGGGGCGTCTTTCATCACAGCGCCTTTGGCCCCAACCAGGGCGCCCTCTATTTCAACCTGACCCAGCCCTGCGATTTCCGCACCGAGCAATCGGGCAACCAGCTGACCCTCTACTTCCGGCCCCAGCAGCCGCGGCAGGGAAGCCGGTGGCATATCGCCGTCCATGGTTACGACCTGTACCCGGGTAATGAAAACCTGGCCCTGCTGCAGGAGCTGACGCTGTATCCTACCCTGTGCAGCGATCTTTCCACGGTGATCCTGCTGTCCAAGGGCTTTGACAGCAAGGAGCAGGCCCAGCAGTTCCTGACGCAGCACGAGCAGACCATCAGCCGCCTGCTGCCGGGGCGGGTACCGTCCCTGGTGGAGCTGGACGGGGATGCATTGCCGGAGAACGACGAGCAGGCGCAGCTGCTGAACCTGATGGATACGCCGGTGGGTACGCGGGACGGCCAAGCCTGCGAGTCGGAGCTGCTGCAGGCCAATGGGCGCTTTTTGTGCTGGGCGCCGGACGGTTCCTCTTATATCTACGCCCGCACAAGCTATGAGGCGGCCGGCGGGGCAATAACCGGATATGAACAGCTATGGCGTCACAGCCAAGCCGACGAGCCGGTGCTGGAGGGGCATGAATTTGTCAGCATCCTGAGCGCAGAGTATTCGGCTGACGGCCGGTATCTGGCCGTGCTGGAGCAGAATGAGCAGCTCTACCGCAGCCTGGAAATCGTAGACATGAATACGGGGCTGACCTACCTGCCCACGGAGCTGGGCTTTGGCAATGATACGCCGGCCTTTGTCTGGGACGAAGAGCGCCCTGTGCTGTATGCCATCAGCGGCGAAGGCGAAGGGCTTCAGTTTATGAGCTATGACCTGACGACGCCCGGTTCGCCGGTATCGCAGGCCCTGCATGAGCCTGCGGCCTTTGAGTCGGCGCTGGATGAAGCCGGCGGCCGGCTGTACTTTATCCAGTGGTCCCAGCAGCTGGACCGGGGGCAGCTGTGCAGCATGCCGGCGGATAGCGGTACAATCCGCACCCATACCTCGGCCGACGCCTTCCTGCTTTCGCCCAATAAGCAGTACAGCGCCGTTTCCGGCGATAACGAGCAGGGCCCCTATCTGAATCTGGCCAATCTATCCACCGGGCAGGTGCTTCCGGTGGATAAGGGCTCCATTGTGGTGGATATGCAGTGGGATGCGGCCAGCGATAGGCTGTATTATAGCGTGTATAACGTCGATGCGGAGCAGGAGAGCCAGCCGCTGTCGCTGTATGCCTATGATGTAGCCTCCAGCGCCAGCGAGAAGCTGATGGACATGGTGGCGGGCAGCCTTTATCCGGCGAAGGTAAGCCGGGGCGTGGTACTGGTGTATCTGTTCACCCAGGTGAATCAGGCCATAGCCATGAGCTACTGGCTGCCGCTGCCCTAAGGGCGCGTTCATAAAAAGTTCAGGATCGTAAAGCGGGATCCTGAACTTTTTTGCTTGCATTTCTGGAAGGCTGTGCTATAATATGGATAGTCAAAGAAAGTCAAAGACAGAAAAGGTCAGGTGAAGCTGATGTCCATATTGAGCGACAGCATCGAGAAGTTCATCAAGGCGCTGATGCTGGAAGAGGAGGATAACCAGGTGGAGGTTCGCCGCAATGAGCTGGCGGAATATTTTCACTGCGCGCCCTCGCAGATCAATTATGTGCTGACAACCCGCTTTTCGCCGGACCGCGGCTATTACACCCAAAGCCGCCGGGGCGGGGGCGGATATATCCGTATTATCCGGGTGGTTCATGATAATGATAAAAGCTATATGCTCCACCTGATTAACCAGCGCATTGGCGAGGAAATATCCGAGGCTGCCGCGCTGGATATCATCCGGCACATGGCGGAGGATGAGATGATCACCGCCCGCGAGGCGGCGTTGATGAGCGCCGCGCTGCGGGATAAGGCGATCCAGATACCGCTGCAGAACAAGGACAGGATCCGGGCCGCGCTGCTCCGGGAGATGATGACCGCGCTGATTGCCCATGGCGTACAAGGAGGGAAACCCGATGGCAATGTGTGATAAATGCAAAAAGAATCCGGCTACCGTGCAGGTGACCCAGACGGTGAACGGACACAAAACCCAGTTGATGCTCTGCGCCGATTGCGCCCGGGAGGAGGGGATGCTGGTCAATCCCTTCATGCCCTTCGCGCAGATGATGGCCGGGATGATGGGTGAATCGGTACGGCCCCAGCGGGGCAGCGCCGGCGGGCTGACCTGCAGCCGGTGCGGATATGATTTCTCCCGCTTCAAGGAGACCGGGCTGCTGGGCTGCCCCCAGTGCTATCATGATTTCAGGGAATACCTCAACCCCATGATCCGGCGGATTCAGGGCGGGCTGAACCACCTGGGCCAGCGGCCGGGGAAGAATCCGGAAAGCCCGGAGGACAGCCGGCTGGGCGAGCTGCAGCGGCAGCTGGCCCAGGCCATCGACCAGGAGGAATACGAAAAAGCGGCGGGACTGCGCGATGAGATCCGCGCGCTGAAGGGAAAGGGTGAGGGCCATGACGACACTGTGGAGTAAAGCGGGGCCCCAGGGGGACGTGGTGATCTCCAGCCGTACCAGGCTGGCCCGCAATTATGAAGGCTATGCCTTTGCCCCGCGCCTGAAGGAGAGCGAGGCATACGACCTGATGAAGATGACCCTGGACGCCTTTGTCGAGGGCGGGCGGGATTTCCGCTATCTGGAGATGCGGGCCCTGTCCGACAGGGAGCGCGGCGTGTTGATGGAGCGGCATCTGATCAGCCCGGAGCTCATGGGCAACCCATCGGCAGCCGTATTGCTTTCGACGGATGAAACCCGCTCCATCATGATGAACGAGGAGGATCACCTGCGCATCCAGTGCATCCTGCCGGGGCTGCAGTTGCGGGAGAGCTATAAATCCGCCGCCCAGATGGCCCGCACCGTCGAGGCAAAGCATGCCTTCGCCTTTGACGACCGGCTGGGCTATCTGACCTGCTGCCCCACGAACGTGGGCACGGGTATGCGCGCCTCCGTTATGGTCCGGCTGCCCGCGCTGACCCTTTCCGGGCAGATCAAGGGGATCCTGGACTCGATCGGCAAAATGGGCCTGACCGTCCGCGGCATCTATGGCGAGGGCTCGGAGGCGCTGGGGTGCGTATATCAGATTTCCAACCAGGTAACCCTGGGCTCCAGCGAGGAGGATATCCTCCAGGCGGTGGACTCGGTGGTGCAGCAGATCGTGGAGAAAGAGCGGGAGGCTCGGGTAGCCTGGCAGGTGCAGCCGCCGCTGAATCTTAAAGACCGGCTGATGCGGTCCTATGGCGTGCTGCGCTACGCCTGCCAATACAGCTTCCAGGAATTCATGAAGCTGCTCAGCGACGTATGGCTGGCGGCTGACCTGGGATGGATTTCCATCCCAAGGGAAAAGCTCTTGGAGGCCATGATCGAGTCGCAGCCCTCCAGCCTGCAGGCGAAGGCGAACCAGAATATGTCCCCGGAGGAGCGGGACCTGTATCGGGCCCGGGCCATGCAGGAAATACTAACGAACGAATGATTGCGCTGAAAAGGAGCGATGCATATGTTTGACCAATTCCGTTTTACCGATAACTCCAGAAAGGCGCTGGAGAACGCCCAGCAGGAAGCCCGGGCTATGGGCTTTAACTATGTGGGGACCGAGCATCTGCTGCTGGGGATCCTGGACGTGGCCGAGTGCCAGGCCTCGCAGATCCTGTCCCAGATGGGCGTGGACGTGGAGACCGTGCGTAAGGACGTTGTCCGCCTGACAGGCCAGGGCGATTTCCAGTTCATCGGGGACATGCAGCTGACCCCCCGCACCAAGAACGTCATCGAGAGCACCAACCGCATTTCCCGCAGCATGGGGCACGACTTTGTCGGTACGGAGCACATGCTGGTGACGATGATCCACGAGACCTCGTCGGTGGCGACCCGGGTGCTGGTGGACCTGAAGGTGGACCTGAACGCACTGAATAAGGCGCTGCTGGAGGCCCTGGGCGTTACCCAGGATATCCAGCACAGCGATCCCGGCGGCACGCTGCCCCAGAGCGGCAAGGCGCCGGCCGGCAATGGTAAGCTGTCCCAGTTCACCCGCGACCTGACCCAGGCCGCCCGAAACGGCGAGCTGGACCCGGTCATCGGCCGCGATCAGGAGATCGAGCGGGTGATCCAGATCCTCAGCCGCCGGACCAAGAACAATCCCGTGCTGATCGGCGAGCCCGGCGTGGGCAAAACGGCGGTCGTCGAGGGCCTGGCCCAGAAGATCGTCGAGGGCAATATCCCCGAGATGCTGAAGAACCGCCGCGTGCTGGCGCTTGACCTTTCCGGTATGCTGGCCGGGGCCAAATACAGGGGAGAGTTCGAGGAGCGCATTAAGGGGGCCATGGATGAGATCAAAAAGTCCAAGGACGTGATCCTCTTTATCGACGAGCTGCACACCATCGTGGGGGCCGGCGCAGCCGAGGGCGCCATGGACGCGGCCAATATCCTCAAGCCTGCCCTGGCCCGCGGCGAGATCCAGACCATCGGCGCGACTACGCTGGACGAATACCGCAAGCACATTGAGAAAGACGCCGCCCTGGAGCGCCGGTTCCAGCCGGTCACCGTGGGCGAGCCCACGACGGAGGAAAGCGTCCTGATCCTCAAGGGCCTGCGCGATAAATACGAGGCCCATCATAAGGTGCGGATCACCGATGAGGCCCTGGAGGCGGCGGTGCAGCTGTCGGACCGGTATATCACCGACCGGTATCTGCCGGATAAGGCCATCGACCTGATCGACGAGGCGGCCTCCCGCGTGCGCATTCAGACCCATACGGCGCCGCCGGATATGAAGGCCCTGGAGAAGCAGCTGGATGAAATCAACAAGGCCAAGAACGAGGCCGTCACCAGCCAGAACTTTGAAAAGGCCGCCCAGCTGCGGGATGAGGAAAAGAAAATCCACAGCCAGATGGATGAGGCCCGCAAGAACTGGGAGCAGGAGAGCGTCAAGAAGGAGGCGGTGGTTGGGGCCGAGCAGATTGCCCAGATCGTTTCCTCCTGGGTCAATATCCCGGTGCAGCAGATGACGGAATCGGAAGCCCAGCGGCTGATGAACCTGGAGAAGATCCTGCACGAGCGGGTGGTCGGCCAGGAGGAGGCTGTGTCGGCCATCTCCCGGGCGATCCGCCGGGCCCGCGCGGGCCTGAAGGATCCCAAGCGCCCCATCGGCTCCTTCATCTTCCTGGGCCCCACGGGCGTGGGCAAGACCGAGCTGTCCCGGGCCCTGGCCGCCGCCATGTTTGGCGATGAGGACGCCATGATCCGGATCGATATGTCGGAGTACATGGAAAAATTTGCGGTTTCCCGCCTGATCGGGGCCCCTCCGGGATATGTGGGCTATGATGAGGGCGGCCAGCTCACCGAGCGGGTGCGCCGCAAGCCCTATTCGGTGGTGCTGCTGGACGAAATCGAGAAGGCCCACCCCGACGTATTCAATATCCTGCTGCAGGTGATGGAGGACGGACGCCTGACCGACGGCCAGGGCCATACGGTGGATTTCCGCAATACCATCCTGATTATGACCTCCAACGTGGGCGCCAGCCGCTTTGGCAGCCAGAAGAAGGTGGGCTTTGGGTCGCCGGAGGACGCCCGCCGCTTTGAGGACATGAAGGAGCAGGCCATGGAGGCGCTGCGCAATACCTTCCGCCCTGAGTTCCTCAACCGGATTGACGAGATCATCGTTTTCCACAAGCTGGGCAAGGAGGATACCCGCCAGGTGGTGGACATCATGCTTAAGCAGGTGCTTGCCCGTATCGCCGATCGCGATATCCACATCGAGGTGACCGACGAGGCCAAGGAATTCCTGGCCGAGGAGGGCTTTGACGAGAACTATGGCGCCAGGCCGCTGCGCCGGGCAATCCAGCGCATGGTGGAGGATAGCCTGTCGGAAGAGCTGCTGAGCGGCCAGATCGCCCTGGGCGACCATCTGGTAGCCAAGGTGAAGGACGGCAAGCTGGCCTTTGAGAAGGAGGGCCAAGCGGAGGCTGCCGGAGAAAAGACGGAATAAAAGAAGGCCTAACGGACGAATCGGTAGCGAAAGCCCGGTAAATAGACAAAGACTGTAAGAACCGGCACAGCGACTGGGGCGCTGTGCCGGTTCTTGTATTGCTTGCGCGCATTTGATCCTATGCTATAGGAGGGAAGCTATCATGAAAAAGCTTTTATTGATTACAGGGGATTTGGCTACTGGCAAATCCACATTCTCTAATATCCTTTCTCAGAGATATAAAGTCAATGTGTTCTTTAAGGATTCTATCAAAGAAGTATTAGGCGATACAATCGGCTTTACGGATAGGGCAGAAAATAAAAAGCTTTCCGAGGCCTCGATGCGATTGATGCTTTTTATTTTTTCAGAATTTGCGAAATTAGGAAAAGATTTAATACTGGAATCAAACTTCCATACGGAGGAACTGGAAAAGTTCCATAAAATAGCACAGGATAATAATTATGAAGTGCTTACCCTTTTTCTTTATGGAAAGGTGGAGATTTTACACAAAAGATATATGAATAGAATAAGCAATGAAAACCGCCATCCCGTTCATCTAAGCATGCCATTGGATGTTTTTGAAGATTTTAAAAGATGCTCTCTTGATCTGACCCATATAACAATACCGGGAGATGTAATAAGGGTCAATGCGGATGAGTTTACCTATCAAAGCGACCCGGATTTGCTGGCTAAAGTAGATCAATTTATGAAAGAGTAGCCGCTTCCGCGTTATCCCGCAGATGAAAACTTTCTATGGGCTACAGCCCACCTCTGCCTAAAGGGCGGCGGCACGGCTAAAACTTTATGAAGGGATTGGCGCGGCAAGCGGCGCAATTCGTATAGACATCAAAATGGAGCGTATCGGTTTTGATACGCTCCATACCTGGTTTATGCTCCGCCCCAGATCCAGGGGCGTGGCTTTGCCGCCCTTGTATGGCGGGGCAAGGGGTTTAGCCCTGGCGGGCCTGGTCATAAAGCTGGCTGACCCGGGACCAGTTTACCACATTCCAGAAGGCGTCCAGATAGGCGGCGCGCATATTCTGATACTTCAGATAGTAGGCATGCTCCCATACGTCGACCAGCAGCAGCGGCTTAAAGCCGCTGGGAAGGGGGGTATCCTGGTTAGCGGTTTTCACGATGACGAGCTTATCCTGATCCAGAACAAGCCAGGCATAGCCGGAGCCAAACTGCGCCATGGCCGCCGTCTTCATGGCGGTTTTGAAGCCGTCCATGGAACCGAAGGTCGCGTTCAGCGCCTGGGACAACGACGGCGCGGGCTGGCCGGGATTGGGGCTGAGCAGCGAAAAGTACAGATTGTGGTTATAGACGCCGCCTGCATTGTTCCAGACAGGGGTCTGTGCGGCGGTTGGCAGCGATGCGTTCTGCACAATAAGGTCGGTCAGCGTCATGGTATGGAAGTCGGCCAGCGGCGCCAACGCGGCGTTCAGGTTGTCCACATAGGTTTTCAGATGGCGGTCATGATGGATGCGGACCGTTTCCGGGTCAATGGCCGCCGACAGCGCGTCATAGCCATAGGGAAGCGGTTCCAGCACAAAGGGATAGTGACACTCGGGCATGGCGGAACACCTTCTTTCTTAGATTCATGGTTAGTGTAGGTGGTTTCCGCCAAAATATGCACAGCTGACCAGCGAAGATGGCGGCGGCGGATTGAGAAACGGCAGACAAAAATACGGCGCCGCTCATTGCGCGGCGCCGCAGCAGTATTGGGGAAACGGGGATTATACCTGGATTTTCGTCCACTTGCCCGAGGAGAAGCGGGGCATGGTGGCGAACAGGCGCATGTATTGATCGATCAGCACGCCGACCCACGCGCCGATCAGCCCCATGCCGATGGGATAGCACAGAAGATAGGAAAGCGTGGGACGCACAACCATGATGCTCACCATCGAAACCATGGCTACATAGCGGGTATCTCCCGCGCCCCGCAGGCAGCCGGAGTACACCACCTGGGAGATCTGGGCATAGGTGACAATGGCGGTTATATACAAAAGCGGGATTCCCTCGCGGACAATTTCCGCATCGGTGGTAAACATGCGCATGAGGGGTTCTGCGCAGGTGAAGAACAGCACGCTCAAGAGCGTGGAAATGCACAGGGCGATCCGCTGTCCCACCTTGCCATAGATGATGGACAGATCGGGCCGCTTGGCGCCGAGGTTCTGCCCCACCAGGGCGGCGCAGGCAACCTGCAGGCCGTCACCGAAGGTAAAGGACATACTCATGATGTTCATACAGATCTGATGGGTGGCGAAGGCGTCGGTGCCCAGACCGGCCACGATCTTGGCATAGGTAAAGAAGCCGATCCGCATGAAGACCTGCTCCACCAGGGCGCTGGAGGAAATATTGGTCAGGCTTTTCATGGTGCCCTTGTCGAAGGACCAGGGCGCGGGGCTGCGCAGGCACAGGAAATGATGCCTGCGCCCCAGTACCGAGTACAGCGCCATGCCGAAGCCCACGATGCTGCCCAGCACGGTAGCGATGGCGGCGCCGGCGACGCCCAGCTTGGGAAAACCCAGGTTGCCTCCGATCAGCAGGTAATTGAACACCACATTGACCAGATTGGCCGTCAGGTTCGTCGTCATGGATATTTTCGTATTGCCCGCGCCGCGCTGGGCGGCGTTGATGGTCAAGGTCAGGCTGTTGAAGATCAGGCCCAGCATCAAAATGGTGAAATAGGTGGTGGCGTCGTCGATAATATCGCTGCCTGCGCCGGCAAAGATCAAGAGGGGACGCGCAAAGACCGCTGCCGCACCGGCAAAGACCAGCGTCAGGATCGCGCTGAGCACCATGCATTGCTTTAAGCAGCGATTGGCGGCCAGGGCATCCTTTTCGCCGGTGCGGCGGGCGACAATGGCGGTGACGCCGACATTGAGCGACATGATGACCGCCAGCACGATCATCCTGGGCTGGTTGGTAATGCCGACCGCGGCGATGGCGCTGGAGCCCAGCGTTCCCACCATGATGGTATCAACCATGCTGACGAGCCCCACAAGAAAGGCCTCCAGCGTGGAAGGCCATGCCATCTGATAGGCGGTGCGGTAGATTTCTCCGCTGCTGGGCAGCTCTGCGACCACCTGTTGGGGCTTAATCATCTTCGATGGGGTGAAAAAGTTTTGCAGCCAGCGGAAGCTAAGGTTCAACGAAAATGCCACTCCCTTCTCAAGGCGAAATATGTAGTAAGCTAATTATAGACCATATCGCCAGATTTTACAAACCCCATGAAGAAAAAAGATAGGAAAGCGGCGCAAGCCGGGACAGGACGGCGATATCCCCGCCGGCATCAGGCACGGCGGGGAGCGGCTGGCTATGGTTGGCTCCAGCTAAGCCTTCGGCCCAGGCGGCTGAGCAGCTCGTTGGCGATGCTGCCGGCATTGCCTGCCAGGGCGGCGGCGTCAATCCGCGCGGCGCCATCCTGGCCGATCAGCACGGCGGTGTCCCCGGCATCCGCTTCGGGGATATCCGTCACATCCACCATCAGCTGATCCATGCAGACGCGACCAACGATGGGGGCGGGACGGCCGTGCAGCAGGACATAGCCCGCGCCTTCCGAAAGGGCCCGGGGATAGCCGTCGGCATATCCGATGGGCAACAGGGCGATCCGGCTGTTCCGGCAAGCGGTAAAGGCGCGGCCATATCCAACGCTTTCGCCGGCCGGTACCGCACGGACCAGCGCCACACGGGCTTTCAGCGACAGCGCCGGGCGCAGGGGGAGCTTCAGGCGGGGCTGGCTGTCCGGCGTGCTGAGGCAGCCATAGAGGGCAATGCCCACGCGCACATAGTCGTATTGAAGCTGGGGATAATTGAGCAGGCCATAGCTGCTTTGCACATGAAGCTTAGGCGGCCGTATCCCCCTTTCCTTCAGGGCCTGCACCAGAGCGTCGAACCGGCGGACCTGCAGCAGTGTGAAGTCTGTATCCACCCTGGAGGGGCCATCGGCCGCGCACAGGTGCGTATACATGCCCGTGATCCTTATGTGCCGGAGGTGAAAAAGGCGGGCCACAGCAGCCTCGTCCCGGGCATCCACCCCAAGCCGGTGCATACCGGTGTCCACCTTGATATGGGCCTGGATGGGGTATCCGGCCGCGCTCAGCGCGGCGCCGTGGCCGGGATCCACGATGGTTTGCGTCAGGCGGTAGCGGCAGATCTCCCTGGCCCGGAAGGGATGGGTATAGCCCAGAATGAGGATCGGGCTTTGAAGCCCGTTTTGGCGCAGGCAGATTCCCTCCTCCAGCGTGGCGACGGCAAAGGCTTCCACGCCCATGCGCTCCAGCGCCAGCGCGATGGAGGGCGCGCCGTGTCCATAGGCCTCGGCCTTGACCACGGCCATCATGCGGGAGCCCGGAGGCAGCGCGCCGGAAATCGCCTGCACATTCCGGCGCAGAGCCTCCGGGTCGATCTCGATCCAGGCGCGGTCCTGGCCAGAGGCTGTCCTGGGGCGGGCTTTGCGCCAGCGCTGTTCAAGCCATGCCCAGGCTATGGCCGCCAGCAACGAAAGCAGCGCTACTGCGAAAAAGTGAATGAGGTTATCATCGACCATAAGTCCGGTAAGCCCCAGCGGCCGGGCAACAAAACGCAGCAGGACAATGACCATGGGATGGATGATATAGAGGGCCAGCGAAGCGGCGCGCGCCAGCGGCAGGCGGGGGCCGCGGATGGAAAGCAGCCCGCAGAAGAGGCAGAGCGAGCAGGGCAGCAGCGCAAGGTACATGCTGTCATGCTTTTGCAGCCCATGGCTGGATAGAAGCAGCCCCTCGGCGGCCATGGCCGCCAGCGACAGGGCAAAGCCCCACCAGGCATAGGAGGGTTTGGGCAAGCGCTGGCTGCCGCGCCCGGCCAGCAGCGCGCCCATCACGAAGAATACGGGCGCAAAGAAAAGGCCGTTGCGGGTATAGGCGGATACCTCGAACCAAGCGGTATAGAGCTCACGGAGCCCGGGTATCTGCGCGGCCAGGCCGTAATAGCTGTCGCCCAGCAGCCCGGCGGCATAGAGCAGGGCTGCCAGCGCCAGCGCCCGGCCGCAGCCAAAGCGGCGGATGAGCCCATAGGCAATGAGGGCTCCGGCCATGGAGGCCGGCAGATACCACAGGTGGTAGAGGGTGCCGTCCAGGAGAAGATCCCGAGCCAGGCGGGCCAGCAGGTTGGGCTCGGAGAGGTAGCCGTTATAGAGGTTAACCGGCAGGTACAGCAGGATAGCGGCCAGGTAGATGGCGCTGGTTTTCTTAAGAAAGGCCATGAGCGCGGCCCGGCGGTCCGAGCAGCGGCCGAAGAGGAAGAAGCCCGAGGTCATGAAGAAAAAGGGCACCGCTACCCGCGCTATGACGCGGGTCAGGATAAAATCGGCGGTGGGGTTCACATCGCCCAGCGGCGCGGTGTGGATCGCAACAACCAGCAGCGCGGCCACCATACGGAAGGCGTCGATGCCGGTATAAGCCCTGGCGCGCCTCATGCCGGCTGCCTCCACAGGGTTACAATATAGCCGTCTACATTGTTTCCCGATATCTCATAGAGGGACGAATCCGGCAGACGGTGGCGGCCAGCCTTCTCTGCCGGCAGATAGTAGATCTCAAAGGGGTGGCGGCCGCAGGCTTCCGTTAGATGGGGGCCGTCCTGGGGAAAGCGCTTGAGAAACTCAATATATTCCTCCAGCACCATCCCGCGCCGGGCCATAATCTGGGCGTGGGGCGCGCCCACATAGCGGAAATGCCAGCATTCATGGGCGATGCCGGTCACTGGCTCCTTCCCGGCCGGATAGCGCTCGACGAAGCCATATTGAGGGGCGGCCTCGCGGAAGCGCTGGCAGATCCCCTCATAGGGGAAGGCGGGGCGGATAAAGTCGATCTCCCCCTGGTTCAGGCCCAGATCGATGGCCAGGCCGGTCTGATGCTCGCTGCAGCCGGGCAGGGCGACATATTGGCGGGTAAAGGCCTCGCCATGTTCCCGCATCGCGTCGTCCCATATCTGCTGCTGCTCGGCCAGGCGGCGGTAGCCGCTCACCGGCACGATCTGGCTGGTACAGCCCAGGCTGACGAGCATGTGCTGCAGCACAGCGGCAGCCCGCTGCTGCAAAAGCACCCCGCTGCCCGGGAGGGGCACGCAGCGTTCGGCTGTCTGCAGCTGCACCGGGTGCTGCGCGTTGACCAGGATCAGGCTGCCGCAATGGATTCCCTGCGGCCCGGCCAGGATCGGATTCATCCTCTCACCCCCAATTCAATCAGGCGGTCCAGTACCTGGCTGAAGCTCAGGCCCACGCCCTGCATCATGCTGGGATAGCGGCTGTGGGCGGTAAAGCCGGGAATGGTATTGACCTCGTTAAAGACAATACGGCCCTGAGGCGTCAGGAAAAGATCCACCCGGGCGAAGCCGGTGCAGCCCAGCGCGCGGTAAACCGCGCAGGCATCCTGCCGGATACGCCGTTCGGTATCCGGGTCAATGCGGGCGGGCATGTGGATATGGGCGCTCTGAAGGGTATACTTTTCCTGATAGTCGAAGAAGCCGCCAGCCAGCTCAATCTCATCCACACGGCCGCAGGTCAGCGTGTCATTGCCAAGCACGGCGCAGCCCACCTCAAAGCCTTCAATGGCCTGCTCCAGGATTGCCTCGCTGTCATGCTCCAGGGCCAGCCGCACAGCGGGCTCCAGCCCCTCCGGGCCCGTTACCCGCGTGACGCCGAAGGAGGAGCCGGCCCGTACGGGCTTGACAAAGACCGGATAGCCCAGGGCCTGGACGCGGCGCTCCAGGCCCTCCAGGCTCTCTCCCGCGCCCATAACAAAGGATTCCGGCACGTCCACCCCGGCCAGGCGGGCCAGCTTGTGGGCGCGGTCCTTGTCCATACAGAGGGCCGAGGCCAGGCAGCCGCAGCCAATCAGCGGGAGGCCGGCCAGCTCCGCAAGGCCCTGGACCGTGCCATCCTCGCCGTTTTTGCCATGCAGCACCGGGAAGACGGCGTCCAGCGGCGTGCTGCGGGCGCCGGAGGCGGGGAACTCCACCAAGCCATGGATTCCCCGGTCCGGCGAGAGCATAGCGGGCGTCAGGCAGGACGGCTCCCGATGCCAGGTGTCCTGGGCGATGCGGTCATAATCCCCCAAGAAGCGGAACCACCGGCCCTCCCGCGTAATGCCCACGGGTATGGCCGTGTAGCGGGCGGGGTCCAGGTGGGTCAGCACGGCGTGAGCCGACTGAAGGGATACGGCGTACTCGCTGGAGCAGCCGCCAAAAAGCACAGCGATGGTCAGCTTGTTCATGGTTGATCCTCCTCCTCGTCTATGGCCGTGCCTTCGGGCAGCGGATAGCCGATTTCACATTGGTTTTCATATAGGATTTCATCCCACGCTTCTCCGTCGGATAGGCGGATGCGGCGGCGGCGCACCTGCGCGTGCTGCAGCGTCTTGCCCTGGCGGCGCAGGTATCGGACCGGGCCGTTATAGATCTCATAGCGGTAGAGGGCCGGCTCGTCGCAGCAGATCGAGCCGCACAGGTCGGTATCGGTAAAGGACAGCAGGATCTGATAGCAGGAATCGGTATCATTGCGTACCTTGAGATCCAGCCAGCCTTCGTGGATGGTGGCGTCCGTTCCGGCGGGCAGCTCCTCGCCGGCGGGGGGAAAGGACTCTACCCGGTGGCCATGGCGCTCGACAAGGGTGAGCGGCGTATGCAGAAAGAGCCAGAAGAGAAGATTGCTCAGCTGGCAAAGGCCGCCGCCATAGCTGCCGACGATCCTGCCATTTTCCAGGTTCAGCCCGTCCAGATAGCGCTGCTTCCGGTCGGCTCCCCGCACCAGCATCCAGAAGGAGAAGGTTTCGCCGGGACGGATCAGCACCCGGTGGATGGGCGCGGCGGCCAGCTTCAGGTTGTGGATCTTGTTGTATTGGTAGCGGATATCGTAGCCGCTGTGCTCATTGATCATCCTGGAGGCATCGGAGAAAACCGTATAGGGCAGGGGCGACGGCTCCTTCGTCCGGGCATAATGGTTTCGGTCCAGAGACATTTTCAAGTAAAAGCAGAGCTTCTTCTGAAAGCGGCGCAGCGGCAGCAGAAAGGGGAAGCGCTCGGTCAAGCGTTTGGCGGGCATAGTTGGCAACACCTCGTCTTATTGGGCTCGGGGCAAAGAAAAGAGCGGTTCCGCCCCGGCACCACTATCGTACCAAAGGGGGAATCGCTCTTTATTCGCGGCGCCTCATGAAAGACGCACATTTTTCCTATTCAATTCTTACGATTTTCCTACGGCGGCTTTGGGCGCGGGGGGCAGCTGCAGCGTGAAGCGGATGGTTTCGTCCGCGCTGGAGGCGCTCAGCCGCCCGCCATGGAGCTCGACGATCTGCTTGGCGATGGCCAGCCCCAAGCCTGCGCCGCCGCTGGAGGAAGCGCGGGAGGCGTCCAGCCGGAAGAACTGCTCGAAGATGCGCTCCAGCTTATCGGGCGGGATGGTGTTGCCGTGGTTGGTAAAGCATACGGTAACGCCCGCAGGCCCCTGCTCCGCCCGGATTAAGATCGGGCTGCCGGGAAAGCTGTAGGCTACGGCGTTGCGAAGCAGGTTATCAAAGACGCGCTGCATCTTGTCCACATCGCAGGTGATGGAGAGCTCACGCCCGGCGTCCAGGGTGCAGGATAGCTGTTTTTCGTCCAGCATGGGCTTGAATTCGTAAACCAGCTGCTCCAGCATCCGCGTCAGGTTCACGCGGCTGGGCTCCAGCGTCAGGGTGGAAAGATTAAAGCGGGTGATCTCAAAGAACTCGTTGATCAGCTCCTCCAGGCGCTCGGCCTTGTCCAGCGAGATGGACAGGTACTTCTGCCGCAGGCCCTCGGAGATCTCTCCCTCGTCCCGCAGCAGCGTCAGATAGCCGATGACGCTGGTGAGGGGCGTTTTCAAATCGTGGGCCAGATAGACGATCAGATCGTTTTTCCGCTGCTCCGCCTCCCGGGCGGCCCGCTCCAGCTCCGCCGGCAGGTCCGCCGCCGCGGCGGAGGTGGTCAGCGCCAGCACCAGCGCCGCCAAACAGATCCACCATTTCATCCCATCAGCTCCAACAGCATGTCCAGCACCGCCCGCAGCAGCGGAAGGGCC
>UQLW01000010.1 GCA_900542005.1 uncultured Eubacteriales bacterium
CTCGTCCTTGGCGCACTCCAGCACCCGGTCATAGACGCCGGGCTTCTGCTTCGCCATACGGTCACCTTCTTTCAAACTATATTCATAACAACGTTTTATAACGATGTTTTGAATATAGCACGCGACATTCCCTTTGTCAAGCCCTGTGCAGGAAAAAAGGACGCAGTGTCCTTTCGACACTGCGTCCCGGGAATATGTTCTTTTGCTATGCGCCGGCTTTGCGGTTCCACCCCCGGCTCTGCTGTCGCACGGTGACGAAGTTCCGGTAGATACCGCCCTCCTCCATCAGCGACTGGTGGGTGCCCCGCTGGGCGATCTCCCCATCCGAGATGACCAGGATCTGATCCGCGCCCCGGATGGTGTTCAGCCGGTGGGCGATGACCAGCAGGGTCTTGCCCTGCACCAGTTCCGAGATGGCCTGCTGGATGTAGCTCTCGTTGTCCGCGTCCACGCTGGCGGTTGCCTCGTCCAAGATGACGATAGGGGCGTCCTTCAGGATGCAGCGGGCGATGGAGATCCGCTGCCGCTCCCCGCCGGAGAGGCTTGCCCCGCCCTCGCCGATCACCGTGTCAAACCCATCGGGCAGAGCCATCACAAAGTCGTAGCACCGGGCCTTGCGGGCCGCCTCGCGGGCGCGGGCGGCGCCCAGGCATTTGTCCACGATGATGCGCCCCACCGAGGGGTTCTCCTCCAGGAAGGTGGATACGCCGTCGTAGACGATGGAGTCCACCATGGAGCGCATAAAGGAATTGCCCAGCTTGGTCTTGGTCTGCCCCTCGAATTGGGGCTCCTCCAGCTTGACCGAGATGATGGCCGTCAGCCCCTCCCGCATGTCCTCGCCGGAGAGGTTGGCGTCGGATTCCTTGAGCAGCCCAATTTTGCGGGCGTATTCGTTGAGCGCCCGGGTCAGCGCGCTGCGGAAGCCCACCAGATGGGTGCCGCCCTCATGGGTGGGAATGTTGTTGGCATAGGTAAAGACGCTTTCAGTGTAGCCGTCGGTATACTGCAGGGCCACCTCCACACGGGAGCCGTCTACCTCCTTGAACAGGGAAATAGGCTGGGGAAAGAGGGGTTCCTTGGCCCGGTTCAGGTATTGTACAAAGTGGGTGATGCCGCCCTCATAATAGAATTCCCGGCGCGTTTCTTTGCCCTCGCGCTCGTCGGCCAGCACGATGGTGATGCCGCCGTTTAAGAAAGCCAGCTCCCGCAGGCGGTTTTTCAGCGTGTCAAAGTCCATCTCCAGCGTTTCAAAGATGGTATCGTCGGGCAGGAAGGTGATGGTGGTACCGGTGTGGTCAGTCTCGCCGATCACCTCCAGGTCGAAGCAGATATCGCCCTTTTCATAGCGCTGGTGGTAAATCTTGCCGTTCTGGTGGACCCATACCTCCAGCCAGCGGGAGAGGGCGTTGACGACCGTGACGCCTACGCCGTGCAGGCCGCCGGATACCTTGTAGCCGCCACCGCCGAATTTGCCGCCGGCGTGCAGCACCGTCAGGCACACCTCCACGGTGGGGCGCCCCATCTTGGGGTGGATGCCGGTGGGGATACCGCGCCCATTATCGGTCACGGTCACGGAACCATCCTTGTGCAGGGTTACCTCGATATGATCGCAGAAGCCGGCCATGGCCTCGTCGATGGCGTTATCCACCACCTCGTAGACCAGATGGTGCAGCCCGCGGTAGTCGGTAGAGCCGATATACATGCCCGGACGGCGGCGCACCGCCTCCAGCCCTTCCAGCACCTGAATGTTGTTTTCATCATAATGGGCGTCGGGCGGCGTCTCCACGCCCTCCACCGGATGCAGCTGCCGATCGTTTTCCAAATTGCATATCCTTTCTGCCGGGCGGACGCAAAAAAAGAAACGGGGCGGGCTCCGCGTCGGCTGTAGATTATCTCTATATTCTAGCTATAGTATAACTACTACTATATATTATATACTATAAGGCCGCAATCTTCAATCGATAAGATCACTAAATCTGCGGCCTGTGGCAGGGCGATTAGCCGGTGGAGCCCGGCGCCAAGCAATGCCGGGAGCGCCGCTGGCGGGACGCTTATATCCCATTGATGGAAATTCCCCATCACACAGGAAAGCCTCCATTCGGGACATCCTTGCGGACCAGCTGCGGATTGAGGGCGCGGCCGGCCGCCTGGCGATGGGTACCGGGGAATTTTCGTCCGCCCCTGCGGCAGGGGGCGTATCGCTCCCGATCCACCGTCGCGGCCCGCTCCGGAAAGCCGCGATGAAAAACCCGCAGGGGCCATGGCCCCTGCGGGTTTGCGATATGTTCGGCTGTATCCCCGGCCCGCTACCGCTGGCCGGAGAGGAAGATCGTAGTCATGGACTGCGCGGCGCCGCCCTGCGGGGGCGTGAGCAGGCCCTGCTGAACCAGGCGCATGGCGGCGTGCAGCAGGAACCAGCCGTCAGAGCCGAAGATATACTGCAGGGTAAAGGCCTGCGCGGTTTTCAGGTGGGAAGGCGTGCGCTCCAGCATGGCGCGGCAGTAACGGTCCCTCAGCTTATCCAGCGCTTCGCTGTGCTGCCTGCGGGCGGCCCTGCCCGCCTCCACCAGCGCCCGCTCAATTTCAGCCCCCCGAAGGTGGACGATGGCCCAGTCGAAGCCCTGCCCGCTGCGAACAAGATAGCCCCGCTGCACCAGCTGGGCATACTCCAGGCTGGACAGCCTTTCCCCGCCGGCAAAGCGCTCCAGAAGCCGTATATCCTGAGGGGCCGTCATCTGGTAGCTGTCCAGATCTATGCGAGTGCCGCTCCAGGGGGTATCGATGACCCAGAGGGTGGAGGTGCCCTCCCTGTTCCAGCAGGGGCCGCAGTAGCGCTGCATCTCGGCCCAATACAGCGGCGGGGTGACGCCATCGCATTCCACCGCCGCATAGGCGATATTGCGGCCGCCGTCGGGCCGGTAGGTCATCGCCTCATCAAAGTGAATCCGTTCCTCGACATCTGCCGAGAAAGCCAAAGCATAAAAGACCAGCGACCACAGCATAAAATTCTGGTCCTCCTTGGGCCCCATTAGATCGGGGCTTTCCAGGAGCCAGCTGCCGGCAAGGTCGTGGTAAAGCCCGTCTGCCACCAGGGCGGCGGCTTTGAGATAGACCTCGTCATGCAGCCGCACCGATGCCTCTGTGGGCTCATCGATCAGTATATTGGCCCGGTATAAGCCGTCCTTTTCAGTTAAGAAGCCGTATTGGACCAGAAAGCTGGCTTCGCTTTTCACATAGACGGGCGATACGCCCAGCGCCTGGGCTATTTCCTGGGGGCCCATGGGCTGGCGCCAGGTGCAGTAGGCAATATTCTGGGATAGCGCGCTGCGGAAGAAATTCTGTATTCCGCCCATGGTGCCCAACGCGCCGCTAAAGCCCATCATCGAAAAGCGAACCGGATCAAAACTCAGGTTGTGCATGTCCTTCATGTCTTCCATCCCTTTCTTAAGCTCATTCCGGGCCCGGTTCAGGTGCCATTTCACGGTGCCCACCGGCATCTGAAGCCGTTGGGCGATTTCCTTTTGGCGCAGACCTTCATAATAATAAAGCACTACGACCTTGCGCTGAAGATCAGAGAGAGCGGCGATGTGAAAATGCAGCTCATCCAGGGTGTCGTCCCGGATGAGCCCGGCCTCCGGCGAGCTGTCCTCGGCGCCCACAAAGCGGTCCATATCCTCTCCAAGGCCGATGACAGCAGGCTTCCGGCCCCGGTAGTAGTTCACCAGCGTATTGTGGGCGACAGCCCGGATGAAGGCCTCCGGCGAGGCGATATCCTGCCGGGCCAGCAGCCCGCGGTAGCTGCGCAGGCAGATCTCCTGGGCCACATCCTCAGCGTCCTGCAGGCAGGCCGTGCGGCGCAGGGCGTAACGGTAGATCTCCTGCATCATACCCTCGATCGCCTGGCGGGCCTGGAATGGTTGGTTGTTCTGTTGCATAGGTTCTCCTTGATTTGAAGCGCTTCCTTTTATTAGACACCGGTAGAGGATAAAGGTTGGCCGCTTATGGCATGGATCGGGCGGCTATAGCTATGGTATCATGAATAACCTGCCCAATCTATAGTGGGAAATGCTGGCAGGACGGCGGGGTTGCCTATTGACAGATGCTTTATCACTGTAGTATGATAAAGCACAATGAAGATGCAGCGAGATGAAGGGGGATAAACCATGATCGCCATTACCGACTACGGGATGGGGAACCTGGGCAGCGTGAAAAAGGCGCTGGATTACCTGGGCGCGCCCTGCAGGATTACCAGGGACCCGCAGCAGCTGCGGCAGGCCAGCCATGTGATCCTGCCCGGCGTGGGGGCCTTCGCCGACGCGATGGACGAGCTTGAGCGCCGGGGCCTGGTGGAGCCGCTGAAGGAGGCGGCAAACCAGGGCAAGCCCTTTTTGGGCATCTGCCTGGGTATGCAGATGCTCTTTGAGGGCAGCAGCGAGGGCGAGCCGCGGCGGGGCCTGGCGCTGCTGCCCGGGCGGCTGGAGGCCCTTACCCCCAAACCGGGGGTGAAGGTGCCGCACATGGGCTGGAATAAGCTCACCTTTCCCCGGCCCCATCCGCTTTTTGCGGGCCTGCCGGCGGATCCGGCGGTCTATTTTGTCCATACCTATGCCTTCCTGGATACGCAGGCGCCCTTTGCCGCCGCCCTGTCCGACCATGGCGCACCCTTTGTGGCGGCGGTAGCCCGGGGCAACCTGATGGCGACCCAGTTCCATCCGGAGAAAAGCGGCGCGGTGGGGCTGAAGATACTGGCCAATTTCGCGGCCATGACGGAGAAGGAGGGTCCCTATGGTCTGTAAGCGTATCATTCCTTGCCTCGATATCCGGGGCGGGCGGGTGGTCAAAGGCGTCCGTTTCCAGCAGATCCGGGACGCCGGCGACCCGGTGGAGGCTGCGGCCCGCTACGATAAGGCCGGAGCCGACGAGCTGGTGCTGCTGGATATCGACGCCTCCTACGAGGGGAGGCTGGCCATGCTGGACGTGGTGGAGCGGGTCGCTTCCCAGGTGTTCATCCCCTTTACCGTTGGCGGCGGCATCACCCGGGTGGACGAGATCCGGGAGATCCTGCTGCGGGGCGCGGACAAGGTGTCGTTGAATTCCTCAGCGGTGGCTGATCCCTCGCTGGTGGCCGAGGCGGCCGGCCGCTTTGGCAGCCAGTGCATCGTCGTGGCCATCGATGTCAAGCGCGTGGGCGATCACTGGGAGGTATTTGTCAAGGGAGGAAAGCAGCCCACAGGCCTGGAGGCCATCGCCTGGGCACACAAGGTGGTGGAGCTGGGCTGCGGGGAGATCCTGCTGACCAGCATGGATACCGACGGCGTGCAGCAGGGCTTCGACCTGCCGGTCCTCAAGGCCATTGCCTCCTCGGTGCCGGTGCCGGTCATCGCCTCCGGCGGCGCGGGGACGCTCCGGCACTTTGCCGACGCGCTGACCGAGGGGGAGGCCGACGCCGCCCTGGCCGCTTCGCTGTTCCATTTTGGCCAGCTGACCATCGGCGAGGTTAAGGATTACCTGACGGCGCAGGGCATCCCTGTACGGCGCCTGCCGGAAGCCGCCGGCGTCCGGCAGCCTTGAGGCCGTACTTTTTGCATCCTTTCCTTATAAAAAATCCCTTGCAGGTTTGCGGCGGGTTAGTAAGGCATACATTTAGAAATGAGAGTGTAATCTGGGAAAATGAGATTACACTTTTTTTCTTATCCGAGCTAAGTTTTCTGGATCGCGTTTCGCTGTTGAATGGTTGCATCCACAATCGCCGTTCTTGTTCGGCTGGAAAATTCAAAAAGCTGATGACGGTAAAATTGATAGATATCGGTAAAAATAAACTCATTTGGTCTGCTGCGAAGCATTTTATTTGTCCCGGCTCAATTTGGACGCCGGAATCCAGTTATTTTTTCTAATCGTTGCTTCTTGTGTATGGAGTGCGATATAATAAAAAAATCGAGAAATATTCCATTATCGACACAAAGTATGCCGTGCATGCACCCCCAACCAGTAAAACCATATCGCTTCATCCGGCCTGCTGCTTATGCAAAACGGACTGAACGGGTATTGCTGAACAACGGGTATAAAATGCGCGGTATTGCAATAGCCGTTAAGAGCGTTTTTATAAACCGCCATATTTCCAATGGTAAAAACAGCCGGATCGTTATGTTTGTTTTGAAACGGAAAGATTATGAGGGAAAACTATGGATGAAAGGGAGAAACCCGGAGGTTCAGTCAATCATTTGTGTAAGGGCAATATTATCATATTTCCGGATTTTGAAAAACTAAAAAACGACGTTGAGAAAATGCGTGTTGAGCTATCCATGCTTATACTTGAACGCGATGAACTTCAGTTTGTCATTTGCAAAAATATCGAAATGGATTATATGCTAAAACTCGGCGGTATCGAAATTAAGATATATGAAGCTCAATGTTTGGTTTTGCGTTTGAAAAGGAAAATAGAACTGATTCAGGCGAAGAAAAACCGGCAGGAAAAGGTGGATATTTCGGATATTGAAAAAGTCCTTGATCGTGAATTTGTTGAGTATCAGAATCGGCTTGACGAACAAATCAACAAAATGAACGACGCGTTAGAGCGAAGCAAATCAGAGGTTTTATCTGATGAAGAGCGTAAAGAACTAAAAAGCCTGTATCGGAGAATCGTCAAGGCGCTGCATCCCGATATGAATCCCGATGCTTCAGAAGCCCAGGTCAAGTTGTTCGACCATGCAGTACTAGCATATAAAAGCGGCGATTTGGATACTTTGAAAATGATTGGCGAAATGGTGGGCAATCAGCCTTTGCCGGAGCAACATAAAGACGCTATGGCGCAGCTCGCCAAAGAGAAAGTACGTTTAACGATCTTATTGAAAGCCATCAGAGACAGCATTGAGAAAATTCGATCGGAGTATCCGTATACAATGAAAACCATTCTTGCGGATGCGGAGAAAACAGGGCAAAAGAAACGAGAGCTTGAACACATTCTTCGTCAATCCGATGAACTCGTTTTGTTTTATCAGGCGAAACTCAAAGAGATGATGAGGTGTGATGATGAGTGATTTAGTAAAATCAGACGCCGGTGGACTAATAAGATTGTTTCACGGTAAAAATGACGGGCTTTCCCTACCGAAACCCTTTGAAAGAGATATTTTCCTTTTTGATACTTATGTTGCAGGAACCACGCATATTGAGGGAATTGAAGAATTGGAGCCGCACTTGAATCAGGATGATCGGCTTGAATTCTTTCGGGAACCGGATAATCCTTTTGACCAGCAAGCCATTGTGATAAAAACACGTGACGGCGTAAAAATCGGTTATGTGCCCAAACAGGACAATGTGATATTCGCCCGGTTGATGGATGCTGGTAAACTACTATTTGGTAAGATTACCGCAAAGGAAAAGAAAGGCTCGTGGTTCAAGATTTATATAAGGATTTTTCTGCACGAATAATGCTTAGGAAAAGCCTAAACGCTAATTCCGTTTGAAGCATGAGCCTATCTTGATAGGTTACAGCCTCAAGCCGCCTATGAGCATTTTTGATCAAACAGGTAAAGCGCTTTTCCATTGTAGGTTTTCGGGAGCGGCCCGAATGCAGCATTTGAATGCTGCCGTTTTCCCAATATGCGCTGGGATAGCGTCCACGGGCGGCGACAGCCGTATAGCCAAGCCTGTCCATAAAGGGTTTGATCGGTAAATTAAGATAGGACGAAATATAAAGAAAATTCAGCCTGCGCAGTTATTTCTCCGCAGGCTGTATCGTTTTATTTGAAAAATGGTTCAGTATTTCCGCTCTTCGTCGCACAAAGCCAGGAAAATACCATCGCCGCAACCCCTTAGGGCGGGACAAAACCGGTTATTCGTTCACATAGCAGGCCAGAATTTCGCCATAGTAGGCGACGTGCATGTCATGATCCTTGTAGAAGCCCTCCATGATTTCCGGGGCCAGCGCATCCTCATCCAGCAGGGTTCGGGCCACCACGCGGCACTCAAAGTGCAGCCAGGCCTCCCCGATCACCGGGCAATCCACCTTCTGGCCGGGCTGGGCGGTCAGCTGGCAGGCGGTGAATTTGTCCTCATCGCGGCCCGACTTACTGCCGCAGAAGGCAAGGGCCTTGTCCAGACTGCCATCCTTGGGCACCGATACGGTAAAGACGGGGTTTTCCTTCAGCTGCCGGTCGGTAAAGCGGCTCTGGCGTACCACGCAGGTAAAAACCGGCCTCCGCCAGTAATACCCTACCGAGCCCCAGCCGATGGTCATGGTATTCAGGCGGCCGCCGGCCCCCTTGGTGGTGAGAAAGGCGCCCTGCCGGGTCATCTTGCCGAAGAGCTCAGGATGCAGCTGCGTGTAGTCGATCTGTTTCATCTTTGCCTCCTTTTCCGGGGAAAGCCCCCATCAGTCTATGCTTGCCGCCGGTCAATAGATGCGGGGTTCCTCCCGGCGGGCATGGAAGAACCCGGTAAGAAGCTGGGCGCATTCGGCCCGGAGCACGCCGCCGGTGGCCCGGGCGCGCCAGGGGAAGCGCTCATCCTCGGGCAGGTTATAGAGCGTGCCGCAGCAGCCGGCGCGGCCGTCGTACGCGCCGAATACCACATGGGCGATGCGGGCCTGCATCAGCGCGCCGGCGCACATGGGGCAGGGCTCCAGCGTGACGAAAAGCGTGGCCTCCGACAGGTTCCACCCACCGGCGGCCTGGGCGGCGGCACGCAGCGCCTCCACCTCGGCGTGGGCCAGGGGGTCGCCGGTCAGCTGGCGGCGGTTGCGGCCCCGGGCCAGCAGGCGGTCCCCTGCGACAATGCAGGCCCCCACCGGCACGTCGCCGGCCTCGCCGGCCAGCCGCGCCTCCTCCAGGGCGATGCGCATATAGCGCTCCATCATGTCCCGGGTCATGGCATCCTCCTTTTCACCTCCAATTATGGGCTGGCCGATGGCCGCCTGTCAAGCGCCTTGTCTTGTATCCCGGGTAGCAGATGTGATATGGTAAAGGGGAAGGGGGGTGAGGGAGGAATGACAATGGAAGCTTTGGATCGGATCCGCGCGCCTAAGGCCCGGCGGGGGTTTCCGGGGGCGCTGGCGCCGGTGGTGCTGCTGGCGCTGGCCGGCCTGGCTGCCGGCGTGGCCGCCAAATGGCTGGACGTGCTGGCTCTTGACGACACGGTGCTGTGGCAGGCGGTTCTGGGGCGTATGGATCTTCGGAATGTCTTTTCCCGCCCGGCAGCCTGGGCGGCGATGGCCCTGCCCATCGCCCTGTTCAGCCGCGGCCCGCTGCGGGCCGGTCTCCATGTGCTGGCCTTCTTTGCCGGGATGACGGCGGGATATTACATGTATACCATCGCCGCGGCCGGCTTTTTCCCCCGGCAGCAGATCCTGCTCTGGAGCGCGGTTACGCTGGCTACGCCCCTGGCGGGCATAGCCGCCTGGTATGCCCGGGGAAGGGGATGGCCGGCAGCGCTCATGGGCGGGCTTGTCCTGGCGTTTTTCCTTACCCAGGCCTTTGCCTGGGGCAGGTGGTATCTGGATATACGGTATCCGGCTGAGCTGGTTTGCCTGGCGCTGGCCGCGCTGATGCTGCTGCGTTTTCGGTGGGAATACGCCGCCGCACTGGCCGCGGCCATGGTTTTGGCGCCGGGCCTGAAGCTGCTGCTGGAGGCTGTGCTTGGGCTCATCCTGTAGGTGGAGCCTGCCGCGGGGCGGCAAAGGACCTTGCGCTTTCGGGCCGGAGCAAACGGGCCGGGGCGGGACGACGATAAAGAGGAGGCAACAACATGACACCGAGGCAGCAATGGATCGCGCAGGCGGTGGAAAAGCACCGCGCCATGATCCTGGAGGCGGAACGCTGGCTGTGGGCCCATCCCCAGACGGGCTATACCGAGTGGGAGGCCCACCAATACCTGAAAGAGCGCTTTGAGGCGCTGGGCTATTCGCTGACCCTGGCCGGCGATATTCCGGGCTTTTATACCGACGTGGACACCGGCTGTCCCGGCCCTAAGCTCTGCATTATGGGCGAGCTGGACGCGCTGGACATCGCCAATCATCCGGAATCGGTCAATGGCATGACCCACTGCTGCGGGCATCATGGCCAGGGAGCGGCCCTGCTGGGGATGGCGGCGGCCCTGAAGGAGCCCGGCGCGCTGGAGGGCATGAGCGGCTCCATCCGGCTGATGGCCGTACCCGCCGAGGAGATGATCCAGCTGGCCTTCCGGGAGCAGCTGCGGCAAAAAGGCGTGATCCGGTACCTGGGGGGCAAGGTAGAGTTTATGGCCCGGGGCTATTTTGACGGCGTGGACCTGGCCATGATGGTGCATGGCGCGGCCATGGGAGAGGATACCGACTTTAGCTGCGAGCTGGGCAACAACGGATGCCTGGCCAAGACCATCCGCTTTAAGGGGCGTTCATCCCACGCCGGCGGCGCGCCTCATCTGGGGGTGAACGCCCAGTACGCGGCCATGCTGGGCCTGGAGGCCTGCAATGCCCTGCGGGAAACCTTTCAGGACAAGGATACCGTCCGCTTCCATCCCATCCTGATGGGCGCCAACTGCGCGGTCAACATCATCCCCGATGAGATGAAGATCGAAAGCTATGTGCGGGCCAACAACATCGAGGCCATGAAGCGGGAGAATCAGAAGATCAACCGCGCCCTGGCCGGCGCAGCCCTGGCCATGGGGGCAGGGGTGGAGCTCTCCGACCGGCCTGGCTATTCGCCGGAATACCATGATCCGGAGATGATGCAGCTGGTGGAGCGCTGCTGCGCCGACCTGGTGGGCGCAGGCCGCGTAGCCTTCGACTACAGCGCCCGAAGCACCGGCTCCTCCGATTTCGGCGATTTGACCTGCGTGATGCCCGGCATACAGTTCTACAGCGCCGGCGCATCCGGCACCGGCCACGGCACCGATTATGCCATTACCGATCCGGAGCGGCTGTGCGTCAACGCCGCCAAGGCCCAGCTGCTGGCGGCCGATGCGCTGCTGTGCGGCGGCGCGGACCAGGCCCAAAGGATTGTCTCCGGCTATAAGCCGCAGTATCCCTCCATCCCCGCCTATCTGGCCGCCATCGACCAGCTTTTCCTGGAGAAGGACGCGGTGGTCTATGACGAAGCGGGCAACGCGAGGGTGGATTACCAAAACGAAGCATAGACGAGGACAAGCCCGCTGCATCATCCCATGCAGCGGGCTTGTTGCGATTAACATGATGGATAGCGTAGATAAGGTATAGGGGAATCATGAGGTGATCGTGATGGCATGGTTCAAGAGGGTGGCGGCCATCATTGCGGCGATGGTATGCGCCTGCTGTACGGGCTGCGGACAGGTGGAACCCCATGCGCAAGGGAAGATCACAGGAGCCGCCCCCATCCAAGAGGCGGCCAGCTGGCAGCGCGATACATCGCCGGTGAAGCTGACCATCAATTATGGCGGTAAGAATTTGCAATGGGGAAGGGACGATATATCCCGCCGGATCATGGATCTGACAGGCGTGAGCCTTGTCCTGCCGGCGGAAAACCAGCCGCTGGAAGTGATGCAGGCCTCGGGCGCGCTTACCGACCTTGTGAAGGTGACAACCAGCCAGGAGGTCATCCGTCTGTCCGACAGCGGCGATTGCTGGGCCTTGGATGAATTAGCCGCGCAATATTGCCCGGATTTTTGGGAATATCTAGACCCACTGGAGCGGCTGAACAACCAGTGCGGGGACGGCCATGTCTATACGCTGAAGAAAAATAGCCGCAGTGAAGCGAACTATACCGATCCGGCCGTTCCGATTACGCCGCCCTATACGCTGGGCCTGCGGCAGGACCTGTTGAATCGGGCCGGGGAATCAATCCCTACCTCAGTAGAGGAATTGGAGGCGCTGCTGTACCGGATCAAAGGCCGGGCGCAGGAGCTGGGCTTTGTTTCGCCGCTGCGATTAGCCGATGTGGTCGAGACCCCGATACCGGGATGGATGGGCATTTGGCAGACTATCTACTGGGACGAAGCCGAAGGCAAGGTGCGGGCGCCATGGAGGCAGCGGCAGTGGATGGGGTATCTGAAGATGCTTCGCCGGTGGCTTCAGGATGGGATTATTGAATTGCCGGAGGGGCCTCTTCCATGGCGGCACGATCAGTTAAATGCCATAATTGATCCGGACGATCCCAATAAAGGTACATATGAGGAAGCCCAATATGCCTACTATGAAGAGACCAGGGGCAGTTGGTTTGCCACAGCCCAGAGCAAAATCACCCCTGTCTATGATATCTATTCATGGCGGCAAGGGGCCGATGCCCATGAATCCCCCTTTCCCTATGTGTTGGCGGAGGGGCCGCTGCGGTATCAGGGGGAAATCCGGTACCGGACAGCGGATGTGGATACGGCGAAGAGCTCCATGCGCATCTGGGATGACGGCGGCCTTTTTATTTCAAAGGCTTGCGCCCAGCCAGAGCGGGCGATCCTGTTTTTGCAGTTTTTGAAAAGCCCCCAGGGGGCCCGGCTGACCCACTGGGGCGTGGAGGGGCTGCATTATACGGTTCAGGAGGACGGCACGCTGCGGTATCATGCCGAATACCGGCGTCCGGCAGAGGACGCCAGCGGGGGAGGGCTTGCCTCGTTATCGTCATCGGTTCGGAGCAAGACAGGATTGGGGCAATGGATCTTCGTGGAGGATTCGCGGGCGATGGGCGCAATGGCTGCCTCGCCGGAGCTTTATTACAGCAATGCCGATCTGATTGCTTACCGCAGGATGGAAATTCAGGCGGGGATGGCCTACAAGGGCTATGCTGCCCGGGGGCGGAATCCGGCGCTTGCCTGTGCGCTGCCCGATGAGCGGACGCCAGAGTTATTGGAACTGTATCGGAAGCTGGACGACGCCTGGCATAAGGCGGCCCGGGACATGGTAGAAGCGCCCAACGAGGAGGAGCTGGAAAAAGCGTGGGCGGCAATGGAAGATTTTATGGAAGGCGAAGGGGTGGACGCGCTTGAGCAAGAGATGACCGGGCGCTTCCTCCGGGCGCTGCCGCGCTACCAGCAGGCAGGGTACCTGGAGGAAATCCAAACATCCGCATCATAAAGGCAAAGGCCCGGCATCGTACAAATGCCGGGCCTTACAATTGCCGTAAACCTGTATTTTTGCTTGCCTAAACGTACGTTATTTCCCCGAAAGATAGGCGGCGACATCGGCGGCGTTGGTGTCGGGCTTCACCTTTTCCATGACCTTTTCCACGACGCCCTTTTCATCGATGATGAAGGTGGTGCGCACCGTGCCCATGCTGACCTTGCCGCACATCTTTTTTTCCTGCCATACGCCGTAGGCCTCCATCACCGCGTGATCGGGATCGGAGAGCAGCAGGAAATTGAGTTCATTTTTCTCCGCGAATTTACGGTGGGAGGCGGCGGAGTCCTTGCTGATGCCGATCACCGCGGCGTTCAGCGCGGCCATCTGGTCCTGGGCGTCGCGGAAGGCGCAGGCCTGGCGGGTGCAGCCGGCCGTGTTGTCCTTGGGGTAGAAATACAGCACCACGCGCTGACCGGCGAAATCCGACAGGCTGTGGGCCTTGCCGTCCATGTCAAGAAGGGTGAAATCCGGGGC
Organism: uncultured Eubacteriales bacterium; assembly: GCA_900542005.1. Taxonomy (GTDB): domain Bacteria; phylum Bacillota; class Clostridia; order Christensenellales; family UMGS416; genus Parachristensenella. The sequence continues at coordinate 13,532 of UQLW01000010.1, forward strand.
TTTGGTTCCTGCAGTAAGCATATGCTGATACCTCCTATTGCTGATAGAATCGATAGATTTGTCCTGTGGAGCGCTCGGGCGAAAAGCGGTAGCCCAGGCTGTCAAAGCCCTTGAGCTCCTCCGGCCGGTCGATGCCTGAGGTAATCGCATAGCGGGCCATGGCGCCGCGGGCCATCTTGGCCGCCGTCGCCATCACCCGATAGCGTCCCCGGCTGAGCGTGAAAAATTCGCAGGTAATCATCCTGTCCTTGGGGGTCAGGTAGGGCGTAACCGCTCGGGCATATTCGGCCGAGGCCAGGTTGACCACCGTATCGCCCGGCGTGAACAGCGCCTGATACAGCCTGTCCCCCCAGTAGGCATACAGGCTGCCCCCAGCCTCCGCCAGGCGGCAGCCCATTTCCAGCCGGTGGGGCAGGATACCGTCCAGCGGCCGCAGCAGGCCATAAAGGCCGCTGAGGATCCGCAGATGCGCCTGGGCGAATGCAACCTGCCGCTGGGAAAAGCCCTCCGGCGCCATGGTGGAAAAGACGAGGCCGCGGTAGGCAAAGAGCGCGGGGGCGCCCGGCGCCGACCAATCCATATCCTGGTAATCCATAAAGGCGCGCAGGGCCAGCGCCGGGCTGGTCTTCAGCGCGGCTGCCAGGGCGCCGGGGCTGTAGCTCTTCAGCCGGTCTGCCAGGTAAGCGGCCTGCGCCATAAACTGCGGCCGGCTCTGGGGCGGGACCGGCGTACCGGCGTCCATCCGCTTGGCCGGGGAAAGGATCATCAGCATGGCCGCCTCCTGGTTTATGTGGATGGTTCAAAGTATATCATAAGATTGATAACAAATCAATAATTAAAACAAATAAAGGCGGGCCGCAGGTTTCGTAGGTTTCGCTCCCGATATGCCACAAGGGTCAGTTTTCTTCATATCCATGGGGCGGTGGCCGTGGTATGATGGGAGCGAAACGGACAGACCCTGCAAAGGAGGCCCCTATGAGCGAGCAATGGTATTCACGCAGCTTCCGCCGGAACCTGGTGGACATGCACATCGATGATTGGAACCCTGAATTCCTGGCGCAGTTTGACCCAAAGGCGTATTTTGAATGCCTCAAGGCAGCCCATATCCAGACGCCCATGATCTATATCCATTCCCATGTGGGCCTGTGCAATTGGGACAGTGCGACCGGCCGCGTCCACCGGGCCTTTGCCGGGCGCAATAAGGTGCGCGAGCTCTTTGACCTGTGCCACGGCGCCGGCATGTCGGTGGTGGCCTATTACAGCCTCATTTATAACAACTGGGCCTATGACGCCCATCCGGATTGGCGGATGCTGGACAGCCGGGGCCTGGGCTCCCGGGAGGCCGGGGCGGATCATGGCTTTATGACCGGCAGCCGCTATGGCCTGGTATGCCCCAATAACGAGGATTACCGGGCCTTTGTCAAGGCGCAGTTTGCCGAGCTTTGCCGGGAATACGAGTTTGAGGGCATCTTCCTGGACATGACCTTCTGGCCCCAGGTGTGCTACTGCGACAGCTGCCGGGCCCGCTTTGCCCGGGAGGAGGGCCTGGAGATCCCCGGCGAGGTGGATTGGGGAAACCCCGCCTGGCGGCGCTTTCAGCAGGCGCGGCAGCGGTGGATGGGCGAGTTTGCCGCCTACTGCACCGAGGAGCTCAAGCGGCTGCGGCCCCGGGCAACGGTGGAGCATCAGTTTTCTACCATCTGCCATGATTGGCGCTATGGCGTGGACGAAAAGGTCAACCTGGCCAATGACTATACCGGAGGCGACCTGTACGGCGGCTTCCTGCAGCAGAGCTATATCTCCAAAATATTTATGGAGGCCACGGAGAACGCGCCCTTTGAATATATGACCTCCCGGTGCGACCCCCGGCTTACCGTGCATACCACCACCAAATCCCTCTATGACCTGAAGCTGCACAACTACCTGACCCTGGCCCATCACGGCGCTTTCCTTGTCATTGACGCGATCGACCCGGTGGGGACCCTGGATCCGCAGCTGTACAGCCGGGTGGGGCAGGTCTTTGAGGAGTCCATGCCCTATGAGCCCTATCTCAAGGGGGACATGGTGTCCGAGGCCGCGCTGGTCATGAGCTATGACAGCAAATACAACCCGGACGCGCCGTCCGCGCCCGACGGGCGCGCCGATACCAGCCACCCCCAGCTGGAGGCCCAGCTGGGCGCGGCCCGGGCGCTGAAGGATATGCGGGTACTCTACACCGTGCTGCCCGGTAACCGGATGGAGCGGCTCGCGGGCAAGTCGCTGGCCATGGTGACCGACGCGCCCGCGCTGCGGCCGGAGCAGATCGACGCCCTGGAGCGGTATGTGCGCGGCGGCGGCAGCCTCTATATCTCCGGGGCCACCGACCCTGAGCTGGCGCGGCGCCTGCTGGGCCTGGAATACCAGGGCATGACCCGGGAGCGGGTCACCTACGCCGCCCCCACGGCGCTGGGCGAGGGCTGCTTTGCCCCTGAGTATTCGGCAAAATATCCGATCAACTATGAAGGGCGGCAGATGCTGGTATCCAATCCGCAGAACCACCCGGTGCTGGCCCGGGTTGCGCTGCCCTATACTGACCCGGCCGACGCCGGGCGCTTTGCCTCCATCCATTCCAACCCGCCCGGCCCGGAAACCGATTATCCGGCGGCTGTCCTGGGGCAGGTAGGGGAGGGTAAGGTGCTGTGGCTTTCCTTCTGCCCGGAAAAGGCCCAGGCCGCCGCGCCCCGGCAGGTGACCCGGAACCTGATCGGCCTGCTGCATAGGCCGTCGCTGGTGGCGACCGACGCCCATCCCTGCCTGGAGCTGACGCTCTTTGATGACGGGGAGGGCTATCTCCTTCACGCGGTCAACGTGCAGGAGGAACCGGCCCTGCCCCTGCCCGCCTACCGGCTGACCCTTTCCCTGCCCCGGCCGGTGAAGGAGGCCAGGCTTGCGCCCTCGGGCGAGATGGTGCCCGTAGAGGTGGCCCCGGGCAAGATCACGCTTCAAATGCCGGCCCCCGGTATGTTTACCACGGTCAGGCTGGCGTAACAGGTAACGATTTGAGTGGGATGAAGCCCCGGCTCTATGGAGCCGGGGCTTCAAGCTTTGAAGGCGCCGGACAGCCTGCCGCGCGGTATATGCATGAAGGTAGGCCCGGCTGTAGATAGGGGTACAGCAAAAAAAGAGCGCCGGTGGGAATCGGGCTCTTTTTTTTATGCTTCTCCGGCCCTGAATGAGGGGGAGTGGGCCTTAGGGCCGGGCGCCCTGCGCCGGGGGAGGCGCTAGACGCTGCTGGTGGCACCACCTCCTTGCACAACCGATAGGGGCTGCTGGGCGCGGTGCGCGTTTTTGGGCACCAGCACCAGGATCTCCATATTATCCCCGGCATCCCGTAGGAAATACTGGACCGGCAGGCCGGCCGTGACCATTTGGTTTACCGAGGTTTTGATGGCGTTATTGAGCAGGCGCCAGTCGCCATAGGCCCGGCGCACACGCCCGGAGGCGGGCTCATCAGCTTCCTCCAGGGGCATAAGCTCCTGCAGGATCCGCTCCACCAGCGTATCGGTCGCGCGGACGTTAAGCCCTTCGGAGGCAATGCGCTGGGCGATCTGCAGCTGCATTGCGGCGTTGGGCAGGCGCAGCAGGGCCCGAGCGTGGCGCTCGGAGAGCCCGCAGCGGATGACGATTTCCCGCACCGGCTGGGGCAGGCGCAGCAGCCGCAGCTTGTTGGCGATGGTGGATTGCTGCTTGCCCAGCCGTTCGGCTACCTGCTCCTGGGTCAGGCCGTGCACGCGGATGAGCGAGGCAAAGCCTTCGGCCTCCTCGAAGAAATGCAGCCCCTCCCGCTGCAGGTTTTCCACCATGCATAGCAGGGCCGCCTGATGCTCGTCCACCGAAAGCACCACGGCCCGGATGGTGGCCTGGCCGATGAGCCGGCAGGCGCGCAGCCGGCGCTCCCCGGCAATGAGCTGATACCGCCCGCCAGGCAGGGCCCTGACGCTGATGGGCTGCAGCAGGCCGTGCTGGCGGATGGATAGCGCCAGCTCCTGCAGCGCCTGGGAGGAGAAGGTCCTCCGCGCCTGATAGGGGGAGGGCTGGATGCTGGCGATGGATAGCTCCTGTATTTCCTTGGAGCAGGGCGTGGTGCATTTTCTCATGGATGTCGAGTCTCCTTTGCGTCTTTGGGGAAATGGTTTCTATGGTAAACGCGCGCCATGGCTGCGGGGCTTCTGTTGCCGCCCGGCTTGGGAGAGAGCCGGGCGGCGGATGCAAGGATAGAGGAGAATGAACGCACGGCTCCTATGCCGTTCGCACCGTTCACGGTGGATGTAATTCGTCCTTTGTCCCCGGAATCCTGCCGCTGGCCCCGGGGTTTCGTGCGACAAAAAAGCCGGAAAGAATGGGGAAAATTGCAAAAAGCTGGCGGCAATTGGGGAACGGGACGCCGATTCGGCAGGGGAACAGAAAAAGCGACGGCTGATGCTGTCGCAATAAAGGGAAAGGTTTTTATCATCTTTTTTGCCCGTCATGCATAATGGCCCAGGGAGACAGGAAGGACCTTTATGACGGCAGGGCTTGACGGCGGGAGCCGGATGGCATACCATGGGCATAACAGGATAAGGAGGAGAAGGATGAAACGGCGTGTGCTGATCGGCTGCGGCGTAGTCGCGGTGATCCTGGCGCTGGGAGCGGTGGCGCTGTTCAGCGGCCAGGAGGCGGTCCGGCGGGACAAGGCGCAGGCGCAGCTGGAGGGAATGCTGGACTTTGCCTATGGCCCGCTGACCTATATGGGCGAGGTCTTTTCCGGGGATGCGGTCTCAGGCCATGATTACATTATCTTTGAGGACGACTATTATACCTACCAGCTGGATGCGGGCAGCGGAGCGCTCAAGAGCATGATTGCCCGCCACCTGCCCCAGGGAGAACCGGTCACGCGGGCGCAGCTTAAGCAGCTGATCGCCCAGGCTCAGCCAGCGCTGGAGGAGGGGGCTGAGATGCATCTGGTGGATGGCAGCGGCCGGCGCCTTTCAGGCGATCCCCTGCCGGGCGACTATTTCGTCCTGTGCAAGGAGCCGGTCGAAGGCAATGTGCGTACCGGCAAGGAGGCGTTGGCCCTGATCCAGGACGGGCAGATCCGGTATCTGATTACCGTACAGTCCGACTATGATCCGCCCATGGGCGCGGCCTCCACAAGCCGCGGCGACGCAATCCGCGCCAGCTATAGCCGGGCGAGGGAGCTAAGCGGCGCCGGGCAGCGGCAGCGCCCGCGCACGGACAGCCCCTATTGGGATACGGAGCAGGAGGCGGAGCCTATCCGCATGGATCAGGAGGAGGCCCATACGATCAGCTGCGCGCTGGCTGTCTACCGCAACGCGCCTTATTGGCGGGTGACCATCGGCCATGTGCCCGTGGGGGAGGGGTATACCGAATATACCTTCGGCGTGGATATGTTTACCGGCAACCTGCTGGAGGATTCGTAATGCGGAGCCCTCCGGCGGAGGGCGTCCAGCGATATCAATTTGCGGGAGGATAGCCTCATGGAACACAAAGGGACGGTGCGTTTAGAATCAAAGCGGTTGGTCCTACGCCCTTTTTTGATCGAAGATGCTGACGCGATGTTCCATCATTGGGCTTCGGATGATGAAGTGACAAGGTTCTTAACCTGGCCGTCGCATAAGGATAAATCGGTGACGGCAAAGGTGCTGTCCGATTGGATCGAACGATATGCCGATCATGCCTATTATCAGTGGGCGATTGTATGGAAAGAGGGGCCGAGCGGGCCGATCGGCTCCATTAGCGTTGTCAAGCAGATCGATGACAAGATAAAATCCGCGGAAATCGGATACTGTATCGGTAAGGCCTGGTGGCATTTGGGGATTACTTCCGAGGCGCTGAAGACGGTGATGGATTTTTTGTTTGACCAGGTCGGCGTGAACAAAATCGCGGCCAGGCATGATACCCGGAATCCGAATTCGGGGCTGGTTATGCAAAAATGCGGCTTGCGGCTGGAGGGAACGCTCAGGCAGTGCGATTGGAATAATCAGGGCGTATGCGATGCAAGCTACTATGGATTGTTGGCCAGTGAACGCTGAAGGCATACGGATCCGATCATCCAAAACCCTCCCGTCCGATGGAAAAACCGGACGGGAGGTTTTTGTCATGATACATCCCTGGCCCAGGGGAGGCGTTTGCCAGCCATCCGATAAGCGGCCCTCTGCTGCTTTGGCTGCCGGCGCCCGCATGGCCCGAAAGGCCGGTAGGCGTTTTTTGTGAAGCGGCATCATGGCTGTGAAGCTCATCATAGGCAGGCGCACCGGCCGGCCGTTTTTCCCCATCAGCCTGGGCCTGCGTATCAAAGGGGCTGGCCTTTTCCCGCTTCCCCGGTCGTGGGACGGTGATATAGCGCCATGCTTTTGGCCGGACGCCCCCTTTATCCATCGCCCCTTTGAAGGGTGAAATCTGGATTACCCCCAGTGTCAGCGCTGCACCAGGCATCCCGCCGGGCCGGGAGGGGCCAGCAGGTCGGCTACCCCGCAGAGCACCATCAGCACGCCCTGCACCCTGTGGGGGATTACCCGGTAGCGCCCGCGGGGGGCGGACGGCTCCTCCTGCACCAGATCAGCGGCCAGCAGCGCCTTGAGGTGGTGGTAGGCCTGGCCGGTCGTGCCAAAGCCGCAGTCCTCCACCAGCTGGGCGACCGAGCGGCTGCCTCTCAGCATGGCGGTCAGCATGGCAAGCTCCGGGCCGCCCAGGGCCCGCATCATGCGGTGGGCCACCGGGTCGCCGGCAAGCTGCAGCAGCCCATCGGCGGAGACGGATTCCCTGGACCAGGTGGATTGGTTTTCCCCATTGGTAAAGACGCCGGCATAGGCGATCCGTCCGCAATCGCCGCCTTCGCCGCATTCCGTCTCCAGCCGGCGCTGCACCTGGTTCAGCGCTTTGTCCTGGGAGAGGCCCGGCGTCCGGTATACCTTGCCGGCGGGTTCCCCCATGGGGGATGGCACCGCAGAAGCGGCCCCCTCGCCCAGCTGGCGCCGGAGCGCCTGAAGCTCCCGCCGTATCTCGTCCAGCTCTGCGCCATAGTTGCGTTCCATCGTCTTTTCCTCCTTTTTCAAGGGTCCCGTGACGGATCCCCCTTTTCCCCTTTAGTTTAGCATGATTATGATATTATGTAAATCCGTAAAATAATAATTAACAAAAAACGAAAACCCTCTCGGGTTGCAGGAAGGCACAAATTGTGGTAGCATATTCCGTAATGATAGGGGGGAGTTGCGATGCGGATATTATGGAAGGTCCTCTCGGCTATTTTGGCGCTGCTGCTATGTTGCGGGGCTTTGGGCGGGCTGGTCGCCTGGGTCACGATCCAGTCGGTGGAGCGGATGATGACCGAGGAAGCCCTTTACCGTATTATGGACGAGGCGGATACGGACGCGATTCTGACCTCGCTGCTTTCCAGCAGCGGGGAGAATGTGCTGACGCAGATGGCCAACTCGGAGGCCACGAAGGAGCTCATCGTCAACTATTATGTGGGTTATTGCCACTACCTGATGACTGGCGAGGGCGAATTCACCCTCTCTGACGAAGAAAAGAGCGCGCTGGTGGATGCGATCGTCGAGGCGGCCGCCGGCCAGGGCGGCGCCGCCAGCGAATCGCTGGAAAAGGTGCTGCGGATGCAGATGGAGGCTACGCTGGAAGGCGTGCTGACGCAATACATCCCCTCCTACAGGGAGCTGGATATTGGCCTTAGCCAGTCGGATATCCAGGTCATCCGAACGCTGTTCTCCACGACGGTGAAGGCGCTGCTCCTGGGGCTGGTCATAGCCTGTATGCTGCTCATTATGCTGGTGCGCTTCAGCTGGCACGAGTGGCTGGCCTGGGGCGGCTTTACAGGCCTGGTCGCGGGCGCGGCGCTGGTCAGTGTCAATATGGTGCTGGGCATCGCGGCCCAGAGCTCCCTTTCGGGTAATGCCATGGCCGATCAGCTGGTCATGGCGGTGCTGCAGGAGCTGGGAGGCGGCTTCACCCGCTATGGGCTGTGGGTGCTCGCTGTCTCCGTGGTGATGGTGGCGTTGTTCTTTGTGGTGCGCGCCATGCTGCGCCGCCGGACGGCGGGGCAGGGGCTGCATATGGCCGGATAACGCCGCTTTATAGGGAACAGGATGGGGATTCATTCCATCGTCTATAAAAAAATGGCTTGGGGCATTGCTCCAAGCCATTTTTTTGTAGCCTGATGCTATAGCGTTTTGTCCTCAAAGTCCTGAAACAGCAGGCTGGGTTGAATTCCGGTGTTGTTTTGATACTTTCCGCTGTGGTAGCTTTCATAGTCGCCTAAAAGGGTATGATAATAAATTTGGCAGACCTCAACCCCCGGATAGATACGGATGGGCTGCACGCAGAAGATTTCCAGCGTCCAGTAACCGGCAAAGCCTACGTCGCCAAAGCCGGCGGTTACATGGATGAAGAGCCCCAGACGGCCGATAGAGGATCGTCCCTCCAGCATGGGCACCAGGCCCTCGGTACGGGTATATTCCCGAGTACGGCCCAGATAAAGCCGTCCCGGCGTTAAGAGCAGGCCCTGCTCAGGAATATCCAGCCGGCAGGTGGGATTTGGTCTCTTCATATCTAATGTGTTCTCACGATAGGTCAATAGCTCCGGATACAGCGTTAGGTTGTAGCTGTTGGGGTTCAGCTGCTTCTCATCGAAGGGATCGATGATGATATCGCCGCCAAGACGGCGCTGGATCTCCTTGCCGGACAGAATCATAGGCGCTCCTTTCAGGCGTTGGGTGAATGCATAAAAAGAGAAACCCCGGCCCTTGCCCGGCCGGGGTTTTATGTGCGAAATTATAGCCCGCCGTACACCCCGGAGGGAAATGGGAATGGTGCCGCCTAGCTTTCCGCCAGGTTAACGGCGGCTTCGGGGGTGAGGTTGCCGTAAATCATGGGCAGCAGGCCCTTGCCGTAGCGATCCAGCACCAGGAAGGAGAAATCGACGCACTTCTCCACGTCCGCCAGGTTGGGCAGGGCGTCCTTGGCGATGATGTAGGTACGGTTGCGGATCTCACCGTCGTTCATGTCCATCTCCAGCGTGCCGACCTTCAGGCCATAGTTGGCGCGGGCGATAAACTCACAGGCAGCCTGGCGCTTCTCCTCCGGCACATTGATGGGGGCGATGGCGTAGGCGATGATGCTGTCGTCGTTGATCTGCACGACAACCCGGGAGCCGGTAAAGTTTTTCGTGGACATATTCAGGGTAAAAAGGCCGCGGTCGGCATTGTAGCCAAATTTCCAGTTCTGAGAATTGAGGTAGGTTTCCACCAAGACTGCCAGTTCCTGTCGCATGTTGTTCTCCTTTCAGCGGTTCAACGGATGATACGTCCCAAAGGGGCGATGAATATAGGATAATAGGATGAGTGGGTGTAAGCCTTATCCCTCTACCAGCTTTACGGCGGCTTCAGGGGTGAGGTTGCCGTAAATCATGGGCAGCAGGCCCTTGCCGTAATGATCCAGCACCAGGAAGGAGAAATCCACGCACTTCTCCACGTCCGCCAGGTTGGGCAGGGCGTCCTTGGCGATGATGTAGGTGCGGTTGCGTATCTCGCCGTCGCTCATATCCAGCTCCAGCGTGCCGACCTTCATACCATAGTTGGCCCGGACGATGAATTCGCTGGCGGCCTGGCGCTTTTCCTCCGGCACGTTGATGGGCGACATGGCATAGGCGATGATGCTGTCGTCGTTGATCTGCACGACAACCCGGACGCCGGTAAAGTTTTTCGCCGACATGTTGAAGGTAAAGAGGCCCTTCGTCGAATTATAGTTGAATTTCCAGTTCTGAGAATTGAGGTAGGTTTCCACCAAAACTGCCAGTTCCTGTCGCATAGTGATCTCCCTTCCCTTTCAAAATATGGATAAGGCCAGCCCTTGCCGGGCCGGTCATAGTCCGCCAAGCCGGATCAGCGTCAGCATGGCCTGGGCGCCGCGCCGCTCGCGCTCCAGCACCAGAAGCCGCCCGCGCCCCCAGAGGCCGGGCTTGGAGGAGGCCATCGCCTCCATGGCCGTGTGCAGCCGCATGGGGCCGTCCAGCGAGCCGGTAAGCCCGCCGCCGTTTTTGAGCTCCCGCAGGATATTGCGGTAGGCCGGCGATTCCAGCTTCTGCTCGAAACGGGGCTGTTCGCGCTCAAAGGCCTCCAGAAGGCCGTCAAAGAATTCTTCCGCGCTGTAGGGGCGGTCGCGCTTAAGGCCATAGAGCAGCGCCGCCTCCTCCAGCCCCTCGCAGGTATAGCGGGAAAAGTGGGCGGTCATCCGCCCATATTGCGCGCGGGGAAAGAAATAGTACCTTCCCTGCATCCGGCCAAAGACCTTCATCGTATCCAGATAGCCCAGGGCCTGGTTGAAGGCCAGGGTCTCCGGAGAAAGATCGAAGAGCCCGCCCAGGGGCATGGAATACTTGATGGTGATGATGGTGGCGCCGTCGGGACGCACCGGACGGACCAGCCCCACGCCGCCAATGTCTACGGTAATGATATGCCTGCACCCCCGGCGCAGCAGCATCCGTACCGGCATATTGTCGCCAATTCCCCCGTCGATGAATTCATGCTCGCCGATCTGAACGGATTTGAAGATGGGGAAGCAGGCGCTTGCCATAATATAATCGATGAGCTGGCCCTGGGGGATTTCCCCCACAAAGATCTCCGTGGTGGAAAGGTCCGTCTTGGAGAAGGTGGTCATGCCGTAATCAATCCCCGAGGCGCGGATCCGCTCCTCGTCCAGGATCGCGGCCAGCGTATCGCGCAGCGGCGTGTTGTCCAGCCCCCTGCGCATGATCATCTCCCGGGTGATGGCGGCCAGGTTCCGGGGATCCAGCAGGTTTTCCGTGGCGTCGGATATGCCGTCGGCCTTGACAATCTGGCTCATGCGCACGCTGTGCCAGGCGTCCAGGGCCGCCTGGAAATCCCCCTGGGCCAGCAGGGCCCCATTGATGGAGCCGATGGATGCGCCGGTGACCGCCTGGATGGGGATATCCATCTCCCGCAGCGCCTGCCAGACGCCCAGCTGATAGGCGCCCTTGGCCCCGCCGCCCATAAAGACAAGCCCAAAGCCCTCCGGCGGGATCACAATGTCCCCCTCCCGGCGGGGAAGCAGGGCCTGGCCCATTATAGAAGCTTTTCCGGCTCGCCCACGTCCTCAGCGTCTACGGTGATGCGGGCGATGCGCATATCGTCCAGGGGCTTGTCGCGCATATCGGTGGCCACAGAGGCGATCCGGTCCACCACATCCATCCCCTCGGTTACATGGCCAAAGGCGGCATACTGGCCGTCCAGATGGGGCGCGTCCGCGTGCATGATGAAGAACTGGGAGCCGGCCGAATTGGGATGGGCGGCACGGGCCATGGAGATGACGCCGCGGGTATGGCGCAGCGGATTGTTGTACCCGTTGCTGGCAAACTCTCCCCGGATGGTATAGCCGGGGCCGCCGGTACCGTTGCCCATGGGGTCGCCGCCCTGGATCATGAAGCCGGGGATGACGCGGTGGAAGATGAGGCCGTCGTAAAAGCCGGCCTTGGCCAGCGAGGCGAAATTCTTCACCGTGTTGGGCGCGTAGTCTTCATCCAGCTGGATTTTGATGACGCCGCCCTTTTCCATTTCAATGGTTGCAATCATGCTGTACTCCTTCGCCGGCGCGGTATGGGGGCGCGCCAGTATTTCTCTTGTGTGCTGTTATAATACGCCGCAGGCGGCCAAAACCCTTCCCGCCGGCACAAAAATCTCAAAAAAGGAGGGTTATACCTCAGCGATCTCCCACTGTACCGCCCCATGATCCCCCGGCATGGGCGTAAGGGGCAGGCCGGCGGACATGAGCGCCGCGCCGGAGAGGGTCAGGCCCGTATCGCCCACGCGATAGCGGGCATGGGGCTTGAGGCCCTTGAGCCGGACCCGGAAGCCGGGGGAGGCCGCCTGGGCATAGCGCTGCACAAAGCTGAACAGCGCCCGGTCGCGCTCCGGGCTGACGAACATCCACGCGGCGTATTCGCTCTGGGCCATGACGTCGCTGAGCCGGTAATAATCGCCCCGGTTGATCAGCGCTTCATTGCGCTTGTAGGTCGCCACCTGGGCGGCCACCTGGCCCTTTTCCTCCTCGCTCATGCGGCTGATGTCCAGCTCATAGCCGAAGGTGCCGGCCATGGCCACAACCCCGCGGGTATGCAGCGGGGTGCTGCGGCCGGTCTGGTGGTTGGGGCAGACCGACACATGGCTGCCCACGGCGCTGACAGGATAGCCAAAGCTTGTGCCATACTGGATGATAAGGCGCTCTGCGGCGTCGGTATCGTCGCTGCACCAGATCTGGGGCGTATAGTAGAGCATCCCCGCGTCAAAGCGGCCGCCGCCGCCGGAGCAGCCCTCAAAGAGGATATCGGGGAAGGCCGAGGTCAGCCGCTCCATCAGCCGGTAAACCCCCAGGATGTGGCGGTGGCCGGCCTCGCCCTGGCGGCTGGCAGGCAGGGCGGCGGAGCCGACCTCCGTCAGGTGCCGGTTCATATCCCACTTGACATAGGCGATATTGGCCGAGGCCAGCACAGCGCTGATGGAATCGAAGAGATAATCCTGCACGTCGCGGCGGCCCATATCCAGCACCAGCTGATTGCGGCTGCGGCTGCCGGGGCGGCCGGGAATATGGAGGCACCAGTCGGGATGGGCGCGGTACAGATCACTGTCCTCGCTGACCATTTCCGGCTCGATCCAGATTCCGAGGCCCAGGCCGCAGGCGTTCACCCTGTCCGCCAGCTGGGCCAGGCTGCCCTTGAGCTTCCGCTCGTTGACGGTCCAGTCTCCCAGGCCGGAATTGTCGTCGTCCCGCTTGCCGAACCAGCCGTCGTCCATCACCAGCAGCTCCACGCCCAGCGGGGCCGCGCTGCGGGCGATCTCTACGAGCTTATCGCTGTCAAAGTCAAAATATACGGCCTCCCAGGAATTGATGAGCACGGGACGGCGGGCGGCCCGGTACTTGCCCCGGCACAGATGGTCGCGGAAGGCGCGGTGCAGCCGCTGGGACAGGCCCGTCAGCCCTTCGCCGCTGAAGGTCAGGCACACCTCGGGCACGGGGAAGGTTTCCCCGGGCGCCAGCGCCCAGCGGAAAGTGTCGGGATGGATCCCCATGACCAGGCGCGTGGAGCCGGTCTGATCCACCTCGGCCTGGGCCAGGAAGCTGCCGCTGTATACCAGGCTGGCGCCGTAGCAGCAGCCGGCGTCCTCGGTGGCGTCCCGGTCGCAGAGGATCACAAAGGGGTTATACTGATGGCTGGAGGCGCCGCGGAGCGAATCCACCCGGAGCTTGCCGTGGGGCAGGGGCGTGCGCTGGGGCATCCGTTCCCGGCAGTGGCGTCCATGGAAGGTATACAGGTCGTATTCGCTGGAGGGGAAGTCCAGCCCCAGGGAAAGGGCGCGATCCAGAAGCAGGGGGGCCGTGCCGCGGTTTTCGATGAGAGCAGCGCGGGTGATCACATCGTCCCGCTCCAACACGCCGTAGAGCAGCGTGACCCGCAGGCCGGTATGGGGATCGGCCAGGTAAATCTTCAGCGTGTCAAAGCCCTCGCCATAGAGGGCCGGAAGCCCTTCAAGGCTGTATTTACCGGCGCACAGCTCAAAACCGTCATAGCGCAGGTCGGCATAGGCTACGCCGTCGAGGCCGGTTACGGCCAGGGCGCTTTCCCGGAAATCCGTAGCCCCATAGGTCGGGTATTCCTGCGGCTGGTTATCCAGGGAAAAGCTCCGGTCGCCGCCGGTATCGGCGGGGTTGGCGGAGAAGGACATGGCGTAGTGGGGCAGCAGATAGCTCAGATCCTCGCCGTCGATCCGGGGGCCATAGTAGGTATGCAGCAAAAAGCCATAGGGCCCCACCTTCAGCTGATAGGTGGAGGCCTGGGTATGCAAGGTGAAAAGCCCCTGATTTGGGTCGGCTACAATGGACATGGGGGTGCTCCTTTCTTCCGGGGGTTATTTTCCAGCGTCGGCTATCGCCGCCATCAGCGCCTGGCGGCTCGCATCGCTGAGCGTATCCTGCAGGGTTTCATAGGTCATCCCATCAAAGCAGGGGCCTGCAATATAGGGCCCCTTGCCCTGGGCATAGCATACCAGGGCCGCCTTCTGGGGATCCAGGGCCCGGTTGTATTCGCTGAAGAGCTCGTTTTCACAGAACACAAGCCGGTAGGGGCCCAGGCAAAGGGTATCAATCTTGGCGTCGGCCTGCAGCCTTTCCGGATGGGCCAGGTTCCTTTGGGAGAATTCGATGCCGTACTGCAGCACCTCCCGCTCCCGGGCGCTGTAGTATTCGGGGATCACCAGGCTGCTTGGATCCTTGAGGCTGTGGGACAGCGGCAGCAGCCGCTCCCGATAGGCCAGGGTAAGGGGATGGGCCGGGGCTGACAGCGCCAGCAGCCGGTCGAATTCATCGGCCATTTTTCTTCCAAAGGCCTCCATCTGCCCTTCTGTCTGCTCCTTCCGGGTAAAGCGGGTGCTTACGTCGCCGGCCGCGCCCTGCAGGAAGGCGAAGAATTCACCGGGGTGGCGCGCCTCCAGCAGCCGCAGGGCTGCGCCGGGATATTCGCCGGTAAAAAAGGGCGTGTCGCCGCCCAGCACGGTGGGGTGGCAGTTGTAGAGGCAAAGCGAGGCGATGCGGGTGGCCCCTTCATAGAGGCAGAGCGTATGGGCCAGTATCTGGTCGGTCTGCCAGCGGCTGATCCGGCTGTCGCCGATTTGGCGGTAGGGCTCCCAGGCATAGCCGCAGGTAAGCGCAGCGCTCCGGGGCTTCAGGGCAAGGATGGCCTCTGTAAGCTGCCGGAGGACCAGCGCCTCATAGGCGGGGTCGTCAATATCGGGCCCGAAATGGGTGTGGGTGCAGCAGATGACGACGTGCGCGGCGGCGCCCCAGCGGGCCTCCAGGGCCTGCTGCAGCTGGCGCTGCAGGCTGCGCGGGCTGTAGCATAGATCCAGCGCGCAGAGCACAAAGGACGCCTCTTCCTGCCGCAGCAAGAGAATGCGCCCATAGAGGAAATCCCGTATCCGCTCCATGGGCTGGGTTTGCTGGGCGTAGCCGATGGCCTTAATGGGGGCCTGCGGGTTGATGCAGACCTTGGTGGTGGCAATTTGCATGGAAATACCTCCCCAGGGAAATGCCGCTCCCCGCCGGGCGTATAAAAAACGCGCCCCGGGCTCCCGGCGGCGGGCGGAGTCGATCTATCTGCCATTATACCATAGGGCAATGGGGCCGCCAAGGCTTTCGCAGCGGGCCAGGCAGGGGAAAAGCGACAGCATGGAGGCAAAAAAAGAAGCCGCCTAATAGGCGGCTCCTAGGCGGGCGCGGCCTGCGCGCATCCGATCAGGCGCGCGGCGCGGCCCCGTCAGGGCTGGTTCACCACGCCCATGAAAAGCGTCATGCCGTCGGCGCCGGTAACGGCGAACAGGAAGGGGCGGTCGAGGGTGAAGTCCACCTCGTCCTGGGGCATGGCCGCGCCGGCCATCATCATGACCGTGTAGGCGGCGGCTGTGCAGCCCTCCTCGTCGATCGCTACCCGGACCCCCTGCTGGGCCTGCGATAGGAAAATTCCGTCCACCGCCCCGGTCATGGGGCTGAAATCGGAGACATCGGGCTGGAATACGTCGGTGACGCCCAGCGATTCCAGCCCCTCGCGCAGCGAAAGCTGGGCGCTGATATCGAATTTGGGTACCGCGAGGTTGACCAGCGTGGCTTTGTGGTTTGCCCAGTCCTCCTGGCCGGTGAATAAGAACGCCATCGCCTCGTCATCCTGAAGCAGCGACTGAACGTCCGTCCCCTCGTCCGGAAGAATAAACCACATGGCCCCGCCGTTTTCCAGCCCCTGAGCCACGGCGGAGAAATTCTCGCCCCAGTAATAGTCGCCCATGACCGATTGACGCATGAAATCCACGGATTTATCGCCGGATGCGCTGTGAAAAACGCCGGGCCCGGTCAGGGAGGGATCAAATTCGTGGCTCCACTTGGCCCGGAAGTAAACGGTGGTGGCCAGGGCCATGACCGTGCCGGCATCCAGCTTCAGCGCGTCCACCTGATCCTTCAGGAGGCCGCCCGTCTGCTCGTTGAGCCAGTTTTGCAGGGCGGCGTTAAAGGCGTCGGAGCCCATCTCACCCCGGTAGGCCGAGGCATAATAGCTTTGCGCCAGCCGGTCCAGGGTCTCCTGGCGGAAGGGCACCCGCTCATCCAGCCACAGGGAGCTGGCCAGGACGCTGGTAACTGCGCCATCGTTCCGGTAGGCGCCGTTCCATAGGGCTGAAGCCTGGGCGCGCAGGGCGTCCATGTCGGCCACGTTCAGCAGCGAAAGCACCTGCTGCCGGCTGTCGCCCTCCGTCAGCTCGGCCAGCATGCCCAGCGCGATATACAGGTTCAGCGGGGAATAGGCCCGGTTCTCGGTACCGGCCCCTGAAAGGAATTGGCGGGCTGCCGCGGTGAAGAAACCGTCCATGCCCTGGGTATAGCCTTCCGAGCGCTGGCGCTGCGCCTGGACATCGTGCCACCAGGCGTCGTAGCTCTCCTGGAAGGAATCAAGATATTCGCCGGTTTCCGGATCAATATGGGCCTGCTCATCAGGATAGGGGGCCATTTGGGGATAGGCGGGCTGGGCCAGAGCATAGGCGGTAAGCGGGGACGGGCTGCCCTGGGGCCAGAGCAGCACCACGGCCAGCACCGCCGCCGCCAGCACCGCGGCGCAGGCCGCCTGAAAGGCAGGGCGCCGGACGAGAGCCGTGGGGCGGGCCTCCAGCGTCCGGCGCTTCAGGGCGTCCGGCACATGGAGCTGTTCATTGGCCCTTCGATAGCGGTTCATAGGTCAACCTCCTTCAGGGATGCACGCAGCAGGCCGCGGCCCCGGCTGAGCCTGGACTTGACGGTCCCCTGGGCGCAGCCGCAGGCCGCCGCAATCTCCGCCACGGACAGCCCTTCAAAATAATGCAGATGGATGACGGTGCGGTAGGGAGCGGGAAGGGCCAATACGGCGGCGTACACCGCCCGGTCAGGCTCGGGGACCGAGAGCTGGGCGGCCAGCTCCATGGGCAGCACCCTGCGCCGCCAGGGCGCAGAGGCCAGGCTCTTGGCGCGGTTGACGGTACAGCGAATCAGCCAGGCCTTCTGGTGCTCGGCGGTAGTGAGCCGCCCTTCATGGCGGAAAAAGCGCAGAAAAACCTCCTGAAAAATGTCCTCGGCGTCCTGGAGCTTACCCGTACGGGCCAGCGCCAGCCGCCATACCATATCGCCCCAACGCTCGACCATGCAGGCGCGCTGCTGTTGATTCATGACCCCTTCCCCTTTCTTCTTTACACCGGCGTTCATCTATAATACCCTGGAGGAGGGCGAAAGGTTGCATAGAATTTTAGCCCTTTTTGCGGCCCCCTACCGCGAAAGGGGGCCGGGTCTTCAGGCAAGGCTTGATGCCTGCCCGGCGCCGCCGGGAAAGCCGGCGAAAACGGGAAGCGCCGCCGCCCCGACGCCAATCAAACGGCGGGCTATGGGAGAAAGTACCCCCTGCGCTCGCGGTTCAGGGTTTCCGCGGTGGCGGTAATAACAAGCTCCTCCACTGCGGCGGCAAGGGCGGCGAAGCAGACAATAGCGCCGGCTACCGATATGCCCCATTGTTTGTAGAGCATCGGAAACAGAAAAATGAGCGCCCCCGCAGCCTTGTTGGCATCGGTATGGAGGGCGGAAAAGGTTCGGTACCGATAAAAGCCAATCCCATATCCGGCAATCCGCAGCAGGGCGATGCAAACTATCCATTGCCATAGCCAGCTGGGGAGACGGATAGAGCCAAGCATGGAAAAGAGCAGGGCGCTGACCCAAATGAGATCCGCAATGCTGTCGAGCTTTGCCCCGGCGGGGCTTTGCTGCTTCAGCAGCCTTGCGACGGCTCCATCGAGTAAATCGCTGAACCCGCCGCCTAGGTAGCATAGCCAAAAAGGCCCGGAATAGGGCGGGATAAAGACAAGCGCCGCCGCGGCGGCGATGCGGAAAAGCGTAATAAGGTTGGCTGCGTTTTGCCTCATATCCTATCCCCTCCTGAGCACAAATTTCTCGTTTCCGGCAGCATACCCTGCCCAGCGCGCACCGCACAACGCTATGGGCTGGGTACAAAAACCGGGGACAGGCCCTCTGCCTGTCCCCGGCTACGCTTTTTTTGGAAGCCTACTGGCGGTCGTCATAGCCCAAGTCCCGCAGGACGTTGGCCGAGTCCCGCCAGTTGTCGCGGGCCTTGACCCATAGCTGCAGGTTGATGGGGCTGCCCAGCAGGGTTTCCATATCGGCGCGGGCGCGGGTGCCGATTTTCTTGAGCATGTCGCCCCTTTTGCCCACGACGATCCCCTTGTGGTTTTCCCGCTCCACAATGATATCGGCATGAATATCCACAAGGTCGCTCCCCTCGCGCTTTTTCATCTGCACGACCTCCACGCCAATGCCATGGGGAATCTCGTCGCGCAGCAGCGAGAGGGCCTTTTCGCGGATGATTTCCGCCACGATGACCCGCTCGGGCTGGTCGGTATACATTTCCTCAGGAAAGTAGCGCGGGCCTGGAGTCAGATGGGCGGCGATCAGCTGCTCCAAAAGGTCGACGCCCTCGAAGGTGCGGGCGGAAATCGGTACGATTTCCGTGATAAACTCGTATTCCCGGAACAGGTCCATGGTTTTGAGCAGCGAGGTTTTGGGCACCAGGTCAATCTTATTGAGAACCAGGATAACCGGCGTGCGCTTGAGGGTAGCGAGCCGGTCCATCACGGCCCGGTCGCCGCCGCCGACCGGTACCGAAGCGTCCATGACCGCCAGCACCACGTCCACATCCTCCAGCGCCGCGCCTGCGGAGCGGACCATGAACTGCCCCAGCCGGTTGTGGGGCCGGTGCAGGCCGGGCGTGTCGATAAAGACAATCTGATAGTCGGGCCGGTGCAGCACGCCGCGGATCTGATTGCGGGTGGTCTGGGGGCGGTCGGACACGATGGCCACCTTTTCGCCTACCATGGCGTTGACCAACGTGGATTTGCCCACGTTGCTGCGGCCGATCAGCGTAACAAAGCCGGATTTATACTCTTGTTGCATATCATTCTCCTTTTGGGAAGGGTGTCAGGATGGAAGATACCAGCCGCCGTCCCGGCGGCAATAGAGCGGGCAGGGAGGCGGGCTGGCGGGCATGGCGGTACAGGCGCAGGCCAGCGGCCCTACGGCTGGAGGCAGCTTGGCCAGCGCGCCTGCAAGGGCGGCGCTTCCATCGGGCCCTGCGGCTACATACAGCGTACCATCCTCGCCCAGCACCGCCGCCCCCTGGGGCGCGGCGGCGTCATCAGCCCCGCAGGTGAGCTCGGCCAGCGCGCCCTCGGTGACAAGGGCTGTCCGCGGCAGGCCCAAAGCCAGAAGGATCTTCTCCTCCAGGGCGCGCATCAGCGCCTTATCCTCGGCGGTCTCGTGGTCGTATCCCAGCAGGTGCAGCATACCATGCACGGTCAAATAGGCCAGCTCCCGGGAGGGGCTGTGGCCGAATTGCTGCGCTTGGCGGTCCGCCGTGGGCATGGAGATGACAAGGTCGCCCAGCATGACCTCGCCGGTCAGCGGATCCTTTTCCAGCTGCAGGGCTTCGTCCTCCTCCCAGGGGTCGGCCCCCTGCTCGTAACCGTCGCCATAGTCGATCATGGGGAAGGAGAGCACATCGGTGGATCTGTCGATTCCCCGGAAGCGTTGGTTCAGCTGGCGGATGGCCTCATCATCCACCAGCGTAAGGCCCACCTGGGCGTCGGAGACGCCGCCATGGAGAGCCAGGGTCGTCTCGACCGCCCGCTTAAGCAGCGCTTCGTCCACGGGGAAGGCCTGCTGCTCGTTATTGATCATAATGGTCATGCCTTTTGCTCCTTTTCCATGGGCGGATACTGGATCCGCTCATGATAGATGCCGCTGAGCACCGAAAGGAAGACCTGGGTAATATCCTCCAGCTGACCGAAGGTCAGGTCGCAATAATCCAGCTGGCCGTCCTCCCGCTTGCCCTTTATGATGCGGCGCACCATCTCCTCCATCCCCTGGGGCGTGTGCTTGGGCATGGAGCGCACCGCAGCCTCCACCGAATCGGCCAGCATGATGATGGCTTCCTCCTTGGTGGCCGGTACGGGCCCGGGATAGCGGAAATCAGCCTCCTGAACCGTGGCGGGATCCTCGGCCTCCTTTTGGGCTTTTACGTAGAAATAGGCGGCCAGCGTATCGCCATGGTGGCTGGCAATGATATCAACGACCTCCTTGGGCAGGCGGAATTTACGGGCCAGCTCCTGGCCGTCCAGCACATGGCTGACCAGGATGCGGGCCGACAGCGCGGCGTCGATCTGATCGTGGGGATTTTCTATCCCCACCTGATTCTCCTTGAAGAAATTCGGCCGACGCAGCTTGCCGATGTCGTGATACAGCGCGCCGCATCGGGCCAGCATGGGATTGGCCCCGACCTCCTCGGCGGCGGATTCAGCCAGGTTGCTGACCACCACCGAATGATGGTAGGTACCGGGCGCCTCCAGCAGCAGCTGGCGCAGCAGCGGCTGGTTGGGATTGGTCAGCTCCATTAGCTTCATAGGCGTCACCAGCCGGAAGAGGCCCTCCCACAGGGGGAAGGAGCCCAGCACAATGACAGCCGAACCCAGGCCGTTCCCCAGGCAATACAGCGCGGTGGACAGCAGCCGGTTCTGCACGAAATCCATGATTTCCATACCCATCATCTGACAGATGCCAAAGACGGCCAGGCAAACGGCCGATACGGCGGCCCCGCAGAGCATGACCGTGCCGCGTTGGGCGCTGGTGGTCATCATGTTGATGGATAGGGTGCCCGAAAGCAGGGTGGCGGCCATGACCGGCAGGGCGTTGGCCGAGAGGGGGACGCCCGCCTCGCCGGCCAGCATCCCGGCGAAGATCGCCAGCAGCGCGTTCATGACATAGGCTACCCTGCGGTTGAGCAGCATGGCGTAGAGGGTAGCGGCCACGGCCATGGGCATCAGCTGGTAGGAGACCTTGCGGCCCAGCCAGCACAGGGCGATGGAGAGCACCGCGACCATAACGAGCAGGGCATAACGGGGCAGGTCGTCCCACAGGGGACGCTCGAAGAGCACAAGATACATACCGCCCACAGCAAAAACGATCACGATGAGCAAGATGATGCCCCAATACAGCGGCGCGTCGTTACGCTCCTCCTCCAGGATGCCCAGCGCGCTGAGCATGTCGTATTGGGCGGCCGAAATCACATCGCCCTTGCGCACGATGGACTGGCCGCTCATGATCATGACGGGCGCCACCTTATCGGCGGCCTGCTGCTTGGCGTTTTCCGTCGCCTCCTCATCATAGATGAAGTTAGGCTGCACCAGCGCGCCGGCTACCTCGACCGCAACGCGCTGGGCGTCCTCCGTCAGCCCCCATTCCTCGCTTCGCAGCGCGCGGCCGATGAAGACAAGCTGTTCATTGAGCTGATCCTGCTTGATCCCGTTTTCCAGCGCGGTGTTGACCTGCTGCAGCGTTACCTCGCGCATGGTGTCAAAATCCTCCTGGCGCATATCCAGCAGGGCTATCAGCGACTGATTGGAGAGGGAGACGCCCTGGATGGTTTCGTTGCAGGAGGCGAGGAACTCTGCGGTATAGTCCATGCTGGCGGTTGCGCTGCCCGGCAGGGAGGCCTGCTGCATCATGCGGGAGCGCTCCTGTTCGCCCAGGGCCCGTACCTGCTGCATCTGGTCAAAGCAGGTGTTCATCGCGCTCATCACGCTTTGGGTGATGGCGGTATCCTCGGAATAGCTCATGCCCACCGCCTCCCGGGCCGCCTCCCGGGCTGCCTCGGTTTTCGCAGTGTCCTCCACGGTGCGGGGCGCATAAATATCCTCGGTAGCCACCATGCCCTGCTCCACCGTGTGCCGCTGGGGGGTGATGACCGTCTCAATCATCATGGCGTAGACCAAAAGCGCCGCTACAAACGCGATCAGCGCGCGGAAGAGCACACCGCTGGCCCGCCGCCAGCCGGCTAAAAAGCGCTGCCCCAAGACGGCCTTATTCTGCGCCTGTTCCATACCCTCATCCTTCCTCATCCGGCCGGTATGCCGTTTTTTGCCTGTTTCCTAGGCGCCTAGGTGTATCTATCCAAATTATACCCTTCTTCGGCTTTTCTGTATAGTGGCTGTTTTTCCTGAAAGGACGGGGATTTCACCGGATCGTGCCGTAGTGCGCACAGCGCCGGGCGGCAGCCGACATCCGGGCCTTATGCGGCCCGTTTGCGCTGAAATCCCGTGAAAAACGCCATATCGCTTGACATTTTGCATGCAAACTATTATGGTATACCCAAGAATAGGGCAAAATGGCAATGCGACCGTATGCCGGCCGGGCAATTTGAATTTTTGATAGTCAAGCCCCTGCGATCTATGCTATAATAATTGGGCTTCTGGCAGAATTCGGCGGCTTAGCCCCAGGGCGGCCATCCTGTTTTATCCTCAGGTTCCAAAGATTGCGATGCAAAATGCAATAGGCGGCGGAATAATCGCGCTTCTGCCCCCGTCTAACAAAGAGATGGGGACAGCCGGCCGCCCTGTGTCATAGGAGATACGCAGCATATGAATATCTGGTTGATCAACCATTATGCGGTTCCGCCGCAGTATTATCCCCTGGCCAGGCAGACATACTTTGCCAAATACCTGATGGAAATGGGCCATTCGGTGACGATCTTCGCGGCCAGCACCGTTCATAACTCCAATCAGAACCTCATCACCGACGGCGCTCCTTATCGGGAGGAAACGGTGAACGGCGTCCATTATGTATATATACGCTGCCGGGACTATACGGGAAACGGCGTATCCCGAATATATAACATGATGGAGTTCGCCTGGAAGCTGCCCGGGGTTTGCAAGCGCTTCCCGCGCCCTGACGCGATTGTGGCAACTTCGATGCCGCCGGTATCCTGCGCGGCGGGAATACGTATTGCCCGCAAGTACGGCTGCCGTGGTATAGCGGAGATTGCCGACCTCTGGCCGGAATCCATCGTCGCCTATGGGATCGCCGGAAAAAACAATCCGCTGGTTGTGCTGCTGCGGCGGCTGGAGAAATGGATCTATAAAAAGTCAGACGCCGTTGTGTTCACCATGGAGGGCGGCTACGATTATATTATCGAACAGGGCTGGGAAAAAGAAATCTCCCGCTCGAAGGTTTTCCATATCAATAATGGAGTGGATTTGATATCGTTTTATAATAATCGCGAAAATAATCGCATTCAGGATTCGGATTTATCAGATCCGCACACGTTTAAAGTAATTTACACAGGCTCAGTCCGGCATGTAAACAATCTGGGCTTACTGCTGGAGGCTGCTAAAAAAGTAAAAAACCGAAGGATCAAGTTTCTAATATGGGGAGATGGCGACGAGTTCTTGGGGTTGAAGAAGAAGGTTGAAGACGAAAAGATTGAAAATGTATGCTTCAAAGGAAAAGTAAATAAAGCTTGCATTCCCTATATCGTCAGCTGTGCCGATTTAAATATTGTGCATAACACCCCGACGAAGCTATTAAGATTTGGTATCAGCATGAACAAGATTTTTGACTATTTTGCCGCGGGTAAACCGATGGTAGTCGATTTCCCTTGCCGGTACAATCCTGTAATACAATATCAGGCCGGTATCATGGTGGAAGACCCTGAAGCATCAAATATCGCGGCTGCTATAGAATCCTTTGCCAGTATGGACAAATCAGAATATGATACATATTGCGATCATTCGTTGGCTGCGGCCCATGAATATGACTTCAAACGGCTTACGCAGAAACTCATGGACGTAATAGAAGGCAGGCGGGAGTAGATGAGTATGCAATTTATTGATTTAAAGGCGCAGTACCGTGCGCTGAAGGATGAGATTGACGCCGGTATCCAACAGGTACTGGATGCCGCGCAGTTTATCAGCGGGCCCCAGGTCAAGGAGCTGGAGGGTGAGCTAGCGGCCTTTGTGGGCCGGAAGCATTGTGTCAGCTGCGGCAACGGCACCGACGCGCTGCAGATCGCCTATATGGTCTACGGCATAGGCCCGGGCGACGCGGTATTCTGCCCGGATATCACCTTTGTTTCCTCCACAGAGCCGGCCAAGATGTTTGGCGCTACGCCGGTATTCTGCGATATTACGCCGGATACCTACACGCTTTGCCCCCAGAGCCTGGAGGCCCAGATCAAGGCGGTACTGGCGGAGGGCAAACTGACGCCCAAGGCGGTGGTGGCTGTAGACATCCTGGGCAATCCCTGCGACTACGACGCCATCGTGCCGCTGTGCGAGAAATATGGCCTAGTCCTCATTGAGGACGCGGCGCAGAGCTTTGGCGCCAGCTATAAGGGCAAGCGCTGCTTAAGCTTCGGGCAGATCGCCATCGCCTCCTTTTTCCCGGCCAAGCCCTTGGGGTGCTATGGCGACGGCGGCGCCGTCTTTACCGATGACGATGAGATTGCCGATATCTGCCGGTCCATCTGCGTGCACGGCAAGGGCCCCGGCGGCAAATATAACAATATCCGGGTGGGCATGAATTCCCGGCTGGATACGCTCCAGGCGGCGATTCTGCTGCCCAAGCTGAAGGCTTTGAAGGACTATGAGATCGAGGCGCGCCAGCAGGTGGCTAAGCGGTATAACGAGGCCTTTGCCGGACGCTTTACCGTGCCCTATGTGGCGGAAGGCTGCGTATCCGTTTACGCGCAGTACGCCATACTGGCGCCGGATACCGCCACGCGGGACCGGGTCATTGCCCATCTGAAGGAAAAGGGCATTCCCAACATGATCTATTACCCCACGCCGCAGCATGCGCTGCCGGTGTTTCAGGATGAACCCCGCTATGGGGAGCGCTATACCCATGCCGACGATTATTGCGCGCGGACGCTTTCGCTGCCCATGCATCCTTATATGGAGGCGGATGACCAGCAGAGGGTCATCGACGCCGTGCTGGAGGCCTTGTAATGGACAAGGCCTATTTCGTGCATGAATCCAGCTATGTGGACGAGGGCTGCGAGATTGGGGCTGAGACCAAGATCTGGCACTTCTCCCATATCATGAAGGGCTGCATCATCGGGAAAGGGTGCAATATTGGCCAGAATGTGGTCATCTCGCCGGGGGTGGTCCTGGGTGACGGGGTTAAGATCCAGAACAACGTCTCGGTCTATACCGGGGTGATCTGCGAGGATGGCGTTTTCCTGGGGCCCTCCTGCGTCTTTACCAATGTGATCAACCCCAGAGCCTTTATTGAACGCAAAAGCGAATACCGCAGGACGGTGATCCATAAAGGCGCCAGCATCGGGGCGAACGCCACCATCGTCTGTGGACATGATATTGGGCGCTATGCCCTGGTGGGCGCCGGGTCTGTTGTAACCCGGGATGTCCCGGATTACGCTATGGTTTACGGCGTCCCGGCCAAGGTTCGCGGCTATGTCTGCCAGTGCGGCGAACAGATTGCCTTTTCAGAGGGGCAGGCGGCTTGCTCCGCCTGCGGAAAAACATATAAGATGGATGAAAACTTGCAAATAAAGGAGTGCGAAGGATAAACCATGAGCATGAAGGAAGAGCTGATTGCCAAGATTCAAAATAAGACGCTGCGGATGGGCGTGTGCGGCCTGGGCTATGTGGGTCTGCCCCTGGCGGTGGACAAGGCGAAGCACGGCTTTAAGACCGTAGGCTTCGACGTGCAGCAGAGCAAGGTGGACATGGTCAACGCGGGCGAGAACTATATCGGCGACGTGGTGGATTCGGATCTCAAGGAGCTGGTAGATTCCGGCATGCTGCGGGCCACCACGGACTTTTCCCAGATCTGCGACGTGGACTTTATTGCCATCTGCGTACCGACCCCGCTGGATGCGCACCAGCAGCCGGACATCAGCTATGTGCGCGATTCAACGGTGGCCATCTCCAAGTATTTGAAGAAGGGTACCATGGTGGTGCTGGAATCCACCACCTATCCGGGTACCACCGAGGAGCTGCTTAAGCCCATCCTGGAGGAGGGCAGCGGCCTTACCTGCGGCGAGGATTTCTATCTGGGCTTTTCCCCGGAACGGGTCGATCCCGGTAACCAGATCTATAAGACCAGCAACACGCCCAAGGTAGTGGGCGCGATCGGGGCTGACGCCGCCGAGGTAATTTCCATGGTTTATTCGGCCATCCTGGATGGCGCGATCCATACCGTGTCCTCCCCGGCTGTGGCGGAGATGGAGAAAATCCTCGAGAATACCTACCGCAACATCAATATTGGCCTGGTCAATGAGCTGGCCATCCTGTGCAACCGTATGGGGATCAACATCTGGGAGGTCATCGACGCGGCCAAGACTAAGCCCTACGGCTTCCAGGCCTTCTACCCCGGCCCGGGGCTGGGCGGCCACTGCATCCCGCTGGATCCCTATTATCTGAGCTGGAAAGCCCGGGAGTACGGCTTCCACACCTCGATGATCGAGTCCTCCATGATGATCAACGACCGGATGCCGGAATATACCGTGGAGCGTGCGGGCAAGATCCTGAACCGCTACAAGAAGGCTTTGAACGGCAGCAAGGTGCTGGTGCTGGGCGTGGCCTATAAGCAGGACATCGACGACTACCGGGAGAGCCCGGCGATCCGTGTCATTGAGGAGTTTGAAAAGACCGGCGCCCAGGTCAGCTACTATGACCCCTTTGTGCCCAAGTACCGCCATAACGGACAGTGGCACGAGGGTCTCGCGGCCATTGATCCGGAAGTGATCGCCCAGTACGACCTGGTAGCCATCACCACCGCCCATACCACCGTAGACTATCCGATGGTGGCTGGCGCCGGCGTGCCGGTGTTTGATTGCAAGAACGTCATGAAAAACATCCAAAACCGCGAGAATATCGAGGTATTGTAATGAAAAAAATCTGCTCCGTGGTGGGGGCCCGTCCGCAGTTTATCAAGCTGGCGGTGGTTTCCCGGCAGCTGCGCAGGCGGTTTCACGAGGTCATTATTCACACCGGACAGCATTATGATCCCAATATGTCCGACGTGTTCTTTGAAGAGATGGATATTCCTAAGCCGGACTATAACCTCGGCATTTCCGGCGGCACCCATGGCCAGATGACCGGCCAGATGCTGATGAAGATCGAGGAGGTTTTGCTGAAGGAGCAGCCCGATATGGTGCTGCTCTTCGGCGATACCAATTCCACCATGGCGGCCGCGCTGGCGGCGGTGAAGCTGCATATCCCCATCTGCCATGTGGAAGCGGGCAACCGCTTCGGCACGCTGGAAAGCCCGGAGGAGGTTAACCGCACTGTAACGGACCATGTGTCCACCATCAATTTACCCTGCACCCAGTCGAGCATGGAGTTCCTTCAGCGGGAGGGGCTGGGCCATACCGCCGCGGTGGTGGGCGATCCCATGTACGACGCCTTTTGTTATTATACCCAGCGGCTGGACGGGTCGGAGCTGAAGGAGATCACCGATTTTGACGGCTGCCCGGTAAGCCTTCCGGAGGATTTTTATTACATGACCTGCCACCGGCAGGAGAATACCGATACAGACGAGAAATTACGAGAAATCCTCTCGGCGATGAACAGCCTGGACGCGCCGGCCGTGTATCCGGTGCACCCCAGAAACCATGCCCGGGCGCGGCGGCTTTGCCAGGAGGCAGGTTTCCGTAATATTATGCTGACCCTCCCCGTGGGCTATCAGAGCTCCATCTCCCTGGTAAACCGCGCCAAGAAGATCGTCACCGATTCCGGCGGCGTGCAGCGCGAGGCTTTCTTTGCAAAAAAGCCCTGTGTGACGGTGCTGGACTTCGTGGTGTGGCCGGAAACCATGGCCAATGGCTGCAACCAGCTGGCCAAGCCGGACAAAGAGGACATCCTGGCCAAGCTGGCCGCGCCCATCGCCTTTGATCCAGCGTATCAGCCCTTTGGCGATGGCCACTCAGCGGAACGGATCGTGGAGAAGATCCAGGAGTATCTTGCATGACAAAAGTATGCCATATTACCTGTGTGCATTCTAAAGAGGATGTGCGGATTTTTTGGAAGGAGTGCTGTTCTCTAGCTCAGGCAGGGTATGACGTTTCGCTGGTACAGCAGGGTGAAAGCTATGAAAAGAATGGAGTCCATATTATGGGCTTCGGTGCGATTGCATCTAACCGGGTTCGGCGGATGCTGCAAACGGCGCGGCAAGCATACAAAAAAGCTATAGAGCTGGATGCGGATATTTATCATCTGCACGACCCGGAGCTTCTGCCTTATGCTACGAGGCTAAAGCGTAAGGGCAAAAAGGTTATCTTTGACAGCCATGAGCATACAGCCGAGTCAATACTGGAGAAGGAATATCTGCCTTCTTCCATAAGGCGCCTGATCTATAAAGCCTTTGTAGCCTATCAGTCGTATGTTTGCCGGAGGCTGGATGGGATTATATCGGTAACGCCTAACATTGTCGAATTTTTTCGGAGGATCAATCCCAGAACGGTTCAAATAGCCAATTACCCGATATATCAGGAGGACATTCAGTATCCAAACTTTCAGGAGCGCAAAATCGTCTTTGCCGGGGGTATTTCTAAACAATGGAACCATCATACGATTATTCAAGCGCTGGAGAAGCTACCAGATAGTCATTATTGCCTCTGCGGAATAGCAGATTCGGGATATATGCAGCAGCTGGAAGCGCTACCAGGCTGGAAGCAGGTGGATTACCTTGGGAAGATCCCTCATCAAGAGGTCGCCGGGAAGATGGCGGGCTGTTCTGTTGGTATGGCGCTGCTTTCGCCTGGCCGTAATACAGACTGGCAGAATGGGACCATTGGCAATACTAAAATCTTTGAGGAAATGATGGCAGCCCTTCCAGTAATATGTACGGATTTTGTGCTGTGGAAGGATTTTGTAGAGCGCTATGCATGCGGATTTTGTATAAATCCTGAGGACGTCGACGCTATTGCTGAAAAGGTACAATATTTGCTGGATCATCCTCAAGAGGCAAAGAGGATGGGGGAAAACGGTCGAAATGCAGTACGGGAATCGTTTAACTGGGGGAAGGAAGAGAGCAAACTATTTGCTTTTTATGAAGATATCCTGAAGAATTGAGGAGAAAATGAGATGAAGTACGCGTTGATCGGCTGCGGCCGCATATCTACCAACCATATTAAAGCGGCGGTCGCTAACCATTTGGAAATTGTGGCAGTCTGCGACGTTGTGCCGGAGCATATGGAGGCAGTGCTGGCAAAGCATGGCCTGGAGCGGGATGGCTCCATCCACCGGTATACCGACTATAAGGAAATGCTGGAGAAGGAGAAGCCGGTTTTTGTAGCAATTGCAACCGAGAGCGGGCTTCATGCGGAAATTGCCCTGTATTGCATCGAGCATGGCGTGCATGTCATCATTGAAAAGCCCATGGCCATGAGCATGGCCGACGCCGACCGCATTGTAGCGCTGGCAGAGGAAAAGCAGGTGAAAGTCTGCGCCTGCCACCAGAACCGGTTCAATCTGTCGGTACAGGAAATGCGGCGTGCGCTGGAATCTGGCCGCTTTGGCCGCTTATCCCATGGATCCATTCATGTGCGGTGGAATCGGAATAAGGACTACTATACCCAGGCGCCCTGGCGCGGCACCTGGGCCCAGGATGGCGGCTGCCTGATGAACCAATGCATCCACGGGATCGATCTGCTGCGCTGGATGATGGGCGACGAGGTAGACGAGGTCTACGCGCAGACGGCCCAGCAGTTCCATGACTATTTGGAGTGCGAGGATGTGGGGATGGCCGTAGTCAAGTTTAAAAACGGCGCAATCGGCACCATCGAAGGTACGACCAACGTCTATCCCAAAAACCTGGAGGAGACGCTCTACCTATTTGGGCAAAACGGCACGGTAAAGCTGGGCGGTAAATCCTGCAATGCTATCGACGTATGGGAGATGCAGGATGAAACCGAACATGATACACAGCTGAAGCAGGGCTTCTTCGAGCACACGGAAAACGTCTATGGCAATGGTCATACTTCGGTTTATGCCGATATGATTGAAGCGATTGAGCAAGACCGGCCGCCTTATATAGATGGCAAGGCAGGACGGCGTGCGCTGGAGATGGTGCTGGCGATTTATCAGTCAGCGGCGACGGGCAAACCGGTTAAGCTGCCATTGAAGGACGTTTCTTCGACGGATTTTGTAGGAAGGTTTGGCATCAGCCCCACTCGATAGGCGATGGATGTAATGGCAAAAATGGAAATTTGTACTCAGCGTATTTTATACCGCATCCGGACGAGCAGGATGATTAAGGCTATTAAAGCGTCACGACCGGTTCAGCGGTGCCGTGAATTCGGTGCATTCTGCAATACAAATCGATATCTGCTGCAAATCGCATTGATCATTTTGTATCGGTTGTGTCTGGATTTTGTATATATAAAGGAAATATCCCCTCTATACAGTTATGCGGGCTTTACAGTCGACTTGAATCCATTGTGGTATTTATGCACCCTGTTGACGGTAGCTATTTTTTCGCCCTTCTTGGCAGCTTTGCTGGAAAAGCAAGCTCCATCGGCAGCTATGATAACTTTTATTAGTTTATTGTATTTTATACCGCTTACATCCTACTGCGGCTGCAGACAGGGAAATATATTGTTTTTTATAATTGGAATTTGTTATTGGGCTATTCTTCTTTTGCTTGAATTTCGATTGCCCATATTATATATAAAGCGACCATCCTATCGCCATGCCAGTGCATTTTTTGCTGTTTTAACAATTCTTTCCGCACTATTTGTACTATATATATCAGGCCGGTATGCCGGCTTCCGTATTACGTTAAACCTAACAAATGTTTATGGAATTCGAGCTGAGGCTGCTGACTATAATATACCTGGTATATTTTCATATATTTTATCGGGGATGCCTATTCTGCTATCCTTTTTGTTGCTGTATTGGCTACAACGAAGAAAATATTTGGTTGTCGGCGGCCTGTGCATCGTTTTTCTGCTCCTATTTTCTATCAGTGCGCAAAAGTCTACGTTCTTTTTACTCCTTCTTATCCTGGCCGGATATTTTTTCTATCGGAAATGGATGCTAAGATGGGCGCCTGCGCTGTTGATTCTAATGGTTATTGGCTCTGTTCTAATTAAAGAGCTGTTTGGTTCATTATGGATTATGTCTATGTTTATTAGACGAGTAATGTATCTGCCTGTTCAAATAAGTGAAGCGTATATGGAATTCTTCCAAAATCAGCCGTTGAATCTATTCCGATATGGGATTATGGGAAAGTTGTCCTTTGATGGAATTTATTCTAGCGGGGTGCCTTATATTATCGGCGAATATATGGGCAGCGCGGGTACGTCGTGTAACAATGGCCTTTTAGGCGATGTATTTGCAAATTTGCCCACGATTATGGGATTGTTTATTTTGCCTTTGATTTTAGTTCTATGCTTCCGTTTGATGAATGCTGTTACTTATCAGCATGAACCTAAGGTAACGATAGCACTGTGTATATATTTTGCTAATTCTTTTATCAATTGTTCTTGGAGTGTCGCATTGTTATCTCACGGATTTTTAATCGCCTGCCTGATGCTTTACTTTTTCCCCAAAAAGGAGATACAGACGTCATGAAAAACCAGCTGATTACTTTTCAAACCCTGTGCAATGCTGTTAAGCACCAATATAAAATTTGGCTGCTTACAATCTTAGTTTTTACTGTAATTGGGGCGGGCGCAGGCTTTTTATACGCAAGCCGTGGATCCTCCAGCCAGGCGGGTGGAGCTCAGCCCTTAGAAGGGGTAGCAATATCCCAAGTGCCATATAACGAAGAATACTATTTTACTATGCTGAACGCTATAGAAGAATATGCTGCGGACTGCTCGCGGTATTTGAATCAGCTCTTGGAAGAGGGTAGCTTAACGGAAGAACAGATTAAGTCGCTGAAGGGTTATTCGGAAGCTTTGGTAGATTATCAAAAAATGCAGATAATACCGCTAAAGGAGATGTTAGCCTCGTCTGCACGGATTTTTGTACCGGATGAATTTCAAAGCGTTTTAATTGAGAAGTATGAAGATAAACTTATAAATGCACGTTGGTGGTTTGAATCCACGAAATTAGCGGCTGAATTGGCGAAATCTATAGAAGCACCACGGGTGGATAATGAATCTGCAATGAAGTCTTATGCTGATATTTTAGATCAGGCCTCTCAGCATAGCTTATGGGAAGTAGAAATTCAAAGTTTGGAAACGAAGCTTAACCTGTTAAAAAATGATTCGGCTCAGGTACATGCTGATGGAGCTATAGCTGAAAATACATTGGATGCGGCAGTTCAATCGCTTCAAAGCATAGTGAATGGCATCAACCATACGGTTAATGATATTGCGGAAAAGAATCATTTAGAGATTACTATGGATCAGTCTAGCGAAGGGCTTATTACTTCAATACGGCATACTCACGCGGCATCCTCCACTAGAGAATCCTTTTTCATTATGGTGATTTTCTGCCTGCTGGTGGGCATCTGCTGCGGATTCTTTTTGGCTGTATACCGGGAATGCCGCGCGCAAAGCGCCTGTGACAGAGAGTAAATCATCGAAAAGACGAAGAATCCTGGGAGGGCCTTCCTATTTGAAACAAAACAAATTACTTCGCGTATTTACATCCATTACTGGGGTGATTATCCTATCTAAGCTACTGGGGTTCGTCAGACAGATGATTACTGCCAGTGTGTTTGGCGCCACAATAGAAACGGATGTTATTAGTCTTTCGGAAGGCCTGATTGGCAACATTAAATATGTTCTGGTGCAAACACTGCTGACCTCTTTTGTGGCCATTTATCTTCATATTCGGGAGGAAGATCCTCGGAACGCCCGCCGTTTCGGCGTGGATGTCGGTAAAGCTTTTTCCCTTGTTGCGATGGTCATAATTGGTGTAGTGTTGATATTTGCACAACAAATTGCAAAATTAATTGCGCCATCGTACTCTGCAGAGCATACTGCACAACTAGCTACATATCTGCGGATTTATGCGCCTGTCCTCATACTATTTGTTTGGATGTCTGTTTTTCATGCTTTGCTCAACGCGAATCAACGGTTTATTCCTGGCGAATTGGAGGGCATGAATCAAAGCATTATTCTGATCATTTTTATTCTGGCGCTCCAATCATTTTTAGGCGTACAGGTGCTGGTGGCTGCATTTTGGGCCTATGTCATATGGAATACAGTATTTCTTGGTTTTTTGTCGAAACCCTATTGGGAAAAATCTAGCGGAAATCCCTTTCGGAATCCTGCAATTAAAAGATTGCTACGGATGACAACGCCCTTGTTATTGGGATATTCAATGGTTTATATTAATCAGCAGGTAGATAAAATATTGGTTTCGGGCGAAGCAGCAGGCACTGTGACAGCACTAGGATATGCGGCAGTATTGTCAAATCTTGTCAGTACGTTAATTGCGTCGTTTTGCTCCATCTTGTTTACCTACATTACGATGCATATTTCAAAAAACGATGACGAAGTTGCAGCGAACATGGTGACGCGATCGGCGACAATGCTTATGATGATATTCTTGCCCATTAGCATCTTGACCATTATTTGCTCAGAAGATATTGTATCGATCGCCTTTGGACGGGGTGCTTTTACTTCGGAAAGCGTTAGTATTGCTGCCTCGGCTTTATGCGGGTATGCGCTTATGTTTGTTCCTTTGGTTCTGCGGGAGTTGTTTAGCCGCTTTCAATATGGGTATCAGAATTCAAAAATTCCTATGATTAACAGCACGATAGGAATTGTATTCAATATTGTGTTAAGTATCGTATTGTGTCCGCGATTTGGCGTGTTTGGCGTAACCTTTGCCAGTAGTGTGTCAGTATTGATATGCGGCGCCCTGAACACGTTTTCATCAAAGCGGAATAATGCTTACCTCTCAATGAAGCCATTACTGCGTTGCTTACCTTGGTTGTGTGTAGGTGGGACTGCCTGTGTAGCCGCAGCAATGTGGAGCTTGCATATAGTTACTATGGATTCAGCTTTACTTCGATTTGCCGTTGCTACGCTATGTGGGGGCGGTGCATATCTAATAATCGTTTCTCCCTATATATATCGCATCATAAAAAAGCGAACTTAGCGGAATTAACCTTTGATCAAGGAGGCATTTCATGAAGAAGCTGTCGAATATCGGTAACTATCTAAAAGATCACCCGCTTTTCATTTGTTTAGGCGTACTGCTTTTAGCTGGTGCCGTAGTCGCATGTATTAAGCTAGTCCATATATCCCAAAACCGTCTTTCTGTTGATTCATTATGCGATTATGGTGTAGAAGTATTTGACGTTCTGTTGGGTGGTGCGGCTGGTGACAATACGGAAGCTCAGGATGCACTGCGTCTGTGCCCATATCTTGTGACTACGCTGCGCTTTGGCGATGAAGCAAACTGGACAGAAGAGCTATATGAGCCCATAGATAAATTAATGGAGCAGTTCTACCAATATGGATATTTACCGCGGGAGCCCTATGATACATTGGAAAATTATGTAACTTCAATGGACGCGCCGCTTTTGGCTGTAACTGCCCAGTTAGCTTATGAGCGGAGTGGAAATGAACGGTTTAAGAAATATGTGGAAGATTTAATTCCCTATCTTGTCCAAGATACAAGCCAAATGGGTTATGTTTTAAAGCTAAATGATTCAGAGTGGTGGCCTCTGGAATATGCTTGGCAGGATATTACAGAAGATGACGCTTGGTTTGTATTAAATGGCTCTCTATATGGTATGGTTTGTGTAGAAATGCTGGAAAATCTTACAGGAGACGTACGATTGACAGAATTATCAGAAAAGGCTTTAAACGCTTACCGTACCAGAGCTGACAGCTTTCTTTATCCAGATGGTTCGTGGTGCTGGTATGATCTAAACAGCAAAAATGGCCAGAAAAATATTAATAGCATTGAGAAGATGCTGATTGAGCTTAGAGCTTATAAATCTTTATATGTTTTGACCAATGAATCGTTTTATCTTGAGCAATATAATGTCCGCAGAGATTTGTTAGAAGCTGCCTTGCCTATGTATGTGTGTAGAACGGAGCAAGGCAACACCGCTATGCTGTTACGTGCTTGCTTACCGCATCCTTATATGGTCGACACATATCAAAGCACAATAGAATTTCTTGATGAGAAAGGAAATGTAGTTGCAACGACGGAGGCAACATCACGTGAAGTGGAAAACAGCTATATAAAGGTTTCAGTACCAGATAGCGTTAAATCTTATCGGCTATGGGGTCAGGTAAATACGGTAGATAAAACGCTTTTGGTTGAAGCGCCGGTTATTGACATAACGCCGGAAGCTTTGGAATTGAGCCCTGTTTCTGGAAAATGGAGCGCTACCGAAGATGGTCAGATAAACGACAAAAAGTTGACTGTTACAGCCGATGCTACTGAAAGCCTTAATGCACGTATTTATTTTGACATGGAAACTGCGCTTACGCTTCAGCAAAATACATATATTATTGTAGAGCTGAATAATCATTCGGATCAAACAGTGCCCATGCGAGGATACTTTTATGATGAAAATGGCAATGCGGCAGATCGGACATTATTACCTTGTAAGCCAGGAAAAAGTATACAAATTCTGAATCACATTGGATTTAGAAATTTGTCGTTTCCCATCGCAAAGCTGCAAAAAATGTCCTTTGCCTTTGCAACCAACAATATGACTGAACCTGTTGCGGAAATTGAGATTGGTAATATCTATGTTTGCCAAAATACCGCTCAAGTTATATCATATTTGGATCAATATGAATGGAAAGATTATTGGAGTGTAATCGAATAGTCGTAGTCCAACATTTAACTAACCTTTGACAGCCGAATAAAAGCCCAAGCTGATTTCATCCAAGTGAGAGGATGAGATTCGCTTGGGCTTTTGCTGCAAAAATTTTATGTTACCTCCTCTGTTCCCTCTCCCGCTTTTTATCCCGCTTTTCATAGGCTTGGATGATGGCCTGGACCAGCTCGTGACGGACGACGTCCTTGGCGGTGAGTTGGCAGATCTCGATGCCGGGGACATGGGCGAGCACGTTGGTAGCGTCGACAAGGCCGCTGGTTTTGCCGGCCGGCAGGTCGATCTGGGTGACGTCGCCGGTGATAACCATGCGGCTGCCCTGGCCCATGCGGGTCAGGAACATCTTCATCTGCTCGGGCGTCGTATTTTGCGCTTCGTCCAGCACAATGAAGGCGTCGTTCAGGGTGCGGCCGCGCATATAGGCCATGGGCGCGACCTCAATGACCCCCTTCTCTTGCAGGCGGGCATAGCTCTCCTGCCCCAGCATATCGTAAAGCGCGTCGTAGAGCGGACGGAGATAGGGATCCACCTTGTTCTGCAGGTCGCCCGGCAGGAAGCCCAGCTTTTCGCCGGCCTCGACGGCCGGACGGGTCAGGACGATGCGGCTGACCTCTTTATTTTTGATGGCCAGGCAGGCCATGGCCATGGCAAGATACGTTTTGCCGGTGCCGGCAGGGCCCACGGCAAAAACCACGGCATTCTTCCGGATGGCGTCGATATACTTTTTCTGGCCGACGGTGCGGCACTTAATCTGCTTGCCCCGATGGGTGACCAGCACCACGTCGCCCATCATCTGCGAGATGAGGTCGGCCTGGCCCTCCCGGGCCAGGGATACGGCATAGCGCACCCGGCTCTTATCGATGGGTTCCTTCCGGGCGATCATTTCCAGCATCTTATCGAGCACGGCCACGGCGACCTGAACGTGGGCATCCTCGCCCTCCACGGTGAGCTCCCGGTCGCTTACGCGAATCTTCACGCCGCACTCCGATTCCAGTACCTGCATATTCTCGTCAAAGCTTCCGTAAAGGGCGATCAGCGCCTCCTGGCTGGGCACCTCCACCGAAGCGATAACCGTAGAAACTTCCTGCGTCATTGCATCCTCCTTGAAATGGGACGCCGAATCCGGCGGATCGACGAAAAGGCCGCGCGGCAGCGATTCCGCGCAGCCTTTATTTTTTCATTATAGCACAGGGCCACAGCCATTGCCACCGGTAGATTGGACAGGGCGATCCGGGCCCAGCATAAAAGCGGCGCGCCGCCTGTCGGCAGGCGGCGCGCCATGGGCTTATAGGTCGTCGGCGTCCTGTACGGGGCGATCATCAGCGACAGGGGAGCCGGTATAGCTGCCCTGCACGTCCGAGGGCACCTCGCGGCCGCTTTGGCGGGCCAGGGTTGATCCGGCTTTTACGCCTTTCTCGGTGGGCTTTTTGCGGCCGCAGCCGCACTTGGTTTTCTCCTTCATGGACGTTCACCTCCGCCATTAGTATGGCGGACAGAAGGGATTTTCATCCTTGGGCGGCAGGCAGCTGGGACGGTATCCCTGGCAGCTGTCCTCAGGCCATGGCGGACAGGCGGGCATCACGCGCTCATTGATAAAATCAATTCCGCAAACGGGCTCATTTTTCAGTGTGACCACATACCGGTTGCATCCGACGCTCTGCCAGCCCTCCCGGGGCGCCTCGGTCACCCGGTAGCGCCCCCGCGGGAGCCCATCAAAGCAATAGCGGCCGCGGCAGTCGGTGACCTGGGAACGGAAGGGCGCTGCATCCTCGCGGTCCTGCTCCCGATGCAGGAGGATCCGCCAGCCGGGCACAGGACGCCCGGTGGGCGTGCGCTTCATGCCGCTGATGGAAGGGCCCTTACGAAACACATTGGTAAAGACCGGTACGCCGCTGAGCAGACCCTGAGGCCCATGGTAGATCACCGTTTGATCGCAGGGGCGGACGAATACCTGATACCGGGTCCGGTCCAGCTTCCAGCCGGATGCGGAGCAGCGGGGCTGCGCCTCCCGCATGATAAACCATTCCCCCTGGGGCTGCAGCGCGATACGGGGGATAAAGGTGAAGTGTACCCAGCCGGCGCTGTCGTTGCTGCCGCGCGCTACGGCGAAGCCATCGCTGCGCTCCAGCACAAATTCAAACTGCCCGGCCCGAAGCGTGCCGCCGCGCACCTGCTTATAGGCGCGCACCTGCAGGACGCCGGGCGGACAGGGCGGAGGCGACGGGGGACAGGGCGGAGGCGACGGGGGACAGGGTGGAGGCGATGGTGGGCAGGGTGGAGGCGATGGCGGACAGGGCGGAGGCGATGGTGGGCAGGGTGGAGGCGACGGGGGACAGGGCGGAGGCGATGGCGGACAGGGTGGAGGCGATGGCGGACAGGGTGGAGGCGATGGCGGGCAGGGTGGAGGTGATGGCGGACGGCAGGGTGGCTCCGGAGGCAGCCCCCTGGGGCAATTGACAAAGCGCGCATAGGGGGAGGGCAGAAGCTCCACGGCGAAGCTGAAGGCTTCGCCGGGCGCCGCCTGGCGGCCGCGCTGGGTGAAGGCGGCGTAGCCTTCCAGCACAAAGGGGCTGTTGGCGGGCGCATAATCGGCGGGCAGCATGGCGACACAGCGGCCCGGCCGCGCGGCAGCGGCGTCCGGTATGCGGGCGCCATTGAGGGTCAGGTTGGTCAGCGAGATCCCTGCCGCCTCCGGCAGGGTAAAGAGGAAGCTCACAGCGTCATACCGGCCTTGTCCCCGGGGGAGGCGGAGCTGG
This sequence comes from uncultured Eubacteriales bacterium, assembly GCA_900542005.1. Lineage (GTDB taxonomy): Bacteria > Bacillota > Clostridia > Christensenellales > UMGS416 > Parachristensenella. The sequence goes on from UQLW01000010.1 coordinate 52,036, forward strand.
CTTTGGGCTCCCAGAAGCCGGGCGGTGAGGCAGAGCTGCTCCTGCCCGGAGAGGCCGGTTTCATAGGCCAGCTCCACGCAGAAGGGCACGCTTTGGCCCAGGGGGACAGGCTGATTGACCGGAGGAGCGGCGTATTCGTCGGAGCAAGCCTTCAAACCAAAGAAGTCCCGGGTAAAGACGGCCCGGGCGACGGGATAGCCGCGGCGGTAGCGGAAGACGACGCAGTCGCCCTGGGCGGCCAGTATGCTTTGCCCAGGGCAGCCATTGTCCACACGAATGGCTTCCAGCCGGCTGCCGGGGACGGGCCGCTCCCGGATGGTAATGGGGAAGTCGTTGCCGGTCCAGGGGAAATCCGGACGGCCCTGGGCAAGCAGGTCGGCAATGGTTCGCCCCGTGCCGTCATCCAGCGGAGTATCCTCCACCTGGAAGCAGCCGCCGGGGCCGGTGGAGGTGTTGAGGCAAAAAGCCTTGCCGGCAAAGGTGAAATCCAGCTGGAAGGGCCAGCCCCGGGCTGGATTGTCAAGCTGCCAGGGGGAAATGGGGGGCTCCTCCAATACCTTGCAGATCCTGCTGGGCGGGAAGCGCTCCTGATAAAACCCATTGATACCGGTCATGGGATCGATCTCCTTTCCTTGGGGTACGCGCGCAGGGACTGCGCGCATCCCTATATCCTATGACCATGGAGGAAATGCGGTTCCCAGGGCGCATTTTCTGTGCGGATAAGCGGGCGGTATGGTATAATCACAGCGGGACTCGACTGACAAGGAGGAAAGAATATGATTCGTCAGGCTGCTTTTGCCCAGGGAGCCAGGCTCCTCAAGGGCGCGCTGCATTGCCACACCACCCGCTCGGACGGCGCCGGTACGCCGGAGGAGACGATCCGCTACCACGCGCAGCATGGCTACGATTTTATGGCGCTGACCGATCACCGGGTGTATAACTATACCAACTTCGCCCCTGACGCCGGCGTTACCCTGATCCCCGGTATGGAGATGGACCGGAACCTTCCCGGCCCCGGCATCCACTGCCACCATATCGTGACGATCGGGCCGGAAAAAGCGCGGGGCAACGGCTTTTCCCAGGATCAGCGCTTTGAGAGCGCGCAGATCACCACGGCGGACGAATGCCAGCAAATGCTGGATATGCTCCATGAGAACGGGAATATGACGATTTACTGCCATCCCCAGTGGAGCGGCGTGTCGGCCCGGGAGTTTGAGGGGCTCAAGGGCAACTTTGCCATGGAAATATGGAACAGCGGCTGCGCTATGGAGGACGGCGTGGATACCAACGCCGCCTACTGGGACGAGCTGCTGGCGCAGGGGCAGGTGATCTATGGCGTGGCCACTGACGACGGCCATTCGATGCGCCAGCACTGCAACGGCTGGGTGCGGGTGAACAGTGCCAACAGGGTGGACGATATCCTGCAGGCGCTGAAGGCCGGCGCCTTCTATTCCTCCTGCGGGCCGGAGATCTACGATTTCCGGGTCGAGGACGGGCAGGCGTATATCGAATGCTCCCCGGTTCAGCGCATCCAATTCCGCCATTTCCGGGCACCCTATCACCTCATTGAGGGCGAGGATGGAGCCAGCGTGACTTCGGGCTCCATCAAGATTTGGGAGGGCACCGGCTATATCCGCGCCGTGGTAACCGATGAAGCCGGGCGCCGGGCATGGACGAACCCCATCTTCTTTGTATAATGGCCGGGACGGACAGCCGCCATTTGGTTACACAAAAAAACAAGCCGCAGGGGAGAAGCTCCTGCGGCTTGCTGCTTTCAGGCGGGCGGGAAAGGGCCAGGGACGTTCCCCTGGGCTGCGCCGGGAGGGATTATTCCGCATCCAGACCAGGCGTAAGGCTGGAGGAACCAAAGATCAGCATATCGGGGATGCGGCGCTGGCCGTTGGTGGTTTCGCCCTGGTGGGTGTTGAGCTGTTCGCCCATAAAGACCATGGCGGTAGACTGACCGCCGTCCAGGTTATAGGCGGTTACGCAGCCCTGATCCACGAATTCCTGGGCCAGCCGCTCCAGGGTGACGCCGCGGCTTACGCCGGGCTTGCGCCCGTCCACCAGGATGCCCACATAATGGCCGTTTTCTACCATACCAAAGGCGCCCCGGGGGTTGTTGCGGAAAAGGTTATGGCCGGACAGGCCCTCGGCGATCCGGCCGTCCTCCACCAGGATGGGGCCGAAGCTGAAGGTATTCTCAATGCCCAGATTCTGGAAATCCTCCACGGAATAGGGGTCCCGGCCGCGCTTAAAGACCCGCAGCGCGCCGTCGGGCATAAAGGCCATGGTATCGGGCCCCAGCTTTTCCTTGTATACGGTTCCGTTGCGGATATCCGGCCCCAAATCCTCATTCCAGGAATCATGGAAATAATTGGCGTTCTGCCCGTAAACAGCCTGATATTTCCGGGCGAGCTCTTCGGGCATTCCGGTGGAGCGACCCTTCTTCTCGTCCAGCAGGCCGCTGATCATGTTCTGTGTGTCCCTGGAGTAAATGTGCGCGATATAGAACCAGCTGCCGCAGTCCTCCTTATAGGACTTTTCTATGAATACGCCCAGCGTGGGGCCGCGATAGCGCCAGGACTGATCCTCCACAATGGATACCTCCTCCTTCATGGAGAAGAACTGGGCCCAGGGATCCGGCGTGGGCGTAGGGCTGGGTGTGGGCGTTGGCCTGGGCGTAGGCGTGGGGCTGGGCGTGGGCGCCGGGGTGGATGTCACGGCCGGCGTGGATGGCTCAGGCGTGGGCCCCCCATCGGCTGGCTGTGAGCCGCAGCCGCCGCAGGCCAGCAATCCAGCGAGCATAACAGATAACATCATTTTTCGCATCGGTCGGTCTTCCCTTCTTCCTTGCTGCCATTTTGGACGGAAAAAAAGGAGGATTTTTCGCCGGAAAAGAAAAATATTCCAAGAAAAAAGGGAAAACAGGCGATGAAACGCAAAAAGCCGGGCAAAGCCCGGCTATCGCAAACGCTTATGCTGCGGTTAATCGTCGTAATGGCACAGGAATTGGGCATAGCGGGTTTTCAGCAGGTTCAGCTCGTCCTCCGGAAGCTGGCTGCGCCCCTTCAGCGCCACCTCGACCACGCCGCCCATGATCGGCTCAAAAATGGGACGCCGTACCGGGGTCTGAGGCTGCTCGGCATGGATCAGCGCGGCAAAATGCTCGAACATCACCGGTGCGCCCTTCCAGGCGGAGCCTGCAATGACGACGGGCACGGAAGGATCGAGCTTCTTATTGCGGTACATGGCCAGGCACTGGCGGGCCAGGATACCGGCCGCGTCCTTGTATACCTGGATTGCGGCCTCATCGCCCATACGGGCGGCGCGGCCGACCAGGGGAGAGAGGGAGGAAAGCTCCACCCGCATGGAGCGGCCATGGAACACCCGGGGCACGACGCCCCACAGCGCGTCCAGCTCCCATTCCTTGATGATCATATCCTCGAGGATGGTAGCCGGGCCCCAGCCGTCATGGCCGGCGATGGCCGCGCTGACGCCATGCTGCCCGATCCAGCAGCCGGAGCCCTCGTCGCCGATAAAGCCGCCCCAGCCGCCGGTTACATATTTGGCCTCGCCGTCCACATAGTCGACACGGGAGCCGGTGCCGGAGAGCACCGACACGCCGCGGCTGGCGGCAAGGCCGGCATATACGCCGTTAAAGCCCTCGGAAAGGGCCTCAAAACCGCTGCTTTTCAGTACAGCCTTTTCCCGCAGGATCTTCTCAGCCTCGGGATAGGGACCGGGGCCGGCGATAAAGAAGCGATCCACCTGGCTGACGCCGGCGGCCGCCAAGCAGCCGTGGATACAGGCGGTCAGGTGCTCCTTGACCACCTCCATGCTCTCGAAATTGGTGTTCATTCCGCCGCTGCGGCCCATGCCCAGCAGGTTAAGGTCTTCGTCAAAAAGGATGGCGAGCGTTTTGGTGCCGCCGCCGTCCAGCGCCATAATGGTAGACATGCATTTCTCCCCTGTTCTCATTGCGCGGCGCTCCGCGCTTTACTTTGATTTTACCCCAAGAAAGGGTATCACGTCCCTGCCCGCCCGTCAATGCCCGCGGGCCGCGAAAACATTCATAATATTGACTATTCATTCACGGCATTGACATAAGCATCTAATTTTATGACGGGGGCGCGGCGGCATTTTTGGCAATCCGCGGTATATGGGCAGAGGATTTTTGCTGATATACTAAAGAAAAAGGAGGATACAGCCTATGGAAAAGCTTTTACTTGCCGATCAGGGGCGGGCGCAGCTGCCGATCCAGCTTAACCCGGAGGCCTGCCCGGGCCAGGAGCGGGCGGCTGGCGAGCTGGCCCACTATCTGCGGCGGATTACGGGCGCGGACTTTGCAATCGAGCGCGGGACGCTCTCGGAGGGCGTGATCGCGCTGGCCATAGACCCCTCGCTGGAAGAGGAGGCCTTTTGCATTGAGATAACCGGCCGGGGGCTGTCCCTTGCCGGCGGCAGCCTGCGGGGGCTGTTCTATAGCGTGTACGGCTTCCTGGAGGATGTGCTGGGCGTAGGCTTCTACACCCACGACGTGACGAAGATACCCCGCGCCCCGCGGCTGGAGCTAACGGCGGGCATCCTTCGGGATAAGCCAGCCTTGGAATACCGGCAGCTGGATGGAACCCTGGAGTATTTGCCCGATTGGCGGGCCCACAACCGGCTCAACGCCGCGCGGACCGATGCGGCCGGCGCGCCGGTGGCGTCTCTGGAGCGCTATGGCGGCGGCAAGTCCTATTCGCTCTTTGTGCATACCTTCGATACCCTGGTGCCGGCGGCGCAATATTTTGACGAGCATCCCGAATACTATGCCATGATCGACGGGAAGCGGCGGCGGGAGGAAACGCAGCTGTGCCTGACCAATCCCGAGGTGCTGGCCATCGCCATCGAGAGCGTGCGGCAGAACCTGCGGGCCCATCCGGAGGCCACCATCATCTCCGTATCCCAGAATGACTGGTACAACCCCTGCCAGTGCCCGGAATGCGCCCGCGTGGACGCGGAGGAGGGCAGCCATGCAGGCACGCTGATCCGCTTTGTCAATGCCGTGGCCGAGGCGATTGAGGATGAGTTCCCCCATGTGGTGGTGGATACGCTGGCCTATCAATACACCCGCATGCCGCCGAAGCTCACCCGGCCCCGGCACAACGTGTGCGTGCGGCTGTGCTCCATCGAGTGCTGCTTCGGCCACCCGCTGGAGGCATGCAACCGGGTTGTGGGCCCCTTTGTCCGGTGGCATACGCCGGGCGCCCCGACCTTCCAGGAGGACCTTGCCGGCTGGGGGAAGATCTGTGACCGGGTCTATATCTGGGACTATGTGACCAATTTCGCCCAGTACTGGCTGCCCTTCCCTAATTTCCATGTAATCGGGCCCAATATGCGGTTCTTTGTGAAAAACGGCGTCAAGGGCGTCTATGAGGAGGGCAACTACCACAGCCCCAGCCCCGACCTTAACGAGCTGCGGCAGTGGCTGCTGGCCAAGCTGATGTGGAACCCGGACTTTGACGTGAAGCAGGGCATCTATGACTTCACAGAGGCGGTATATGGCCCGGCGGCGGGCGAGATCCGCGCCTACATGGAGCTAATGGAAAAACGGGTGACCGAGGGGAATATCCACTTTGGCATCTATGAGCGGGCCGATGTGGCCTACCTGGACGAGGCGACGCTCTCCCGCGCCCAGGCGCTGATGGCGGCGGCCCGGGCCAAGGAGCTGACGCTCTCCCAGCGGAACTATGTGGAAAAGGCGGCGCTTTCGGTGGAGTACGCCGCGGTGGCCCAGGGGCTGCTGCAGGGGAACCGGGATGTGGAGCGCATCGACGCCATGATGGAGAAGGCCCGGGCTTTGGGCATCACCGAGCTGTGCGAATTCCTCCGGTGGGACGAGGTCTACGACCAGATGCTGGGCATCGGGCATCATATGCGGAACCTGTTCGCACCGGCGCGGTGATCCGGCGGCTGGCGCGCTGCTTTTCGCCATATTTTCACCCGTGCAAAGGGCCGGCGCATCATGCGCCGGCCCTTTGCACGCCATGGAGGCAGTTACCACGGAAGGTCAAAATGTTCATCTTGTGGGCGGCCGCGGCCGGGGTGTATACTGAGCTTGGCCCCCTGCGGGGCAAGCGGACAAAAAGAGGTGGAAAAAATGACGAAGCTTTTACTTGCGGATCAAGGGCAGGCCAAGCTGCCCATCCTGCTGGAGGCGGGCGCATGCCCGGGACAGCGCACGGCGGCCGGGGAGCTGGCCCATTACCTCAAGCGCATCACCGGCGCGGATTTCGAGCTGAAAGAGGGCGCCCATCCAGGCGATGCCATCGCCCTGAAGGTGGATGGGGCGCTGCCGGAGGAGGGCTTCCGGCTGAAGACTGGAAACGGCGGGCTCACCATTGCCGGCGGCAGCCTGCGGGGACTTTTCTATGGGGTGTACGGCTTTCTGGAGGATGTGCTGGGCGTGGGCTTTTATGCCCATGATGTGACCCGCATCCCCACGGTGGAGCGCCTGGAGCTGGAGGAGTTGGATATAAGCGATCAGCCGGCCCTGGAATTCCGGCAGCTGGATAACCCCATGAACGACTACGCCGACTGGCGGGCCCATAACCGGCTCAACGGGCCGGATCATAACCATGTATCGGCGGTAAAGGACGGCCTGAACCACTTTGGCGGGATGAAGTCCTATTCGCTCTTTGTGCATACCTTTAACCGGCTGGTGCCGGTGGAGCAGTATTTTGACCAGCATCCGGAGTATTTTTCCATGGTGGACGGCCAGCGGATCCGCGAGCGGACGCAGCTGTGCCTGACCAATCCCGAGGTGCTGGCCATCGCCATCGAGAGCGTGCGGCAGAACCTGCGGGCCCATCCGGAGGCCACCATCATCTCCGTATCCCAGAATGACTGGTACAACCCCTGCCAGTGCCCGGAATGCGCCCGCGTGGACGCGGAGGAGGGCAGCCATGCAGGCACGCTGATCCGCTTTGTCAATGCCGTGGCCGAGGCGATTGAGGATGAGTTCCCCCATGTGGTGGTGGATACGCTGGCCTATCAATACACCCGCATGCCGCCGAAGCTCACCCGGCCCCGGCACAACGTGTGCGTGCGGCTGTGCTCCATCGAGTGCTGCTTCGGCCACCCGCTGGAAACCTGCGACCGGGTGACCGGCAGCTACTCCCACAACAGCAAGACCAGCGCCGCCAGCTTCCAGGAGGATCTCATCGGCTGGGGGAAGATCTGCGACCGGATCTATATCTGGGACTATGTGACCAACTTCCGCCACTACTGGCTGCCCTTCCCCAACTTCCATGTGCTGGGCCCCAATATGCAGTTCTTCGTGAAGAACGGCGTCAAGGGCGTCTATGAGGAGGGCAACTACCAGTCGGTGAGCCCCGATCTCTTTGAGCTGCGGGGATGGCTGATGGCCAAGCTTTTGTGGAACCCGGACTTTGACGTGAAGCAGGGCATATACGACTTTACAGAGGCGGTATACGGCCCGGCGGCGGGCGAGATCCGCGCCTATATCGAGCTGCTGGAAAAGCGGGTGACCGAAGGGAACATCCACTTTGGTATCTACGAGGGGCCGGACGTGGCCTACCTGGACGAGGCGACAATGGCCCGTGCCCAGGAGCTGATGGCGGCGGCCCAGGCCAAGGAGCTGACGCTGTCCCAGCGGATCTATGTGGAAAAGGCGGCGCTTTCGGTGGAATTCGCCGCGGTAGGCCAGCAGATCCTGAAGGGTCAGGTGGACGCTGCGCGCATTGATGCCATGATGGACAAGGGCCGCACCCTGGGGATCACCTACATCAGCGAGGGCTGCCCCTGGGATCTGGCCCATGAAGGCATGCTGCAGGGTAAGCTGTACCGGTAAAGCGCCCCAGCGGGAATATAGGGGCAGCGGCGCCGCCGCTGCCCCTTTGCCCTTTATCCAGCCGGCGGGCAAAGCGTTCCGTGAACCGTATGGCGCTCCGGCGCCAAGAAGGAGGAATATCGATGGCCCTGTTAACCCTGAACTTTGAAAGCCAGTATCTTATGAATAACCATGAGGTGAGCGTCATCCTGCCGGACAAGCCCCGGGGCATGACGCCGGAGGGCTTTTATGGCAGCGGGCGGCGCTATCCGGTGCTATGGCTGCTGCACGGTACCTTCGGCGATCACAGCGACTGGATCCGCAAGAGCAATATTGAGCTGTACGCCTGTGAAAACGACCTGATTGTGGTGATGCCCAGTGCCCTGAACAGCGATTACCTGGACTGGCCGGGCTTTGGGACCGGATACCAGGGATGGGAATATCTGGAGAAGGAGCTGATGCCGCTGGTGCATCATTGGCTTCCCGCCTCCCCACGGCGGGAGGATAACTATATCGCCGGGCTGTCCATGGGCGGTATGGGCGCGATCCAGTATGCGGTGGGGCTGCCGGAGCGGTTTGCGGCGGCGGCTGTGCTCAGCTGGGCCCCGGTTAACCTGCGGGCGCAGCTGGCCCAGGGCCGCCTGCCCGATTCGCCCCGGGAGGCCAACCGCATCGCGGCGGCCGGCAGCGTGGAGAACTACCTCAACAGCGCCGTCAACGTATGGGACCGCCTGCCGGGCAGCATCCGGGAGGGGAACCTGCCCCGGTTGTATTTCGCCATGGGCAAGGAGGATTTCCTCTATGAGAATTTCCAGGCCTTCCGGCAATATGCCGGGGAGATCGGGCTGGATGCAGTGATAGAGTGCATTTGAAAATTCGCTTCGGCGGAGGAAGAAAGAACGGCTGCCCGGCCGGAAGATGGGAGGATTTTGCGTTTATGAAAAGAATAACGACCGTGTGCGGGGATATTGCTCCGGAGAACCTGGGATTTACGGATATGCATGAACATATTATGTTCAATGGCGCGGATATGGGGGCAATCTGCAGACCGGCCATGCCCACGGACCTGCCGGTAAAATATGAGGATAAGGTTTCGCTGGAGAATATCGGTTTTTTGAAGAGAAACTTTCCGCTTGTAGCAGATGCCATGGATCTGAACGATGAGGAAGCCATGACCAGGGAGGTACAGGAGTATAAAGATTCCGGCGGAGATTCCATGGTGGAGCTGAGTGTCCCGGGAATCCGCCTGGATGTAAAGGCAGTGAAGCGTATTTCACAAAAGACAGGAGTCAATGTTATTACAGCAACTGGCTATTATGTGGAGTCCTCCTGGTCGGGAAAATATGACGGCTGGAGTATCCGGCAGTTCTACGACCATATGATAGATGAAATAGAAAACGGAATCGAGGATACACAGATAAAGCCGGGTTGTGTGAAAATTGCACTCAATGATTTTACAGAGGCGGAGGAAAAAGCTCTCCGGGCAGGCGGACAGGCCGCAAAAGACACAGGTATGTCCATTACGGTACACCCGGACTATGCCTACGGTGGTACTCCGGGTGAAATTGTGGAGATACTCGTGGAGGAAGGTGTGGATCCGGAGAAGATCGTGATCGCCCACATGGAAACAACCGTAAAAAGACCCATGAAGGAAATGGTCCTCTACCCGGAAAAATGGGGACTGGACTTGGATGTGGCAAAAAGGGTGCTGGATAAAGGAGCAAACTTTTCTGTAGAATTTTTATCCGGTGATATTGGCCTGGAAGCATTGGGGACTGCGCCGATTCCGGATTGGATGAAGATGGCAGGCATTGTACGCCTCATCCAGCAGGGATACAGCAGTCAGATTGTACTTGGCACGGACATGTGTGTGAAGACCATGTGCAGACAGTTTGGAGGAGAGGGGTACTGCAGACTGACAAAATTCGGAGTTCCTGCACTGAAGAAATACGGGGAGGTCTCTGATCTGGCTGTCCGTAACATGACTGTAAATAATCCGGCCAGGATTCTTGCCTATTAAATCAGGGTATTTAAGAATTTTGGGCTGTGAACCAAACAAAAGAATCAGTATCCTGCATAAGAATCAGGAGTACGCTCCCTGCCGGGATGGGTATTCCTGGTTTTTTATTTGCTGTAATTTATATAAAGGGGGAACAGCGGGACTCGGATATACAAATAAAATATAATATAAGTATGGTATTGCAAAATTAAAAATTGCATTATATACTGATATTAAAGAATAAATACATGATTTTATATTTTTTGTCACATGTTGGTATCCCAAGAGATGTCTCTCCCTGGAAGAGATGATCTGCCTGCCGGATGATGCGGCAGAGTTAAAAGAGTATCTTCCCAGGTATAAAGTACATTTGGTTGATCCCAAGAACACAGACCCGGGTAAATTTCCCGGTGACTGGAGGCTGATATTGGAAACATTGAGCTGTGGAAACCATAAAAAGGATCTTATACAGTATATTAAAAATCATGAAAGAGAACTGGAGGGTCTGTCTGCAAAAGCCAGCAGAGCTTTGCTTACAATGCTGGGAAGCGACATGAAACGAAAATATTATAAGGAGGAGATCACTGTGTGCAGAGCATTGGAAGAATTAAAAGAGGAAGGAAAGTCAGAAGGAAAAATAGAGGGAAAAAGGGAGGAGGAGGTCAATATTATACGTAAAATGCTGAGAAAGAGACTTACAGTGATAACCATCTGTCATTGGCTCGATGTGGAGGAGGAATTTGTTAAAACAGTTGCAGAACTGCAGGATAAATACCCTGATTACAGCAGTTCACAGATTTTGAATGCATATGAGTCAGAAAATAAGCATTGACAAAGGAATAAAATCTTTTTTATAATAAATCCAGACCAGAGTAAAGAATCCGGCATTCCGGATTCTTTCTTTAAAAGATTGAAGTTAGTAAAGACTAACCAAATAAAGAAATACTGGAGAGGTAGAGAAGTGTATGAAAACTGAATGTGTCAAAGATATTTTTCACGGAGAAATCGGACAAAATTTCCCATCTTCTAAAGGGGAGCGGGAGGAGGATCTCCTTGAAATACTCTACGAATGGCAGAAAAATGGAACCCAACCCACGAGCTCGGAGCTGTGCAGTAAGCTTGATATGGCAAAGCGGGAGCTGAATTACTATCTAAAGCAGATGGTAAAGCATGGTTATCTCTATAACCTGGATAACAGAGAGAAGCTTAAACTAACTGAATTTGGAAAATCCCAGGGAGCACAGTGCCGGTTCCGCCATGAACGTCTTGCACAGTTTTTCCAGCTTATCGGAATGGAAGAGAAGCAGGCAGAGGAGGATGCCTGCCGTATGGAACACGTGCTGAGTGATGAGGCTACAAAGAAAATATGTAATTTTTTGAATTATGGAGACACTTATGATCGTGTCATGCGTAATGCCAATCTTTATTCTATGTACAGGGAAGGATGGTATGAGTTTTATATGGGTATCTATTATACAGAGAAGAGATATCCAAGGATTTTGGCAAAAGAGTTTTTTTTGTTTTCCGATGAGATTGCTTTAAATGTAAAAAGTGCAGAAAGTTATTTTTATCTGAGAAAAAAGGGCGAAGCAGAGATGGACAGTATCGACAGTATCTGGTACAGGGATGAAGAGGAATGGAAGCAGGCAGAAGAAACGAAAGAAGGTTATCAAATCCCCTCAGATATTTTTATATTTACCGTCTGCACGGATGATCCGGTGACAGAAGGGAGCTGTATGATTGCTTTTCCACCCAGGATACAGCCGCCAAAAGAAGAGGATATTCGGGAATTAAATGTACATATCTGGTAAAGGAGAGAAAATTTGGGAATGGGAAAAGAAGAGCATCTGAATCAGGAAAACCGTCCGAATATACAGCAGCTTCAGTATCTTTTGGAACTGGAGAAAATTGACAAAAAAAGAGGGTGCGTCATGCAGATCGCAAAAACCTGCGGGGTCAGCCACAGTCCGGTCAGCCGTTATCTGCAGTTCTGCTGTGAGAAAGGGTATTTGACAGAAGATTATGAGTTTACTAAATTAGGAAAAGCGTGGCTTGGGGGGTATAAAAAGCTTATAGAGGAATTAAAGGGCTATTTACTGCGCATAGGAGAACCGGAAGCGGAAGTTGCTGAGAATGTAAGGAATCTGATAGAAAATGTGAGTTACCATACATTGATGTCAATGATGCGGAATGATCAGGAGATGAGACGGATGTATATTGCTGAAAAAAGAGGAGCAGTATCTAAAAATTTTCTGGCCAGTACCTTTGAAAACGGAATGTGGCATGTATGCTTTGCACTTTATAAAAGGGATTCTGAGGATAAGATCAGTATATCCATGGCAGACAGAGGTTTTCAAAAACCGGCAACCATACGGCATAACAAGAGAGGGAGCTGGCTGGAACTTCGAGTGTGTGAAATGAGTGCCAGATCACGGGCAGATGGTGAAGAAAAGCTGGGGCATCTGGAAACACTGAAATATGAGTACAAAGGTATGTTGTGTCAGGCAGAAGTAAAGGAAGATAAGCTGAGAATTCCACTGGACGCATGCCGCTTCCAGAGAAAACGCGAGGGCAGAATCAAAGGCGTGATTCCGGTAACGGTGACCTGCAATGTAGGCAGAACCCATATGCCGGAGAGTACGGCACTTTTGTTTTTTTGGATGTAACCGGATAGATATAAGAATAATTAAAATTTGAAATTTTTTTAGAGACGAAAAAGAAACAAAAACACTTGTACTTATAGGGAAAAAACCGTGCAGGACGGGAACGGTTTTAAAAAAATCAGTTGACAGTATTTGCCAATATATGCTATATATTTAGCACGGGATAGTTGAAACTAACTATACGATGAAGCTAAAAATCATATGCTTTTGACAGGCGGGCAAGGACTGCTTTTTTTTAAGAATAAGCGTTAGTTTGTACTAACTATAGCTATCATCGTAAGAACGCCCTAAAATATTAAAGTTTTATAGCCGTTAAGGCAGAAAGGATGGAAGATATGTTTAAGAAATTAGTAGCATTTGGTACAGCAGCAACTATGATGATGGCAATGGGGGTTACAACATTTGCGGCTGAAGGGGACAGCACTACACTTGTTACAAAACTGTATAAAAATGACAAATTCGATGCAAGTGCACCGGACAGCAATCTGTCTATGGGAGATGCTGCGGTAGAGAATACTACATATGTTGAGCAGGCGGATGGTACATATAAAGTGACTATTAATCTGAAGGAATCATTTAAAGCTTATGGCATGACAGGATATCTCACCAATGTGCAGATAGATGCCAATGGTGATGGACAATATGATGCAGAAGAATATAAGCTTACATATAACGAGTCAGGAAAAGCAGTTGTAGGTGTTACTTTTAACTCTCCCACTGTTCCGACAGAAGCGACAAAGTATGATGCAAGTTTTAAAACAAATGTTTCAATCATGCCGGCATCCGAAGGTGATTTCATTATTTTCCCCACAGTTGTGACGGAATAATATAAAAGAAATTCGCAGGGGGAGGCATACCAGATGTTGGTATGCCTCTCTTACTGACGTTGGAGGTAAAGTATGAGGGATGGAATGAAAAGTAAGATCTATAAAATAGTCTGTGCAATCATGATGGTTTGTCTATTGATGTCCAATTTGACGAATGCTTCATATGCGGCTTCAAATAATACACCAAATACAAAACAAACTGCTCAGAAATCAAGTTCCACTTTATTAGATAAGCTTCTGTCCTTACTGGAAGAGGCGGACAGCTTAAAGGAATCAGACTACACGCCGGAGAGCTGGGAGGCATTCAAAGACCAGAGGGATACCATCACAGAGCCGGAGGAGATTCCGGAGCAGTTCCTTGACACAGTGATAAACACACTGCAGGAAGCCATGGATGGACTTGTGAAACAGGAGAGCAAGCTGGACAAACTGCTTGCCTTACTGGAAGAGGCGGACAGATTAAAGGAATCAGACTACACCCCGGAGAGCTGGGAGGCGTTCAAAGACCAGAGGGACACCATCACAGAGCCGGAGGAGATACCGGAGCAGTTCCTTGACACAGTGATAAACGCACTGCAGGAAGCCATGGATAGACTTGTGAAAAATGAGACTACTTTAGAGAAACTCATTGCATTGCTGGCAAAAGCAGACAGTCTGGAGGAATCAGAGTATACAAGGGAAAGTTGGAATGCATTCCTTGAGGTGAGGAACAGCATCACAGAACCGGAGGAGATTCCGGAGCAATACCAGAAAATGCTTCTGAATTCACTTCAAAAAGCAATGGACAGCTTGGTGAAAAAGGAAGATGACGCAAAGAATCACACCCAATTAGAAGACGGATATTATACGGTGCCGCTCACAGAAAATGAGCCGGGTAGGTCTATGAGAAGTGCAAGAGCTTTGATAAAGGCTGAGAATAGCAACTACGAAGTCACTTTGCAGTTGGCTAAAGCGACAGTGGATGAGGGCGCGTTCTTAGGGATCATGAAGCAGGAATATTATAATTATGACTTGTCAGATTACTGTCTGACGGGGACAAAAGGCTGGGCAGATGATTTTGACCTGCAGAATTCCCAGTTTTCACAGGAAATAAAAGATGGAGCGGTAGAAGAAAATAATAAATACTGGTTTGACTATACACGGGAAGATAAGGACGAATGGGTATATCTGACATTCCAGGTTGAAAATCTGGACGATCCATTTAATATCACACAACTTCTAAAACTTGGTGATGGCAAAAGAGTGAGTCGTAGCGATACTGCACTTAATGTACAGACATCTGTGAAAATAAATCTGGATGAATTTCAGGATATTACGGAAATTGGGTTTAGAGCAGTTTATGCCGCAAGCGGCGCTGATTGCCAAAAATATTTTCTGGATACAACCGCTGAGTGGAATATTGATGGAGATACAGCTACAGGCGTTTTTTCACTTAATCTGGATTTGCTGGACGAGGATCAGGCTGTGATCAGGGATGCGGACGGTAATGATATAGATATCAGCACCGGAAAATTAGAGTTGGTGTATGAATTAAATGATTATAATGATTTTGTTTTCGGAAAGTCGATTGTTATTTACCGGAAATTTGCCGGTGGAGGAATAGGTTTTTATGATACTTGTATTATCCCTGAGCTTAATGGTGCGTCAACGGTTCAACTAAAAGACGATAAGACAGGAACCCTTCTTGTCACGGATTCTTTTGTATTGCCTGACAGCAGCCAATTGCTTGCGGAAGAAATCGTAGATGATCCGAATGATAACGTGGACGCCTATTCTCAGATCATGAACAACATATCATATTCTGATATGTATATGTATAACTGGAAGATACAGTTCCAGGATGGTAGGGAGACAAGGCGAACCACCAGTACGGTACAGCTTAAATTCAAAATACCGGATAGCTGGAACCTGGACAATGTGAAATTAGTCAATGTGGATGAAAACATGATAATATCTCTTGATTTGAAGGGAACCATAGAAAAAACGGACAGCGGAAATTATTTTGTCATTAAAACACAAGAGTTGGGTTATTATGCTTTGTATGAAGTGAAGGGCAGCCAGGATGCGGGAGAGATGGAAGATGGTACCTACACGATTCCTCTTTCTATCATGCACCTGACAAATGAGGGCGCCAATTCCATGGCGAATCAGTGTGTTGACAATAATGCCAGACTGGTTGTCAAGGGAGATGAGAAGATCCTGTACCTGGATTATACAACGGTCACCTATCTTGATATGACTTCATACATGACAAAAATGTGGCTTTACGGAGAAGACATGACCATGGTGGGTGCTTATCCCACAGGAACGCTGATACCGGTTACTTTTTACTCCTACTACAAGAATCTGGACGGAAGCTTTTTTATGGACTTTGCCAACGAGGGTACTCTCAACTATTATCCTAAATCAGGATATGTGAAGTTGGTGAGTGATACGGCAAAATGGCCTGCCAGGTTCAAGGTACCTATCATGGATGAAATCGGCGGCGGAGACTTCCCACAGGATGCATGGCTGACTCTGGATTGGGAAAATGCAGAAAAGATTTCCAATGACACGCCGGATGAACCGGTAAAAGAAGCACTTGGCCAGGCGATCACCATAGCTGAAACAGCGGTGAGGGAAGAATATACACAGGAAACCTGGGAAGCTCTTGAGACTGCTTATGCCGCAGCCGAAGAAGCATATCAAACGGAAACAGCCGAATCTATGGAACGTGCATACACCGCTCTTATGGAAGCTGTCAACAACCTGAAATCCCCAGATGATGTCATTCTGAATCAGGGGTTGTACACAGCATTAGGATCCATAACCGACACAGATATTGTGACGGATACCAGGATACTTGTGAAAGAGGAAGGCGCGGATATCTCTCTTGGTGTACAGGGAATTCAAAGTTTTCAGTATTATGACCTTGCAGAAAAACAGTATGTGGATGCTGAAATGGAAAAAACAACAGGTGATGACGGCAAGGAAACAGTTACAGGGGCAGTATTTACACTTGGCACCATGTCAAACTCTGTTTCTATAAAATATGTAGACATCCAAGGAAAAGAAGTGCAGACAGCTCTTAAGTTTTCAGATTTTGCTGAACAGACAGTAAACAAGGACGCACTGACAGAAACCTTAAACCAGGCCAATGAAAAGCTGAAGGAAGCTGCTGAAAATCCGGATAAATATCAGGCAGATGCGGTGGCAGAACTTCAGAAAGCAGTGGCAATGGCAGCACAGACAGCCCAAGACCCCTTCGCTCTGCAGACAGAGGCGGATGATCAGACGGAAAAAGTGAATACGGCTATCAGCGCATTGATAAAAGACGTAAATCTGGATGCTTTGAAAGAAGCTGTCACCTCCGCAGAGGCGGTATTGGCAGATGCCGAAAAATACACACCTGCCTCTCTAGAGAAGCTGAGAGGAGAAATCCAGAATGCAAAAGCCCTTCTTGAGGATCCCAATACATCTGGGCAGGATGTGGAAGCGCAGCTCATGAAACTGCAGGCAGCAGTAGAGGGCCTTATTGTCAGGGCTGACAAGACAGCACTTCAGGCGGCATATGACACAGCAGCAGCGATAACGAATAACGATTATCCGGGTTGGGATAACCTGCAGACAGCCCTGGTGAATGCAAAAACGGTCTTAGACGATGAAAACGCATCCCAGGCACAGGCAGATGAACAAACCGCATCTCTGGAGGCTGCTGTAGAAAATTTATATGGCGCTGTTGACAAAAGCCAGTTAAAGGACCTGGTAGAACAGGCAGAAAAACTGGATACCAGCCCATATGCAGATAAGACGGTTGAATTTTTTAAAGCATCTATCCAGTCTGCGAAGGCAGTATACAATGATACAGGAGCCACCCAGACTGAGGTGGACAAGCATCTGCAGCTCCTGAAAGATGCGTCGGCTTCCATGGTCCAGAAGGAAGAAGAAAATGTGGTATATGACGGAACTTATACTATAGACGGAAGAATCTGGCATGCAGCAGCAAACCAGGCATCCATGGGGAACGCAGCTCTCAGAAAGCCAATGCAGGTGATCGTGAAGGACGGCAAAGCCACCTTGAGAATGGAATTTGGCCCGTTGACCACATCCGGATTTACCGGGTACCTGGCAAAACTGAACTATTTCCCGGGATGGGAAGGCGGAGAAAGCGGCTATCAGATGCCAACCGATGAAACACCGATTTCGCTGGATGTGGAAGAGTATTTTGAAGGCGTATATGACACATACAATGATCCGGACAATGGAACCGATGAGAATGTGAAAGGGCAGTTGTACCCCCACTATATGACCATGCCGGTGGACCTGGGGGATGGGGAAGTATGGGTACAGGTGTATGTACCTGTAATGGAAGCCATCAACACAGGCAGCGGTCTTCAGTACGCGAAGCTTCAGATTGACTGGAGTACGCTGAGCCAGACCGGAGGGACACAGACAGATAAGACAAAGCTGGATACAGCCATCAAATCCCTGGAGACCTTGAAGGCGGAGCTTTACGCGGCAGCAGAGAAAATGAAACAGGCAGAGACAGAGAACACAGACCAGGCGGATGCACAGAAAACTGTCCTGTCAGCCGCAGACTTTACACAGGAAAAACTGAATCTTCTTGATAAGGCGATCGAAGCCGGAAAATTTGTACAGGATAATGTGAATGTGGGCCAGGAAGCTGTGGATGCTATGACAAAAGCCCTGAATACAACAAAAACACTGTTTAATCAGGAGGAGGTTAAGACAGACAAGTCCGAACTGAAGAAAGCGATTGAAGTGGCAGATACCTATTTAAATGCAGAAGACGTAACTTATACTGCCACAACAAAGGCAATCCTGCAGCAGGCAAGAGATCAGGCATGGGAAGCATACCAGAATGAAAAAGCTACCCAGACCCAGATCAACAGATGTGTACAGGCCGTTGACAAGGCAATTCGGGGTCTTCAGACGGTAGGAGCTGTGAAAACAGAACTAAAAACAGCTTTGACAGAGGCAAAAGAGTATCTGGAGGACACTGAAAACTATTCGGCTGCAGCCATAGAAGTTTTGCAATCCCTGTATGATACTGCAAACGCGGTTTACAAGGATGATAATGCCTCTCAGGAGGAAGTTGACGCACAGGTAAGAATCCTTGCATATGCAGTCAATAATCTGGAAAAAGTGGAACCGGCTAAAGTAGAGAAGCAGGGCCTGCATGAGATGCTGATGACTGCATCCAATATGGCAGGGAGAGATAACCTGTACACAGAAGACTCCATTAAAGCCCTGAAGAAAGTTATCAAAGCCGCAGAGACTGTTTTCAATAATGAGGATGCCACACAGGAGGAGGTAAACGCACAGGCCTCGGCTCTTGCCCTTGCAATACTCGATCTGAAAGCCGCGCCTTCAGGAAATAACAATGATGACGGGGATAACAATAACAACAATAATAACAATAATAACAATAATAACAACAACAATAATAATAACCTTGATATCAAAAATCTTGCCGACGGTGTGTATTCTATTACCGGCAGTATGGTAAAGATTGATAAAACCACAGCATCCATGTCCAATGAAGCCATCAATCACACAGTCAAGCTGACTGTGAAGGACGGCAAGTATTATATTACCCTTGACTTCAAGGGACTTGCCATCAGCAGCCAGTTTGGTTATTTGAGCCAGCTTAAATATTATCTGACCGGTTATACACTGGATCAGTATGGAAATCCGGTGGGAACACTGGCAGACGTAACTGTGGATGCTTACCAGAAGAACAGTGACGGAAGTCTGATAAGCGATAGCTTCGGAACAAATTATCCGGATCAGGTGACTTTTGAGCTGATTCCGGAAGCACTGGAGAATGGGTATGTACCTCTTCAGGTATTTGTTCCGATTATGGAATCTATCTCTGCTGGAACCGGAACACAGCCTGTGTTCTTAAAGCTGGATTGGAGTACCCTGAAATCCACAACGGCAGATGATCCTGATTTTACGGACAACAACAATAATAATTCTTCTCTGGGAAGCGGCTCCACACTAGGAAGCGGCTCCACACTAGGAAGCGGCTCCAGCCTGACAAGCAGCGGCTCTGGTTTAAAAAGCGGAAGCAGTCTAAGCAGTGCTTCCAACAGCACAGGTTCCACTCTGAAGGCATCCAATGCCAAGACCGGTGATGAAGCACCGATCAGCGGACTGGTATTCCTGGCTTTACTTGCCCTTTGTATGGGAAGCCTTGCAGTATATGGGAAACGCCAGGAGAAAAAATGCCAAAACACAGAAAGGAAATAAGATGAAGGCACTGAAAATAAAAAATAAGTTTCTTGCCGGATTTTTAAGCATGATGCTTGCCCTCTTTATGGGGGCAGGCATTGCTGCTGTTCCGGTTTATGCAGCTTCAGGCACAGTTTATACCTGTGTCATCCATCCCTGTTATGCACACCCGGTAACAGGAGAAATTGAGGATTCAGGCGGAGAGGCATCTTATGCCACAGGGCAGGGGATGGTTGATGGGGCTGTTTACACATCCGGGATACTGGAGGTGACAGACAGCGGGGAATACTACCTGACCATACGCATGAGCCTTATGAGCTACACATCAGGACACAGCTTTTGGGTGCAGAATGTAGGTGACTCCGGCTGGTCCAGCCCGGCTATGGGTGTTACAGGGAATGGTACAGACAATAATGGAGCGACGAATGATATCTGCATCCAGGTACCAAGTGAAAATTGTGTGGTCAGAGCTTCTATGTATGTGGAACCAATGGGCAGGGATGTGATTTTCTATCTGTATCCAAGTGATTATGCGGAGGGCAATAATACAGATATGAATGCCACCATGGTCACATCAGCATCGGGAAGTGACACGGCAGCATCAGGCAGCCAAACGTCAGGAAATACAGACAATACGGCAGGGACAGACAACACGTCCGGCTCGGAAAATGACCAGTCTGAACCCACTCCCTCTGCCTCAGCTTTACAGAGCCAGCCGGCATCCTCAGACAATGATGATACATCCGTAAATAAGGATAATACAGAGGATACAGAGAATACAGAGAATTCCACCGGAGAGGCATCCAAACTGGAGAGCAGTATTAAAGAAGCGGCAGCTCCTTCTGAAGACACAGAGACACCTTCCACTGAAAACAGTACGCTTAACAGTGCCCGGGGATTAAGCCTTTCCACTGCAGGTGAAGCGGTGGCAGCAGGCACAGAGACCTTATCCCCCGAAAGCGGTTCAGCGGGAAAACAGATTCTGGTTCTGGTGGTTTCCATCACCATATCAGGATTGATCTTACTGGGAGCTGTGGCAGGTGTAGTATATCTGTTCCGCAAAAACTGGTATAGATGGGGCAGTGGTGATGACGATGATGAATAAGAAATTTTGTATGTATGGAAAGATGGCAGGAACGGTCCTTGGTTTACTTTTGGCAGCATCGGTTCTGGGAGGATGCGTGGACCAGAATCAAAGTGAGAAGGAAAGCCAGAGTACCGGTGCGGCAGTATCCGCAGAGGATGACAGTGTGGAAATGCTCTTAAAAATTGACGATCCGGAGGAAAAAGCCGCCGTGGAGGCAGCCAAGAAAAAAGTGGCCGCCATGGAGGAGGAGCCCAGGATCATTGCCACATCTCCGGCAACCGCAGATATCTGTGACCGCCTGAACCTGGATTTGGTAGGAATCTGTAAGACAACCATCTCCACTTTGCCTGAACGCTATGAGGATATCGAACAGATGGGCACCGCAATGGCGCCGGATATGGAAATTGTATCCTCCTTGAACCCGGACTGGATTTTAAGTCCGGCAAGCCTGCAGTCGGATCTGCAGCCAAAATATGAAGCCATTGACACAGATTGGGCATTTTTAAATCTGCGGAGTGTACCGGGGATGTACCGTTCCATACAGGAGCTGGGTGAGATTTTCGGAAGAGAAGAAGAAGCAGAGGCAGAGGTGGCAGAGTTTACGGAGTTTTACAAGGAATACAAGGATAAGAACAAAGACAAGGAAAAACCTAAAGTTCTGGTGCTCATGGGGCTGCCCGGTTCTTACATAATTGCCACGGAAAATTCCTATGTGGGGAGCCTGGTTGAACTGGCCGGGGGCGAGAATGTCTATGCAGGTACAGACCAGGAATTCCTTACCGTGAACACAGAAGATATGAAAACCAAGGAACCGGATGTGATCCTCCGGGCAGCGCATGCGCTGCCGGACCAGGTGGTATCCATGTTCAAAGATGATTTTGAGACGAATGATATCTGGAAACATTTTGACGCAGTCAAAGACGGGAGAGTTTATGACCTGACCTATGAATTGTTTGGGATGAGTGCTACCTTCCGTTATCCGGAAGCATTAGATGAACTGCAGCCCATGCTGTATCCCGACAGCGATGAGGATATAGAGAAGGCAAAAGAAAACAGCGAGAAAGCCATAAAAGCGGCTGAAGACTCCGAGGCCACAGTAAAGACAGACGATAAAACCTTGAAAGAGGCTACCAAGTAGGAGGGATGAAAATGGAAACACCGGAGAGATCAGAAATGGTGCAGGAGACTGCCCCCTCCCTGGAAGAAATAGATAAGAGCAGAAAAAAGAAGAAGACAGCCAGGGCTGCTGCGTCTTTTTTTGTCATAGCATTGCTTTTGCTCATACTGTTTTTTGCAGCGGTCAATATCGGAAGTCTCAAGGTGAGCTTTGGAGAACTGCTCAGAGGCTTGTTTGTGGAATTTAATGATGATGTGTCAACTATTTACGATTTGAGATTCCCGCGTATTATTATTTCCATGCTGGCAGGGGCGGCAATTGCCGTATCGGGCGTATTATTCCAGGCAGTGCTGAAAAATCCCCTGGCTGACCCGGGAATCATAGGTATTTCCAGCGGGGCCAGCTTCGCGGCGGTCATGATCACTGCATTTGCGCCTGCCCTGTTTTTCTTCACGCCGCTGTTTGCGTTTTTAGGAGGTGTGGTCGCGTTTTTCCTGGTATACAGCCTTTCCTGGAAAGGGGGATTAAGTCCCCTTCGGATCATCCTTGTAGGTGTGGCTGTAAATTCCATGTTCACAGGTTTGTCCAGCGGGCTAAATTCCATGAGCGGGGGCAATATGTCAGGGGTTGCGTCTATTGTCAATGGAAATATTACCATGAAAACCTGGGATGACGTAAAAACCCTGGTTCCTTATGTGATAGCAGGCCTGATCCTGGCCATAATCTTTTCCGGAAAATGCAACCTGCTGTCCCTGGAGGATAAAACGGCAAGAGGGCTGGGGGTCAATGTAAACACTATGCGTATCACGATCTCTCTTGTAGCTGTACTGCTTGCCAGTATCTCCACAGCCGTTGCGGGGGCTATCAGCTTTTTGGGCTTGATCGTTCCCCATATCGGAAGGATACTGGTGGGAAGTGACCACAAGGCATTGATACCGTTTTCCATGCTCTTTGGGGCATTTACTTTCCTGCTGGCGGATACCATAGGGAGAACCATTGCTTCGCCCTATGAGATTTCGGCATCCATTATCATGAGTGTTGTGGGCGGGCCATTCTTTATTATTCTGCTGAGGAGGTCAAAGAAATATGCAAACTAAAACAGCAATGGAGGTTAAGAATCTCTCCTTTTCTTATGGTAAGAACAAGATTTTAAGAGATGTGTCCTTTGCCATTGGGGAAGGGGAGATCACAACCATAATGGGAGCCAACGGCTGCGGCAAATCCACCTTGTTTTCCCTCATGACTAAGAACCTGTATCCAAGAAAGGGGAAAATCTTTTTGGGAGGAAAGAATATACAGAATCTGGGGCTGAAGGATTTTGCAAAGAAGGTGTCTATTGTACACCAGTATAATACCTCCAGTGATGATATTACAGTGGAACGCCTGGTGTCATACGGAAGGACTCCTCACATGAAAATGATGCAGGCCAAAGGCGAGGAGGATGACCGGCTGGTAGAGTGGGCCATGGAGGTGACGAATATAACAAAATACCGGGACCGGGAGGTGGGGAAGCTCTCAGGCGGTCAGCGGCAGAGGGTGTGGATCGCCATGGCCCTTGCCCAGAATACAAAAATATTGTTTCTGGACGAACCCACTACATATCTGGATATCCGTTATCAGGTGGAAATCCTGGAGCTGGTAAAAAAATTGAACCGGGAATTTGGGATAACGATCATCATGGTGCTTCATGACATCAATCAGGCCATATATTTTTCTGACAAAGTGATTGGTCTGAAAGGTGGGCTTGTGGAAATCCTGGGGAAACCAAACGACGTGATCACAACAGAGAGTATTGAGACCCTCTATGGAATCCGTCTGGATGTAACAAAAATAGAAGGGCAGAAATTTGTCCTGACAATTTAGGAGAGTGTACGATTATGAAGAAAAATCCATTCAGGATACTATGGATCATATTGGGATTTATCAGCCTGGCGTTAGGGACCATCGGTGTGGTGCTTCCGATTCTGCCCACAGTGCCTTTTTACATGCTGACATTATTCTGTTTTGCAAAAAGCTCAGAAAAGCTGCACAACTGGTTTATGGGCACAGGATTATACAAGAAGCATCTGGAAAGCTTTGTGAAAAGCAAATCTATGACACTGCGAAGTAAGCTGACCATCATGGGTACCGTGACCATTGTTATGTCAGTAGGATTTATCATGATGAGCCGTGTTCCTGTGGGAAGGATCTGTCTGGCTGCCGTATGGGTATGCCATGTACTTTATTTTGCTTTCTGTATTAGGACCATTCCGGAAGGGGAAAAAGAATATGATTAAGACACGACTGGTTAAGCTTCTTGCCCACGGAAAGAAGTATATTGTTTATAATATTCTGTGGCAGTGGATTGCGCTGCTATTTTGGATAGCCGCCATATTCTCTGTGACAGGACTGCTGGAAAAGGCATTATACAGAGCCATGACTGCCAGAGACTGTGGAGAGACAGTCCTTGTCTTTGGGACTGCTGTAATTATGCGCTTCCTATGTGACAGGATGTCCTCCAGGGCATCCTATCACGCAAGTGTGGATGTAAAACGGATTCTGAGAGAAAAGATTTATGAAAAGCTCCTGCGCCTGGGGGCTTCCTACAGGGAGCATACAGCCACCTCTTCTGTGGTACAGATGGCCGCAGAGGGAGTGGAGCAGCTTGAGATTTATTTTGGAAAATATCTTCCGCAGTTATTCTACAGCCTGCTGGCACCGGTGACTTTGTTTGCAGTGCTGGCTTTTGTGGATATTAAGGCAAGTGTGGTGCTGCTTCTTTGTGTCCCGCTGATTCCCATATCCATTGTACTGGTCCAGAAGTTTGCCAAAAGGCTTTTGAATAAATACTGGGGTATTTATGCCGGCCTTGGGGACAGCTTTTTGGAGAATCTCCAAGGGCTTACAACCTTAAAGATTTATAGGGCGGATGAAAAGAAGGCAGAGGAGATGGATCGGGAGGCAGAGCAGTTCCGCAATATTACCATGAAGGTTCTTACTATGCAGCTTAACTCCACCAGTGTGATGGATATTGTGGCTTACGGCGGTGCTGCCATTGGCATGATCGTGGCTGTACGGGAGTATCTTGCCGGAAATGTATCCCTTGCGGGAACGCTGGCCATTGTGCTGCTGGCATCTGAGTTTTTTATTCCGCTTAGGCTGTTGGGGTCATTTTTTCATATTGCGATGAACGGCATGGCAGCCAGCGATAAGATTTTTGCTCTGCTGGACACACCGGAACCGGAAAGAGGAACCGGGAGAGCCGAAAAAAGTGATCTGTCGGTGGATCTGTCCCATGTGAAGTTTTCTTATGAGGAGGACAGGGGGATATTGGAGGATGTGTCTCTGCATATTCCTGCCGGAAGTATGGTTTCTCTGGCAGGCACCTCCGGTTGTGGAAAGAGTACCATTGTATCCCTTCTGATGGGGCGCAATAAAGGGTACCAGGGGAGCATACGCATAGGCGAGAAAGAACTTTCCCAAATGGATGAGGAAAATCTCATGGAGACGGTGACACTGGTAAGCCATAACAGCTATCTGTTTAAAGGGACCGTGGAGGACAATCTGCGGATGGGCAGGCCGGATGCCACCAGGGCAGAGCTGGAGGAAGCACTCTCAAAAGTGAATCTGCTTGCGTTCTTAAAAGAACAGGACGGTTTGGATACAAAGGTACTAGAAAAAGGAAGCAATTTTTCAGGCGGACAATGTCAGAGGCTTGCCCTTGCAAGGGCGCTGCTTCACGATACGCCGGTGTACATTTTTGACGAAGCCGCATCCAATATTGATGTGGAGAGTGAAGAGATGATCATGGGCGTTATTCGGCAGATGGCTAAAGAGAAAACCGTGATTCTTATTTCCCACAGACTTGCCAATGGAGTGGGGGCAGACTGTATCTATATGATGGAGAACGGAAGAATTGCTGAGACAGGAACCCACGGGGAACTGATGGGACAGTGCGGAAGCTACAGAAAACTTTTTGAGAGCCAGAGCGCTTTGGAACAGTATAGTTATGCAGCAGACAAAGAGGGGGCGAGAGGATGAAAGAGAGAAGAAGCGGAATACGCATTATGGGAAGTCTGATTGGTTTAGTCAGACCTCTTATGGGACGAATGTTTGCGGCAGTTACCCTGGGAGTCCTCGGCTACCTGTGTGCTATTTTTCTGACTATACTGGCCGGATGCGCCATTTTGCACGGATTAACTATGGTTGGTGCAGGGGGAATCCGTCTGACAGAACAGCCGGGATTTTTAATTTCTCTGCCCTTTGGAACTGTTTTTACAGTTATGGGTATTATGGCAGTTCTTCGGGGCGTGC
>UQLW01000011.1 GCA_900542005.1 uncultured Eubacteriales bacterium
GAGCCCGTGTGGAACGGCGGTTCCATAATGGATAAGCCGGCGTTGAGGGCCCATTTCCGCGCGCTGCGCGGCAGGATGGACAGCCGGCTGCGGGACAGCCTTTCGATGCGGGCCTGCAGCAGGGTGCTGGAAAGCAGCCTGTGGGCAAAGGCCGGCAGTGTGCTGCTCTATGCCCCCATCGGTGCGGAGCTGGATGTGCGCCCGCTGCTGGAAGCGGGCTGGCGGCAGGGAAAGACGGTCCTTCTGCCCAAATGCGAGGAAAACC
Source organism: uncultured Eubacteriales bacterium (assembly GCA_900542005.1). Classification (GTDB taxonomy): domain Bacteria; phylum Bacillota; class Clostridia; order Christensenellales; family UMGS416; genus Parachristensenella. Next base: position 266 of record UQLW01000011.1, read on the forward strand.
CGCGGGGGCTGCGGCTCTGCCGGGTGGAAGGATGGGCCGCGCTTTCGCCCGGAGCTTGGGGAATCCTGGAGCCTGGAGAGGAATGCCTGTGCCTGCCCCCCGAAGCGGTTGATCTGGCCCTGGTGCCGGTGGTTGCAATGGATAGCCGCGGAATCAGGCTGGGCAATGGCGGCGGGTATTATGACCGGCTGATGCCTCGGCTGCCCTGCGCGGCGCTCATGGGCTTTGACCAGCAGCTTTGCGGCCATCTGCCGCGGGAGGCCCATGACGCCGCCGCCCAGTGGATCATTACCCCAACCCAGATGACAAGATTGGGAGAGTAAAATGAAAAGGACATTGAAGTTTGCCCTGAAGCTGTTGGGACTGCACGGGGGCGCAATGGTAGCCAGCCTGTTCCTTGTCCCGGTCTATGGCGCCCTTTGGAGCTCAAACGCCGTGTTCCAGTGGTTCATGACGGTGTGTATCGTGGCGGTCCTGGCCATCCTGCTGTGGATCCCCTCCACCAACGAAGGCGTGCGGGACTATATGCATGATGAGATCCTGGAAAAGCAGGGTTCCCAGGAGCCGCGCTGGTTTTACGGGGGCAAGGGCGCGCTGGCGGGCCTGATCAGCCAGCTTCCCGCGGTAGCGTTGGCACTTGTCAGCCTGCTGCTGCCGGCGGAGGGCGCTGGGCGGATCCTGCGCCTGGGGGCCACGGGCTGGTATTATATGTTTAAGCGCCTGATGGATACCTGGCCGCAGGCATGGATATGGATCTGCCTGGGCGGCGCGGCCTTCTCAACGCTGATAGCGGCGCTTGCCTACATAAACGGGCGGGAGCTGCGGCTGCGCACCAAGATCATCATTGCGCGCAACGACGCCAAGCGGGCCCGGAAAAAGCCCAATAACCGGTAAAACCCTGGAATAAGGAGAGGAATATGGCGAAGATCTTTGTAGATGGGCAGGAAGGCACGACGGGCCTGAAAATATTTGAACGGCTGAAGGACAGGCCGGAGCTTACCTTGATCCGGATTGACCCGGAGCGCCGGAAGGATCCGGCGGCCCGGGCGGATTGCATCAACCAGGCGGATGTGGCGTTTTTATGCCTGCCGGACGCTGCGGCCCGGGAGGCGGCGGCGCTCTGCGAGAATCCTGATACGGTGATCATTGACGCCTCGACCGCCCACCGCACCGCGCCCGGATGGGCGTACGGCATACCGGAGCTTTCGCCGGCGCACCGCCGCGCCCTTCAGAGTGCGAAAAGGATCGCAAATCCCGGCTGCTATGCCTCCGGCTTTATCGTGCCGGTTTATCCCCTGGTGCAGGCCGGCGTCATAGCGCCCGATTGCCCGCTGACGGTCAACGCCCTGTCAGGCTACAGCGGGGGCGGGAAGAAGATGATCGCCCAATACGAGGCGCAGCCCCGGGAGGGAAAGCTGGAGGCGCCCCGGGCCTATGGCCTGACCCTGGCCCATAAGCACCTGCCGGAAATGGCTGCCGTTACCGGACTGCTCCATAAGCCCCTGTTTATTCCTACGGTAGCGGGCTTTTACCAGGGCATGACCGTATCGATTCCCCTGCCCCGGCGGCTTATGGCCCGGGATACGGATGCCGACGGCGTACGGGCGCTGTTGGCCCAGCATTATGCCGGGGAGCCCTTTATCCGGGTGATGGAAGCTGGAACCGAGGGCCTGGACGGCGGCTTTATGGACGCCCAGGGCTGCAACGGCACCAACCGCATGGATCTTTTCGTCTTTGGCAATGAGGAGCATGTACTCATCGTCTCCCGGCTGGATAACCTGGGCAAGGGCGCCTCGGGCGCAGCGGTGCAGTGCATGAACCTTGCGCTGGGCGTAGAGGAAACCTGCGGGCTTAGAAGGCTGTAAAAGCATAGCGCGGGAGAACAGGGAGGTGGAGCGCTTGAAATTCTCCAAACGGATGGAACGGTTTGGTCAGGGCATTTTTGCCTCGCTTCTGGCGGAAAAGCGCAGGCTGCTGCAGGCAGGGCGTGAGGTGGTCGACTTAAGCGTCGGTACGCCCAATATTCCGCCGGCGCAGCATGTGATCGACGCGCTGTGCGCCGCGGCGGCCGATCCGCATAGCTATGTCTATGCCATCCAGGATACCGACGAGCTGAAGGAGGCTGTCGCGGCCTGGTACCGGCGGCGTTACGGCGTGATCCTGGATCCCCAGCGGGAGGTAGCCTCGCTGCTGGGATCCCAGGAGGGGCTGTCCCATATTGCCTTCTCCATCGTGGACGAGGGCGATGTGGTACTGGTGCCGGATCCCTGCTATCCGATCTTTGGCGATGGGCCCGCCCTCGCCGGCGCCAGGCTGGCCTACATGCCCCAGCGCAGGGAGAACGGATATCTTATCGATTTTGATGAGATCCCTGAGGATATTGCCCGCGCCGCGCGGCTGATGGTGGTATCCTATCCCAACAACCCCACCACGGCTGTGGCTCCGCCGGCCTTTTATGAGGCCCTTATCGCCTTTGCCCAGCGCAACGACATCCTGGTGCTGCACGACAACGCCTACAGCGAGCTGACCTTCAACGGGCAGCGCTGCGGCAGCTTCCTCGCATATCCCGGCGCCAAGGAAGTAGGGGTTGAGTTCAATTCCCTGTCCAAGACCTACGGCATGGCCGGAGCGCGGGTGGGCTTCTGCGTGGGCAACGCCCAGGTGGTGGAGAAGCTGGTTCAACTCAAAAGCAATATCGACTACGGGATGTTTCTGCCGGTCCAGCGGGCGGCCATCGCGGCCATTACCGGGGACCAGAGCTGTGTGGAGCAGACGCGGCGGGCCTATGAGCGGCGGGCGCAGCTGCTGGCCGATGGGCTGAACCGGGTTGGCTGGGAGGTGGAGATGCCCAGGGCGACCATGTTCCTATGGGCGCCCCTGCCCGCGGGGTATTCGGACTCCCGGGATTTCTGCCTAAAGCTGCTGAACCGCTGCGGCGTACTGGTCACGCCTGGCGCAGCCTTTGGGCCCTCTGGAGAAGGCTATGTGCGCATGGCCCTGGTGCAGGAGGAGGAGGCGATCCGGCAGGCGGTTGAGGCGATCGCCCAAAGCGGCATACTGGGTTAACTACATATCGTATAACAGGGCTTCGGAAAGGCTGCTTCCGGAGCCCTGTTTGGCATAGAGCAGCCTTTTTACAACGGCGAAAAGGCGAACGGCCGCCGGCACAGGGCAAGGCAACGAGCCTCCGGGATTTTTGCTCAGCAAAGGGGCCTGAGGCGCTGCGCAGCGGCGCTAAAGAGGGGATAGAGGGCTGGAAGGATACCGGTGAAGGGATTGGATACCGTGAGTTTTCCGAACATTCGGCCGGAACCCCTGCCAAAATATCGCAATAAATGTCAAATAATCACTTTTTGATATTGAAATACGAAAGCATATCCCCTATAATAAAAAAGTCTTTCCATTTTGGAAGGGCAAAGGAAGGAAAACTGGAGGAAAGAGGAAAGGAAGTACTATGGAAAAGCTCTTCAAGCTCAAGCAGAACGGTACGACCGTTCGGACCGAAATCGTCGCCGGTCTTACCACCTTCATGACGATGGCGTACATCATCGCCCTGAACCCCAACCTACTCACGAATTTCGGCGCGGAAGGCGCAAGCCTGTGGAACGGCGTGTTCCTGGCTACCTGTATCGCCTCGGCAATCGGCATGTTTGTGATGGCTTTCGCGGCCAATAAGCCCTTCGCCATGGCGCCGGGCATGGGCCTCAACAGCTTCTTCGCCATTGTGGTGGCCAATATCGTCAGCCTCACCGGGGTTTCTTATGTGGAAAGCTTCCAGGCTGGGCTGTGCATTATCCTGATTGAGGGCATTATTTTCCTCATCCTGTCGGTGTTGAATGTGCGCGAAAAGATCGTCGAGGCCATCCCGGCCGGCGTGCGTCACGGCATCGCTCCGGCAATCGGCCTGATGCTGATGAATATCGGCATTGGCTCCAATGTCGGTGTTTATTCAGAGACGGGCGGCCCCTTCTATGTGATGCGTGATTTCTTTGGCGCGCTGACGCCCAGCGTCGCGCAGACCAGCATGGGCTCGGGCTATTCCACCATGGTGCTGACCGTTGTGACCATGTTTATTGGCCTGTTTGTGATGCTGATCCTGGACCATAAAAAGGTCAAGGGCTCGGTGCTGATCGGTATGCTGGTGGGTTCCGTCATTTATTGGGCCGGTTCGGCGATTTTCCTGAAGGTGAATCCCTTTGCCTCCCTGGCGACGGCCTCCTTCCTGCCGCCCTTTGCCGATATGTTCGAGACGACCTTCTTCAAGTTCAACTTCGCCACCTTCTTTAATATTGGCTGGTTCACGGCCATCACCCTGATTATCACCTTCTGCATCATCGATATGTTCGACACCATCGGCACGCTGGTGGGCACCGCTTCCCGCGCCAATATGCTGGATAAGGACGGCAACATGCCCCAGATGAAGCAAGCCCTCATTGCGGACGCCGTCGGTACGGTGGCAGGCGCTGTTACGGGTACCTCCACGGTTACGACCTTCGTGGAGTCCGCCTCCGGCGTTGAGGCTGGCGGGCGTACGGGCCTGACCGCGTTGACCACCGGTATCCTCTTCCTGGCCTGCATGTTCATCGCCCCGATCGCCGCCATTATCCCCGCGGCCGCAACCTCCTCTGCGCTGATCTATGTGGGCATCCTGATGCTGGGCGGCCTGAAAAATATCGATTTCAGCGACATGACGCAGCTGGTCCCCGTGGCGCTCATGCTTATCTCGATGCCGATTTCCGGCTCCATCGGCCACGCCATCGGTATTGGCCTGATCGTGTATACCGTGATGAAGGTGTTCACCGGCAAGGCCAAGGACGTTTCGGTACTGACCTACGTCATCTCCCTGATCTTCCTCATCAAGTTCTTCCTGGTGGCATAAGGGGGAGAGCCTTTTCTCATCAGCTAAAGGGGGCGCGAAACGGCATCAGCCTGTTTTGCGCCCCCTTTTTATCCGTATAAATTGTGAAGCACCGGCATATCCCGGTATGAAAAGGAAAAAGGAGACGGAGCCATGAAGCTTGTGTTGCTTTTCGGCCCTCAGGCGGTGGGCAAAATGACCGTGGGCGAGGAGCTGGCCCGGCTGACGGGCCTTAAGCTGTTCCATAACCATATGACCATTGAGCTGGTATCGCATTTCTTCAGCTACGGCACGCAGACGGGTAAGCGGCTCGTGAATCTTTTCCGCCAGGCGATCTTTGAGGAGGTTGCGCAAAGCGAGCTGGAGGGCCTGATTTTCACCTATGTATGGTATTTCGACTCGCCGGAGGACCGGGCCGATGTCCAAAAGCTGCATACGCTTTTTGCATCGCACGGGGCCCAGGTGTACTATGTAGAGCTGGAGGCCAACCTTGAAACGCGCCTTGCGCGCAACAAAACCGAGCACCGGCTGCAGGAGAAGCCGACGAAGCGGGATATCGCCTGGTCGGAGCAGGAGATCCTGAACAGCGCGCAACGCCACCGGCTCAATTCGCTGCCGGGCGAAGTAGCCGCTCCCCATTACCTGCGGATCGACAATACAAACCTCTCCCCGGAGGAAGCCACCCGCATGATCTGCAGGTACTTCGGCTTTGCCATAAAGGAAGAATAGCAATGAACTGGCGCGGCGGGCCGGGCTGGCGGCGGCTTGCGCATACCGGAGCCGGGGAGGTGGCACGCATCCATGGAAGGCGGTAACCTGCCGCCCTGATCGAGGGAGCTGTCCGGCCCTTAGGCCCTTAGCCAGGGCGCAGGCCCGCGCTCCCTGTGAGGGGAAATCAAAGAGGCAGCCTGGGAATCAGTCGATTCCGGGCTGCCTCTTTGGTTTTGTATTCCCTGTGCAAGTTTAGTTCCCATGGTGCATCCGTCAGGATTCCATCTGCCTCCCGATAAAATTGGCGGCGGTTTGCGCCACCTTCAGCTCCGCGTCTGCCATCGCGCTGCCGGCTTCGCGGTCCACCAGGGCCACCGCGCCAATGACCTCGCCTTCGCTTAAAATCGGCACGATCACCTGGCAGACATAGACGGCGTCCTCCTCAGCGGAGGTCATGGCAATGGTTTTGCCCTCGCCGGCATTGAGATGGATCGTTTTGCGGTCGGCCATCGCCTGCTCCAGCGGCAGGCTCAGGCCCTTGTCGATGTAGTCCTTGCTCCGGTTGCCAGCGGCGGCCAGCACTACGTCGCGGTCGGTGATAATGGCCACATGCCCCACAATGCGATGCAGCGATTCGGCAAACTGCCGGGCGACGTCGCCCATTTCGCCGATGGGAGAATATTTTTTGAGAATGACTTCGCCTTCACGATCGGTATATATTTCCAGGGGATCCCCCTCACGGATCCGCAAGGTGCGCCGGATCTCCTTGGGGATGACTACGCGCCCCAATTCATCGATGCGCCGGACAATGCCAGTAGCTTTCATTCAAAAAGCCTCCTACGGAAAGTTGTTTTTGCACTGGTAGTATCAACCTTCCCGGAGGCTTTTATACATTTCAGGCGGTGATTTCCATGAGGGGAGACAGGCTTTCCCAACTTCAAAAGTTGTCGGTATTCGCCTGCCCATAGCGCTTATCGAGACTCCCTGCCGTTTTATAGCGCTTTCTGCTGGCGGGGAGCTTTCAGGAAAGGGGCGTCTGCAGGGATTGCACCAGGCGATCCTTCATCCCCTCCAGCGCAGCCCTCGAGCCGGGCTTGAGCGAGGATTGAATGGTTACGGCCGGCTCCAACAGACGCATATCCGCCATTTCGCCGATCAGCCCGGCCATCTGACGGGCGCTGACCGGCGCCCAGGTCCCGTTCTCAATCAGGGCGACAGTACGGCTTTCAAGGTTTAGCGCCCTCATGTCGTGGATGAGGTTCATTATTGGCGGATAAATGCCGTTATTATAGGTTGGAGACGCCAATACGAGATGGCTGCACCGGAAAATTTCGGCAATGAGGGTGGAGACATGGGTGCGGGAAACATCATAGACGGCGGCAGGGTGCCCCGAAGCGGCCAGGGAGGCCGCCAACAGGGCCGCGGCGTTCTCCGTATTGCCATACATGGAGCCATAGATGATGACGGCAGCCTGCTCCTCCGGCACATAGCGGCTCCAGCGGCTGGTTTGATCCAGGAGCTTGTCCAGGTCCCTCCGCCAGATCCGTCCGTGCAGCGGGCAGACCATACAAAGCTCAAGCCCGGAAAGCTTCTTCAGCGCGGCCTGGACCTGGGGCCCATATTTGCCCACGATATTGGCATAATACCGCCGGGCCTCCGGCAGCCAATCCCGTTGCATATCCACCTCATCGCTGAAAAGCTTCCCATCCAGCGCGCCAAAGCTGCCGAATGCATCGGCAGAGAAAAGAATCTTTTCCCGCGACTCATAGCTCATCATCACCTCCGGCCAATGAACCATGGGCGTGAGGTAAAAATGCAGCGTATGGCGGCCCAGCGGCAGCGTGCTGCCGTCCTTCACCTCCAGGGTGCGGCCGGTTATATCGATGCTGTAGAATTGGCGGATAAAGGCCAGGGTCCGGCTGTTGCCCACAAGGGTCAGGTGAGGGTAGCGCAGCAGCAGCGATTCGATATTGGCGCAGTGATCCGGCTCCATGTGCTGGATAATCAGGTAATCGAGAGGACGTCCCTGCAGCGCATGCTGCACGTTTTCCAGAAACTGCTGGGAGATGGAGGCGTCTACCGTGTCGATCAGGGCCGTCTTTTCATCCTGGATACAATAGCTGTGGTAGGCGATGCCCTGCGGGATAGGGAACAGATTTTCAAAAAGCGCCAAGCGGCGGTCCTCGCCGCCCACCCAGAGAATTCCGTCGGTCAGGTTTCGTGTGTTGTGCATAGCAGACGCTCCCTTCGCTTGTTGTTTTCCGGGCGCCCCGGCGCGATCCCCAGCGGGCTTTCTCCGGATTTGGCTTGCATCGTTCAGATAAGCATGGCTTGCCCTTCGATTCACAGGCCAAGCAAACACCGGCGGGAATGCTTCCCTTTATCCTTTCCTCCAGGATGAAGCCGGCAAGCCGGGCCTTGGATTGCCGGGCGCTTACCTGCGCTTTGCCTTCTTGTATGCAGGGTATAGTTTTTCCAGCCGGATATTCTTTACTCCCGGAGAAGGCTGGCCTGCGGGATGCAGGAAAAAGATCAATGGGATATGCGATGAAAAGGCAAGAAGAGGGCAGAATAAAAACGCGAAGGGATTGCCTTTGTGCTGGAAAAAGTTTATAATCATTATAGAGTTAGTTAAAACTAACCATAAAAGGGCGCGGCCTGCGCCCAGCGCCCCATAGGCGAAGAAAGGAGAAAACATGACAAAGCGATCCATTGAAAGGGTAAGGGGACGAATGATAATCGATTCGCGTGGGAACCCCACGGTAGAGGCGGAGGTGATGCTGGCGGATGGCACCCTTGGCAGGGGCACGGCGCCCAGCGGCGCCTCAACCGGTGAATTCGAGGCGCTGGAGCTGCGCGATGGCGACAGGGGGCGCTATGGCGGAAAGGGCGTCAGCAAAGCAGTACGGCATATGGATACCGTAATCTGCGAAGCCCTAATAGGGATGGACGCCGGTGATATTTACAGTGTGGATCAGGCAATGATCCGTGCCGATGGCACCCAGGATAAATCAAAGCTGGGTGCGAATGCGATCCTGGCGGTTTCCATCGCCTGCGCCCGGGCGGCGGCGTTGTCGTTGGGGATTCCCTTGTACCGTTATCTTGGCGGCGTCAATGGCAACCGGATGCCGGTGCCCATGATGAATATCCTCAATGGCGGCGCCCATGCGGCCAATACCGTGGATGTGCAGGAATTTATGATTATGCCCGCCGGCGCTCTAAGCTTCAGCGAGGGACTGCGCTGGTGCACCGAGGTATTCCATGCGCTGGCAAAGCTGCTGTCTGCCAAGGGCTTGGCGACATCGGTGGGGGATGAAGGCGGCTTTGCGCCGGATCTTGCCAGTGACGAGGAGGCGCTTGAGTACATACTGGAAGCCATCGGCATGGCCGGCTACCGCCCCGGCAGCGATTTCGTCCTGGCGATGGACGCCGCCTCCAGCGAATGGAAGGGGCAGGAAAAGGGCGAATACCGGCTGCCTAAGAGCGGCAAGCGCTTTACCTCCCTTGAGCTGGTCGAGCACTGGAAATCCCTTTGCAGCCGGTACCCCATCTATTCCATTGAGGATGGCCTGGACGAGGAGGACTGGGACGGCTGGCAGCTCATGACCCGCGAGCTGGGCGGCCGGGTTCAGCTGGTAGGCGACGATCTATTCGTAACCAACACAAAACGGTTGGAAAAGGGGATCAGCCTGGGGTGCGGTAACGCCATCCTGATTAAGCTGAACCAGATCGGCACCGTTTCCGAGACGCTGGAGGCCATCAAAATGGCCCATAAGGCGGGATACCGGGCGATTGCTTCCCACCGCTCCGGAGAGACGGAGGATACCACCATCGCTGATCTTGCTGTGGCGCTCAATACCTGCCAGATCAAAACCGGCGCGCCCAGCCGCAGCGAACGTGTAGCCAAATATAACCAGCTGCTGCGCATCGAGGACCAGCTGGGGGAGAGCGCCGTCTATCCGGGCTTTGGCGCTTTTCGCGTCGAAGGGTAGCGGCCCTGGTATGCTGCGCTTCCCCAGGGCGCCGGAGGAAGGATGCAGCGTGTTTTTCTGGGCTTTGCCGCTGGCGTGATGGCAGGCTTCCACACCGCGATGATGCTGGACGCGGCGTTGGGGCAGGCGGCGCTGGTGAGCAGGGCGGAGCCGGGGGGTACCCGGCTCTTATTATCGGCGGCAGAAAGGAGTGAAAACCATGCCTTGGGCCTATGCGCTCTTGGATGGGGGCGTGATGTCCATGTTTTTTGCCCTGCTGGAGGCTGCGGCAGGGCTGCTGGAGAGGCAGCGTTGGGGCAAGGGCGGCAGCAACGCCCTGCCGGGAGCAAGCCGGGCGCAGACAGCCTGGCAGAGAAGCGCCAGATCCAAGTGCCTGCTGGCCATGGTGCTGCTGCCGCTGCTTTATGGGGCGGGCCGCGCCCTGCAGGCGGGGTATCCGGGGTTTGGCCTGCTGCTGGCCGCCGCCTATAGCCAATGGCTCATGATCGGGCTGACGCACGCCCTGCTGGTGAAGCCGCTGCTTGCTTCGCCTGCTATCGATGGGCGCCAGCGGGCCGGGTTGCCGGGCGTTCCGGCCGCCTGGCTGCTGGCGCTGTGCCTGATGCTGGCCCTGGTACAGGCCTGCCTGGCATGGCTGCCCCAGGCGGCGGGATAGCGGGGGCAGGCCCGTTGACATTCCCTAAAGAAACCAATAGAATGGGAGAAAACACGGAAAAAGGGGGAATGCTGCGGTGAATGTCCACACAACGAGCGAGGAGCGCAACCAGAGACGGCAGAGGATGCTGGAGGAGTATGGCATAGCGCATCCCAGCCGGCAAGAAGTGGAATATGCCGACTGCGCAGGGGAGAGGGCCTACGAAGCGGCGCTGCGATGCCCACAGGGGCGAGTGGCACCGCCGGGCCGATTCGACGACCTGAAGCTGGCGGTAGAAGCCCTGAGCGGCGGCGCCAATACGGTGCTGCTGGATGATATCGGTATGCCCAGCATCATGGTGGCGCTGCCCTGGATGCGCAACGCAGACCTGTATGAGGGCGGGGATGAAGGCCTGCATCCCGCCTGGATCGCCTGCGGTAAACCGCAGAAGGTGCTATATGTTTCCAAATATATGAATATGGTGGAGAACCAGCGGGCTTATTCGCTGCCCATGCGGGAGCCCTACAGCTTTGTGACCTTTGACGAGGCGAACCGGTTTTGCCTAAACAAGGGGAGGGGCTGGCACCTGATGACCAACAGCCAGTGGGCGGCGATCGCCGCCTGGTGCCGGAAGAACAAAACCCTGCCCAGAGGGAACACGGGCAGCCGGGGCGAGGATTGGCAGCATCCGCACCTGAAGGCCGTGCCCGCCAGGCCCTATTATGGGCAGGAGCTTACGCTCACGGGCAGCGGTCCGGTACAGTTTCAGCATAATCACCAGGCCTCGGGGATTTGCGATCTGGTGGGCAATATGTTTGAATGGGTCGGCGGCCTGCGGCTGGTGGACGGGGAAATCCAGATTATGCCGGATGGATATGCCGCCGCCTACAGCGACGAAGCCTTCCGGGCAGACAGCCATCACTGGCGGGGCATTACCGCAAAAGGAGAGCTGGCGGCCCACGGGGAGCGGGATACGCTGAAGCTGGATGGCAGCGTACCGGGCGACAGCGAGGAACGCGATCATTTGCTGGAAAAGGGCCGTCCGATCCTGCGGACGCAGCTGCAGAATCGTTCCTATCTGGGGCCTGACAGGCAGGGGAACCAGGGATATACGGAATGCTTCTTCGCTGACCTGGAGGCGGAAGAAAGTCTGGCCGTCCCGCCCCTGCTCCGGCAGCTTGAGATTTTTCCCGATCAGGCCTGCCGCAGGGAGGATGGGATCCTTGTGGTGCGCAACTATGGCGAGCGGATCGCTGTGCGCGGCGGGAAGGCTGGAAGCTTTGAGCGGGCGGGGATCAGCGCGCTGCATTTTTATAATCCACGCACCTATGACGGAAGCGCGACCATCGGCTTCCGCTGCGCCTATGTGGGCCTGGAATAGACCGGCCGCAGACAAAGACAGAGAGTTCCATGCCCCCCTTCCGCCGTTTATCCGGCGGAAGGGGGGCATTCATTTTGGCCGTGAAACAACAAAGGAAGCAGGCGAAAGCCTGCTTCCAGAAGACAACGCCGGCCGCTCCAAAGGGAGCAAGCCGCCCAGGGGCCGGTCGCGGCAGCGGCGGGCCGCTACCCCTTCAAAAAGCCCTCAATGATCTTTTGCTCGGCCTCTTCCTCAGTGAGGCCGAAGGTACGCAGCTTCAGAATCTGCTCGCCGGCAATTTTTCCGATCGCCGCCTCATGGATCAAAGCCGCGTCTACGCTGCCGGCAAAAAGCTCCGGCGCGGCGTTCACCGTGCCCTGTCCCACCAGGATCGCGTCGCATTCCGAATGCCCTGAGCAGCGGGCGTTGCCCCGGATGCGGGAGTGGTATTGCTGGTTGGAGCGGTCCTTGGCCACGGAGCGGGAGATAAGATCGACGCCGCTGTCTTCGCCGTCCAGATCCACGGTGAATTCAGTCTGCGCCTGCTGGCTTCCCTCGGTCAGAATGCGTTCATGAATGACAAGGCGGGCTCTGGCCGCCAGCTGAGCAGTGGTTTTGCGCATCGTTGTATCGACGCCGCCAATCTGTACGGTATCCATCTCCAGTATGGCGTCCTCGTCCAGCCGGGCGTCCGTTACCGGGTCAATGCGGCGCAGGCCCTTCCCGTTCCCCGTGCCGATATGCTTTTCTTCATACCGCACATGGGCGCCTTTCTCCAGGAAAAAGCGGTGGATGCCATTATGGCGTGCCTCCTCTTCGCCTTCCACATGTACGCCGCAGCCGGCCACAATGGTGACATCGGCGCCAGCGCCTACATAAAAGTCGTTATAGACGAGATCGTCCACGCCGCTGTGAGTTACGCAGGCGGGAATATACACCGTTTCGCCCTGCGCTTCCGGCAGGATATGGATGACAAGACCCGGCCCGTCAGCCTTTGATTCAATTTTGATGTGCTCGGTCGACTGCCGTCCGGCGCAGCCTCCGTTCTCCCGGATGTTGAAGGCGCCGTTAAAGGCACCCTTAAAGCCTGAGATCAGGTTCAGCAGATTGACAGTGATGCTATTCATGGGGCTGTTCCTCCTTGCCCAGCGGGCAGCGGGTGATGCTTTCATCCGCCAGCAGGGCCGGCAGCACCTGCTGCCGGGGGCCCTGCGACCGTACACGTCCGTCGGCGATTACCACGATTTCGTCGGCTATATTCAAAATGCGCTCCTGGTGGGAGATGATGAGAAGGGAACCGGAAAGGCCGCTCTGCAGGCGCTTAAAGGTATCAATCAGGCTGGCGAAGCTCCAAAGGTCGATCCCTGCCTCGGGCTCGTCAAATACGGATATGCGCGCGCCGCGGGCCAGGACCGTGGCAATTTCAATGCGCTTGATTTCACCGCCGGACAGGCTTGCGTCTGTCTGGCGGCCTGCATATTCCGGCGCGCACAGCCCGACCTGCCCCAGGAGGCCGCAGAGCTCGGATTCACTCAGGCTGCGGCCTGCGGCCAGCTCCAGCAGGTCCCGTACTGTGAGCCCCTTGAAGCGGACGGGCTGCTGGAAGGCGAAACTGATCCCCTTCCGGGCCCGCTGGGTTACATCCAGCGGGGTGATATCCTCTCCGTCCAGCAGAATCTGACCGCTGCTGGGGGTGAGGATGCCCGCGATCACCTTGGCCAGCGTGGTTTTGCCACCCCCATTGGGGCCGGTTACGACGGTAAGCTTCCCGTCGGGTATCGTAAGGTCCAGGGGATGGAGGATTTCCCTGCCTTCCGGCAGATTCCATGCAATCCCTTTCAAAATGAGCATGTGACGCCTCCTTCAGGATAAAAAGATGGTAATTAGCAGGTGCTAACTATGAGTCTAGTATAACGCTCTTGATGGCTATAATCAAGACTAAATTAGTCGGGATTAAAAAAGAGATAGAGGGGAAAGGCTGCACTCCTGGCCTTTTCCCCTCTATCTTTTTATTCAAGGACGGCGAAAACCTCCCCGGCGGCGGTAACGGTCCAGCGCCCGGCAGAGAAGATAACCGGCGGCGCCCAGGACAATCATCCCGGCAACCAAGATGGCATCCATAAACATCCCCCCTTATAACCCTAGCTTAAAGGATTTAGCCTCAAAGCGCCGTTATAAAATGGCGCTGGGCATAAAGACTGCGTTAGCTATCGGAGGACCTTAATATGATCTTAACGAACCATGTGCAATCTTTAATTCTTTTTAATCACCGGACACCTACAATAGGAAGCACTACAACAGGAGGCAGAGGATGGAGTCACAGAATATACATAAGGGGCTTGGACGGCTGTCCTCCACAAAGCTCATCCTGCTCGGGTTTTGCGCCATCATTCTGATCGGCACCGCCCTGTTAAGCCTGCCCGCCGCATCTCGAAACGGCCGGGCAGGCCTAACGGACGCCTTTTTTACCGCTACCTCGGCTACCTGTGTGACAGGGCTGGTTCGGTTTGATACCTATACCCATTGGTCCCTGTTCGGCCAGGTGGTCATCCTGTGCCTCATTCAGATCGGAGGCATTGGCTTTATGACCATTGCCCTGTCCCTGCTCTCCTTGACCAAGCGCAAGATCGGCCTGGCTCCCCGGGTGCTGATGCAGGAATCCATCGGCGCGCCTCAGGTAGGCGGGATGATCCGTATGACCAAGTTTATTCTGGGCGGCACCGCGCTGGTAGAGGGGCTGGGCGCCCTGCTGCTGAGTTTTTATTTTTGTCCCAGGTTCGGCCTTGCAAAGGGGCTGTACTTTTCGGTATTCCACTCGGTTTCCGCCTTTTGCAATGCCGGATTTGACCTGATGGGCGGCGAGGCGCCCTTCTCATCCCTTACGCTTATGCGCGATCAGGCGTATGTGAACCTGGTGATTATGGCGCTGATTGTGATCGGCGGGCTTGGCTTTTTCGTGTGGCGCGATCTTGTCGCCAACCGTTTCGCTTTTACCCATCTTAAGGTGCATACCAAAATCGTGCTGGCCGTAAGCGGCAGCCTGATCCTGCTGGGCGCGGGCAGCATCCTGCTGCTGGAGCAGGGCGGGCAGGCGTTTGCCGGGATGCCGCCGGGGGAGCAGGCGCTGGTTTCGCTGTTTCAGTCGGTCTCCGCCCGGACGGCGGGCTTCAACAGCGTGGATCTGTCGGGCCTGACAGAGGGCAGCCAGTTGATCCTGGTGCTATTGATGCTGATCGGGGGCTCGGCGGGCTCTACCGCCGGCGGCATGAAAACGACCACCTTTGCCGTACTGCTCAAAAGCGTTGACACCACCTTCCGGCGCAGGAAATCCGTTGAGCTTTTCGGCCGCCGTATGGAGGAGGGCATTGTCCGAACGGCGGCCTGCATTGCGATGCTCTACATCACCCTGTCGCTGGCGGTTGCCCTGGTGATCGCCCATATCGAAGGCGTGAGCCTGATGGCCGCCCTGCTGGAAAGCGTATCGGCCATCGGGACCGTCGGCTTATCCACGGGCATTACGCCCCATATCGGGCTGGTATCCAAAATGCTGCTGGCGATGCTGATGCTTTTCGGCCGCGTCGGCTCCATCACGATGCTGCTGGCTTTTTCTTCAGAGCGCACCGCGTCGGCTTCCAAGCTGCCGGTGGAAAAAATACAGCTGGGATAGAGAAAGGATCAAAGGATGAAATCCGTACTTGTGATAGGCTTGGGACGCTTCGGGCGGCATATCGCCCGCAGGCTCATTGAAGAGGGCAATACGGTGCTGGCCGTGGAGAAGGATGAGGAACGGGCCGACGCGGTGGCAGGATTCATAAAAAACGTGCAGATTGCCGACGCTACCAAGGAAGAGTTTATGGAATCGCTGGGGATCGGCAACTTTGACCTCTGCGTAGTGGCCATTGGCGATGACTTTCAAAGCGCGCTGTTGACCACGGTGCTGCTGAAGGATCTGGGCGGGAAGTTCATCCTGGCCCGGGCCAGCCGGGATACCTATAAAAAGCTGCTGCTCCGCAACGGCGCGGATCAGGTGGTCTATGCGGAACGGGAGATGGCCGAGCGGCTGGCGGTGAAATACGGCGCAAAGAATGTATTCGACTATATCGAGCTGGCGCCCGGCTACGCGATCTATGAAATCGCCGTTCCTGCCTCCTGGTATGGCAAAAGCATCCTGGATAAGGCGGTGCGGACCCGTTACCGTGTGAGCATTCTGGCCACCAAGAAGGGGGGAACCATCGCGCCGCTGCCGCATCCAGATCATGTGTTCACACCGGGAGAAAGCCTCATGGTGATGGGCGCGCAAGAGGATATACGGGCACTGACCAAATAGACAAAAGGGCCGCAGCCGGGCTTTGGGCTGCGGCACCCTGCGCTTAGGCTTGCTTTAGGGGATATACACGATCCTTATAGGGGCTTAATCCCCCGTATGATAAAATTATATTTTAGACCGGCGCCTTCAGGCCTGGGCATGAGGACGCCTGAGGGAAGGCGCGGCCCCCGCCCGTGGTCAGCCGCGCTGGACGGCGTCCCACCGTCGCGGTACAATAAAGAAAGCGCCCCGCAGCGGCGCAGGCGCGCGGGCCTGTGGAAGGAGAATCTGCCCATGCATCAAAACACCATAGCCTGGCAGCAGGAGATAGCGGCGCCTGCTATGAAGGGCGTGCCCAGTCCAGACGTCCATCTGATCAACATGGTCTATGCGCTCAGCCTGGAGCTGACGGCAAATCCGACGATTTGCGTCGACGGGGCAGACGGGCTTTGGATCTATTACGAGGGAGCCTGCTTTGCCTGCGAGGAGCTGCTGCAGGAGTACGGCCTTTCTCTGGCGGTCATTTCGCGCCGCTATCCGCTGCGGTTCTATGGCAACGCCGGCGGGCTGGAGAGCGTGGAGCTGGAAAGCGCCCTTTCGGCCGACGGCCAACGGCTGACCCTGATGAAGAAAAATGTTTCCGGTCAGGATTTTGACCAGATCAGCAACCTCTGCCTGCGGATAAAGGCAGGCTCTGCCCCCTGCCGGGATGCGATCAAGGCAGCGCTGTCGGCCCTGGATTACCGGCGGGATTATCTGGCGCTGCGCCGCACAAGCTACGCGCAGCAGGCGCTGGCCGATGCGGGGGAGCTGAACCCGGATACCTATTACCGGTACATCCCCCTAAGCGGCGATGGGGAGGCAACCGCGGCGGCAGTCAATCTGCCGCTGGAGCGTCAGGTCGAGCTGTGGCTGCTTCTTTTGCAGGATCATATTTCCGTCCTGGAGCTGTCCTATGTGCTGGAGGCTGTGGAGCGGGAGGTGCTGTACAGCTATTTTACCTGGGAGCTGTCTCTGCGCCTGGCCATGTCAAAATCCGGCTGCAGGGTCTGCTATGGCCCGGAAGGCTTCCAGCTGATAGACGGCGAAGGCAAACGGCTGCGATACGGCTTTAACAAGGGAAGCGATGGGGAACGGCTGCTGCTCAAGTTCCTTTTCCCGGCTATACCGGCTTCCCGGCAGCAATCTTTATGAAATCTTTATGCGGGAGGAAAAAGGATAACGCCATGCTAACGGCGTTACCGGTATAAAGATAGTGCAAGCATAGGGAAGGAGGAAGCGGCATGACCCAGACAAGGGCGACGCCCGATGAGCTGCTGCGGCGGATGGAGCAGCAGCAGCGCGATAAGAACCGGGGAAAGCTGAAAATTTTCTTTGGATATGCCGCCGGCGTAGGGAAAACCTATGCGATGCTGGAGGCTGCGCATGCCGCCCAGATGCAGGGCGTCGATGTGGTCGCAGGCTATATTGAGCCCCATACGAGGCCGCAGACCATGAAGCTGCTGGAGGGCCTGGAGCAGATCCAGCCGCTGCTTATTCCCTATAAGGGCATCACGCTGAGGGAATTCGATCTGGACAGCGCCATCCGCCGTCATCCGCAGCTGATTTTGGTCGATGAGCTGGCCCACACCAATGCCGAGAGCTGCCGCCATGTCAAGCGCTATCAGGATATTGAGGAGCTGCTGAAGGTGGGCATCGACGTCTATACCACGGTCAACGTGCAGCACATTGAAAGCCTCAACGATATCGTCGCTTCGGTGACGGGCGTGCAGGTGAGGGAGCGTATTCCGGATCACGTCTTTGACGACGCCGACCAGGTCGAGCTGGTGGATATTGAACCGGAGGATCTTATCAAGCGGCTGAACGATGGGAAGGTATACGGGAAAACCCAGGCTGAACGGGCGCTGGGGAATTTCTTTACGGTTGAAAACCTGATTTCGCTGAGAGAAATCGCCCTGCGCCGCAGCGCAGACCGTGTCAACCGCCTGGCTGAGCGCGCCAAGCAGGCCTCAGCCCAGGGCGGCCATTATACAGACGAGCATATCCTGGTATGCCTATCGCCCGCGCCGTCCAATGCGAAGATCCTGCGGACGGCGGCGCGCATGGCCAACGCCTTTAAGGGCCGGTTTACCGCGCTGTTCGTGCAGACGCCGGCCTTCAGCCATATGTCCAAGGAGAACAAGCTGCGCCTGCAGGCCAACGTCAAGCTGGCCCGGCAGCTGGGCGCCCGCATTGAGACGGTATACGGCGATGATGTGCCCTTTCAGATCGCGGAATTCGCCCGGCTGACGGGCGCCAGCAAGGTGGTGGTGGGCAGAAGCAACACGCAGCGGCGGCTGCTGATGCTGGGGCGGCAGCGCTTTATCGACAGGCTGACCGTCCTGGCGCCGAATCTTGATATCTATGTGATCCCGGAAATCAAGCGGCAGCCCTTCCGGGAGGCCCGTTACCGGGCAAAGCCGGTCTTTACCCTGCAGGACACGCTGAAAAGCTGCCTGCTCCTGCTGGGCGCCACGCTGCTGGGCTGGATCTTTGAGCGGCTGGGCTTCAGCGAGGCGAATATTATTACCGTCTATATCCTGGGTGTGCTGGTGACGGCAATTGTGACCTCTAACCGCAGCTACAGCATCTTTTCGGCACTGCTGAGCGTGATTGTCTTCAATTTCCTCTTTACGGATCCCCGGTATTCGCTTACAGCCTATGATTCAGGCTATCCGGTTACCTTCCTCGTCATGTTCCTGGCCGCCTTCCTTACCGGCTCCCTGGCGGCGCGGATCAAAAGCCAGGCTAAGCAATCGGCCCGCACAGCCTACCGCACGCAGCTGCTGCTGGAGACAAACCAGCTGCTGCAGCAGGAGAAAACGCCGGAGGGGATTGCCGAGGCCACAGCCCGCCAGCTCATGAAGCTGTTGGGGAAAAGCGTGGTCTTCTACGGCGTAAAGGACGACGCCCTGACTGAGCCGCGGATTTTCAGCGCGGGGAAGGAGGACGAGCGCCTGGAGCGGCTCATGACCGACAACGAAAAGGCGGTCGCGCAGTGGGCTTTCCGGAATAACAAGCATGCGGGCGCCACCACCAACACCCTGGGAAGCGCACAGGGGCTTTACCTGGCGGTGCGCGGCTCCGACGGCGTATATGGCGTGATGGGCATCGCCCTGCAGGGCGGAAGCCTGGATGCCTTTGAAAACAACCTGGTTTTATCCATGCTGAGCGAATGCGCCCTGGCGCTGGAGCGGGATCTATTCAGCCGCAAGCGGGAGGAGGCGGCCATGCAGGCAAAGAACGAACAGCTGCGGGCCAACCTGCTGCGCTCCATCTCCCATGACCTGCGTACGCCGCTGACCAGTATTTCGGGTAACGCCGGGGTGCTGCTTAACAACGCCGGCACCCTGGACGACGCCAAGCTGCACAAGCTGTATATGGATATATATGACGACTCCATGTGGCTCATCAACCTGGTGGAAAACCTGCTGTCGGTGACGCGCATTGAGGATGGTACCATGCACCTGACGATGGAAGCGGAGCTGCTGGAGGAAGTGATCACCGAGGCGCTGCGCCATATTAACCGCAAGAGCACGGAGCATACCATCCGTGTGGTGCCCCCGCAGGGCTTTGTGATGGCGCGCATGGACGCGCGCCTGATTGTGCAGGTAATCATCAACATTGTGGATAACGCCATCAAATATACCCCGGTAGGCTCGGAAATTGTCATCCGTGCGGTGACAAAGGGCAAAACGGTGGAAGTGAGCATTGCTGATGACGGCCCCGGCATACCGGACGAGGCCAAGGCCCGCATCTTCGATATGTTCTACACGGCCAAGGCCACCAAGGCGGGCGCCGACAGCCGGCGCGGCCTGGGCCTGGGGCTGGCGCTGTGCAGGTCGATTATAACGGCACACGGCGGCACGATTGCGGTGGAAGACAATCATCCCCATGGTACGATATTCCGGTTTACCTTGCAGGCAGAGGAGGTCAGCATCCATGAATAAACCCTTAATCCTGATTGTGGAGGACGATACGGCGGTTCGGAACCTGATCGCTACGACGCTGGAAACCCAGGATTACCGATTCCATACCGCGCAGACCGGCGCCCAGGCGGTATTTGAGGCCGTTTCGCAAAAGCCCGATATCATCCTGCTGGATCTGGGGCTGCCGGATATGGATGGCGTGGATATCATTAAAAAGATCCGTTCCTGGTCGACAAAGCCGATTATCGTCATCAGCGCCCGAAGCGAGGACCGAGATAAGATCGAAGCGCTGGACGCAGGCGCCGATGATTATTTGACCAAGCCCTTCTCCGTGGAGGAGCTGCTGGCCCGGCTGCGGGTTACGATCCGGCGGCTTAGCTACGGCGAGACGCAGCAGGCGGAGGAGACAGCCTTTGCCAATGGCGAGCTTACGATCGACTATGCCTCCGGCTGCGCCTTCCTGGGCGGGCAGGAGCTGCATCTGACGCCCATTGAATATAAGCTGCTGTGCCTGCTGGCAAAGAACGTGGGCAAGGTGCTTACCCATACCTACATCACCCGGGAGATATGGGGTACCTCCTGGAACAGCGACGTGGCTTCGCTGCGGGTCTTTATGGCCACGCTGCGCAAGAAGATTGAACCCGACCCCTCCCAGCCCAAGTATATCCAGACCCATGTGGGCGTAGGATACCGGATGCTCCGGCTGTAGGCGACGGTATTTTGATGAGGGAACCATAGAACAAGGGCCGCGGGATATTCCCGCGGCCCCTTTGATGCTGCCCTGAAAGGCTGCTGCGCAGCATGCAGGCCCAAGGACACAGCACAAGGCTGTGCCTAAAAAGCTATTTCCTCTCCAACTGATCTCGAAGGTAGGCGACCGAGTCAGCGGCCCACTGATCGAGCAGACCCGCATCCGCCCCGCCGGACAGGTCGCGCCAGACCTTAATATCCGCGCCAACCTGTCCACCCATCTGGACGAAGGGCTCCATCACCACGGCGCCGCTATACCCGATATCGCGGAGCGCGGAGCCGACTTCAGCCCAGGGGATCCGGCCGCCGGGCCGGGGCGGGCGCCGGTTGGCCTCGCCCACATGGAAGTGGCCCAGATGGCTGCCGGCCAGGCGAATCGCCTCTGGAATCGAATCCTCCTCGATGTTCATATGGAAGGTATCCAGCATAACCCTGACGTTGGCCCGGCCGACCGCCTGCACATAGTCCACCGCTTCCCGCGCATCGTTGATGAGATAGCCTTCAAAGCGGTTCAGGCTCTCCATATTCAGCGTAATGCCGTAATCCTCTGCCAACGCAGCCAGCCGCTGCATACCGGCCACGCTTCGCGCCCAGTCGCCGGCTTTGTCCGGTATCCGGCTGTAATCTACAGGCCAGTAGGAATAAAGGGCGCCGCCCAGGCTGCGGATGCCGGCCAACTGCATCTTGTGGAAGGTAACGCGGTAGAAATCCAAGGCAGCCGCCACAGCTTCAGGGTCAGCGCTGGCCAGGTTGTGCTCCGGCCGGGGGCCATAGCCTCCGGTCAGCTCGATCCCCTGCAGGGCCGCCTCCTGGCCCAGCTCGCGCAGGGCCCCGTCCGGCTGCTGGAACATGGCCCCGCAGGCCACCTCGAGGATATCGAAGCCAAGCCGCTTGACCCTGGACACATAGGGCAGAAAATCCCCGCCCCAGGCCTTCTCCCAATAGGCGTAGTAAATCCCATAGCGCATGGCGATCAGGCCTCCATATCGATGATGACCTTCATCGCCTTATCCTTTGCCTGCTCAATGAGCGTATAGGCGCTGGCATAGTCGGAGAAAGGCACATGGTGGGTTATGAGCGCGTCGAATTCGATCAACCCATCGCCGACCAGGCGGATGGCTTCCCGGTAATCCTCCACCCGGTACATGGCCGATCCGGAGATGCGCAGCTCATGGTCCTGTACGAAGCCCATATCGATGGCACAAAGGTCGGGCACCACGCCGACGACCAGGATATCGCTTCCCTTGCGGGCGATATCCACCGCCTCTTTGATGGTGCGGGAGCTGCCGATGCACTCGATGATGACGTCGGCCCCATCAGCGCCGAAGGCCTGGAGGATGCCGTCCTTCAGGGAGATTTCCTTGGGGTTCATGGCGGAAATGCCGCAGCGGGCCGCCGCCTCGAGGCGATAGGCGGAAATTTCCGAAAGAAGTACAGCGCGGGCGCCCATCGCCTTGGCGGCCTGGGCGGTCAGGTTCCCGATGGGGCCGCCGCCAATCACGCATACGCGCTTGCCCGATACCCCGCCGGGTATACGGCGGACGGCGTGGACAGCTACGGCCAGCGGCTCGATCATGGCGCCATGGTCATAGCTCATGGTTTCCGGCAGCTTCAGGGCCTTGGCCGCCTCGGTCACGAAGTATTCGCTGGCCATGCCGGTGGTCTGGAAGCCCATCACCTTCAGCGATTCGCAGTCGTTATAGAGGCCGTGGGTGCAGGGATAGCAATGGCCGCAGACCACCTGGGGCTGGATGGTGACAAGGTCGCCGGGGACGAAATCGGTAACCTCGGAGCCGACGCGGGTAACCACCGCGGAAACCTCGTGCCCCTGTACCACAGGATAGGAGGTATAGGGGTGCTTGCCATACCAGACATGGATGTCGCTGCCGCATACGCCGATGCGCTTCATCTTCACCTCAATCTGATCGGGCTTTATCTCGGGGATGGGCACATCCTGGTAGATGATTTCGCCGGGCTTGACCATAACGGCTTGTTTCATGGGGGGCCTCCTTTGCCTTTTTTGCCATTATGCGGAAGAAAATCCGGTAAGTCAATCGGCTTTGGGCACCGCGCCAAAGGATTCCATGATCTGGACAAAATCATCCATAGTAAAGAAGGGGGAATTATTCTGTCAAGGGTAAGGGCTTGACAAAGGGCGGTAAATGGGTATAATAAATCTGTCAAGGCTTCAGCCTTTACAGACTTGCTGGCAGAGGAACAGGAATCGGCATGGAAAAGCACGTCAGGATCGGGTGGCTGCTGGATTTCTACGGCGGCCTTTTGACCGGGCGGCAGCGCCAGATGCTCGCCAGCTATTATGACGAGGATCTATCCTTGGCAGAGATTGCCCAGGAACAGGGCGTAAGCCGCCAGGCGGTGCACGACGCGCTCCGCCGGGGCGAAGCGGCGCTGGAGGGCCTGGAGCAGCGGCTGGGGCTTCTCAGCCGCCATTTGGCGCTGGGCGAGGTGCTTGCCCGGGGTCAGCGCATTCTGGAGGAGGCTGAGCCGGATACGGAAGCGCTTCGCCGCGTGCTGGATCAGGCGGTGCAGATATGGGAAAGGGAGGGCGAACATGGCCTTTGAGAGCTTAAGCGAAAAGATTCAGGCGGCAATGAAGAAGATCACAGGCCGCGGGCGTATCTCCGAGGGCGACCTGAAGGCTGCCATGCGGGAGGTGCGCATGGCCCTGCTGGAAGCGGATGTGAACTACACGGTAGTCAAGGATTTCGTGAAGCGGGTCTCGGAAAAGGCGCTGGGCGCCGATGTTACGGCTTCGCTTTCGCCCGGCCAGATGGTCATAAAAATCGTCAACGATGAGCTTGTCGGGCTGATGGGCCCGGCGGCCGCCAAGCTGACCTTCTCCTCCCGGCCGGTCACCGTCTATATGCTCTGCGGCCTGCAGGGCGCCGGTAAAACCACCATGGCCGGCAAGCTGGCCCTTCACCTGCGCAAGGTGCAGGGGAAAAAGCCCCTGCTGGCGGCCTGCGACGTATACCGGCCGGCGGCCATCGAGCAGCTGCGCGTGGTGGCGAAGAATATCGACATCCCCTTCTTTGAGATGGGGCAGTCCGACCCGGTTGAGATCGCCCAGAAGGCGGTGGAGCGGGCCCGGTATATGGGCTATGACGTGGTAATCCTGGATACGGCCGGCCGCCTGCATGTGGACGAGGCGCTGATGGACGAGCTTGACCGGATGCGCAAGGCTGTACAGCCCCAGGAGATCCTGCTGGTGGTAGACGCCATGACCGGCCAGGACGCGGTGAATGTGGCCCAAAGCTTCAACGAGCGCCTGGGCGTGGACGGCGTGATTCTGACCAAGCTGGACGGCGATACCCGCGGCGGCGCGGCCCTCTCCGTCAAGGCGGTTACGGGCAAGCCCATTAAATTTGCCGGTATCGGCGAGAAATCCAGCGACCTGGAGCCCTTCTACCCCGACCGGATGGCTTCCCGCATCCTGGGGATGGGCGATGTGCTGACGCTGATTGAAAAGGCGCAGCAGAGCTTCGATGAGAAGCAGGCCGCCGAGCTGGAGAAAAAGATGCGGGAATCCTCCTTTACGCTGGAGGACTTTCTGCAGCAGTTCGAGCAGATGCGAAAAATGGGCTCCCTGACCGACCTTCTGGGCATGCTGCCCGGCGGGAACAAGATCAAGCCCGAGGACATCGACGAAAAGGGCATCGCCCGGACGGAGGCGATCATTCGCTCCATGACGGTGCGGGAGCGGCGTAATCCCGACATCCTCAACGCGTCGCGGCGCAAGCGCATTGCCGCCGGCAGCGGCACCACGGTGCAGGATGTGAATCGCCTGATCCGCCAGTTTGAACAGGTGCGCCAGATGATGAAGCAGTTCACCGGGAAGGGTGGGCGGCGTCGGGCGCTCAGGGGGCTGAAGCTTCCCTTTTAAGGCTTTCATCCGCATAGCGGTGAAATAGAAATCATATTTGGAGGTACGATCCCAAATGGCAGTAAAGATTCGTCTCAAGAGAATGGGCTCCAAGAAGAACCCCTTCTATCGCATTGTGGTGGCCGATGTGAAGGCTCCCCGCGACGGCCGCTTTATCGACGAGGTGGGCTATTATAACCCCCTGACCGAGCCCGTAGAGCTGAAGGTGGACGCTGAAAAGGTGACCAAGTGGATGAAAACCGGCGCCCAGCCCACGGATACGGTGCGCGCCCTGATCAAGAAGGCCGGTATCGAGTAGGATATGGCCGTGAAAGCGAATGTAGAGGAATTGGTTCGCTACATCGCCCGTTCCCTGGTGCAGGAGCCTGACCAGGTGGACGTCAAGACGGTGGATAGCGACAAGACGGTAGTGCTGGAGCTTCGGGTTGCGCCCGATGACATGGGCCGGGTAATCGGCAAGCAGGGCCGGATTGCCAAGGCCATTCGCACGGTGGTGAAATCGGCCACTGCCAACGAAAAAAAGAAGTACACTGTGGAGATCCTGTAAATGACACAGTCCTTATCACCCACGCTGGCCGTGGGTGTTATTGTCCGCCCCCATGGGATACGGGGCGAGGTGAAGATCCAGCCCCTCACGGATCGGGCGGAGGATTGGCTGGATTTGCGCGCGGTGGAGTGGACAGACCGCCAGGGCGCGCGTATCTGCCGTAGGGTAAAGCATCAGCGCCTGCAGGGCGGCATGGTAATCGCCCAGCTGGAGGGCGTCTATGACCGCGACGCTGCCGAGGCGCTGCGGGGCACGGAGCTTAAGGTGCCCAGGGAGCAGGCGCCCCAGCTGGAGCAGGGCAGCTATTACATTGTGGATCTGATCGGCTGCCAGGTGGAGGATGAGTCGGGCCGCCTGCTGGGACAGGTGACGGAGGTGCATCAGCCCGGAGGCAACGATGTCTATGAGCTCCATGGATCCGGGGGCGTTTACCTGATGCCGGCAATCCGCGAGGTTGTCCGCCAGGTGGATGTGGAGCAGCGCCGCATTGTGGTGGATTCGGTGCGCTTTTCTGAGGTAGCTGTCCATGAAGATTAGCATTCTGACGCTGTTTCCTGAGGTGTTCAGCGCATATTTTGCCAGCTCGGTGCCGGGCCGCGCGCTGGAGAAGGGGCTCTTTGAGCTGGAGCTTGTCAATATCCGCGATTATTCCACCGATAAGCACCATCGCGTGGATGACGCGCCCTTTGGCGGCAGCGCGGGCATGCTGATGGGGCCGCAGCCCCTTTTCGACTGCATTGAGGACGTAAAGCGCCGGCACGAGCCTGGTACACCGGTCATCTACCTTTCCCCCTGCGGCAGGGTGTGGGATAATGTACGCGCCCGCGAGCTGGCCGGCTCCGAAGCGGGGCTTATCCTGCTGTGCGGGCACTACGAGGGCGTCGACCAGCGGGTTATTGATCAGCTGGTCGACGAGGAGATCTCCATTGGCGACTATGTGCTGACTGGCGGGGAGCTGCCGGCCATGGTGCTGGTCGATACGCTGATCCGCTTTATCCCTGGCGTAGTGGGGGCCAGCGACGTGCACCTGGAGGAATCCTTTGAGGGCGGGCTGCTGGAATATCCCCAGTATACCCGGCCGGCCGATTTCCGGGGGCTGAAGGTGCCCGAGGTGCTCCTGACGGGCAATCACGCCTGGCTGGCCGCCTGGAGGCGGGAGCAGTCGCTGCTGAAGACCCAAAGGCTGAGGCCCGATCTGCTGGAAAAGGCGCCGCTCACCGATAAGGAGCGGCTATGGCTGAAAGATCAGGAGAAAGAGCGGTAATTTGTTGATAAAGCGCCGGTAAACCTCTTGCGCTTGTCCCAAATTTCTGATAAAATGATGCTTGTTGTGAACACGGACGGTCCTCTGCTAAGCTGGCATGAACGTCTATGATGAAGGAGGATCCCCATGATTGATATTCGCACTATCGAACAGGAGCAGCTTCGTACGGATATCCCCGATTTCCGTGTCGGCGATACCGTGCGCGTCGAAGTGAAGGTCGTTGAAGGCACCCGCGAGCGCCTGCAGGCCTACGAGGGCGTGGTCATTGCCCGCCACAATGGTTCTATCCGCGAAACCTTTACGGTGCGCCGCACTTCCTATGGCGTAGGTGTGGAGCGTACCTTCCCCCTGCACAGCCCCCGTATCGCCGAGATTAAGGTGATGCGCCGTGGTAAGGTGCGCCGCGCGAAGCTTTACTATCTGCGCGAGCTGACGGGCAAGGCTGCCAAGGTAAAGGATAAGAACAACTACTAATTGGATAAAAGAAAGGCCCCCTAGCAGGGCCTTTCTTTTATGGAGACGGATGACGAAGACCGGCGGTTCTTGACAAAGGCGGCCGGTGGAGGCACAATAGAACTATCACCAAAGGAGGATCAAATCATGTCTGAAAAGTCATTTCTGGTAGAGGTTTCCGCCCGCCATGTGCATCTGACCCAGGAGGATGTGGAAAAGCTCTTCGGCGCGGGCAAAACGCTGACCTATGTGCGCGACCTGTCCCAGCCCGGCCAGTTTGTATGTGAGGAGCGCGTGGAGGTTGTGGGCCCCAAGCGCACGCTGAGCAATGTCGTAATCCTGGGCCCTGTGCGCGCCCAGAGCCAGGTTGAGGTTTCGCTGACGGACTGCTTTACCCTGGGCGCTGTAGGCCCTGTGCGGGAAAGCGGCGACCTGGCGGGCTCCGCCCCCATCACCCTTAAGGGGCCGGCCGGCGAGGTGGAGCTGAAGGAAGGCCTGATCGTGGCCAAGCGCCATATCCATATGACGCCTGCCGACGCCGAGGAGATGGGCGTCAAGGATAAGGATATCGTGATGGTGCGGGTGGATACCGACCGCCCGCTCATTTTCGACGACTGCGTGGTGCGCGTCAGCCCCAAGTTTGCGTTGGCCATGCATGTGGACACGGACGAGGCCAACGCCGCCTTGATCGGACGTAAGGGCTGCCAGGGCCATATCGTCCGCTAAAAGGGGATCGGATCAACCCCAAGCGCGCTGTTAGGGCCGGCTTCATAAAGACGTGGCCCCAAGCCGCCTGAAAACACACAAAAAAGCATAAAACCCACTATGACGCTTTCAAAACGGAAAGTTGGCATAGTGGGTTTTCTTTACAAAACCCGATTTGCGAAAAGGAAGTCCTAGGACTTCCCGCAATCCCGGGATTGATATACTGGCAACAGCCTATCGAGTTCTCTTGACAATGCGTTTTTCATTTCGTCAAGCTCATCATCTGAGGGCCTTGCTTCGGGTGAGTTCATTTTTTCTATCGGATACCACCATACCGGGCCGCCCTTTTTGCCGCATTCATACCCAGCAAGGTCACCGTTATATCTTGGGAAGAGATGCCAATGCAGATGTGCATCCCCGTTCCCAAGAAGCTCGCAGTTCATTTTATCCGCACCAAAGGCCCTATACACAGCTTCCGATACAATAGACATTTCTTCAAGGAATTTCAACTTATCATCATGTTTCAGATAAAACAATTCCGTTTGATGTTGCTTGCATAGAAATAGGGTATACCCCTTAAAGTGCTGAAAATCGCCTATAACGACATAACCAGTTTCAAGCTCCCGGACAAAATAAGGATTGGCGCCTCTTTGAATCAGCGCAATTCTATCACAGATTAAACACATAAAAAAGCCCCCGCTTCTTCAAAATGAAACTGTATCTCAATCCTACCATATCCTGCGCATAGAAACAAGAAAAGCCACCTCCCTATGCAGCCCTCCCGATGCGCGCTTTTTGTTTCGATGAGGCCTACAGGCGGTAGATTGCTGAATGGCCAGCCTGCCATGGAATTTGTTTTTCAACAAGAAATTATCGAAAAGCAATAAATAATGATTGAAATACGATGCATTCCATGGTATCCTATGAGGGAAAGAAAGGAGTGTGCCCCATGAATTGGAATCAGAACCGATCGGTTAAGCTTTCGCAGGGCTGCCTTATCGCCTTTGCGGCGCTGCTGGCAGCGGCCGATATTGGCGGGTACTGGCTGACGCGCTGGGCCGTATCCATCTCCCGCACGCTGCATGGAGCCTGGGATGGCGCGCTGCTGATGACGACCCTGTATACCTGCAGCGTATTGGCTTGGGTGCTGCTTTTTGCGCTGTGGCGGCTGCTGCGGAATATGCAAAGGGGTGTGGTGTTTGACGCCGGGAACGTCCGCTATCTTCGGATTACCAGCTGGTGCTGCTTTGGCGCCTGCCTGATATGCTTTGCCAGCAGCTTTTATTGCCTGCCCATTCTGCTGATCGCCATTGCGGCCGGCTTTATGGGGCTCATCGTCCGCATCGTAAAGAATGTTTTTGAGCAGGCGATTACGATGAAGGATGAACTGGACCTTACTGTATAGGGGGCGGGTATGAGAATTGTCGTGAACCTGGACGTTATGATGGCAAAGCGGAAGATATCCGCCGGCGAGCTGGCCGAGCGGGTGGGCATTACCCCGGCCAATCTCTCCATATTGAAGAATAACAAGGCCAAGGCTATCCGGTTTTCCACGCTGATGGCGCTTTGCCATGAGCTGGGTTGCCAGCCGGGCGAGCTGCTGGAATTTATCGATGATGACATGCCTTCGCAGAAGGCAACAGACAGGGAGGGACCGATGACATGAGCCAGTCATATGAGCCGCTGTCCGGCCAGACCGTGGACAGACAGAAGCCGGCAGCGCGGCCAGCGCCGGCGCTTTGGGAGCGTATTGCCCTTTGGGTCAGCTATGGGGCTGCCCTGCTGTATACCTATTGCGACATTAGCGCCTACCAGGGCGGGACGGCGGCGCTGGCCGCCTTTGCCCTGATCCTTACCGTGGGCACAGAGCTGGTCTGCCGGAAGCAGAAAAGAAGCTGGGAGAGCTATGTCTGGCTGGGCTGCCTTTGGGTGATCGTGGCCGGCTGCCTTATGGGGCGGAATCAGGTATGGGGAGAGAAGGCCTGGCTCTTTCTGCACCTTTTCGCCGTATACTATGTATTGGTCCGGTCCGGACGGCTGCTGGAGGGCGAAACCGGCCGGTTTTTCCTCCTGGACGGACTGAACGCCTTGATCATTTTCCCCTTAAAGCGGTTGTTCCTCAGGGCTCAGGTGCTATGGGATACGCTGGCCTGCGCGATACGGCCCAAGGGGAAGGATGGAGGATATGGACGCCTGGGCACGGCTGCGGCTATCCTGGTTGCCATGCTGCTCTTCTGGGGAGCCTTGGCCCTGCTTTCGGCGGCGGACGATACCTTCGACCGGGTGCTGGGCGGCCTGATCCGGAGAATACGCATCGACCATATGGGGGAATTCGTGCTGCGGCTGATGGTCAGCCTGCCCGTTGGCGCGTATCTGTATGGCCTGGTGGCCGGTACGCAGCGGGAGAGCCCAGCGCTGCTGGCCCAGCGGGGCAGCTCGATCCTCGCCGGTATGTCGGCGCTCCGCCGGGTACCCTCCGGTGTCTGGACAGGGCTGATGGCCGGATTTGTCCTGCTGTATATGGTCTTTTTCGGCATCCAGGGGGGCTATCTCTTCGGCGCCTTCACCCATACGCTTCCGGCAGATTTTACGGTGGCCCAATACGCCAGGCAAGGCTTCTTCGAGCTTTGCTGGATCGTGGGATTGAATTTTACCCTTTTAGCGGCCGTGATGGCCAGCGGCAGCCAACCGCTGCGGCGGCATAAACCGGCCAAAATCATGGCCACGATCCTGCTGGCCCAATGCATGCTGTTCGCTTTGATCGCCTTTTCCAAGCTTTACCTCTACATCAGCTGCTTTGGGTTTACGCCGCTTCGCCTGCAAAGCAGCTGGCTGGTAACCGTTATTGCCGCGGGGTGCCTTGCCAGCCTGTATGGCCTCTGGTCCGGCAGAAAGGTCTCCGGCAAATGGCTCCTGTTCAGTGCGGTTTCCCTGGCGCTGCTGCATCTGGTATAGGGCGGGCTTGAAGCATCGTGAGGCTGCGGCATCCTTTCCGCAGCCTTTTTGATGGGATGGAGGATGGCTGCGCGGCGGGGGAGCGGCGAAAACCTCTGGCACAAGGGAACAGGAGGCTGCTTGTATTTCCCAAATGGATCGAGTACACTAGACCGTATAAGGATAAACCGCCCCCAGAACTATTCAGGAGGATCAAGCATGAATACTCGGATGGATCGTGCGCGATTGAACATCGGCGCTTATTTCCTGGCCCCCTATGCGAGGGATGAAAGGCATGTCCGCGAGGTTGCCGAATGCGGTATCGATTTTATCGTATGCATGGACCCCGACCGGCCCGCCCTCGACCGGATGCACCGGTACGGCATCGGCGCGATCGTGACCCAGGTGCTGCCGGGCTGGTGGGGCGGCGATGGAGACAATGCCGGAAAAATGGAGGAAACAAATCCAATATCGGGCTATGAGGCTGCGGCCGCTGCCTTTGAAGACCATCCGGCCATTTGGGGTATCGATGCGGGCGACGAGCCTTCGGCGCTGGATTTCCCCTATTACGGCCGGGTCATGGATCTGGTGGAGCGCAGCTTTCCCCATCAGTTTGCTTATTTGAATCTATATCCTAACTATGCTTCGGTGGCGGTCAATACGGCCAATGAAACGGTCAACCAATTGGGGACGGCCACCTATGCCGAGCACATCGATCAGTATTGCCAGCATGTGGGGACCGATTATATCTGTTATGATTTTTATATGTATTCGGCCAGCGTGGAGGGCGCCTATGAGAACCTTAGGATCGTTTCAGAGGCATGCCTGCGTACCGGACGAAGCATGTGGATCGTATTGCAGGTGAATTCAAGCCGCGAAGCGGAATGGATCACGGAGAACCAGCTGCGCTTCCAGGCCTATTCCGCCCTGGCCTTTGGCGCGGAAAATATCATCTGGGGGTGCTATACGGCCGGCTGGTGGTATAACCAGGTGCTGGACGAGAACGGTGAAAAGACCCAGCAGTATGACAAGCTTAAAGCGGTCAATGCCGAGCTGCATACGCTGGGCGGGGCCTATATGGGCTACCGCCGGGTATCGACGCATTTTGTGGGCTTCCAGGGCGACCCTGTGATGGATAAGGTCCGCCAGGCGCCGGTTAGCGCCCTGAATACGGGGATTTTCTCCGGCCTGCGCGAGGAGAAGGGCGGCAGCCTGCTGGTAGGACAGATGGTTTCGCGGGCCGGGGACGGCTCCTATGCGCTGATGGTCTGCAACGCGGCAGATCCCTTGGATACGGCGGCTTCCACGGCCTATGTGCGGTTCAAGGCGGACGGCCGCCAGATACGGATCATAACCGGCGCGGGCGAGATAACGCCCCAGAGGCAGGCCGACGGCAGCTACCGCTTCCCGCTGCCCAGCTGCGTGGGCGCGCTGGTGATCGCCAGGTAAATACGGCAACGCATGCGGAGGGCCGGAGGCTGGGAAAGATTGGCGCCTCGGGAGCCTTTTAAGCGTTTTGCCTGGCGGTGAATAGGCAAGAAGCAGGAAACACCGGCCCATATGGGCCGGTGTTTCCTGCTTCTTGGTTGGCTGTAAGGCGGCGCGCCTGGGATATAGGCTATAGCGCCTCCAGGAACTGATATTGAGCGCGGGTGAGCTCATAGTATTCGCCCTTTTTAGCCATCAGCTCGTCATGGGTGCCGGCTTCCATGATCTTGCCATGATCCACCACCATAATGTTGTCGGCGGAGCGGATGGTGGAAAGCCGGTGAGCGATGACAAAGGAGGTGCGGTTCTTAAGCAGCACATCCAGCGCGCGCTGAATCAGAATTTCCGTATGGGTATCGATGGCGGCCGTCGCCTCATCCAGGATCAGGATTTTGGGATCGGCCAATAGCGCGCGGGCAAAGGCAATGAGCTGCTTCTGCCCCACAGATAGCCGGGAGCCGCGCTCGTTTACCTGGGTATTATAGCCGTCCTCCATCCGCAGGATGAAGTCGTGGGCATGGACAGCCTTGGCCGCCTCGATGGCTTCTGCCTCGGTGGCATCCTTACGGCCATAGCGGATATTGTCCATAATGGTACCGGAGAAGATGAAGGTATCCTGGAGCATGATGCCCATTTGCCGGCGCAGGGAAGATAGCTCCACGTCGCGGACATCGTGGCCGTCTACCTTGACGGCGCCGCTGTGTACGTCATAGAACCGCGTGACAAGGTTGATAACGGTGGATTTGCCGGCGCCAGTAGGGCCGACCAGGGCGATGGTCTGGCCGGGCTCCGCCACGAAGGAGACGTCGTCCAGCACCACCTGCTGCGGATCGTAGCCAAAGGTTACATGATCGAACTCGACCCGGCCCTGGATGGGCGGCATCTCGGGCGCGCCGGGCTTGCTGTCCACGGAGATGGGGGTATCCATGATGTCATAGATGCGCTCCAGCGAGGCCATAGCGACGAGGATCTGATTGTACAGGTTGGCCAGGCCGTTGAGCGGGGCCCAAAAGCGGCCCAGGTACCAGATCATCGAAAGCAGCGTACCGACCGTAAGGTTCATAGCGGGATCCTGCATCCACCGCACGCCAAAGGAATAGATCAGGATGGAACCCAGCATGGAAATGATCTCAAAGGTAGGCCAGAACAGGTTATTGATCCGGATGGCGGCCATCCAGGAGCGGTGAATATCCGCGTTGGTCTCCCGATAAATGGAGGCGTTCTCCTCCTCCCGGACATAGGCCTGGGTGACCCGCACACCGGAGAGGCATTCATGCAGGTAACCGTTCATATTGGAAATCTTATGCCGGACCCTGCGCCAGGTGCGGGAGATGTGGGGCTTGAGGATGAAGATGAGGGCAAAGAGCAGCGGAAGGACCGAGAAGGAGACAAGGGCCAGCCGCCAGTCCAGAAAGAGCATGAGCCCAGCCACCATAAATACAGTCAGGATATTGCTCAGGGCGTTCACCAGGCCGTTGGCGAAAAGATCCAGCAGCGAATTGACGTCGTTGATGACGCGGACCATGATTTTGCCGGCCGAGCGGTTATCAAAGAAATCGAAGCCCAGGTTCTGGATGTGGTTGAAAAGATCCTCCCGCAGCGTTGCCAGGGCTTTGCGTCCGGCGATATCCATCAGCAGCACCTTAAAGCGAACCGCCAGCGCCGCGATGGTAGAAAAGGCAACCATCGCCAGGGCGTACCACTTCAGCACGGCATACCGCCCCTCGTTTACTGCGTCGACCGCGTCGCCCATCAGCAAGGGAGAGGCCAGACTGGTGGCGGAGGCGATGAACATCCACAGGATCGCAATGACCACGCTTTTCTTATAGGGGGCCAGATACCGGAACAGACGGCGCAGATAGGCAGCGTTAATCGGCGCCTCCAGCACCTCGTCGTCCGTCATTTTCATCCGCTTGATTCTAGGCATTTTCCATCACCTTCCCTTCGCCCAGGATGGATTGATAGTCTCGGTATTGGTCCATGAAGATGTCGTAATACAGCCCCTTCTTGGCCAATAGCTCGTCGTGCACGCCGCGCTCGGCGATAGCCCCATGATCCAGCACGATGATCTCATCGGCGTTCTTCACCGAGGAGATGCGGTGGGAGATGATGAAGGTCGTGCGGTTCTTGAGCACCTTCTTCAGACCGGCCTGGATGGCCGATTCAGTCTCCATGTCGATGGCGCTGGTGGAATCATCCAGGATCAGGATCTTAGGATCCAGGGCGATCGCCCGGGCGATGGCTACGCGCTGCTTCTGACCGCCGGAGAGGCCCATGCCGCGCTCACCCACCACGGTGTCATATCCATCATCCAGCTGGTCAATGAATTCCTTGGCCTGAGCGATTTCGGCCGCCTGGCGGACGGCCTCCTCGGTGAGGTCGGGGTTGCCAAAGGCAATGTTGCCCTCCAGCGAATCGGAAAAGAGGAAGGTTTCCTGGGGCACATAGCCCAGCTGGCGGCGCAGCTCCTTGAGCTTATATTGCTTCACGTCGATGCCATCGATGGTGACCGCGCCGCTTTGACATTCATAGAAGCGGCCCAGCAGGTTGACAATGCTGGTCTTGCCGCTGCCGGTAGCGCCCATGATGGCTACCGTGTGGCCGGCCGGCACATCGAGGCAGATGTCCTTCAGCACGGGCTCGTCGTCGTAACGGAAGTCAACATGGTCGAAGACCACATGGCCCTGGAAGCTTTTGGGGAATTGGGGATTGTCGCATTCCTTGATCTCCGAGCCAATATCCATATAATAGAAGATGCGCTCGCCGGAGGAGGAGCATTGGCTGATCATATTCAGGATATTCACAAGCTGGCGCATGGGATCGGTAATCATCCAAAGATAGCCGAAAATCGTAACCACATCGCCGGGCGTAAGGGAGCCGCCCTGGGCCAGCATGCCGCCCACCAGCAGCACCGCGGCGGGGAAGGCGGAGGCGATGAATTCGATGATGGGATGGAAGTTGCTCCAGATGACGGAGATACGGATGCCGCAGTCACGATGCTTGCGGTTTTCGTCGGCAAATTCTACCTTTTCCTGCTGCTCCTGGGAATAGGCTTTCACCACGCGGATACCGGAGATGTTTTCCTGGGCCTTGGTGTTCAGCACAGCGCCCTGATCCCGGATTGCATTAAAGGCCGGCCGGATGGTGCGGTCAAACTTATACCCCACAAAGGCCAGGATGGGCGTGAGCACAAGAAACAGGACGGCAAGCTGAGGCGCGATGAGGAAAATCATAATCATGGCGCCGATAAAATGGAAGGATTGCTCCACAATGGTGATCAGGCCGCCGGCGATAAAATTCCGGATGGCCTCTACGTCGCCAGTGAGACGGGACATGATCTCGCCGATGCGGTGATGGTCGTAAAAGCGGAAGGGCAGCTCGTGCAGGTGCTCGAACAACGTCTGCCGGATGGTAAAAATCACGTTTTGTGAAATGTTCTCAAACACCAGGCCCCTTAAATACATAAGAAGCGCGATGCAGGAGAACAGCACGGCGTAGATGGTGAGCATCCGTGGCAGCAGCCCATAGTTGCCGGCACTGATCACATCGTCTACGATGATGCCGCTGATCTTCGGCGCGTAGAGTCGTCCCGCCTGCAGCACCAGGATCATGAGAAATCCGATGATCAGGCTTTTTTTGTGCGGCGCCAGCATACCCAGGATTCGTTTGATAATGTTGATGGTAATTCCCCCCTTTTGCTCGCGGCGGCGCTCCAAAGCGGGCCGGCGCCCTCCTCAAAGCGATGCCCCCGCCGCTTCCTTATGACTTACCCGTCATGGAAAGCATACCCAATTCCGTTTGGGCTGACCATAGAGATGATGCACGAATTGGTGGTTAATTTTATACAGGGCGTGAGAAGTGTCGGATGCCATACCCTGAAATGACTGTAAACATGGAATGAAATGACCAATCCAACCGCTGTCATCTGAACGGTTTGCTGCGTCCATGGCGTGTCTGATTATTATACACCTAAATGCTTTTCTTGGAAGCGATAAATTCTTTTTATATCCTACGAAATTTGGAAAATTATGCGCAAAGCGCCAGGATGGCCTGGTCATGGGCGGGGGGACTATGGTAGGATGAGAACCATCGGAGAAGAGGGAGCGAAGACGGATGAAACGATTTTTTACCGGCCCCGTGCGGGAGGGCTGCTATCATCTGCACTTTTTTTTGACGGCATTGTCCTCCTGCGCCTATGGCAGCTTTCTCAATGTGTATTTGGGCGATCTGGGCTATGGCGCCATGGTAATCGGGCTGTTCTCCACGGTTCCCTCCCTGCTGGGGCTGCTGCTGCAGCCGCTGCTGGCCGCCTGGACCGACCGCACCCGCCGCAAAATGGGCGCGATGGCGTGCCTGACAGCGGTCAGCGCCGGCGCCATGGCGCTCATGCTGCTCCTGCGGCCCCGATATGGCCCTGATTCCTTTTCCGCAGGCGTGCTGATGGCCGTTCACACCGGCTACCTGGCCTTCAGCGGAGCGGCCAACGCGCTGAATACGGCGGTGCTGATGCGGCACCTGTCGGCGCAGGGAGCCTCTGACCGGTATGGGCGGATCCGCGTCAGCTGGACGGCGGGCTTTGCGGTGGGCGGCGTATGGGTGGGCAGGATCAGCCAGGCCGACCCTGCTGGCTTTATTCCCTTTGCCGTGGCGGCGGCGCTGCTTTCGCTGGCTGTGCTGCCGCTTTTGCCGTGGCGGCAGGTGGAGCGTCTCCGGGCGGCGGAATCCGGCCCCAAGGGCCGGGTATCCTTTCGCAGCCTGCTGGGCTATCGGGAGCTGTGGTGCCTGACCGGCATCGTGTTCATGATCGCCCTGGCCAACTCCTTCACCTATACCTTTTTGCCCACCTTTTTCATGACCCTTCCAGGCGCAGACAACGAGGCCTTTGGCTGGTGCATCTCGCTGCGCACCGTGACGGAGGTCCCCGTGCTGCTGGGTATGGGGTGGATTATGGGGCGGTTGGGCGTCAAAAAGACGCTGCTGATCCCGGCTGTGTCTACGGTAATCCGGTGGCTGCTGGTAGCGCTTTTCCCTACGCCGGGCGTGGTCCTGGCGACCCAGCTGCTGCACGGCTTTGGATATGTCGTCTATTCGGTAGCCATGACCCGCTATGTGGCCGACACGCTGCCTGATGCAATCGGCGGCACCGCGCAGAACCTGGTGGCCCTGCTGACCGTCACCCTGCCAACCCTGGCAGGGGGGCTGCTGGGCGGCCTTGTCATCGAAACCTGGGGGCTGGGCTATATGGCCTGCATCGGCGGGATGATCGCCCTGGATATCCTGGCGCTGGCGGCCCTTATCGTCCTTTTGCTCCGGCGGCCTGATGATGCTTGTGAAAAGGACAAAGGTATGATAGGATAAACCCGGTAAGCAGATAGAAATATACCGATAGACGAGACCGAAGAGAACCGGATGCCGGCCTGAAAGGGTGCGGGTTTTGTAGCGGACGGCCCCTTGCGTCCCGGCTCTTGGTAATGGCGTGCGCGCCGCGGAAAAATGAGAAGAGAGGGAGACGATGTTTCGTAGATTGTTGGGCGACCGGCACTTTTACGGAAGGATGATGGCGCTGGTGCTGCCGGTGGCGCTGCAGAATTTGCTGTCAAATTCGCTGGCGCTGGTGGATAATATTATGGTGGGCCAGCTGGGTGAGATATCTGTGGCGGCAGTGGGATTGGCCGGCCAGTGGAGCTATATGATCAATATGTTTTTCTTTGGGGCTTCATCGGGCGCGGCGGTGCTCATCGCTCAATATTACGGGGCCGGCGACAGCCTGGGCGTGCGGCAGAGCTATGGGCTTTCCATCCTGACGATGATGGCGGTGGCGCTGCCCATGATGGCGGTATCCCTGCTGTTTCCCGAGGGCTCCATGCGGATATTCTCCCAGGACGAGGCGGTGATCCAGGCGGGCGTCGGTTACCTGAAGGTGATGGCCCTGTCCTATCCGCTGCAGGCGCTGGCCTATGGCACCATGTCGGCTATGCGCTCCATCGGCCAGGTCCGGCTGCCGCTGGTGGCGGGCGTGGTTTCCATGCTGGTCAATGTGGCCTTTAATTATGTGCTTATTTTCGGCAGGCTGGGCTTCCCGGCCATGGGGGCCACCGGGGCGGCCGTGGCCTCGGTATTTGCCTGCCTTGTCCAGCTTGTCATCATCCTCATTTCAGCATACCGGGCCC
Organism: uncultured Eubacteriales bacterium; assembly: GCA_900542005.1. Classification (GTDB taxonomy): domain Bacteria; phylum Bacillota; class Clostridia; order Christensenellales; family UMGS416; genus Parachristensenella. The sequence continues at coordinate 38,310 of UQLW01000011.1, forward strand.
GCTCCCCAATCCTGGGGCCGCTGCGGCAGATGCTGCCCCGGGGCTGGGGCTTTGTAGGCAAGTACCTGCGCCTGGCCATGCCGGTTATTCTCAACGAAGGCCTGTGGGGCGTGTGCATGAGCCTGCTTTCCCTCATTTTTGCCCGCATCGGTACCGCCGATTATGCGGCTTATAACATCATGCGCAACCTAGAGGGCGTGGCCATGAGCTTCTTCTGGGGCATGGGGCCCGCCTGCAGCGTGCTGATCGGTTCCCCCCTGGGCCGGGGCGACCGGCAAACGGCCTGGGATAACGCGATGCGGTTTTTGATCCTGGGCCCGGTACTGGCCATCGCGGCGGGGCTCATGGTGATCGTCCTGCGCTGGCCGATTCTAAGCTGCTATCATGTCTCGCAGGATGTGCTGGACAAGGCGAACCTCTTGCTGATCGTCTTTGGCAGCCTGTTGGTTTTCCGGAATTTCAATTATTTTTCCATTGTCGGCGTGCTGCGCTCCGGCGGCGATACGACGGTGGCCGCAGCCATTGACCTGGGCTCCGTGTGGCTTATTGCCCTGCCGATGGCCCTGCTGGGGGCGCTGGTGCTGAAGCTGCCCGGGCATATTGTCTTTATCATGATTACCGTGGCGGATGTTGTGAAGTCGGCGCTCTCCCTTTGGCGGATCCGCACCCGCAAATGGATGAACACGCTGACGGCCGCCCAATAAGGAAGAGGTATGAGGATGAGTCAGGAAATCGAGCTGGTGGGTAAGATCGGATCCATGGCGCTGATCCGGCGGGAGGATCTCGATATCGATTACAACATATTTTCCAGGCTGGGGCACGACCTTCATCCGGGCATGATCTGGGTGTCCTCCGGCGCCACGGAAATCGGCCGCCTGGACTACATGCGGCGCAACGGCGGCGAGGTGCTCCATGGCGATTCGGAGGAGGATAAATCCGACTATGCGGCGCAGGGCCAGTCCATCCTGATGGAGAATTACCGCCGGTATATTGATCCCAAGTATTCGGTACGGCAGCTATTGGTAGAGCATACGCATTTCAACGATCCGGTCAAGCGGGAACAGATCAAATCCTTCCTCCTGCGGCAGCCCCGGCAGGGCGCGGTGCCCATCATTAACTATAACGATCCGGTTTCCTTTGAGGAGAACCGGCGGATGGAGCTGGCGACCCTGCGCCATCAGGGGATGCGGGAGGTCGTGGAGTGTGTGGATAACGATGAGACCGCCTCGGTGATCGCCCGGCTGGTCCGCGCCAAGCTGCTCGTCATCATGACCAGCGTGGAGGGCATTTACCGGGATCCAGCCGACCCGTCCACGTTGGTGGGGGAGATCACCGGCCGCGATGCTCAAGCGGTTGTGGAAAATATCCGCGCCATGCAGCAGCGCTGCGTCGGTGCCAGCCGCGCGGGCGCGGGCGGCGCCCGCGCCAAGCTGGAATTTATCGTAGAGCCGGTCTGCGCGGGAACCACGGTCATTATCGGCCATGCCCGGCACCGGCTGCAGGACCTCGTGGCGGGGCGCGTCCCCTGCACGCGGGTGGGCTGCTGGTAGGGACCGGGCGGAAGGCGCCGCACTGGGCCGGGAAACCTGGCGCCTTGGCGGAAAGACGGAGTGAAAAGGCGGTATATACCGCCTTTTTTCTTCGGTCCTCTTCAGGGAGAGGCCCCGGAGAAATCAAAAAAATGCAAAAAGAGGCTTTCGGGGGTTGCATATTGGCAATTGACGTGTTAATATGAGTCTACTTGCATGTTGGAAGCATAGTATGTTGCATAAGGCCAGAGGAAAAGGCTGAATTATACCTTGTAACCAAAGGCCGTCACAGAAAAATGCAAGTAATGATAATATAAATTTCATTTTACCGAGGAGGCGTTTTGATATGGAATTATCCAGGAAGGCGATGGCGATCGCCGATTCCGTAACGCTGGCGATTGACGCCAAGGCCAAGGCCATGGCCGGCGAAGGGATCGACGTGGTGGGCTTCGGCGCAGGGGAGCCGGATTTTAATACGCCGCAGTTTATCTGCGACGCCGCGAAAAAGGCGATCGATGAAGGAAAAACGCGCTATACCCCCGTATCGGGCACCCTGGGCCTGCGGGAGGCGATCTGCGGCAAGCTGGCCCGGGAAAACGGCCTGGCCTACGAGCCCGGACAGATCGTTGTAAGCAATGGCGCCAAGCATTCGCTTTTTAATACCTTTCAAGCGCTGCTTAACCCCGGCGACGAGGTCATCATCCCCGCACCCTACTGGGTTTCGTATCCGGAGCTGGTCAAGATCGCCGACGGCACGCCGGTTTTTGTGCCGACCAGCGAAGAAAACGGCTTCAAGATGCGCCTGGAGGCGCTGCGCAGCGCGGTGACGCCCCGTACCAAGGCGCTGGTGCTCTGCAATCCCTGTAATCCTACCGGCGCAATGTATACCGCCGAGGAGCTGAAGCCGATTGCCGAACTGGCGGTGGAAAAGGGCTTTTTCGTGATTGCCGATGAAATCTATGAAAAGCTGGTGTATGGCGGCCTGCGCTTTACCTCCATCGCCTCCTTGGGGGAGGATATCAAGCGCCAGACCATTGTCATCAACGGCGCCTCCAAGGCCTTTGCCATGACGGGCTGGCGCATCGGCTACACGGCCTGCGAAAAGCCCATCGCAAAGCTGATGAGCAACCTGCAAAGCCAGGCGACCAGCAACGCCAATTCAGTGGCCCAGTACGCGATGGAGGCGGCCATGACGCAGCCCTGCCGCGAGCTGCCCATGATGGTGGAGGAATTTGACCGCCGGAGGCTGCTGCTTTGCGACGGGATCAACGCCATTGAGGGACTTTCCTGCCGGTATCCTGAAGGCGCCTTTTATGTGCTGATGAACATTACGGGCGTGATCGGGAAAAAATACCGCGAGGAGACGATTTCAGATTCTATGACCTTTGCGCGCCTCTTGCTGGAGGCTTATCATGTGGCGGTGGTGCCTGGCGTGGCCTTTGGCTGCGAGGGCTATACGCGGCTGAGCTATGCCACCGGCCGGGAGCGGATTTCCGAAGGGCTTCGGCGCATGGCCGCCTTTGTCCGCGATTTAACATAGGGAGGGTAGAGCATGAGCGATCAGGAAAACATGGATTTCGAGCCGGTCTTGCATTTTGACCATAAGACCAATCTGCTGGAGCAGCGGGCCACGCGTTTCCCCCTGCAGGATGTGGCGGAGCCGAACCTCTTCCGCCATCTGTTCGACTATGAATCGGTCCCCAAGACGGCCTTTAACCACCGGATTATGCCCATGCAGCCGGCAAGGGAGATCTGGCTGACCGATACAACCTTCCGCGACGGCCAGCAGTCGACCTCGCCCTTCACGGTGGATCAGATTGTGCGGCTTTTCGACCTGCAGCATAGGCTGGGCGGGCCTAAGGGGATTGTGCGGCAGAGTGAATTCTTCGTGTATTCGGACAAGGACCGGGAGGCGGTGCAGGCCTGCATGGACCGGGGCTATGAATTCCCGGAGGTCACCACCTGGATCCGCGCCACCAAAGGCGATTTCGCCCTGGTGAAGCATATGGGCGTGAAGGAAACCGGCATCCTCGTATCCTGCTCCGATTACCATATCTTTAAAAAGATGCATAAGACCCGCGGCCAGGCGATGGATGAGTATCTTGGCATCGTGAAATCGGCCCTGGAATACGGGATCATCCCGCGGTGTCACTTTGAGGACATTACCCGGGCCGACTACTACGGCTTTGTCGTCCCCTTCGCCAGCGAGCTGATGAAGCTGGCTCAGGAGTATCAGGTGCCCATTAAGATTCGCGCCTGCGACACGCTGGGCTATGGCGTAACCTATCCCGGCGCAGCCATGCCCCGCAGCGTTCCCGGCATCATCTATGGCCTGCGGCACTACTGCGGCGTACCGAGCCGCCAGCTGGAATGGCACGGCCATAACGACTTCTATAAGGTGGTTGTCAATGCGGCGACAGCCTGGCTTTATGGCTGCGCCTCGGTAAACTGCTCCATGCTGGGCATTGGCGAGCGTACGGGTAACTGCCCCCTGGAGGCGATGGCGATGGAATATGCCTCGCTGCGCGGGACGGACGACGGCATGGACCTTTCCGCCATTACCGAATATGCAGATTTCTTCGAGCATGATATTGGATATAATATTCCTGCCCATACGCCCTTTGTGGGCCGCTCCTTCAATGCGACGCGGGCGGGTATCCATGCCGACGGGCTGCTGAAGGACGAGGAGATCTATAATATTTTTGACACCAATAAGATCCTGAACCGTCCGCCTACGGTGATGATTGGGCCCCACTCGGGAGCGGCGGGCATTGCTCACTGGCTGAACGGCTACTTTAAGCTCAAGGGCGAGCGGGCCCTGGATAAGCGCCATCCGGTCATCGCCTATGTGAAGGATGCGGTGGACCAGCAGTATGCCCAGGGGCGCACGACCAACTTTGGCGATGAGGAGCTGGAGCTGCTTGTGCGGGATGCGGACGCTGAACTGTATCGGGAGATTTCCCTGTAACAGCGTAATGAATTTTACAAAAACACAAAGAAGGTTCGGGAGAACCTTCTTTTTTTTCAGGTTATAGGTAGATTAGCTATAAAAGAAGGCTTTCTTTTTAACAGCATATACGGTATAATGAAAGCAATAGATCCCCAAAATCACCATTCGAGGAGGATTGCTATGATCAAAGTAATTTACGGAAAGCGCGGATCCGGCAAAACCAAGCGGATTATTTCCCTGGCGAAAGCCGAAGCCGCCGCTTGCAAGGGCCATGTGGTATTCCTAGAAAAGGATAATCGCTGCATGCTGGATCTTCCCCATGAGATCCGCTATGTGAACGCTGGAGAATATTCGATTAAGGATCCGGATGTATTTTATGGATTCGTAAGCGGTATGCTGGCGGCCAACTTCGATATTGTGGATGTCTTTATCGACGCTTTGCCCTCCATTATCGGGTTGACAGCCGACGTAGAGCTTGAAAATTTCTTTAATAAGATGAAGAATCTGTCGGAGCAGATGCAGGTCAATATGATCATGTCGATCTCCGCAGGCGACGGCGCGCCGCCGGCCTTCCTGGAGCCCTACATCATATAGATCGAATGACCGCCGCATCCGCTGATGCGGCGGTTTATTTTTTTGCCGCTTGACAAGGCGGGTATGAAGTGATATGGTTTCAGTAAATCGTTGAGGGAGAGAAGTAACCGGATCAAGCGCAGCGAAAGCGAGCCGGGGCAGGTGGAAGCCCGGCGCGGGCGGGCCGGTGAATGGGCTCCGGAGAGCGGACCGAGGGCGTGCTGGCCGGTAGGCTCCGACGGATTCCCACCGTGAACGGGGAGGCCGGTCAAAGCGCCGGAGCGGATGATACATTTCAGGTGGCATAGCAGGGGAACCTGTCCTGAGTAAGGACGGGTTCCCCTTTTTTCATGAATAAGCGAGGGGAAGGATGATCGACATGTCTGAACAGCCAATGAAGAAAAAACGGATCTTTTCCGGCATACAGCCCTCGGGCAACCTGCACCTGGGCAACTACTTGGGCGCCCTGCGCAATTGGGTGCTGCTGAGCGACGAATACGACTGCTTCTACTGTATCGTGGATATGCATGCCATTACGGTGCGTCAGACGCCCGCCGATCTGCGCAAAAGGAGCCTGGAGCTGGCGGCGCTCTTTATGGCCAGCGGCTTGGATCCGGAAAAGAACGTGATTTTTATCCAGTCCCATGTACCGGCCCATGCCGAGCTGGCCTGGGTGCTCAACTGCAACGCCTACATGGGCGAGCTGGGCCGCATGACCCAGTTTAAGGAGAAGAGCTCCAAGCAGGGCGACAATATCGGGGCGGGCCTGTTTACCTATCCCACCCTGATGGCGGCGGATATCCTGCTCTATCAGGCGGATCTCGTACCGGTAGGCAGCGACCAGAAGCAGCACCTGGAGCTGACCCGGGACCTGGCGGTCCGCTTCAATAACGCCTATGGCGATACCTTCGTCGTGCCGGATCCCTATATCCCCAAGGCCGGCGCGCGGATCATGAGCCTGCAGGATCCCACCAGCAAGATGAGCAAATCCGGCGATTCCACCATCGCCATGCTGGAGGATCCGGCGGTAATCCGCAAGAAGATCCGCCGGGCGGTGACCGACCTGGATGGCCAGATCCGCTTTGATCCAGAGCAGAAGCCCGGGATTACCAACCTTATCAATATCTATTCGGCGATTACCCATAAAACAGCCGAAGAGATTGAACGGGAATTCGACGGCCAGGGATACGGCACATTCAAGGACGCGGTGGCCGATGTGGTCATCGAGGAGCTGACGCCCATCCAGACGCGGGTGAAGGAGCTGCTGGGCGAAAAGGATTACCTGCTGCGCGTGCTGAACGAGGGCGCCGATAAGGCGGCCTATGTGGCGCGGAAGACGCTGAGCAAGGTATACCGCAAGGTCGGTTTTGTGGCGCGCTAAGCCAGCGCGCCGCAAAGCCCCGATGGGAGCTGACGGCTGGACGCTGAAAAAGCGTTCAGCCGTATTTTTTTGCACAGGCAGCTTGACATCTGCATAGAATGTACTATAATAACATATGAACAATAATTCATATGAAAGGATGTGATTCAAACGCCTGAAGCAAATGGCACGGAACGGTGCGAATTTATCCACGTCCACGAAGATATTGTGGAAAAGGTGATGAAACAGATGCCGGAGGAGGAAATCCTCTATGATCTTGCGGAGCTTTTCAAGATTTTCGGGGATTCCACCCGCATCAAAATCCTGTATGTGCTTTTTGAATCGGAAATGTGCGTATGCGATATCGCCCAGCTGCTGAATCTATCGCAGTCGGCGGTTTCCCATCAGCTGCGGGCGCTGAAGCAGAGCAAGCTCGTAAAATACCGCCGCGAGGGTAAGACGGTCTTCTATTCGCTGGCGGATGGCCATGTCCGGACCATCATCGATCAGGGCATGGAGCATGTAGCGGAATAAATGCGATAGGAGGAACGGGATGTGAAAAAGGTTTACAAGCTGCAGGATCTGGACTGCGCCAACTGCGCCGCGAAAATGGAGGACGCCATCCGCCGGATTGACGGGGTTCAGGAGGCTTCGGTGAGCTTCATGGCGCAAAAGCTGACGATTACCGCAGACGACGCGCGCTTTGATGCGATCATGAAGGAGGTGGTCAAGGCCTGCCGCCGTGTGGAGCCGGACTGCCTGATCAAGCTATAAAAGAAAAGGAGCGATTTCCCGTGAGCAGAAAACAGAAAAAGATGCTGGCCCGCATTCTGGTCGCGGCGGTGCTGTTTGGGGTGGCGGCGTGCATTCCAGCCCAGGGATTTGTCCGTCTTGGGCTCTTTCTTATCCCCTATGGGGTGATCGGGTGGGACGTGCTTTGGAAGGCGCTGCGCAACCTCGTCCGGGGCCAGATGTTTGACGAGAGCTTCCTGATGGCTTTGGCGACCGTGGGCGCCCTTTGTATCGGCGATTATCCTGAAAGCGTATTTGTCATGCTGTTCTACCAGGTGGGCGAGCTTTTCCAGAGCTATGCAGTGGGCCGCTCCCGGAAGTCGATTGCCGCGTTGATGGATATCCGGCCGGATTATGCCAATGTGGAGCGCGGAAGCGTGCTGGAGCAGGTGGATCCGGAGGAGGTTGCTGTCGGAGATGTGATCGTGGTGAAGCCCGGCGAGCGAATCCCCCTGGACGGCGAGATCCTGGAAGGCGCGACCACGATGAATACCTCGGCCCTGACCGGCGAATCGCTGCCCCGGGAGGCCGCTGTAGGCGATCAGGTGATCAGCGGCTGCGTGAACCTGACAGGGGTGATCCGCGTGAAGGTCATCAAGCCCTATGGCGAATCCACCGTCGCCAAGATTCTGGACCTTGTGGAGAACTCCAGCGCCAAAAAGGCCCAAACGGAGAACTTTATCACCCGGTTTGCCCGGTATTATACGCCGGCCGTGGTGGTGGGCGCGGTGCTGCTGGCCGCAGTCCCTCCGCTTATGCTGCGGCAGAGCTTCAGCCTGTGGCTGGAGCGCGCGCTGACCTTCCTGGTCATCTCCTGCCCTTGCGCCCTGGTGATCTCTGTACCGCTCAGCTTCTTCGGCGGCATTGGCGGCGCTTCCAAAAGGGGAATTCTGGTGAAGGGCAGCAACTACCTGGAGGCCCTGGCCCAAACCCGGCTTGTGGTATTTGATAAGACGGGTACCCTGACCCGGGGGAGCTTCGAGGTGACCGCCATCCATCCGGATCAGGTATCGGAGGAGGCGCTGCTGGAGCTGGCGGCCCTGGCGGAAAGCTATTCTGACCACCCCATTGCCCAGTCCCTGCGCGCGGCCTGCTCCAAGGAGCTGGACGCCGGACGCGTGCAGCAGGCGGAGGAGGTGGCGGGCCACGGCATACGGGCGCTGGTGGATGGGCGCCGCGTCTATGCGGGCAACGGTAAGCTGATGGATGAAGCCGGCGTCGCATGGCGCGAGTGCCACCGGACCGGCACGGTGATCCATGTGGCGGTGGACGGCGAATATGCGGGCCATATCGTCATCTCCGATGAGGTCAAGCCGGACGCGGCGGAGGCGATCCGCCTTTTGAAAAAGGAAGGCGTGCGCCGGACGGTGATGCTGACCGGAGACCGCACAGAGGTGGGCGAGGCCGTGGCCCGCCAGCTGGCTATCGACGAGGTCTATACGCAGCTCATGCCTGCCGGCAAGGTGGAAAAGGTAGAAGCGCTGCTCAAGGGCAAGGGCCCCAAGGAAAAGCTGGCCTTTGTCGGCGACGGGATAAACGACGCGCCGGTATTATCCCGGGCAGATCTGGGGATCGCCATGGGGGGCCTGGGCTCTGATGCAGCCATCGAGGCGGCAGATATTGTCCTGATGGACGATAAGCCCTCCCAAATTGCCGAAGCGATGCGTATTTCTAAAAAGACGCTGCGCATTGTCAAGCAAAATATTGTCTTTGCCCTGGGGATCAAGGCGGCGGTGCTGCTGCTGGGCGCGCTGGGCGCCGCCACCATGTGGGAGGCCGTGTTTGCCGACGTGGGCGTATCGGTGATCGCCATCCTCAACGCGATGCGGGCGCTGCGGGTGGAGGACGGCGAAGCATAACCCTGTAGGAAGAAGGGCCGGCTGGCAGCAGCCGGCTCATTTTTGTCTGATTCGGCTGGCGGTAAAGGTTGTGATCTGTCTATAAATCAGGTACAATAGATACAATATTAAAATTGAAATAGATGGAGACAACAGGCGTAACGCCGCTGAGCCCCCGGGCGCGGGACAAGGGCGTCCGGGGCGGGCGCAGGGAGGGAATATGAAAGAGGAGCTTCAGGAGGCTAAGCGTGCGCTTTCCGGCATGATGCGGGCCTATCTTGTGGATCGCGATGTGGAAGGTACGCTGCGCTTCGCGGCAGAGGACATCTATTCTGTGGGCCTGGGGCAGGGGACGGCCGCCCTGGGGCGGGAGGCGCTCCAACGCCTGATAGAATGCGAGATTGCCGCAGACCCAGAGCCCTATGAAATCCGCGAGGAGCGCTTCGAGGCGAAGGCCGCGGGGACGGGCGTAACGGTCCTGTACCGCCTGCGGGTCGGCCGGCCCGGCGAGGCGGAACAGACGATCTGCCAGACGGCCAGCCTGCAGAAGGAGCAGGGCGCCTATAGGGTCAGCGTGACGCATACCTCATTGGCGCGGCAGAGGGGGAACGGCGGCCCGATGGAGCAGGCGCTGCAGGAGAAGCAAGCCCAGCTGGAGCAGGCGCGGAGAACGCTGAGGGAATTAACCGACTCCATACCCGGCGGCATCGGGAAAATCGCCCTGGACGATGGGCTAACCCTGATCGAGGGTAACGAGGCCCTTTTTGCGCTGTACGGGTATACACGGCAGCAGATGATGAGCGAGCTTGGCAACCGGCTGGCAGACGCAATGCCGGCAGATGAGCTGCGGGCGCTACGGAGCGCGATGGAGGCGGCGCGCAGGGAGGCCGGCGGCTTCTTTGAGGTGGAGAGCCGCATATCCCGCAGGGACGGCAGCCGGGCCGACCTGCTGATCCGGGGCGCGTGGCTTGGGCATCAGTCTGGCGATATGGTGCGCTGTATGATGGTGGATATCACCGCCAGGAAAAGAATGGAGCGGGCGCTGCGCCTGAGCGAGGAGCGCTTCCGTGTCGCACTGTCCAAGACCAGCAATACCGTCTTTGACTATCATGTGGCCGACCGGTCGGCCACATGGCCGGAGCCAGCCATGGCGGTCCTGGGCCTGCCGCGATCTATGGAGGAGATGCCGGAGGCGATGGTCAAGAGGGGCAGCGTCCTGCCGGAGTTTGCCGATGATTGGCTCAAGCTATATCAGCGTATCGGCGAGGGGGCGAATACGGCGTCCGGTACCGTTAAAATGCGCGACGCCCAGGGCAGCGAGGTATGGTTCCATATTACCCTGACGGCGCTGGAGGAAACGGGCCAGGCCATTGGGATCCTGGAGGATGTAACCCGGCAGAAGGAGCGGGAGGTGCGCTACCGTCAGCGGGAGCAGTACCGCAAGGCCATGCTGGCAGAGGCGGTGGTATATCTGGAGATGAACGTAAGCCGTAATCAGGTGGAGCTGTGCCAGGGGGATTGGGAATACCTGCCGCCGGAGGCGGCCCAGTGCCAGTCCTATGACGGGCTGATGACGCTTCTGGCCAATCAGGCGGTGTTCTCCCAGGATCGCGAAGCCTATGAGCAGGCCTATAACCGTCAGCAGGTCCTGGACAGCTTTGAGGCAGGGGCAATGGAGCTGCGCCATGAGCACCGGTGGGTCCGCCAGGATGGCACGGTGCGCTGGGTGGCCAATATGATGCATATGCTCCAGGACGCCGACACCGGGGATACCCGGGGCTTTGCCTATATCCGGGATATTGACCGGCAGAAGCGGGAGGAGCTGGCGCTGCGCTACCGTTCGGAGCGCGACGCGCTGACCGGCCTGTACAACAAGCGGCAGACAGAGCAGATGATTAAGCGTATCCTTCAGACCTCGCCGCCCGATACCGGACACGCTTTTTTCATGATCGATATGGATCATCTCAAGAAGGTCAACGATACCTGCGGCCATATGGCCGGCGACGCGCTGCTGGCGGACTGCGCCCGGCAGCTGTCGGGTATTTTCCGCCATGACGATGTCATTGGCCGCATCGGAGGGGATGAGTTCGTGGTGTTTGTCCGCGACATCGTCTCGCCGGATTTTGTTGCGGAAAAGGCCAGGCAGATCGGCCTTGCGCTGGGAGAATCGGCGGAGCAGGCCCGGATGGGCGTGGCCTGTACCTGCAGCGTCGGCGCGGCGCTCTATCCCCGGGACGGCCAGGGCTTTGAGCGGCTGTATCAGCGGGCGGATATCGCCCTGTATGAGGCCAAGCGCAGGGGGCGTAATCTGTTCGTATTTTACGATCCAAGCTTTGATCACGGCCAGTGGACGCCGCAGTGGCGCACCGCGATTGATTCAGAGGCGGGGCGCTAGGCAGGCCTCCATGAAGCGGCGGGACCGGCAGATTTGCCTTCCCGCCTTGTTTTTGGTATGATAAACGGAGCATGATTGGGACGGGACGGATGAGGCCCGGCCAACAAGGAGGAAACAGATGAACGCGCCCGTATGGTACGAGCCGATCAAAACCTGCAAGCAGTCGGGAGCGCGGCTGGGCCGGCTGCATACGCCCCATGGGGTGATCGATACGCCGGTCTTTATGCCGGTGGGCACCCAGGCGACGGTGAAAAGCATGTCTCCGGAGGAGCTCAAGCGGATTCATGCGCCGATTATTCTTTCCAACACCTACCACCTCTATCTCCGGCCGGGGCATGAGCTGATCCGCGAGGCCGGAGGCCTGCACCGGTTCATGGGCTTTGACGGCTCGATCCTGACCGATTCCGGCGGCTTTCAGGTCTTTTCGCTGACCGGGCTTCGCAAGATCACCGAGGAGGGCGTCGCCTTCCAAAGCCACCTGGATGGATCGCGGCATTTCTTTTCGCCGGAGGTTTCCATGCAGGTGCAGCAGGCCCTGGGGAGCGATATCGCCATGGCCTTTGATATCTGCTCGCCCTACCCGCGGAGCCTGGAGGAGGCGCGGGCGGATATGGAGCGCACCCATCGCTGGGCCCAGCGATGCAAGCAAAGCCATACGCGGCCGGATCAGGCGCTTTTTGGCATTGTCCAGGGCGGTATGCACCGGGAGCTCCGGATTGAATCGGCCCAAAGGCTGGCAGAGATGGATTTCCCCGGTTACGGGATCGGCGGGCTTTCGGTGGGCGAGCCTAAGCCCCTGATGTATGAGATGCTGGAGGCGCTGATGCCCCATATGCCGGTGGATAAGCCCCGCTACCTGATGGGTGTGGGCAGCCCGGACTGCCTGGTAGAGGGCGCGCTGCGCGGCGTGGATATGTTCGACTGCGTATTGCCCACACGGACAGCCCGCACCGGCACCCTGATGACCAGCCAGGGCAGGATGAATATCCTGAACGCGCGCTATACCCGGGATTTTGAACCCGTTGACGCTGAATGCGACTGCTACCTTTGCCAGAACTTTTCCCGGGCTTACCTGCGTCACCTCTTTAAGGCGGAGGAGATCCTGGCCGCGCGGCTGGCCTCCTGGCATAACCTGCGCTTTCTGATCTCGCTTATGGAGAAAATCCGGCAGGCGATAGCCGAGGACCGCCTGATGGATTTGAGAAATGAATTTTTTAAGCGCTACGGATATGAGGGATAAATACAAAATTTGCGCAAATGACTTGAAAAAATCAGCCCGGCAAGGTATGATATTCAAAGTAATCACACGAGAAACGGAGAATGAGACATGATGACCCAACTGTATTTGGTGACAGGATCCGGCGCTTCCACCATTTCCTTTATTGTGATGATGGTGGCGATGATCGCTTTGTTCTACTTTATGCTGATCCGCCCCCAGCAGAAGCAGCAGAAGAAGATCAACGACATGCTGAACAACCTGAAGGTAGGCGACCGCGTGAAGACCATCGGCGGCCTGTACGGCCGTATTGTCCGCATCAAGGATGAGGTTGTCATCCTGGAGGTCGGCGCCAACAAGGTGGAGATGCCCTTCTCCCGCCGGGCTATCGGCACCGTAGAGGATGCCGACGTGGAAAACGAGCTGTAAGCTGACGCGTACCGCCGCCGCCGATGTATGTCGCGGCGGTTTTCTTTTTCCCCAGGGGGAGCGCCTTGCGAAAAAGGCGAAAAAAGGCTATAATTGATGCTGTCGGCAAAATCCGACTCCAAAGCCCTGCGGTGCGCCTGCCGGGCGCATCATAAGAAGGAGGGACGTCCCCTACATGACCACCCTTGACTTTTCGCAGCAGCAGCGGCAATGGGCCTTTATCGAGGCGCTGCGGGACCGGTATGCCGGCGCTGCGGCGCGGTACTATATCAAGACCTACGGCTGCCAGATGAACGAGCACGACTCCGAAGCGCTGGCGGGTATGTTGAACGAAATGGGCCTATTGCCCACCGACGAGGTGGAAGAAGCCCAGGTGGTCGTCATCAATACCTGCTGCGTGCGGGAGCATGCGGAGGTGAAGGTTCACGGCAATGTGGGCGCGCTGCGCTTTTTGAAGGAGGCCAACCCGGAGCTGATGATCTGCGTATGCGGATGCATGATGCAGCAGGAGCCGGTGGCCAGGGCTTTGGCAGCCAAATACCCCTTTATTGATTTAATATTCGGCACTCATCGGGTGCACTGCTTCCCGGAGCTGCTGGCCCGGGCCACGCAGAGCGCCCATACGGTGATGGATATTGCCGACAGCGAAGGCGTGATCGTGGAGCATATGCCGGCCGCCCGGGTAGAGGGCTGCACCGCCTGGGTAACGATTATGTATGGCTGCGACAACTACTGCGCCTACTGCATTGTGCCCTATGTGCGGGGCCGGGAGCGCAGCCGCGACAGCGCCGAGATCCTTTCGGAGATCCGGCAGCTGGTGGACCAGGGGGTCAAGGAAGTCACCCTGCTGGGGCAGAATGTGAACAGCTACGGCCGTACGCTGGAGAAGCCGGTAACCTTTGCCGGGCTGCTGAAGCAGATCCACGCGATCGAGGGCCTGGAGCGGATCCGTTTTATGACGAGCCACCCCAAGGATCTCTCCGACGAGCTGATCGAGGCCTTTGGCAGCTTGCCGAAGCTGTGCCACCATCTGCATCTGCCGGTGCAATCCGGCGATGATGAGATCCTCCGGCGCATGAACCGGCGCTATAGCGCGGCGCAGTATCTGGAGCTGGTGGGGCGCCTGAGGGCGGCCTGCCCGGATATCGCCCTGACGACGGATCTGATCGTTGGATTCCCCGGCGAGACGCGGGAGCAGTTTGAGCACACGCTGGAGCTGGTGCGCCAGGCAGGGTATGATGGGGCCTTCAGCTTCAAATATTCGCCGCGCCAGGGGACGCCGGCGGCCATGATGGCCGGCCAGGTGCCGGACGAGGAAAAAAAGGCGCGCCTGGCGGAGCTGAACCGCGTGCTGGAGCAGACGGGACAGCCGCTGCATGAAGCCTATCTGGGGCGCGAGGTGGAGGTGCTGGTGGAGCGGGTCAACGACCGGCGGCCCGATCAGCTGACCGGCAAAACCTCAACGGCCAAAACGGTAAATTTTGCTGGCCCCGCCCAATGGGTCGGGCAGCTTGTCAAGGTTAAAATAACAAAGATTAAAGCGCACACCCTCTTTGGCGAGGCTGTGGACGAAAGGAAAGGATAAAAAAATGAACGTACTGGAGAAAACCCGCGAGCTGGGCGAGGCTCTTTACAATTCACCGGAGTATCAGGCCGTCAAGGAGGCCCAGGCGGTGATGGAGGCCGACGAAACGGCTTCCCACATCCTCAAGGAGCTTTCCGAGCTGGAGGCGGATATCCGGCTGACCATGGAAAAGCCGGAGATGAGCGAGCTCTTCCTCAAGAGCAAGATGGACCGCTACCAGAAGCTGCAGAAGACGGCCGGCGAGAATCCGCTGATCCAGCAGTACCAGGAGGCGGGCAACACCTTCCAGCAGCTGATGGGCCAGGTGAATTCCATTATCAGCTATTTTCTGACCGGAGAAACCCCCGACGAAGCGGGCGGCTGCGATGGAAACTGCGCCGGGGGCTGCGCAGGCTGCACGGGCTGCAGCCACTAGGACCCCAAGCGGGAGAGAGAGGATAGGGTGAACGAAAAAAGCAAGCTGTCGCCCATGATGCAGCAGTATATGGCGATGAAAGAGCAGTACAAGGATACGCTGCTCTTTTTCCGCTTGGGCGATTTCTATGAAATGTTTTTTGACGACGCCATCCTGGTGAGCAGGGAGCTGGAGCTGACGCTGACCGGCCGCGACTGCGGCATGCAGGAGCGGGCGCCCATGTGCGGCGTGCCCTTCCATGCGGTGGACGTATATGTGAACCGGCTGCTGGAAAAGGGCTACAAGGTGGCAATCTGCGAGCAGCTGACCGATCCCGCATTATCCAAGGGGCTGGTGGATCGCGACGTGGTGCGGATCATTACGCCCGGCACGGTGATCGAGTCCTCCATACTGGATGAAAAAAGCAATAACTACCTGCTGGCGCTGTATCAACAGGGCACGCAGGTGGGCCTGGCCTATGTGGATGTGTCCACCGGCCAGTTTGAGCTCTCCAGCGTATCGGTAGCCGACGGGGCGCAGCCGCTTCTGGACGAGCTGGTTCGGTTGGCTCCCACGGAGGTATTGGTCAACGAGGCCATGGGCCGGTTCTTTAAGAGCCACGACGTGCTGCAAAAGGTGCTGGCCTATCCGGTGCAGGTGGAGCAGGACGATAATTTTGAGCAGCTGCAGCTCATGCGGCAGTTCAAGGTGGAGTCCCTCTCAGAGCTGGGGCTGGATGACCGTTCAGAAGCCTGCGCCGCGGCCGGCGCGCTGCTGGAATACCTGGCGGAGACCCAGAAGAATACGCTGGATCAGATTCAGCGCCCCAAGATCCACCGGCAGAACGAGTTCATGCTGCTGGACGCCACCACAAGGCGTAACCTGGAGCTGACCGAAACCCTGCGGGGGAAAAACCGGAAGGGTTCGCTTTTATGGATCCTGGATAGGACCCATACGGCCATGGGCAGCCGGATGCTGCGGCAGTGGCTGGCGCAGCCGCTGCAGAGCCGGCTGGCCATCGAGCTGCGCCTGGATGCGGTGGAGCAGATCAGCCGCGACCTGGTGAGCAAGGACCAGGTGACCGGGCTGCTGCGCCAGATTAAGGATATGGAACGCATCGCCACACGCATCTGCTATGAGACGGTGAACGCCCGGGATTGCGTGGCCTTGGGCAATTCCGTGTCGGTCATCCCGGCGCTGAAGCAGGCGCTGGAGGGTTATGATGCGGCGATGGTCGCCCAGATCAACCAGGATATGGATCCGCTGGAGGATGTGAGCGACCTGCTGGCCCAGGCTATTGCCGATAACCCGCCGCTGGGCGTCAAGGACGGGGGCATCATCCGCGAGGGATATGACCCGCAGCTGGATCAGCTGCGCCATGCCGCCACCCATGGGCGGGAGATGATCGCCTCCATGGAGGCCTCTGAGCGGGAGGCAACCGGCATTAAAAACCTTAAGATCAGCTATAACCGGGTATTCGGCTTCTATATTGAGGTGACAAAATCCTACCTGGACCAGGTGCCCTACCGCTATACGCGCAAGCAGACGCTGGCCAACGCCGAGCGCTTCATTACCCAGGAGCTCAAGGAGCTGGAGGAGACGATCCTGGGCGCCGAGGAAAAATCCATCAAGCTGGAGTATGAGCTGTTTGTCAAGATCCGCGAGGCCCTGCATGGGCAGATCGCCCGCCTTCAGCGTACCGCCCGGTGCGTGGCCCAGCTGGACTGCCTGGTTTCGCTGGCCGATACAGCGCTGGAGCACGGCTTTACCAAGCCCACCCTAAACGACGAAGGGGAGCTTGCCATCACGGATGGACGCCATCCGGTGGTAGAGGCCTCGCTGGAGACAGGGCGCTTCGTGGCCAACAATACCCAGATGGATATGGACAAGAACCGCTTTTTAATCATCACCGGCCCCAATATGGCGGGCAAAAGCACCTATCTCCGCCAGGTCGCGCTCATCACCCTGATGGCCCATATGGGAAGCTTTGTGCCGGCGCGATCGGCGAATATCCCGCTGACGGACCGCATCTTTACCCGCATCGGCGCTACGGACGACCTCTTTATGGGCCAGAGCACCTTTATGGTGGAGATGAGTGAGGTAGCCAATATCCTCAAGCACGCGACCAGCCAATCCCTGGTGATCTTAGATGAAATCGGCCGCGGTACCAGCACCTTCGACGGCCTGAGCATTGCCTGGGCGGTAGTCGAATACCTCTGCGACCGGGACGCGATCGGGGCCAAAACCCTCTTTGCCACCCACTATCATGAGCTTTCTCAGCTGGAGGGAAAGGTGGCGGGTGTGCGCAATTACTGCGTAGCCGTACGCGAAGCCGGGGATACGGTGGTCTTTCTGCACCGCATTGTGCGGGGCGGGGCCGACAAGAGCTTCGGCGTCCACGTGGCTCAGCTGGCTGGCCTGCCCGAGGCGGTGGTGCACCGCGCGCGGGAGATATTGGAGCGCCTGGAAGCGTCGAAATTCAACTCAAAGGCGGTGCGCAGCAGCGCCGACGAAGCGGGAAAGCGGCTGAACCGGCCGGAGGATACCCAGACGCAGCAGATGGACTTCGCCGCCCTGCTGCCCTATCACGATATCCTGGAGGAGATCAAGGCGCTGGACGTGAATCAAATGGCGCCCATTGACGCGCTGTACCTGGTGAACCGCCTGAAGGAGAAGATGAAATAATGGTTCAGGAGAACGCCCGCATCCATGTATTGGCCGATGAGGTGGCCCGCCAGATTGCGGCGGGCGAGGTGGTAGAGCGCCCCAGCGCCGTAGTGAAGGAGCTGGTGGAAAACGCGCTGGACGCGGGAAGCACGCTCATCACCGTGGAGATCCAGGACGGCGGCAAAAAGGGGATCCGCGTAAGCGACAACGGCTGCGGCATTGCCCGGGAGGACGTGCCCCTGGCCTTTCAGCGTCATGCGACCAGCAAAATCGCCACGCTGGAGGATCTATATCATATCAGCCATATGGGCTTCCGGGGTGAGGCGCTGTATTCGATTGCCGCTGTATCGCGGGTGGAGCTGACAACCAAGCGGCGCGGGGATGAAGCGGGGCTGCGGGTGACCAATGAGGGTGGCCAGCTGGGCGAAATAACCGACGCCGGCTGCCCGGACGGCACGACCCTATGGGTGCGGGACCTGTTTTATAATACCCCGGCCCGACTGAAGTTCCTGCGCTCAGCCCAGTCGGAGGCCGGTGCGGTGGGCAGCGTGATGAGCCGGCTGATCCTGGCCAATCCGTCGGTTTCTTTCCGGTTTATCTCCCATGGCAAGACGGTTTACCATTCCCAGGGGGACGGCAGCCTGCGCAACGCCGTCTATTCGGTGCTGGGTAAGGAGATTGCCTCCCACATGGTGACGGTGCAGGGAGAGGAAGGCGGGATCCGCGTGGAGGGCTGCGTTGGAGAGCCCGTGGTCAGCCGGGGCAACCGTACCTATGAGATGCTGTATGTCAATGGCAGGCCGGTCAACCACCCCATGGTCTCCAAGGCGGTGGAGAACGCCTACGGCACCACGCTGATGTCGCAGAAATTCCCCGTATTCGTACTGAACCTGTCCATGCCCTACGAGTGGGTGGACGTGAACGTGCATCCCAACAAGCTGCAGGTGCGCTTTGCCCAGGACCAGCAGGTGTTTTACGCCGTGCAGTCCTGTGTGCGGCGGGCCTTGAGCGGCGTGGAGCAGAAGCCCACGGTGATGCAGTTTAAGGCGGCGGTTATCCCCTGCGAGCCGGAGCAGAGGGACAAGCCCGCCCAGGATGCGCCTGAAAGGCAGAAGACGCCGGTTTCCCCGGCAGGGTTGCCACAGCCCGAAGGGGCAGCGCCGCTGGCCCAGAGCTCCCCAAGCAGCCCGTCGCATCCCCAAGGGGCAGCGGCGCTGGCCCAGAAGCCCCAAAGCAGCCCGCCGCAGCCAAGGGAGAAGCCGCTGCCGCCGCCAGCATCCATGCAGCAGGCTGTGCGGGAATACCGCTCCCAGGTGATCGGAGAGAACCAGGAGGCCTTCGCCTATACCCGGCTGCTGCAGAAGGCCGAACCCAAGCCCACGCTGGCCAGCGAGCAGGCGCTGCCCTGGAAGGAGCCACAGCAGGAGCAAACCCAGGTGGAGAGCCTGCGGCTGCCGGAGGGCACGCTCCGGGGCGTAGTTTTCCATACCTATGCCATCATTGAGGCGGGGGATGAGCTATACTTTGTGGATCAGCATGCGGCCCATGAGCGGCTTTTATACGACCAGTATATGCAGGCCCTTGAGACGGGGGAGAGCTTCTCCCAGCAGCTGCTGGTGCCTCAGATGCTGGAGGTGACCTATTACCAGAAGACAGCCATCGAGGAAAATATGGAGCTCTTCGCCCAGCTGGGCTTTGAGCTGGAGCCCTTTGGGCGCAACAGCTACCAGATCCGCGCGGTGCCGCACTTCCTGGGCCAGGCCCAGCAGAGCGGGTTCTTCCTGGAGGTTCTGGATATGCTCCACAGCCAAACGGGCAACACCCGGGACGAACGGCAGCGCGCGATCATGCAGATGTCCTGCAAGGGCGCAGTAAAAGGGGGCGAGCCGCTTTCCCAGCAGGAGATGGACCGGCTGCTGGAGGTGCTTCGCCGGGAGGATACGCCGCTTTCCTGCCCCCATGGCCGCCCCATCTGCATGAAGCTGACCCGGCGGGAGCTGGAAAAGCAGTTCAAGAGGATCGTATGATGGGGACGAGATTGATCTGCATCGTAGGCCCTACCGCCTCCGGCAAGAGCGCCCTGGCTGTCGCGCTGGCCCGCACGCTGGATGGCGAGGTGATCTCAGCGGATTCCATGCAGGTATATCGCGGCATGGATATCGGCACGGCGAAGATCACCAGGCAGGAGATGGGGGGCGTCGTTCATCATGGCCTGGATCTCTTGGAGCCGCAGGATCGCTATAACGCCTTCTATTTCCAGGACTTTGCGCGCCGCAGCATCTCCGGGGTGGCGGAACGGGGGAAAACCCCGATCCTATGCGGCGGTACGGGCCTGTTTGTCCACAGCGTGCTGTTTGCGATGGCCTTCACCGAGGCGGGAGAGGATCAGGCCCTGCGGGCGCAGCTGGCCCGGGAAGCCAGGGAAAGGGGGCCGGAAGCCCTGCATCAGCGGCTGCAGGCGGTCGATCCCGCCAGCGCAGCGCGTATCCATCCCAACAACGTGAAACGGGTAATCCGGGCCCTGGAGGTGTATGCGCTGACGGGTAAGCCGATGAGCAGCTTTGATGAAGGGGCTTTCGCTGAGCCTGAACCCCTCTACCGGCCGCTGCTGTGGCTGGGTTTGGAGCTTCCCCGGGAGGAGCTGATTCGGCGCATCGACAGGCGGGTGGACGCCATGATAGCGGCTGGCCTGGAGCAGGAAGCCCGGCGGCTGTGGGAGCAGGGGCTTCGGCCCGAGACGCACACGGCCCTGCAGGGGATCGGCTATAAGCAATTCGCGCCCTATTTTGCAGGAGAGGCGACGCTGGAGCAGGCCGTGGAGCGGATCAAGATTGAGACACGGCAATTTGCCAAGCGGCAGATGAGCTGGTTCAAGCGGGAAAAGCGGATTCGCTGGCTGGACGCTTCCCAGGATATCCGCGAGCTGGCATCCCAGGCGCTGGTATTGTGGGAAGAAGAGCGGAAGAAGATGGAATGGATGGGAGAAAGATGATCAATCATTTGACCGGCATCGCGCCGGAGGCGATTTTGGAAGTGCAGCGGGCAGAGCAGGCATTGATCCATGGGGGCGTATTCGCCCGCATGGAGGAGACGGCCCTGACAAACCAGATGAAGGTGATGGAAGCGCTGCAGGAGAACCGGGTGGAAATGCGCCATTTTGCTTCCAGCACGGGATACGGGTATGACGACATTGGGCGGGATACGCTGGATCGCGTCTATGCCCGGGCCTTTGGGGCGGAGGCGGCCTTGGTGCGCCCGCAGATGATCAACGGCACCCATGCGCTGGCACTGGCGCTTTATGGTGTGCTGCGCCCGGGCGATGTGATTTTGAGCGTGACGGGCAAGCCCTACGATACCCTGGAGGAGGTGATCGGCCTCTCGGGCGAAGCGGATCAGGGCTCGCTGAAGGATTTTGGCATCCGCTATGAGCAGCTGGAGCTGGGCGATGGCGGCGCTATCGACCTGAAGGGGCTTGAGGCGAGGCTGGAGGCCGGCCCCGTGCGCATGGTTTACCTGCAGCGGTCCAAGGGATATGACTGGCGGCCCACCATGAGCATGGAGCAGCTGTCCCAGGTGACGGAGCTTGTACACCGGGTTCAGCCGAAGGCCCTGGTGATGGTGGACAATTGCTACGGCGAATTCGTGGAGGACAGGGAGCCCACTGAGGTTGGGGCCAATCTGATGGCCGGCTCGCTGATTAAAAATCCGGGGGGCGGCCTGGCGCCAACCGGCGGATATGTGGCCGGCGACGAAGCGCTGATTGCCAAGGTCGCATGCCGCCTGACCACGCCGGGCATCGGGGCCGAGGCAGGCTCCTATGCCGGCGGGTATCAGTACCTTTTCCAGGGCTTCTTCCTGGCGCCCCATGTGGTGCTGCAGAGCCTGAAAACAGCGGCGCTGATGGCCTATGTGCTCAAGGCCCGGGGATATGATACGATCCCCGCCTGGGATGAACCCAGGTATGACATTATCCAGGCGGTGCGGCTGGGGGCGAAGGAAAACCTGGAAGCCTTCTGCCGTGCAATCCAGGCGGCTTCGCCGGTGGACGGCCATGTGGTGCCGGAGCCCTGGCCGATGCCTGGATATCAGCACGACGTGATTATGGCGGCGGGCACCTTTGTGCAGGGCGCGTCCATTGAGCTTTCAGCCGACGGCCCGATCAAGCCGCCCTATATCGGTTATATGCAGGGCGCGCTGACCTACGAACATGGCAAACTGGCCGTGATGCGGGTGTTGACCGCGCTGAAATAGAGCTGAAAAGCGGACAAAAAGAAAGGCTCCTTCAATCATGCCGATTGAAGGAGCCTTTTGCCTTGCAGCCTTATCCTAACCGCTCCAGGATCTGCTGCTGAAAGAATTCGTCGGTCTTTTCCGGGGTGAGGGAATGCAGCTCGCCGTCCACCGTGGTACATACGCCTTCCTGGCAGTGTCCGGTGCAGAAGGTAGCGGCCAGGTCGACCTTGTCCTGCAGCTGATGCTCAGCGATGAGGGCCTGAAGCCGTTCAACAATTTTCTGGGAACCTCTTAGGTGGCAGGAGCTGCCAATGCATACGGTAACTTTCATTTTGATGACCTCTTCCACGATTGCCATGCAATCAATTTTCGATGAGTTTGTCGTTGAGACGCTTGGCCAGCACGGCCAGGGAGCAGGCGATGTTCTCATAGCGGACCAACACGCCCTCGGGCACGTTGAGATGGACGGGAGCGAAATTCCAGATGGCGAGGATCCCGCTTTCCACCATTTGATCGCACACCTGCTGGGCGGCGTCAGCGGGGACGGTTATGATGCCGATACGGATTTTCATCCGCTGGCAAAGATCCCTCATCCTGTCGAAGGATAATACAGGCTTGCCTGCAATCCTTGTGCCGATTAAGGATGCGTCCACATCAAAGGCGGCGACAAGCTCCAATCCATATTCTGAAAAACCACCGTAGGAAAACAGCGCGCGGCCCAGATTTCCGGCGCCGGCTACAATCGCGCTGCGGGTATCGTTGTAGCCCATGAATTCTTCAATATCGGCGATCAGGCGCTTTGTGACATAACCGATCTTGGGCCGGCCGCCGGAGCTGACCTGGGCGAGATCCTTCCGTACCTGGACATCATTCAATCCCAACGCCTCGGCAATGGCGGTGGCCGAGATGTTCTCGGAGCCGCCCTCGGGCAAAGAGCGCAGGTAGTTGAGATAGAGCGGAATACGGTGTAATGTCTGCGTCGAAATGGATTGGAGTTTCATGCGTTACACCCTATTTCGCAGCAGCCTGCTGGGCCTCGTATTTCTTGTTGCGGAAGTAGAGGCAGATATCGGTCGCAACCATGATGATATTGGGGAAATAGAACCAGAAAGCCAGATTAAAGGTATGGGAGAGGAACTTGGAGCCCAGGCCGCAGATATAGCCAAAGAAAATGAAAAGCATAAAGGGCAGGCTCTTTCCCTGGGTAGACTTGGAGCGGACCGATTTAATGATGGAGAGGGGCCAGGATACGCCGAAGCTGATGATCATCAGGGTTTCCAGAATGCTAGCTAATTCCATAATCCAACGCGGCGCGGGCGAAGGACGCCCGCCGCCGCATCCTCCTTCTTTCTTCGTATTGCTGTAGGTTTGGTTTAGATGGTATCGCCGTGACGGGTGTAGTTGGGCAGAAGCTTGGGCGAGACGGCATCGCTGTGGATGCCGGCGGCATCGAGCTCGTCATGGAAACGCTGCACATGCTCCAGGGTGAGCTGGCCCACGGTAACATCCTTGGACTTGACGGCGGCGTTACGGCCGGCGTTACGGCCAAAGACGATGATATCCAGCAGGGAGTTGCCCATCAGGCGGTTGCGGCCATGAATGCCGCCAACGGCCTCGCCAGCCACAAAGAGATTCTCCACGGTGGTCGTCATGCAGTCGGGGGTGATGTCCAGGCCGCCGTTTTGATAGTGAAGCGTGGGATAGACGAGGATGGGCTCGTAGCGGATATCGATGCCATACTTGGCAAACATGCGGTGCATGGCCGGAATACGGGCCATGATGGTACCTTCGCCGCCGATTTTCTCAATCATCGGGGTATCCAGCCACACCGCACAGCCGCTGCCGGTATCCAGGCCCTTGCTGCGGCTGGTGCATTCGCGGATGATGGAGGCAGCCGCAACGTCCCGGGTTTCCAGCGGATGCATGAAGACCTCGCCTTCGGCGTTCACCAGCTTGGCGCCCAGAGAACGGACCTTCTCCGTAACCAGCGCGCCGAAGATCTGCTCAGGATAGGCGGCGCCGGTGGGATGGTACTGCAGGGTATCGGCATAGAGCAGCTTGGCTCCCACCCGATAGCCCAGCACAAGGCCGTCGGCGGTGGCTCCATAGTGGTTGGAGGTCGGGAAGCCCTGATAATGCATCCGGCCAGCGCCGCCGGTGGCAATGATTACGGTCTTGGCCCGGGCGACAAGCAGCTCACGGGTTTCCATGTTCATCAGCACCGCGCCGGAGGCATTGCCCTTTTCGTCAAGGATGAGCTCGATGGCGGCGGTGAAATCGACCACCGGGATCCCACGGTTGAGCACCTCGTCCCGCAGCGTCCGCATGATCTCGGCCCCGGAGTAGTCCTTGGCCGCGTGCATACGCTTGCGGGAGGTGCCGCCGCCATGGGTGGTGACCATGGTGCCATCGGGCGTTTTGTCGAACTCAACGCCCAGATCGTTCAGCCACTGGATGGCTTCCGGCGCCTCGGTGACGAGCTTATAGAGAAGATCTCGCTTGGCTGCGAAGTGGCCCCCGCCAAAGGCGTCAAGGAAATGGATGGCGGGGGAGTCGTTGGGCTTATCAGCAGCCTGGATACCGCCCTCGGCCATCATGGTATTGGCATCGCCAATGCGCAGCTTGGTCACGATCATGACGTTGGCACCGGCGTTATCCGCCTCGATAGCCGCAGAGGAACCTGCGCCGCCGCCGCCGATCACCAGCACATCCACGTCATAATCCGGATGGGCGAGGTCGATCTCATCGGGATTGATTCGGCTGCGGGCCTGAAGCATTTCCGCCAGCTCATGGGGCACCTGCTCGCCCTGGTTGGGGCCGACCTGCAGGGCTTCAAATTCCTCTTTCTTATAGTCGGGATGATAGGCGGCAAGCAGGTCTTCCTTTTCCTTTGCCGTCATACGGGCCGGCTCATAGGCAATGTTCGCCTCGCGGGCCGCCTCCACCCTGCGGAGGGACTCGGTAAATTTTTCGGAATACATAGAAGGCCTCCTTATTTCTCAATTTCGCGGTGGTTATAAAGCTCCTGCATTTCCTCCACCGGCTTGCCCATCAGCGCCTCGAGAAGCTCGGTAAAGGTACCGTCGTGGATCTCCTGCACACGGTCGGCCAGATGCTGGCTCTTGGGAGCCAGATACTTTCCGTTCAGGCGGCGCGCAAGCATGGCGACCTGGGGATGGGAGATGCCGGCGGGACACCGGGAGGAGCAGATGCCGCACATGACGCAGTCAAAGGAAGCCTCGGCGCATTTTTCATATTCGCCGCGCTGGGCATAGGCGATATACTGCATGACGTTCAGGCCCTGCGGGCAGACCTTGGTGCAGGCGTTGCAGCCGATACAGCTGTAGATTTCCGGATAAAGCTGCATCATAATCTGCTCGGTAGGGGCAACCTTCTCCATGTCGTACACCTGCTTGACCAGGGGGAAGAAGGGGAGGGTCGCCACATACATATTGTCCTCCACCTTGGTCTGGCAGGCCAGGCACGCCTTTAGCTCGCGGTCGCCCTTGATGCGGTAAATCGTGGCACAGGCGCCGCAGAAGCCGTTCCGGCAGCCGCAGCCGCGGATCAGCTGGTAGCCGGCGTATTCCATCGCGCCCATGATCGTCAGGTTCGACGGGACGGAATATTTCTTGCCCATCAGAAAGACATTCACCATATTTTCCATCTTCAGATCCTCTCTTACGATCAATATTCGTTGGGCAGCTCGTCAAGCTCGTCACAGCGGAAGACGGGCCCATCCTTGCAGACATACTTGGAGCCGATGTTGCACCGGCCGCACTTGCCGACGCCGCACTTCATCTTCAGCTCCATGGTGGTGAACACCTGGGTTTTATCGAAGCCCAGCTCCTGCAGAGAGGCCAGGGTGAACTTAATCATAATGGGCGGGCCGCAGAGCAGAACCGTCTTATCCACAGCGAAGCAAAGCTCCTTCACATAGCTGGGGACAAAGCCCACATGGCCGTCCCAGCCTTCCTGCTCGCGGTCGATGGTCAGGTATACGTTGACATTCTCCGCCGTGGACCATTCCTTGCGGATCTCCTCAATATCGACAAGATCATCGGCGGAACGGGCGCCATAGACGATGTCCACCTTGCCATAGTTATCGCGGTTGTGCAGCACATAGCGGATAACCGAGCGCAGCGGCGCCAGGCCAATGCCGCCGGCAATGAAGAGCAGGTCCTTCCCCTTCAGGTCCGTTTCCACGGGGAAGCCGTTGCCATAGGGGCCGCGGATGGTGATTTGCTGCCCCACATCCATCTGATGAAGCCAATCGGTCAGGCAGCCGCATTTTTTGATGCTGAATTCCATGTATTCCGTATCGGTAGGGGAGGAGGTGATGGAAAACATCGCCTCGCCTACGCCGGGTATGGACAGCATGGCACACTGGCCGGGGATATGCTTGAAGCATACGCCGCCCTCCAGCGCGTTGACCCGGAAGGTTTTGACGTCCGGCGTGTCCACCCGAACGTCGGTCACCACGCCCAGCTTCGGGATCAGCGTTTCGTTTTGCGCGCTATACATCTTCTTTCACCCCCAAGGTCTTGATGACTTTGACAATATTCATGGAAATGGGGCACTTGTTCAGGCAGCGTCCGCAGCCTACGCAGGAATAAGCGCCATCGTTGTTGGCGGGGAAATAGACGAGCTTATGCATGAACCGCTGGCGGAAGCGCTCCAGCTGCGTGGTGCGCGGGTTGCCGTGGGCCATCTTGGTGAAGTCCGAGTACATGCAGCTGTCCCAGCAGCGGAAGCGCTGAATCCCGTGACCGGTATCATAATCGCGGATATCGTAGCACTGGCAGGTGGGGCAGACAAAGGTGCAGGTACCGCAGCCGATGCAGCTCTGGGAGAGCTCCTGCCACTTGGGCGAATCGAACAGCCGGGCGGTGGCCTCGCCGTCGAAGCCCTCCAGGCTCAAATCGTGCAGGGGGAGCTTCTCAAAGATCGCCTTAGCCTGGTCGAGGGCGGATGCAAGCTCGCCGTCCCCGGCGGGCTCAAAGAGCGCTGAAACCGCTTCCGTTAGGGCTGCGCCCTTATCCGTCAGGCTGTCCCAGTAGAGGAAGCCGCCGGTTTCCCAGGTAGCGATGTCGCCGGCAGGGTGCAGGGCATCGATGCCAAAGGCGCCGCAGAAGCAGCTTTCCTCCGGCTCGAAGCAGGCGCGGGTGATGACGGCGCCCTGCTCGCGGCGGGCGGCATAGTAGCTGTCCACGGGATCAGCCAGGAACACCCGGTCCAGGATATCGAAGCTGGCGGCGTCGCAGGCCCGTACGCCGAAGATGACGAAGGGCTGCGGCTCCGTGCGGGTATCCAGAATGGAAATCTGCTTGCCCTGGGTCTTAAAGGCCATCAGGTTTTCACTTTGAGGGAAGAAGAGATCCTTGGCGGATTTGACCGTGTTAAGGGCGTCAAGCCGCACCTTGGCTTCGGCAGACCAAAGGCCGTATTCCACCTGGCCGGCCTGCTCTACCGGCAGGTAGAGCGCACGTTCCCGGGAGAGGCCGGCAAAAAGCTCCGGCAGCCGTTCAATGGCAAGCTTAAGCATTATTTTCCCCCCTCCCTGTGCATGACGACGCTGGGTTCGACATCGTCGGTGGTGTAGTCGGTCAGCGGGCCCCGGGATTCGGTATCGGCCCCGGCCTGATATTCCCCGTAGAATTCGTTGATATCCTTGATGAACTTGCGGTTGAGAAGGTGCAGCGGGATGTGCTGCGGGCATACCCTGGAGCATTCGCCGCAGTCGGTACAGCGCCCCGCCACATGGAAAGCCCGGATGATATGGAACATATTTTCTTCAAAGGTGTCGGTGTTGGCTTTGCTGGCTACGCCGGAGGCATCGTTGTCGAAGACGCACTTGACGCAGGAGCAGGCCGGGCACACATTGCGGCAGGCATTGCAGCGGATGCACTTGGAAAGCTCGCTACGCCAGAAGGAGAAACGCTCGTCGGGCGTCATTGCCTCCAGATCCTTGACCTGATCGAAGCGATCGGCCGGGGCTTCGGGCATGGGCTCGCCGGTGACGGCTAAATCGTCATGGGTGGCAAACTCCTTGCTCTTGCAGCAGCGGCATTTTTCCAGCAGCACCTCGCTGCGGCCGATGGTCTTATCGCCATAGAGGGTATGGACGGTCAGCTGATCGCCATCCTCCTCGATGGACTCGATCCCCTTGGCGCCCAGCGCCCGGATCTTGTCAATATCCAGCATGCCGCGGCACTCCACGCCCAGCACATAGACGTTCTCCCGGCGTACGCGATGCTCCTTTACCAGCTGGTTCAGGCTGTAGGTATCGCAGGGCTTGAGCAGCGCCAGGATCCTGCCCTCCTTGGCCGATTGCTGGATAAGATACTTGCTCAGATTGCTTCCGCAGAAGCCGTCATAGACAAAATCTTCCAGATCGCCGGCCCCCTCGAAAACGGCCGGCGTGGGGTCGTAGAAGAACTCTCCGCGCTTCCAGCCGATCATCCGGTTACAGGTGCCGTCGGACAAAAGCTGCTTGGCCTTCTCGCTGATTATTCCAAAGATTCTTTGCATCTGAGATCCTCCAGCCTCTTATTTTCGCCGAGGGCCTGAATGGTTTGGGCGAATTCATTCATTGTCGTGGAGAATTTAACGCCCTCCGCGGCGGAGATCCACTCCACGCGGGTACGCTCCCGCTCAATGCCCAGGTAGTCCAGCATACTAAACAGCAGCGTCATCCGGCGGCGGGCATAGTAGTTGCCCGTGGTATAGTGGCAGTCGCCAGGATGGCAGCCGGCGATGATGACGCCGTCGGCGCCCCGCTGAAAGGCGCGAAGCACAAAAAGCGGGTTTACCCGGCAGGAGCAGGGTACGCGGATCACTTTAACCGTGGCGGGGTAGGAAAGGCGGCTGGTGCCGGCCAGATCCGCGCCCGCATAGCTGCACCAGTTGCAGCAAAAGGCGACGATCAGGGGCTTAAATTCTTTGTTTTGCGTTTCTAGCGACATATCGCGTCCACCTCCGCCATGATCTGTTTGGTCGAGAAGCCCTTCAGGTCCATTGCGCCGGAGGGACAGGTTACCGTGCAGGCGCCGCAGCCCTGGCAGATGGCCGGATTGACCTGGGCCACACGGCGCACCTGCGTTTTACCGGCGATGCGGTACTCCTTCTCCACATAGCTGATGGCGCCATAGGGGCATACCTTTTCGCAGGCGGAGCAGCCGTTGCACAGCATCTCGTCGGAGCCGGCCACGCAGGGGTTGGACAGTAGCTTATCCTTGGACAACAGGCCGATCACCTTGCTGGCGGCGGCGGAGGCCTGGGCTACCGTCTCGGGGATATCCTTGGGGCCCTGGCACACGCCGGAGAGGAAGACGCCGGCGGTGGGGCTTTCCACCGGGCGAAGCTTGGGGTGGGCTTCGGTAAAGAAGTTATTGGTATCGATGCTGGCGGTCAGCATGGTGGCTAGGCCCTTGGCCGAAGGATCGGGCTCGATGGCGGCGGCCAGCACCACCATATCGGCGTCGATGACAATCTGCCGGTCAGCCAGCAGATCGGACCCCTGCACACGGAGCTTGCCGCCCTGGGGCGATACCTTGCCGACCATGCCCTTGATATAATCGACGTTGTATTCCTCCACCGCGCGGCGATAGAACTCGTCGAAGTTCTTGCCCGGCGTACGCACGTCAATATAGAAGACGTGCACGTTAACATCGGGATACTTTTCGCGTACCAGCATGGCGTGCTTAGCCGTATACATACAGCAGATCTTGGAGCAGTAGGGCTTGCCGCAGCCGGAGGTATCGCGGGAGCCGACGCACTGCACAAAGACGATCTCGTGGGGATGCGTGTTATCGGAGGGGCGCAGCAGCTGTCCCTTGGTGGGGCCGGCCGCGTTCATGATCCGCTCGAACTCCAGGCTGGTGACGACGTCGGGGCTCTGGGAATAGGCGAATTCATTGAAATTCTCCATCGAAATGGGCTTAAAGCCTGTAGCTACCACGATCGCGCCGTACCGCTCTTCGACGATTTCATCCTTCTGGGTGAAGTCGATGGCCTTAGCCGAGCAGGTCTTTTCACACAGGCCGCATTTGCCGGTGCGGAACTTGATGCACTGCTCGCGGTCAATGACGGGCACGTTGGGGATGGCCTGGGCAAAGGGGATGTAGATCGCCCCGCGGTTATTGAGGCCCATATTGAACTCGTCCTTGGCCTTGCGGGAAGGGCATTTCTTGGTACAGTCGCCGCAGCCGGTGCACAGGTCGGCGTTGACGCTGCGGGCCTTTTTGCGGATGTTGACGGTAAAGTTCCCCACAAAGCCGGAGACAGATTCTACCTCGCTATAGGTATACAGATGAATCTTTTCATGGGCGGCGGCATCCACCATCTTGGGCGTCAGGATACAGGCCGCGCAGTCCAGGGTGGGGAAGGTTTTATCCAGCTGGGCCATCTTGCCGCCGATGGTGGGGGATTTCTCCACGATGTCCACCTCATATCCGGCGTCGGCGATATCCAGGGCGGACTGGATGCCGGCGATGCCTCCGCCAATGACCAGGGCGCGCTTGACCACGCGGCTCTCCCCGGCGATCAGGGGCTGGTTCAGGTTCAGCTTGGCGATAGCCGTACGGGCCAGGATGATGGCCTTTTCCGTGGCCTCGGCCTTGTCCTTGTGGATCCATGAGCAGTGCTCGCGGATATTGGCGATTTCCACCATATAGGGGTTAAGCCCTGCGGCCTGCGCGGTTTTGCGGAAGGTGGCCTCATGCATACGGGGCGAGCAGGAGCACACCACTACGCCGGTCAGCCCATATTCCTTGATGGCGTTGCGGATGCGGGATTGACCGCCCTCTGAGCACATATATTGATAATCCGTAGCATAGACCACGCCAGGCTCGCTTTTGACGGCCTCGGCAACGGCGGCCACATCCACGGTCGCCGCGATATTGCTGCCGCACCAGCAAACAAAGACTCCGATTTTCTGCACTTATTTCACTTCCATCCTTTTTGGCATTATTTCTGGTACTTGCGCAGCGCGCTGGTGATCGCCTGCTGGGGAAGCTTGTCGTTGAGCAGGCCGGGGACGGCGTCAGGCTTCATATGGCTGGCGCCCTGCTGGCGGATGACCGCCACGCGAACCGCCTCGATAAGGCGGGCCGGCTCGACGCTGCGGGGGCAGCGCTCCACGCAAGCGAAGCAGGAGAGACAGTTCCACAGGCTTTTAGAGGCCATAAGGGCCTCGATATCGCCGCTTTCCACCATGGAGACAAACTTGTGGGGATGGATATCCATCTCATCGAAGGCCGGGCAGGCGCCGGAGCACTTGCCGCACTTCATGCATTTGCGGGTATTGACCCCGCTGATCCGGCGGATGGTTTCAGCCAGCTCTTGATCGGTTCCGTGCACAGCAAATCCTCCTTTCCTATTTCACGCCCAGGGCCTCGGCCAGAAGCTCGGTAAAGTAATGGACCGGCAGCTTCTCTGCGGTGGCGTTGGCGTCGAGATTATACATGCAAAGCGGACAGGCGGTGATGAGGGCCTCCGCACCGGCATCCCTGGCCGACGCCATGATGGCGTTACATTTTTTCTGGACCAGGCCGTTGTTCTCCAGGGTGACGTAGCCGCCGCAGCATTCGTTACGGTAGGCATAGATCACAGGCTCAGCGCCCAGGGCCCGGATGAAATCCTCCATGATGGAGGGGTTTTCCGGATTGTCAAAGCCGAGCTCCTTGCTGGGGCGCAGCAGCAGGCAGCCATAATAGGCAGCGATCCTGCGGCCCTTCAGGGGATTGGCCACCTTCTTTTTTAGCCCGTCAAAGCCGACCACATCCCGCAGAAGCTCCAGATAATGGAGCACGCGCGTTTCGCCGGCATAGGGCTCGGGAAGATCCAGGTAGTTGTTTACCTTGGTACGGATATCCTCATCGCTGGCCATGTCATGGTTCACGCGCTTGATGACATGGTGGCAGGCCGAGCACAGGGTAACAAGGTCCTGGCCAAGCTCCCGTGCTGAGGCCAGCGCGCGCACCGAGGAGAGGCGCGTGGCGATTTCATCCCGGGCCATGGGGTACACCGCGCCGCAGCACTGCCAATCGGGCAGCTCAGATAGCTCGATCCCCAACGCCTGGGCGGAGCTGCGGGCGTACCGGTCCAGCTCCTTGGCCTTGGTTTTCAGGGTACATCCCGGATAATAGCTGTAAATCATATCGTGTTTCCTCGCAAACTGTCCTTATGCCATCTCTTCGGGGTGGAAAACCTCGTCGAAGCGTTCAGCCGTCAAAAAGCCCAGCGCCACGCAGGCTTCCTTCAGGGAAATATTTTCTTTATAGGCCTTTTTCGCCGTTTTGGCGGCGTTATCGTAGCCAATATAGGGGTTCAGCGCCGTTACCAGCATCAGGGAATTGTACAGGTTGTGATGCATCTTCTCGCGGTTGGCGGTGATGCCGGCCACGCAGTTGTCGTTAAAGGAGACGATACCGTCGGCCAGCAGGCGCACAGACTGCAGGAAGTTGTAGATGAGTACGGGCATGAACACGTTCAGCTCAAAGTTACCCTGAGAGGCAGCCATACCGACTGCCACGTCGTTGGCGATGACCTGCACGGCTACCATGGTCATGGACTCGCACTGGGTGGGGTTCACCTTGCCGGGCATGATGGAGCTGCCGGGCTCATTCTCGGGAATGAAGATTTCACCCAGGCCGCAGCGGGGGCCGCTGGCCAGCCAGCGCACGTCGTTGGCGATTTTCATGAGGTTGGCCGCCAGAGCCTTCAGCGCGCCGTGGGCAAAGACGAGGTCGTCCTTGCTGGTCAGCGCATGGAACTTGTTGGCGGCGGTTACGAACTGCTTGCCGGTGAGCTCGGATACCTGGCAGGCCACCGCCTCGGCAAAGCCCTTGGGCGCGTTCAGCCCGGTGCCCACGGCGGTGCCGCCCAGGGCCAGCTCCTTCAGGCCGGGCAGGGAAGCCTCCAGCATCTGGCGGGTCTTCTCCAGCATATTGCGCCAGCCGCTGATCTCCTGGGAGAAGCGGATGGGCGTAGCGTCCTGCAGATGGGTGCGGCCGCTCTTTACAATGCCTTCGTTTTCCTGCTCCAGGCGCTTGAAGGTGGCGATGAGCTGATCCATGGCGGGGAAAAGCTTATCCTCAATCCCGATCACTGCAGCGATATGCATGGCAGTGGGGAAGGTATCGTTGGAGCTCTGCGACATGTTGATGTGGTCATTGGGATGCAGCAGCTTTTTGCCGGCGATTTCGTTGCCGCGGTTGGCGATGACCTCGTTGGCGTTCATGTTGGACTGGGTGCCGCTGCCCGTCTGCCAGACCACCAGCGGGAAGTGGTCGTAAAGCTTGCCATCAATGACCTCGTCGCAGGCCTGCTCAATGGCGGCGAGCTTTTCATCGTCCAGCTTGCCCAGCTCGTGGTTCGCCCGGGCCGCGGCCTTTTTCAGGATGCCGAAGGCGTGGGTGATTTCGCGGGGCATCAGCTCGCCGCCGATTTTGAAGTTCTGATAGCTGCGCTGGGTCTGCGCCGCCCAATAGCGGTCGGCAGGCACCTGCATCTCGCCCATGGAATCGCGTTCTGTACGGTATTGCATATCGATCCTCCCGATTTTCCCTTTCCGTCTTAAATGTTGATCTGCTTGATGACGTCCTTCAGCACGTCGGCGCTGTGATAGAGCTTGTGGATCTCTTCATCGGTAAGCGCGGGGGCGATGTTGCCCTTGATGCCGGTGGAGCCGACCACGGACATGATGCTTAAGCATACGTCGTGCAGGCCAAACTCGCCGTTCATCATGGACGAAACCGTCAGCACAGTATCGGTGCTACTGAAAATACATTTGCAGATATGGCATACCGAAGCTGCGATGGCGTAATAGGTCGCGCCCTTGCGGCCGATGATCTTGCCGCCGGAGGTGCGCACATATTTTTCCACCTCTTCATAATCAAGGTCAGGCAGAAGCGTCGCAGATTTGTTCAAGCTGTTGCGGTAGTCCTCCAGCGGAATGCTGGAGATGGTCGCCATGGACCAGGGGATAAAGGAGCTGTCGCCATGCTCGCCCAGCACATAGGCATGCACGTTCTTCTGGCTGATGGAAAAATATTCGGCCAGGCGGGTGCGCAGCCGGGCGGTGTCCAGGATGGTGCCGGAGCCCATGATGTGATTGGAGGGCAGGCCCGATACCTTGGCGAAGACATAGGTCAGGATATCGACCGGATTGCTGACCAGGATGTAAATGGCGTTGGGCGCATGCTTGACGACCTGGGGCACGATGCTCTTGATGATATCCACGTTCGTCTGGGTCAGGTCGATGCGGGACTGACCGGGCTTGCGGGCGATGCCGGAGGTAACGATGACGATATTGGAATTCTCCGCATCGGCATAGCTGCCGGCATAGATCTGCGTCTGGGAGGTGAAGGGCGTCGCCTGGCGGATGTCCATGGCCTCGCCCAGCGCCTTCTGGGTGTTGACGTCGATCAGGACAACTTCGGAGGCGATGCCGTTGACAGCCAAGGTATATCCGATGGTGGAGCCTACGCTGCCGGCGCCGATGATGGTGATTTTGTTCGTCATGATAAACCTTCTCCATTCACATTTTTTCGGGTAGGCCTTTGGCCTGGGAATCAAAATCATCCTGGAAAGCGGATACCGAATACGCCGATGTATCCATATTCCATTATCGATATTATAATAACGATATGTGTGCTTGTCAACATTTTATGACAGAATTCTCACAAAAAAAGGCCGCCGCCGGATTTCCGGAGGCAGCCCTGCCATAAAGGCTTGAATATAGGAAAAAAATTGCAGAATTGGGGAACGGACGCGAGGGAGAAGCAAGGGGCGGCTATGGGCAAATTGCGGGACGGAATATGTCCCGTGTGGGCTGATTCCCGCCACCTAAAAGCCCAACATCTGGCATAGCAGCGGCTCCACCCTCCGGGCCATGCGCATAAAGCCCAGATCGTTGGGGTGGCAGCCGTCGACGGTGCAGCCGGCACGCTCCCGCCCCATAAGCAGGGTTTCGCCGTCCAGGAACCACACCAGGCGGTCCCCGGCGGCCCGCGCCCTTTCATAGGTAGCCCTTACCGCGGCGCGGCGGGCCTCCATCTCAGGATCCCCGGCCACAAAGTCCGGCCGGGTCATCAGCAGGATGGGGAGATGGGGCTGGCAGGCGCGGATGACATCGAAAAAGGGGCCGTGGGTCTGGATGAGATGGGCGGCGTCCGGCGCATTGTGGTCATAGTCCAGGACGAGGGCCGCCAGGGGGAGGGAGGCGATGTAGCGGGCCATAAAAGGCTCGCCCAGCGCGTTGCCGGAGAAGCCAAGGTTGATATGGTCCACATCCAGCCAGCGGCTGACCAGCGCGGTATAGCAGGTGGAGGTGCGGCAGGCGCAGCCACCCTGGGTAATGGAGGAGCCATAGAAAAGCACCGGCCTATCGAGCCGGTACCCCGCGCCGGACTGAAGGAGCGCCTTTGGCGGCAGGCCCACGGACAGCGAACGGACCCCGTTATACAGCGGCAGATAAAGGGTTACCTGCTTAAGGGCGGGCCCGGGCAGCGGCACCGAGCCCATATACCGGAGGGCGGGACTGCCGTCAGGGTCGAAGCCGGGGCGGATTGTCGCGCGATAGCATCCGTCGGAAAAGACATCGATTCCCGAGGTACCCGTCAGGGGCATGTGGGGAAAGAGGCATTTCTCGTAGAGCTCTACTGCCAGATGGATGGCCTGCGCGTCGGTCGCAAACCGGATCCGGACGCCGGCCGTATGATAGCTAAGCGCCTTGAGCTGCGGCGAAGCCTGCTCCAGCACGGCGGGCGGCAGGCGGCGCGGGGGGATGCCCGCGTCATCCGGCAGCCCATAGCAGGAAAAGGGGGCGGAGAAGGCATCGAAGAATTGCGTATCCTCCGGGATATTCAGCCCCTGACGCAGGTTCGCGTCGATATCCAACAAAGAAAGCGTCGCCATAAAATCAGCCTCCCGGTGCATGCGGCCATCAGCCGGATGTTTTTCCCTAGTATACCATGGAATCCTGCCGTCCGTAAAGGATTGCGGGCCTATCTTCGCAGGGCCAGCTCCTCAAGCAGGCAGAACAGCAGCTGCCCCAGCGCACACAGCATGACAAGAAAGCTGAGCGACAGCGCGAAGATAAGCAGGGCCGGCAGCACACTGCCGGGCGGCAGCGAGCTGGACAGGGCGACAATGGAGAAAAAAAGCGTGAAAAGACAGGCGGCCGACAGGCACGGGCCCCAGCAGAGCACGCTGGCAAGCACGGGGGAGAAAAAGCGGGCCGAGACGATCAAAAGCGCCAGGACCGCCAGCGCCAGAGCGGAGCAGAGCAGGATAAAGGGGACCGCCAGGGCCAGATGGGGGAAGCAGCCCAAAAAGAAGAGCAGGGCGGCCGCGGCCGCGACCGGCAGGGATACCATGACTGTAAGGCCACAATTTTTTGAAGTACACATTGTTTACAGCTCCCTTTTTCTTTCGTATTGATCCGGATGATATACTATAAAGTATGAAGGGCGCCGCCGGGGGGTGCCGGGCGGCGCGCCATGCTTTTTTCGGCGCGGGGGAACCCAACGCACCGTATAGAGTCTAAATAAGAGAGCCGTTGCCTGAGCTGTGGGGCGGGCCGCTGCCGTGATGAAAAGGGGGAAGGGATGATGGGAAAGCGGATCGTGCTGTGGGTATTGGCCCTTTTGCTTTGGGCTTCGCCGGCGGCGCTGGCGGAACCGGAGGAGGAAACGGCAGATACGCAGCCTACCGCCTCCACGGTTAAGGCGCTGATCCCGGAAACCGTGGATTTAGGCCGTTGGAATGATTTTAATCCGCTGAATTATTGGCCGTGGCGCAGCCTGCGCGTTCGGGTAAAGGGTGGACTCCAGCAGACCGCCTATCTCGATATCCTGACCGCCGACGACGCGGGGCAGTGGCGCGGCCTGGACAACAGCCGCCTTCAGGATGAAGGGCTTACCCGCGATGCGGTCGGGCCCCTTGTAGCCGTGGCGCCGGAGGGATGGAGCGGCATGCTGACCCATGTCTACGATGGGGGTAGGATAGAGGGCAAGATCGTATCGGCAGACGGCGGCTGGTATTTGGAGCGGGCGCTGCCGGAAACCGTCCGCCTGGCGGTCTATCTTCCGGAGAGCGGGCAAAGCTATGTAACGCAGCCGCTGCGGCTGCGGCAGTATCAAAGCGTGGTGGAATGGGATCCCGCGACAGGG